>JAIESC010000094.1 GCA_019746355.1 Xanthobacteraceae bacterium | reverse complement strand
ATTCTGGGCTGCCTGCGCGAGAAGCTGCGCGTGATAGCTCTCCCCCGAAGCGAACACGCCACCATCCGTAACAGTGAGGACAGTCTTTAGGACGTTCTCGATGCCCGTGTAGACGCCTTCGACACCGCTCGCTCGCGCCACGGTTCTCGTCCAACCTGCGGATCGGAGCGTATTGCTTTCGAGAGGCTTCAACTGTTCTTTGTCGGCCTCCAAAAACTCGTCGAATTCCAGCCTGGTCTCAGCCAGGCGTGTGCGTGTGAGCGCGAATGCTGGATGCACTTGCTGCCTCCCCCATCATGTCGCGCCGGGTCACCTCGTCTAGTTCCTGGGCGCAAACGAAGTGAAACGGGAAATCGCCCATCTCGTCCTCCACGATCCGGAAAGCGGCGTGCTTGGAGACGCGGTCGCAATCCACCAGAAAATCGACGTCAGAGTGGATGGCAAACGTCTGCTTGGCGAGCGACCCGACGACCCAAGCCTTGAAACCGGAGTTCTCTAACGCATCTAAAGTCGCCAGCGTGCGGGCCGACGCGACAGCCAGTCGCTCCTCCATCCGTTCCGCCATCAGTACTTCGATGCGCGACATCGTCATTGTTGCGTCCGCCTCCGATCTACAAAACATGGTCCAGTGCTATGCATATCGCAATCCCTGGTCGATTTTTGGCTTTGCGTCCGGCGACCGTGGAACGCACCACGAACCCCGGTTTTGGCCTCTCGTGGGCGTTTTTACAGCCCCAACCGCTATTTACCACGTCGGCACGATTCAGCTGAGCCCCGACGCCAGGGGCACATATGCCGTCGAAGATTTTTTTGGTCCCGCCGGACGAGCCGCAAACATCCACACGCCCACGACGTCATTCCACACGATAATCCGAATAGCCAATCCTTAAAGCGGGGGCTCGATTCTGCAAAATCCTTATACAGCCACCATGCCGCTGGTGGTGCCAATGCGGACCTGAAACTCCCATGGATAGCCAACTGGAGTTAGCTTCCCTACATCTCGCCGAGGCGCCACAATCTGCCGTCCTTGGCGCGCACCCACGTTCGGCGTCGGTCGATCTCCACCAAGGCACCGGTCGTATAATCGTTGCCGTCGACCAGACCCCTGACGTACAGGCCGGCGGTGTCGGTGAGAGACCAGCGCCACGCCTCGATGACGGACGCGACTGCAAGCTCATCGGCGGACGGCTGGCCCTCGACAGTCAGGGCGGCGAGCCAAGTTTCGAGTTCTCTCTGCTCCCCGTCAGCCTCCAGACGCTCGGTGTCCGCGGCGATTTCCGTCAAAGGGCTCCTATCCGGTCGACGGAGCCTTCGGTGGTGCCCGATCCGGACCTGAAACCTCCAGAGCGCCTTCCAGCGCCACCACTCGCGGCGCTGCAACGGCGTGTAGAACCGGACGAGTTCGGCAACCGTGCAGGACGGCGAGAAAAATTGGATGGCGAACGGGTTCTGGCGCGGGTTGGGTTTACGATCGCTCACCGCTGCCTCGCCGCCTTCTCGGCTTCGTCGCCGGCGAACTTCGCGACGCGCTCGACAAGCCGCCACACGCTTTGCCGCCGATCGTGCCCGAGCACATGACCACGGCTCGACCAATCGGCTGCCGGCACGCACGGGTTCTGCGATTCGCCGACGCTGACGGCGTAGTCGCCGGGCCCGATGCACGTCACCTCCGCGCCGGCCTGTTCGAAGGCGCGCTTTTCGTTGCCGCCGGGGACGATGCGGACGATGACCTGGATCACAGGGCTACCCTTTGCCACCGACGTTTATCCCCGATGAGCACGGCGCGCTCCGGCCCGGCGTCATCGACTTCGTGCGGTCCCATCCATGTCTCCTCGTTGACGTCGGGCCGCAGTCGTATCTCGCGGACCTCGATGTCGTCCGCGCCGGTCTCCCAACCGACGGCGACCACCCGAACGTCTCCCGGATATGCCCGCAGTTTTTCGATCAGTTCGGAGACGGTCATGGCGCGATCTCCACGACGTAATCCGGACGCACCGGCTCGCCGTCGACAGCCTCACCTTCGTAGCCCGCGTTGCGGACGAGCCGGCGGCCGGCGATCGTGCGGTCGGAGTGACCGTGGTGATGGCCGTAGATCCACAGGCCGCCTTCCCTGAGCGTCGGCAGGATGATCACGGGCGGCGGTGGAAAATGCGTCACGATCACGTCGGCTTCCGCCCGCGCCAGCGCTCCTACTGATGGTGCGAAGCGCGCGTCGTTCGGCGTCCACAGCGTGGCGCCTGCGAACCTGATGCCGCCGATCTCGACGGTATCGAGCTCAAGCCAATAGACGCCGTGCTTCTCCGCTGCCACCTGACCTTTGTAGGCGACAACTTCCAACACGCCGCCGGCCCATTCGTGATTGCCTGCGACGAAGACGGCAGGCTTCCCCTGCGCGATCGAGGCGACCATCTCGATCGCCATGTCGATATCGGCGGTGAAGACATCACCGCAACACACAAAGACGTCGAATTCCGGCGCGGCGGCGGCGATGTCCTCGATGCCGCGCTCGACATGCATGTCGCTGAGGATCCAGAGCCGCATCACCGCACGCCCTTCCGTGCTCGCTGGATCGCCCGGACGACGGTGTCCCACGCGTTCTCGCCGTCCTTGAGCATGATGCTCGCCTTGCCGAGTTCGAACGCCGGCTCATCCGTCCACGCGACGATCGAGCCGTCGTGGTAGACCTTCAGCACGGCTATCGGCTTGACGTCCGGCATGCCGATGTGCGGCCCGCTGTGGCGGTAGAGCCGCAATTCCAGTGCGTTTCCTAACTCAACCATGATCAGTTCCTCGGTCGCTCTTCGCGGTAGGCCAGAATCCGCTCGACGATGGTCCGCAGCCGCCTGATGCTGCCGCCCTTCCAGAGCTCTTCAGCAATCGCCAACTCCGCCTCTTCGAGCGGCGGCCACCACCGCGGGTCGCCGCCGCGCTCGCGGGCGACGTCGGCCACGAGGCCCATCGCCAGAGCCGGCAGATGTTCTGGACCAGGCCGCGGCAGGCGGATGATCCGCAGCCTGTCCTTGAGCGGAGCCGGCAGATCATCGTCACGGTTGGCCGTCAGCAGGTAGTTGACGTGTGCCAAATCGACGTCGGCCTGCACGTACGGATCCGGATATGCGCGGGCCGTCTCGACCTCCAGAAACGGGATGATCGCTTCCTGCAGACTGCCGTTGTGCCGCGACCGGCCGGCCTTATCGATCTCGTCGGCCAGAACAATGGGGTTCGCGATCCCGTGACGCCGGACGGCTTCGAGCGGCACGCAGTGCTCGCCGCTGCTCCACCTTCGCGGCGTGCCGCCGAAAGCATTGTCGCTCGACCCCGCACCGTCAAAACGGCGCAGGCCGACCTTCAGCGTCTCCGCCAGCCGCCTGACCAGGCGCGATTTGCCTCCGCCCGGCTCGCCGACGAACAGCGTCGGCCGCAGCCGGACATGCTCCGCGACGGCGAGATCCGACAACACGACATCGATCTGCGCGGCGGCATGCGGAAACTCGGCCGCCAGCGCGCGGCGGACGGCGGCCAGATCGCCGACCGGCGCCAGCGGCAGGTGCCTGCCGACGATCTTCTCGAACTCCCGGTGCACTTCCCTCCCGGATGACGACAGCGACGTTCCACCGATCTCGCGCAGGACGACGACGCCGTCCACGCGCGGCCTGTCCACGGTGGGCTCGCGATCGTCGCCCGGATCCACGTACACGTCGTCGAGTACCGAGCCCACCTCGCCGACCCCAATCGCACGCAATGCAACATTTCGAGCGACGAAGATCGGGTCGTCCGGCAGCTTTTCGACCTGGTCGGTGTCCATCGCAGCGAGCCGGCGCCAACCGTTGTCCGCCAACGCCTCGTCGACGGTCAGCGCCCTTTCGTATTGGTAGTAGGCCTGCCGCGCGGCGGCGCTGACGAATGTCGCCGCGAATTTCCGGTCGCGTTCCACCCGCAAATCGGTGCTGAGCAGCGCCCACGCCTCCGCGACCGCGTTACGGCCGGCGCGGAAAAATTCTTCGGCGATGGCCGCACAAGACGCGCGGCACTCCGGCCAGTCTCCATCATCGTGAAGAGAGGCGACGAGGTCGTCCCGCAGCTTCTCCGGAATCGTATGCGCGATGGTGTGTTTCAACGCCTCGGAAACGGCCACATCCCAGTTTGCGCAGGTCGCGATCCATAGCACCGGCGGCCAGCACGGCACCGGGTCGCCCAGCAGCGCAAGCCCCGCCGGCCAGCCGAGCCTGTAGACGCTGTTCTGCGTCACCACGAAGCGCAATCCGGAATCCGCGCCCCGTAAGCCCGACGTGAAAATCGGCTTGCCGTCGCCGAATTTTCTGGAACCGCTGACGACTCCGCATACGCGCAAATTGCGTTCGTTCGGCGTCTGGATCTGCCAGCCGTCGAGGATCGGCACCGACCGCCAATCGGCCGGTTCGTCAGCCGTAGGCAAGGCATCCAGCAGGGCGGCGATGACGGCGCTCTGGTCAGCCATGGCCGGCCGCCTCGATCAGTTCGAGCGGCGGCCTCGCCACGCAGTCGGCCCGGTCCTCAAGGATTCGATCGAGCCACCACTCAGCGAGCCGCGTCTCCCGGAGACGGACTTGCTCCTGGGTCTCGAATCGCGGGAAAATAGGCTTGCTGTCAATGTCAATCATTGACTTTACACATCACGTCAAGAGCGCCTTTTCAAGGATTCGTCGGCAGCATGGTAAAGCGAGCAAAAACGAAGAAACCCAAGAAGGCCGGCGGCCTGGCCGAATTGGTGAAGCTGCCGCGACAACGCGAAGACGAATTTGACGTCGAATACCCAGATCCGTGGGCGCCGCCCGGCAAATTGCTGCCGCCACGGCCGCCGGGCTGGAGGCCGCGCCTGCCTGGGCCGCTCCCGCCGCAGCTTCGGCCGCACCGCGTCGGAGGTCGCCCACTGCAGGACCCGAACGACAAGCGGAATGCGCGCTTCGCAATGCGCATGCACGACGATCTGATGGCCGAGGCACAGCGCAATGCGCGCCGCCGTGGATGGAAGGTCAGTCAGTACTTCGAAAAAGTTCTGATCGACGCGGTGAACGCTGACGCCGGCACGCCGGTCGTCGATGCGATCGGTAGGTACCTGCAGCGAGACGACAAGGACCGCTGAGGTCCGGACGAAGCTCCGAACAGACCGGACAGGAAAGCGCGCCTGCCGTCCGGACGCACGCGCACGATGGCGGTGCCATCATTAGGTGCCATCATTCAACAACAAGATCTTGCTGTGTCGGAAGTCGACATAGACGACGGCTTGCGATTTGACATGTGCGCAGTCAGCTCACATCGTAGAGGTGCCGATTAAGCGAGAGCGAACGTGACCTCTGCCTCTGGACATATCGCGCCGACAAGGCGCCCCGCCTGATGGCCCGCCGGGCTCATAACCCGGCAGCCAAACACACCACCCTTGTCAGAAATCGCAATGATGGCACCACGCACCGGCAACCCGCCGCCAACGTAGCCCCTCTCTCCGAAAACATGCAGCGCGCGCTCGCAGACGACGATGCTGCGCGCAACAAATCGCGGGTCCGCAGCCGCCGCCGCGTGTCGGACCGTCGCCGCCGCAAAAAGAAAACCAAGAAACTCTACAAAGAAATGACGGCCGAGCAACGCTGGGCGTCGGCGCAGGCCGCAGCTGCCGCCCGCTCGGCAGCCAAGGACGCCGGAGTGCCCAAGGCGCAGCTGCCGAAGGTGGAGGATTGGCAGCAGCGGCTGCTGGATCACGACTTCCAGAACTTCGTGGATCTGCCGCCCGCCGAATACGCGAAGCTGTCTACGCCGGAGGATCGGCCGATCCCGCCGCCGCCCTACATTGCAAAACGACTGGACTACAAGCGCTACGTCGAGGAGCGGCTGTCAGAAGGATTCGTGATCGACCGAGCGTGCTCGCTCGGTGATCGCCCCTACCTGATCGACGAATTCTGCGAGGAAGGCTTGCGCTCCGAGCACGACTGGACGCTGTATCGCTTTGTGTGGGACACGCCGGCGGCCGAGAACCGGCGTCGGGGCAACGATGCAGCCGAAATGTTCCTGAGCGGCGGCAAACACAGCCTTGCGCCGACCGACGGCAAGATGCGGGGCCTCGATCAGAGCCACATCGTCCGCACCCGAAAATTCAGGCGCGTGATCCGAGTCGAACTCGACATCGACTTCGACTCCATCGGCGCACTCGTCCACGCGCTGCGGCACATCGCGAAGCTGCCGATCCTGCCGAACGTGGTCGCGTTCAACCGCACCCTCGACGGCGCGGTCGGCGGCGCGCATCTCTGGTTCGAACTGGCCGGCGAGCCCGTCTGGTTCTCGGACGACAAACGCTGCTCGAAGGACGCCCGGCTGCTGTACCGCAAGGTCGTCACCGCACTGACGAAGACGCTCAAGGCCATTGGTGCCGACATGGCGGGGGCGGTCGCGCCGACCGCTGGAAAGAACCCGTTGGCGCCGGTCAACTGCGCCGCCGTCTTGAACGACGGAGCACTGTACAGCCTCAAGCAATGGGCCGACTGGTTGGGGCCGCACCGCCTCAAGGTCGATCTCGCGCACGAGATCCGCGAAGCGGTCCTAGCGAAGGCCGACGCCGACGGCGTCGAGCGGCGGGTCAGCCAGCCGTTGTTCCTGGCATCGCGTGACCACGCCTGGAAGGCGTGTGCGCTAGCCTGCGAGTCCGACAAGGGCGAGTTCGGCAAGCTATGCAAGGTGCCGCCCGTCGACCGCGCGCGGCTACGCGACCTGATCTTCGACGCCCTCCTCGCCGTCGTCGATGAGTGGGAGGCGGGCGCCACCCGCGACAAAGGCAAGCGGAAGCTGCTGCTGAACGTGTCGAACGCCGTCGCCAAGGAATGGGATCCGAAGAAGCGGTCCGGTAAGCGCAAGCGTAAGCGCAACCGCGGCCTCATGCGCGGCGGCCTCGAACACCTCGACAACCCCCACGACCGCCAGTCCGCAGGGGCGACGATGCACACCCACGTCGCCCGCAGGGTCGAGACGGTTTGGAAGTGCAGTCGCGCCCTCGCCAAGCTCGGCCCTAAGGCCAGCTTCAAGGTGATCGCCGAAGAGGCCGGGATCAGGCAGGCGCGAACCGTCAGCCGGAACTGGACGGCAATCGAGACGGCGCAGCACCTGACGGAAAAAAGTGCGTTATGGACCCTGTTAGGGGGGTATGAAGGTATACCCGCCTCTACATCCAACAGTGCCAAACCCTTTGTAAATCAGGAGAATGCTGATCGGGACGTGCTCAAGGACTTCGATCTGGTGGTGGAGGGCCGGGACAGACCCTTGCTGCGCTTGAAAGCCGACGTCGGCCAGCAAGTCCACTCATCGTGGATCATGGAATTCGAGCCAGGGGTTGTTCGGCACAATCCCAATCTTGCCCTTCCTGTATTTGAGGAAGTGCCGATCGTCGGTGTGTCCGGCGAAACAATTGATGTTCAGCCCATCGAACGGATTGATGATGTTCCGGATGGTGTGTCGATCGTCGCTTGGGCCTGGTGGGATGATGCGGCCGCACATGTCACGGAGGTGGAAGAATCCGTCCGGTCGGTCATGTCCCGCCGAGTACAAAACGAAACGAACCATCGTTTCCAAGCGATAGAGGCTCCAGGAGCGGGGTCACCCTCGATTCCGGAGACAGTGTCGCCCGATCGGTCAAACGCCGTTCCTGGGGCATTGGCGAGGCGCTGGCGTAGGCGTCGGCGCATCGCCCGCGGGCAACTGACTCTGATCGAACGGATCGGCCGGGGGGCGCAACGGATCGAGGCGATCGCGTGACAGCCTGTAACACCGCCGGGTGCGTCAGGACGGCCATCGTCGGCGAGTCCAGTATCTTCAATGCTGGAAGGCGAAGATCGCCGTCCTGGAGGCTCTAATGCCGTCCTGTGGGGTGTCGTCGGTGGTCGCCGCGGAAAGGCCGTGACGGGACGGTCGGCCGATGATGGAAGTGTTGCGTCTTGCCGGACCGGCGGCGAAGGTCCGGTGCATCATGCAGCAGATAGAGCAGCATCGTTCAGGTTCGGTGTTTTCACGCTCGGTCAGTTCCGCCGAATCGCGGAAGCGCGCCATGCGGCGGCGCGAGAAGGCGCGTGAGCGGCAGGCGCGGTATCGGCAGAGCCTGGAAGAGCGGCGAGCACCCGAGTTGCGAGATCTCGCCGAATTGATGCTCGCCGCGTACTTGTCGACGGCTGCCGCCGATGATGACACGCGGTGCATCACCCAAAATTTCTTGACCCGACTCCGGGCTGCCGGTTTCAGCGAGACCGAGGCCGCGAAACGGCTTAGGGAGCTCAGGAAAAGGCTGAAGTGGGTCGACAGCAACGCTTGACAACGTCCGACATTCCCTTGATTCTTAAGGGAACGGAACGCAGCTGCGGGCCGCTCTCGGATCGGCAAATCAGGTCGCAGTCCGCTGCTGTTGAGGAGAAACCCCGTCGGCGCTCCCGGCGGGGTTTTTCGTTTCTGAAACTCCGGGATGGTTTATCCGGGCTGTGACAGGTCACGGTCCGGTTGATGAAGGACAGATCGGCCACACCGAAGGAGCGAGCAGCTTCGTCGCGCCGGGGCGCGCTGACATAGGCGAACCCTGCCCCACCATTTTGATCGGGCGCTCCGCGAGGAAGTGCTGAAGCGTGGGCGCGAAATTTCGCCCCGCGAGATCGGCGGCGATATAGCGGACGCTGGATTCCAGTGCCGCCTTTTCGGGCCTCATTAGGTTGTTTTTATCCACGACGCGTTCCGCGCCGGATGGCCAAGAAAAGAGGGCTCAGCGGTCCCGTGGGGGCTTTAGCAGGTCGCGGATGCTGACGCCTAACGCCGCAGCGACGAATTCCAGCGTCGTGAATGTCGGATTGCCCTTTGCGGCCTCGATTTCGCTAATTGCTGCCTGACGAAGCCCGCCTGCCGCGGCCGCAAGCTCTTCCTGGCTGAGGCCGCGTTGAAGCCGCAACGCCTTGACGTTGCGGGCCAGTGTCGAGCGCTCGTCGGTCCCCGCCATCGGGCAGGGTGGACCATCATTCAGCGCAATTCTCTATACGTTTTAGCGTATAATTAAGAGATTTGCGCCTAGGTTGCGGCGGCCGAACGAAGGAGCGCGTCATGAGCCTGTTCATTTTGCAGGGCACCGTCACCGGCGTTGGAGCCGCGACGCTTCTGCCGGGGGGCGCACTCCACGACTGGATCGAGATCACCGGCGACGACGGTTGCATCTTCAATGTTAGCGGGGTGTTTGTCGGCGCCGACGCTTCCCGCGGTCTCCGGCCCGACGTCCGGGGCGAGTTCTTCTTCGACAAGGTCTTCATGCTCGTGTCGCCGGCGCGGGTCTGGAAGCAGCTTTATGGAATCAGGATCGAAGGTGACCAAGCGATCTACGATCCGGTGTCGCTGCGCGCGGGTGCCGTCATCTCGCACATCAAGATCGGTTTGGTGCTTCTGATCACGGGATTTGGTGTCATCTGGCTTTCTTTGGCAGCGGCACAATGGGCGAAAGCCATACTGACGTTTGGTGCGCGGCAGCGGGCTTTCCTTGGCGGTTGGAATACCGCGTCCGACGTACGGCAACGGGAAGCCGTTCGCATATAAGTCCGTAGGGCGCGGCCCAATGGACGTCGGCAGGCGAGAGCCTGTCACGGCGCCAGGCGTCGGCCGGCCGAGCACTTCGGCAATGGCTGCCGGTATCACTCAGCAACCGAGCGCGGTGTTGATCCGCCAAACGCTTGATGTTGTGAACCCGCGGTGCGATTTCAGCATGATGCTGAAGCCATCATCCCTGAGCGCATCTTCATGCGTACTTCCTCCGCGACTGTCGTATGCGAATTCTCGCGATTTCGGACATCCACAACAACGTCGCCTGCGTCCGCAAGCTGCGGGCGCAGGAAGGCAAAGATTACGACGTGATCGCCGTGCCGGGCGACATCGGGACTTACCGTGCTGCGGAGATATTTGAGACGCTTAAGTCGTTCGGCTGTCCGATCGTCTATGTCCACGGCAATTGGGATCGGCCTGATGACGTCGGCTTCGGGCGATTGGCGCGGCTCGTCCACTTGCGCGCCGTCAAAGTCGGCCGCTTCGCATTCACCGGGTATTCGTTCACCGGTCCCGATCCCGAGGGACTCGATGAAAATGCCGGCGATGCGGCGTACACGCGCAGCTGCCGCGCGGCCGTCCGGACCCTGGTCCGCGACGCTGACCTTGATCTCGCACGTTGTATTCTTCTATCCCACGATCGCGCCTCGCATCTGGATCGCGAATTCCCAGGTCTGTTGTTGCATCTATACGGCACATCCACACCTTCGATGTCCGCGAGCGCGCCGGCACGACGTTCGTGAACACCTCCGCTCTCGACCGTATTCTTGCCGGTCGTATCCAAACGCGACCGACGGAGAGTGCGATACGTGAACGCTGGCAACTACGCCGTGATCGAGGTGGGCCGGAACGGCAAGGTGTCCGTGGAGTGCAAGCTGCTGCGCCGGAACTGGCAAAAAAATGGCGTGTGGTCGGTTCGAGGTCCACTTTCAACGGACCGATGGGTGGCGAACTGACCCCGGAAGACGCCGTCTTTGGCGACAACATCAGATACCCGGGACCCACCTCGCCTTCTTCGTCGTGCCAGGGCGACTAGGGTCAAAACTCATTAATTCTTCTGCTCTGACAATACGATTCTGATTCGTTTTTGTAAGGGGATCGGGATCATGCGCAGCAATCTCTTCTGGCTGAGTGACGAGCAGTGGGAGCGTATTGAACCTCACCTGCCGACGGATGTGCGGGGCGTCGAGCGGCAGGATGATAGAGCCGGTCCCGGAAATCTGAACAGGACGATAAGTGGAATTTCTGCCTGACGGCAGGCACGCTGTGGCCTGCG
>JAIESC010000036.1 GCA_019746355.1 Xanthobacteraceae bacterium | reverse complement strand
GTTTCTATCCGCGCGCCCGTGCGGACGCGACCTCGGGACAGTATCAGTCCCAGACCGGGGAGCAGGTTTCTATCCGCGCGCCCGTGCGGACGCGACCTTCTGACGATGCCACCTGTCGTTCGTGGGGAGCGGTTTCTATCCGCGCGCCCGTGCGGACGCGACCCCCCTCAGCGCGGTCTACTTCTGCCCCGAAGACACGTTTCTATCCGCGCGCCCGTGCGGACGCGACCCGGCATTTTTGGAGGATGCTGGATTTAGTATGGGTTTCTATCCGCGCGCCCGTGCGGACGCGACCGGGTCAGGTTCCGGTATTCCCGCCACTCCTTGAGGTTTCTATCCGCGCGCCCGTGCGGACGCGACCCACCTATGGCTGGATCGTCCCGAGGTAGTCGGCAATGTTTCTATCCGCGCGCCCGTGCGGACGCGACCCTACATGCCCGACTGGCTCAAAAAGCGGTTGGATGTTTCTATCCGCGCGCCCGTGCGGACGCGACCCGCTGCCGACCATAGCGACGGCGGAGCAGAACAGTTTCTATCCGCGCGCCCGTGCGGACGCGACCGGGCTGCAGACCTCCGGAAGGTATCGATGCGGCACGGTTTCTATCCGCGCGCCCGTGCGGACGCGACCGACGCCGTTACACTACTACGCCACGTCCTACCTGTTTCTATCCGCGCGCCCGTGCGGACGCGACCGTTCAATGACCTTGATGCGTTCTACACCGGAAACAGTTTCTATCCGCGCGCCCGTGCGGACGCGACCGTGATTGCGGGGCCAACTGACCCTGCCATCAGAGGTTTCTATCCGCGCGCCCGTGCGGACGCGACCATAGGCGGAGCGGTGCGCGTAGTGTGTTTGATTGTTTCTATCCGCGCGCCCGTGCGGACGCGACCACTTATCGAGAGCACGGCGCAGAACTTCAAGCGTCTGTTTCTATCCGCGCGCCCGTGCGGACGCGACCTCCATGTCCGGTCTTTGGTTCTGTTTCCGGTGTAGTTTCTATCCGCGCGCCCGTGCGGACGCGACCTCGGCAATCTGTGTTGCAGTCAGGCCCTCGATCAGTTTCTATCCGCGCGCCCGTGCGGACGCGACCGACCGTCATGTTCCCCTCCGTGCTCGACTGTCAGGGTTTCTATCCGCGCGCCCGTGCGGACGCGACCCACGACTTCTCCGAGCGCGTCCTTCTCCCGATGATGTTTCTATCCGCGCGCCCGTGCGGACGCGACCCTGGAAGCTGGCGGAGGATCAATGAGCCGCCGCGAGTTTCTATCCGCGCGCCCGTGCGGACGCGACCTTGATGAACGAAATGACGGTGGAGAGGTCTAGAGGTTTCTATCCGCGCGCCCGTGCGGACGCGACCCTCGACCGTGATGCCATGATGCGCCTCTATGCGCGCCGTTTCTATCCGCGCGCCCGTGCGGACGCGACCTAGAAATACCTGCGAGCCAACATAGGGCAGATGTTTCTATCCGCGCGCCCGTGCGGACGCGACCCCGCGTCAATCGACGCGCAGTTGAAACCTAAGCGTTTCTATCCGCGCGCCCGTGCGGACGCGACCCACTGCCGGGTACATGCTATTCACATCAAACAGTTTGTTTCTATCCGCGCGCCCGTGCGGACGCGACCCGCTCCACCCGTAACATAGCCCTCGATCATGAAAAAGGCGGCCCAAGGCGCGAAGCCACGGCGAGGCCTTCGCCCTCACCGAGGCACCGGGCGGCACCGAACGACTTCTGTTCACGATTTCAAACAGCTCGCCCGGGCGCGAGCCTCCCAGGCAGGGACGGCACGCTTGCGGTTCGCGCCGCATGTTACACGATCAGCGCCCCGTCGAGATCGGCTGCCGCCTTTGCTCCCACATGTTCGACCCGGCGACGCCAGTTCGAGCCGAGGTAATAGTAGCGCAAACTGTCGTGTTCACGGTCGATCAGGCCTTCGAGCTTGGCTTTCAACGTGGCCCATTGCGCCGGATCGACCTCGATCTCGAACACCGAGAACTGTACCCGCTGGCCGTAGTCCTGGCAGGACTTGGCGACGCGACGCAGTCGCCGCGCCCCGCCCGGCTGCACGAGGCTCACGTCGTAGGTCACGAGCACCAGCACGGCCAGCCTCCCCCATTCATTTCCAGAACCATGGCGGATAGGCATCGAGGTCGCCGCGCAGATGGCGGGCGAGCAACTGCGCCTGCAGATAGGGCACAAGCCCGAGCGGAGCCATTTCGTCGAGGAACGGATGCCGCCGCTCCTCTTTCTTGCGCTCCTGCCAGGCCGTCAGCACGGTCTTGCGGCCGGCTTCCGTGAGCAGCACCGCGCCGCCGTCGCGGGTCTCGAAATCGCCGCTGCGCACCTGTCGCCGGTTGATCAACGACAGCGCCAGGCGATCGGCCAGCACCGGCCGCAGTTCCTCCATCAGGTCGAGCGCAAGACTTGGCCGCCCCGGCCGGTCGCGATGCAGGAAGCCGACCGCCGGATCGAGGCCGATG
This sequence comes from Xanthobacteraceae bacterium, assembly GCA_019746355.1. Next base: position 7,997 of record JAIESC010000036.1, on the reverse strand, counting down.
CTTTCGGCGGCGCTGCGGCAGTCGTGCGTGAGCAGCGTGTAGAGGAACGACAACAGCGCGTTGACCGGGTCGAGCGGCGGCCGCCGGCTGCGGCCGTTGAAGCGGATATCGGCATCGGGCGAACGGATCAGATCGCCGAACACCGCGAAATAGCCGTTGGCTGCCTCGCCTTCCGCGCCGCGCATGACGTCCGCGCCCTCGTTCATGAAAGCGACCCGGCGCAGGATCCGCTCCATGCGTTCGACCGCGGCCGCGACCGCCGCGCGGCGCTCCGCCGCCATCTCCTCACCGTGGTCGCGCAACGCGCGCTGCAGCACCGCGCGCTGGTTCGCGATCTTGGCCGAGACGATGCTGCGCACGATCTCGTCCGGCTGCTCGGACGCGCGGTACTGGGCGCGCCGCAGCAGCACATTGCCGCTGACCGGGCCGTCCACCCTCGCCTGAAACCGGCCCTGCCGATCGAGCAGCACCAGGGTGATGCCGGCCCTGGCCAGCGCACCGATCAAGGGCGGCGAAACACTCGTCGCCCCGAACACCACCACGCCGCCCAGCATGTGCAGCGGCACGCGGCCGCGCTCGGCGCCATCGACCTCGGCGACCAGGTTCTCGCCGTCCTTGCGCAGCCGCGCACCCTCCGTGGTGGCGTAGAGCGTGTTGAGCAGCTTCTTCACGGCACCGTCTCGCCGGCAGCCTCCTCCGGCGCCAGCGGCGGCGCAAGCGCTGCGGCGAGCGCGCGCCGGCGAAAGGCGAGCGCCGACTTTGCCATCGCCTGCGGCCGGCACAGCTCGATCAGCGAGCAGGCGCGGCAGCGCGCGGCCTTCCAGACCGGCGGCGGCGTGCGACCCTCCGCGACGAGAGCGCCGAACGCCAGGGCCGTGTCCTCGGTGAGCTTGCGCAGCTCGGCATCGAACGGCACCACCACGCGACGCTTGGTTTCGCCATAGAACAGCGCGCCCTCGGGCACCGGCCGGCCGGTCATCTCCTCGAGGCAAAGCGCCTGGGCACAGAGCTGCACCTCGTCGGCGCGATGCAGCTTCGGCTTGCCGCGCTTGTATTCAATGGGAAGGGCAGTCTCGCCGTCAGGTCCGGCGTGGAATTCGACCACGTCGGCGACGCCGGCAATGTTCAGGCGGATGCAAGCGAGCGGCAACGCCGTGACGCGGCGCACGCCACGGCTTTTCCGGGAGCCTGCCTCGTGGGCCACGTCGTGCAGCACGCGGCCCTCGGCGGTGAAGCGGTTCTCGGCCCAGACGCGCTCGATATGGATGAGGGCAGCCTGGCGCAGGCAATAGACGGCGTGCTGGAGCGCGGAGATGGGGATCGGGTTGTCGGGGTCCGCGGGCGGCATCATGAGGCTATAGGACGTTGATAATCTCAACACCTTCCGGCAAACCGTCGTGCCGCAGCGATACTTCGTAGTCCTCGAAGCGGCGCGCCGCAGGCGCATTGTCCAGCCTGTCGTCGCCAAGCTCGTACAGGTCCCCACGGAATCGCCGCTGCACCAGAACGCGATCAAACAGCGCGTGGGCCGGGGCATTCCCCAATGCCGACGAATGCTTGAAGGCGATCACGCGGCGCGACGCCATCTCGCCGCGTGCGGCGGAACGGTCGTGCTCGAACATCGACCTCAGCGCGTCAAAGACGTGATCGAGGTCTTCCTGGCTAAAACCGGTGCGCTCGGCAAGCTTCGCATTGACGAACATGTGGGCGCGATAAAGCCCGTATGGCACGACATGCTTACGCCCCATCGTGCGGTTCTCGGTGCGCTCGTCGCCCTCGCTTCCCTTCTCGCGATCGGCCTTCTCCTTCTCGTTGGTTGCTGCCATGCGGGTGATCGAGATTTCCAGCGGCAGAATTTTCTCGACCGATCTGGCAAAGGCTATTTGAACCGGGCCACGCACCTGGCCAGCATTGATGCCGGTGCTCATCACCGCGCCAAACGTGCGGACGTCAAAGAAATTGTCGCACATGAACTTGGTGAGCGCCCTCGCCTCCTCATCGCTTTGCGGATTGAGCGATTTTTCCTTGGCAACCTTGTCATTGCCGATCCGCACCGCCTTGTAGGCCTCGCGGTGCTTCTCGTTGAGGATCGAGCCCTCCTGAACGTAAATGCGGTAGCCGGGCTGATCACCGCGCGCGAGTTCCGTGTAATTCCGAATCTTGCGCTTAAGCGACACGTCGCTGACAAGGCCGACATTGGTTTCCGGGTCCATGCGCGGCAGATTGCCAGCATCCGGATCGCCGTTCGGATTGCCGTTGGTGACCTCGAACAGGAAGACGATATCGTAGCGGTTGGCGAGCGTGGTCATGCAGCGGCGTCCTTCGGCGTGGATTTGTCGGACTTGCGGAAGAATTCATTGCGCTGGTGATAGTAGCCGAGGCCGAACAGGGCCTGGCTCTTGTCGGGGAGGCTCGCCGGGAACGGGTCTTTCCCGGGGTCCATCAAATCCATAATGGCACCGATCTGCTTCTCCAGATTGACCTTCAAACCTGGCTTCTGCTTGCCAATTTTTGACAAATGGTTAGCCGAGCCGGACTCGAGAAGATGAAACACCTTACGCGGTTGTGCTGAGGCGGCGCCGTAGAATTTGTCCTTGATGGTGGCGTTCACATCGTAGCCGAGCGCCGCCGTTTGCACTTGTTCGTAAAGTGCAAACAGCCGGCCGAGCAAATAGCCTTGATCGGTACAGGCCGGATCGAGCGCCACGGGTACCTCCATCTCGAAATTTCTGATCAGGATCGATTTGAGCACGGCAACGCGCAATGCATTGACGTCATGGTCGGCACGCAGCCGCATGATGAGTGTAGCCAAAAGCGTCAGCGGATAGGGCGCGCCAGACAGGATCGCGCGCAGCCACTCGCCGGCAAGGTTGGGCTGGATGTTCTCGGATTTCCGCAACACCGCCGTTTCGATCAGCATGCGCCACATCGAGGGCGCGGCCTCACGCGGCGACGGCTCGATGCGGAGGCGCTCGATATGCTCCAGGTAGCGCCGCGCGATTACGCCGAAATCGTCTTCCAGATAGAATCGAATCGATAGCCGCGCGGCGTTCGGTGCGAGCGCAAGAATGTAGAAGCGCACGCCCTTCAAGGGCTCCGGAATGACAGTGGGCGTCGTGATGCCAGCCCGAATTTTTTCCAAGGCATCTTTGACGCCCCGGTTAACGATCTTTTCGTCGTCGGCGCCGAGCAATCCGGCAAACAGTCCTTCTGCGGCGGCGGCGGCTTCAGCATCGCTGGCATCAGCCCAGAACACCGTCGAAGCGTCTCCGATCTGGATGCGGTGACCGCTGTCGCGCTCAAGGAAGAAGTTCAACGCCGTCGTGTAGGCGAAGGCTGCCGCCTCGGAGATGGGTGCATTATCGCCCTGCTCATGGCCGTAGGAGGTAAAAGCATCGAGATTGAAGGAGACAATGGACGCACCCGCGGTCTGTGCACCCCACACGCCCTTGATCGATGGATGCAGCCGAGCCACGGGAGCCTTTTCGCCGCTGATCAAACAGATGGCTTCAGCGTTCTTGTCGGCTGCCGCGGAGAGGTGAGCCCACAGCTCCCGCGCGGCCGGCCGATCATGAATGTGGATGTCGTCGAGCCGCTCGCGCTCAAGCGCGAACACGACATTCTGATCCTTCATGTCTTCGGGCCAACCCAACTTTGCGAAGTGCTCAGGTCGCCAGTTCTCCAGAAAGCGAAGCAGGGCGACGAGCCCCTCGTCGTTACTGCCCGCGAGCCACTCGCGATGGCGTTCGACAAATGCCTTGTACTCGGCGGCCGTGCGTTTGCCCTCTCCGCTTGTGACGCCGAGAACGTAGGCGGTCTTGTCCCACAAAAAGTTCGGCGCGATGCCTGACGTGCGCTTCACTGGCTGCGGCACGGCAATCGCACGGGCAATCCGTTTCTTGCCTTCGCCACTGCGCAGGTCCGCAGGCGCGCCAGCCACCGAACCATCGGTATTCAGGCTGATGAGAAAGCCGATGTTCTGTGTCGAATAGCCGAACGCCGGCACCTCGTTGCGAGAAGCCATGCGGTCGTAGGCGCGGGCCAGCGCCGCAAGTGCGCTCATCGACGTATCTCCGGCGAGTCGGGCGGCGGCACCTTCATCACGCCGCGATCGAGCGTGGCACGGAAAAACAGCGACGAGCGGTCGCCCGCGTGATCGATGTCGAAGAGCATGAAGCCCAGATCGCGCGGCGCGCCAAAGCCGAGATCGGGCGTCTGGTTTTCCGGCGCAGGCATCGGCGCGTCAGGCTCGACCAACTCAAAACGAGCAGGAAATTCGCGCGTGCCGAGGCAGGGCTGATGGAAGCACTGGCCCTTGCGGGCGCGACGGTTGAAGGTATCGAGATGCTTACCAGGGTTGTCGCTGTCGTTGGCCTTCGGCGTCAGTTCAAAGCGCGCAGAGATCACATATTCGACGTCGCCCAGCACAGTGGCTGCGCGCTGCTGCCGGTTATCCTCGACCACAAGCGCGAGGTCGCCAAGCTCGCCGCTCCGCATCGCCTTGCGGATCGCGGCCACGGGCGCCTTGGCGCCGACCTCGTTGCGACGGATCGACTGGAAGCGGATCGGCTTGAGGACGCGGATTTCCTCGACGATCCATTTGATTGCCGGTTTCCAGTGGATGGCTTCGAGGATGCCGCGCGCGGCCGACGGAGTCATCACGTCATAGGAGACGCGCTCCACCTTCATTTCGGGCCGCGTGAAGCACGCATACTCACCCGACACGCGAAGACGAACGCCATACGCCATTACCGCCCCCAACGCACCGAGCGTACAACAATCTGGAGTTGTCGCAACCGGAACGGCGTGACCCGCCCCGCTAAAAGCCTTCTGAAAGGAGGCTCGGCTTATGGTTTCTATCCACGCACCCGCATGGGGCGCGACATGCGGAGCGGGCCACTTGGTTTGTATCAGGCAAGGTGCGGAAAATCGGAAGGCAAATCCTTCGCCTGCGGGATAGAAGGGCCAATTCTACCTTTCACTATGTCCGCAATCCGCCCCTGATTAATCACGAAATAGGCGGCGATGACTTCGTACTTATAACCAAGGGCGCGTGCGAGTTTGATGATAGCGACGGCGTCGTCAGAAATGTGTTTGGCCATGCGAAAGCCTCCCAGCACGCTAATGCCTTTAACGGCTACGGACGGCATTGTCAAATTTTTTAAAGCCTCTGAAGAAGGCTCGGTTTATGGAACTCCCTTTTTCAAATTTGCAGAGATGGGTCAAATAATACCGTAGTCCGCGAGGCTATCAGCATACTCCCAGACTAGACCGCGCTCCGGGGAGTAGAGGCCAAAGCTCGTGAGCTCGACGAATTGATCTCCATAGCCCGGAATGAGCTTGGCATGCCCATTCTCGATCAGTTTGTGCCGCCAAGCGGGCGGAACCTGGACAACGAACGTCTGCAGCTCGCGCGCGGCGGCGCCTGGCGCAATTGCATTGCTTCGCAAGCGGGCGAGAATGGAATGCGGCTCATCCTCGATCGCGACGATCACCGGCTCCATGCCGCTTTCGATCAGGCGAAAACCTTCAGCCACGGCGCGATACGGAAAGTCGAGCAGATGACTGCTCACTGAAACAGCAAACGCATCAAGTACCGAGATCTTCTGCGATGATCCATCGGCTCCGTGCATGGTGATCTGGTCGAGGAGCTTTTCGCCCTTCTGCCAATACACTTCGTTGAAATAGCGCTGGATCGCTTCGGGCGAAAACAGATCGCCGTGGTGCGGTATGACCCGCTGCATCGCCTCGATGAACAGCCTGAACTCCGGCGGCGACATGGCTTCGGCGGGCTTGAACACCGTGACAATGCTGTCGGCAACAGGACGCAGCCCCTCGCGATTGCAGCGGCCCGCAGCCTGCGCGATCTGATCGAGGCCGGCTTGTGCGCGCCAGACTCGCGGAAAATCGAGATCGACGCCCGCCTCGACCAGAGATGTGGCGATGACGCGGCAAGGTTTCTTGTTTTTGAGGTCGTCGCGGATGGCGGCGAGGATGCGGCGACGGTCAGCGGCAGTCTGACGCGTGGTGAGATGGACAAGATCGGTAAGTCCTGCGGCCTTGGCGACATTGTACAGGTCCAGCGCATGCTTGCGACTGTTAACGATGACAAGCGCCTGATCGACTGTGGCGATCTCGTTGACGAGATCGGCGTCGCTGACTGGCTCTGCGCGGACTGCGAGAGTCACGCGCTTTAACACTGCAGCCAGCGCAGCCGGGTCGGGCGCGAGCTCGCGGTCTTTCGACAAATCAAAACCGCCCTTGAAGCGCGGCGCCCCCAAAGCCGGCTGCGTCGCTGTGCACAACACAACGCTGCATCCATAATTGCCGACGAGTTCGTCGAGGGCGGCGACGCACGGCCGCAACAGAGGCAGCGGGATGGTTTGCGCCTCGTCGAGGATGATGACCGCGTTGACGAGGTTGTGCAGCTTGCGGCAGCGCGAGGTGCGGCTCGCGAACAGGCTCTCGAACAGTTGCACGTTTGTGGTGACAACGATTGGCGCGGCCCAATCCTCCATCGCAAGCCGCATCTTGTCGCGCAGGTCGCGCTCGCCTTCCTGCTCGTCGCGCGCGCGGCCCTCTCGTTCGTCCTCGATCGCCGAATGGTGCTCCAGCACGATCCCTTCGCCGAGCACCTCCCGGAAGATGTCCGAGGTCTGATCGATGATCGATGTGAACGGAATGCCATACACGATGCGCTCCATGCGATGCGCCTTGGCATGGTCGAGCGCGAAGCCGAGCGACGCGAGCGTCTTGCCGCCACCGGTCGGCACATTCAGCGTGAAGATGCCACGGGGAAGCACAGCTTTGCCACGGACGTGGGCGAGGATGTCAGCGCGCGTCCGGCCGAGAGCACTTTCGCCAGCGCTGCCTTGAAGAGCAGCCATGTGCGCGTCGAAGCGAGCGATGAGGCTCTCGACAATGGCGGTCAGCGCAGGCCATTCGCGGTCGACGGATCTGCCCTCGGCGTGGGCATAGAAGCTTTCAGTGTCCCGGCGATCCGCATCGATCAGACAAGAGAACAGCATCCGCCCGAGCATCGCGATCTGGAATGCAACGCGGCTGCCGTCGGGATACGGCTTGAAGGCCTTGGGAAATAGCGCGCCCGTCTCGGGTGTCAGTTCGAGGCGCCAGGCCGGATCGAGCGGCGATATCTGTTTCTTCAGTCGATCGGACAGCGCCCGGTCCCCGCGCCAATTGGGCAGGCCGGAATGGTGGCCCGCGATGCAATAGGCAGCAATCAGAGCGGCAAGGCGGTCCGGGCCGGCTGTGGCCGCGAGCTTCTGGATTTCCCGTGCTCCCGCCGTGGCGTGGTCCGGGCCGTCTCCGCGACCAGCGATGTAATCCTGGAAGGCGGGCGCATATTTTCCGAGGTCATGGAGCAGCCCGACGATCGCCCCCAGTCGATCTGCTCCAAATTTTTTCGCCCGCGACGACGTCAGCCGCGACACCGCTTCCAGATGCGCCGCCAGCGGCTGCCACGCATCGCGATTCCGGCCTTCAAGGGAATGAGCGAAAAACATGGACGAACTATCGCAGAATCGAGACGCCTTAAACACGCTTCGCGCCGGGCAAAGCATTGCAGTCGTCCAGCCTTCCGCCGCTTTTTGCACCACGGAACAGCCTGCGCGGCCAACCGTCGCGCATGGCAGCCTGACCCGGCAGGCCAATCGACTTGGCACATCCGATGCACTAGCCTTTTCGCGCTCGCGTTCGGCCTCAAGCTGAGCGCGCGGTGCGCGGAGGCTGACGATGCCGGTAAAAGTGCACCTTGATCGGGTTGGCATGGCGTTCACCACGCCTGCGGGGACCTTCCGCGCGGTCGAGCCGCTCGATCTGGAAATCCCCACCGGCCGCTTCGTCAGCCTGGTGGGGCCGTCCGGCTGCGGCAAGAGCACGCTGTTCAATATCATCGCCGGCCTGCTGCAGCCGACCGAAGGCCGCGTGCTGATCGACGGCGAGGACGCCACCGGCACCATCGGCCGCGTCGGCTACAT
>JAIESC010000284.1 GCA_019746355.1 Xanthobacteraceae bacterium | reverse complement strand
TTACTCGATGATGCTCGCGACGACGCCGGCACCGACGGTGCGGCCGCCCTCGCGGATGGCGAAGCGGAGCTTCTCCTCCATCGCGATCGGAACGATCAGCTGCACCTCCATCGCGATGTTGTCGCCAGGCATCACCATCTCGGTGCCCTCCGGCAGCGTCACCACACCGGTCACGTCGGTGGTGCGGAAGTAGAACTGCGGACGGTAGTTGGTGAAGAACGGCGTGTGACGCCCGCCCTCCTCCTTGGTCAGGATGTAGGCCTCGGCCTTGAACTTGGTGTGCGGCTTCACCGAGCCCGGCTTGCACAGCACCTGGCCGCGCTCCACGCCCTCGCGGTCGATGCCGCGCAACAGCGCGCCGATGTTGTCGCCGGCCTGGCCCTGATCCAAGAGCTTGCGGAACATCTCGACGCCCGTCACCGTGGTCTTCTGCGTCGCCCGGATGCCGACGATCTCGACCTCCTCGCCGACCTTCACCACGCCGCGCTCGACGCGGCCCGTGCACACCGTGCCGCGGCCCGAGATCGAGAACACGTCTTCCACCGGCATCAGGAACGGCTGGTCGATCGGGCGCTCCGGCTGCGGGATGTAGCTGTCCACCGCCTCCATCAGCTTCAGGATCGCGTCGTGGCCGAGCTCCGGGCTCTTGCCCTCCAGCGCCATCAGCGCCGAGCCCTTCACGATCGGGATCTTGTCGCCCGGGAAGTTGTACTTCGACAAAAGCTCACGCACCTCGAGCTCCACGAGGTCGAGCAGCTCCGGGTCGTCGACCATGTCGACCTTGTTCATGAACACCACCAGCGCCGGCACACCCACCTGACGCGCCAGCAGGATGTGCTCGCGGGTCTGCGGCATCGGGCCGTCGGCCGCGCTCACCACCAGGATCGCGCCGTCCATCTGCGCCGCACCGGTGATCATGTTCTTGACGTAGTCGGCGTGCCCCGGGCAGTCGACGTGGGCGTAGTGCCGCTTCTGCGTCTCGTACTCCACGTGCGCCGTCGCAATCGTGATGCCGCGCGCCTTCTCCTCCGGCGCCTTGTCGATCTGGTCATAGGCGGTGAACGTCGCCCCGCCCGTCTCCGCCAAAACCTTGGTGATCGCCGCCGTCAGCGACGTCTTGCCATGATCCACGTGACCGATCGTGCCAACGTTGCAGTGCGGCTTCGTGCGGTTGAATTTCTCTTTGGCCATTGAAGTCCCGTTTCTCTCTCTTCTTGTCTTCGGTTCCGGACGCTACAGGCTGGGCGGCTCGTTGGCGCGCTGCTCGCGCCACAGGTCGAGCTTCTCGAGCGCAGCACGGTCCGAGTAGCTCAGCAGCACGAGGTCGTCCTCGGCCTCCACCTGCCACCACGTCCAATTTGGCACCACAAATATGTCATTTTTGCCCAAAGTGTAGGTCTGGTCGCCAACCGTGGCCTTGCCGCGGCCTTCCGCGGTCATCACCACCGTCGCCTCGGTCGAGCGGTACTGCGCGGTCTTGAAACCCTTGGGCACAAGCTGGGCGAAGGCCGCAATCGTCGGCATCACCCAGTCGCCGGTTGCCGGATTGGCAAATTTGAGCTTCAGGCCGTGGCAAATGTCCCAATCGTCGGCTTTCTTCAGGTTCTCGAGCGCGGTCCGCGTCCGCTCGTAAGGGTAGGCGAAGACCGGCGAATGACGATGCCGGATCGGTTCGAGCGGAAGCATGCCGGCGCTGTAACGCGAAAACGAGTCGTGCGGCGGCCGCGACTGCGGGAACGCGCCGTCGCCCTCGTAGTCGTCCATGAAGGTCGCGCCGAGGTGGTTGACCAGCGGCACGTCGAGGCCGTCGAGCCAGATCATCACGCCGTCCGACTCCTTGCCGTGGTCGTGCCAGGTCCAGGCCGGCGTGACGATGAAGTCGCCCGGATGCATGTAGATGCGCTCGCCGTTCACCGCGGTATAGGCGCCCTCGCCCTCGATGACGAAGCGCAGCGCCGCCTGCGAGTGCCGGTGCGCGGGCGCGATTTCGCCGCCCTTGATCGCCTGGATCGCGCAGGTGAGCGTGTGGGTCGCACCGTGCTTGAGCGCAGGATTGTTCAGAACCAGCACGCGGCGGTGCGCCTCGGCTGCGGTGATGATGTCGGCGGCCTCGAGGATGTAGGGACGAATGTCGCGCTGGTAGTTCCAGAACACCGACGGGATCAGCGGTGCCGGCTCCTTGCGGATGGTGCGGCTGGCAATCGTCCACAGCGGCGTGATGTGCTTGGCCTGCATTTTGGCCGTAAACGCCTGCTGGGCCTCGTTCTGTGCCACCGACATAGTCTTCTCCCTGTCGCCGCGGTCCGCCCCCGAACGGGCGGCTCCGATGTGGCGCACATCATAAAGGAGCGGATGGACGGAATCGAACCCGAAACGCGCAACGGGCAACCCTGCCGTGCGAATATGCGCGCCGTCATTCCGGGGCGCGCGCGTGAGCGCGCAACGCCCATAGCGCGTCGAAGACGCGCGTAAACGCGCTTACGGGGCCCCCCGGAACGACAGCGTGCCTAGCTCTGCGCGTCCCGAATGGCGCGCCAGATGCGGTGCGGCGTGTACGGCATCTCGATCTTGCGCACGTTCAGCGGCTTCAGCGCGTCGAACACCGCGTTGGCGAGCGCCGGCACCGAGCCGGTCGCGCCAGCCTCGCCCGCGCCCTTGGCCCCGAGCGGGTTGAACGGCGACGGCACGCCGCAGTCGATCAGCCTGATCGGCGGCAGGTTCTCGGCATGCGGCATGAAGTAGTCCATGAAGGTACCGGAGAGGAGCTGACCGGTGTCCGGATCGTAGGCCACGTGCTCGCCGAACACCTGGCCGATGCCCTGCATCAGCCCGCCGTGCAACTGCCCCTCAACCAGCGCGTGGCTGACGATGGTTCCGCAATCGTCGGCCGCGACGTAATTGACGATCTGCGAGGAGCCGGTGTCCGGATCGATCTCGACCTCGGCGACATGCGCACCGCTCGGATAGGCGAAGGCGATGTCGAAGGTGGTGTTGGTGTCGAGCGGATGCGCGGGCGCGCCCCAGTTCTTTTCGATCAGCGTCTTCATGCTGACGGAAAGGTCAGTGCCGGTAACGCGATACTGACCCTGGTCGAAGGTGACGTCGCTCGGGGCCACCTCAAGCTCACCCGCGGCGAGCTTCTTGCCCTTCTCGACGATCTCTTTCGCGCAGGCTTGAAGCGCTGCGCCGTGGCAGATCAGCGAGCGCGAGCCGAAGGTGCCGGTGCCGAGAAATTTCGGCGTTGCCACGTCGTTGACGCGCATCTCGATGCGGTCCTCAGGGATGCCGAGCACGTCGGCGACCAGCGCCGGAAACACCGTCTCATGCCCCTGCCCCGACGGACCGGCGTTGGAATACATGCCGAGCTTGCCGTCTGAGCCGACGCGGATCTCGACCTGCTCCTTGCCCATGCCGCCCGAGGGTTCGAGGAACAGCGCGAGCCCAAGCCCGCGCAGCTTGCCGTTCTTCTTTGCGGCCTTGCGGCGAGCGTTGAAGCCGTCCCAGTCCGCGGCTTCGAGCGCGGTATCCAGAAGCCGCGCCGGATCGGCGCTGTCATAGGACGAGCCGGTCAGGGTCTTGAGCGGGAACGCATCCGTCTTCAAAAGGTTGCGCCGGCGCAGCGTGACCGGATTGATGCCGATTGCGAGCGCCGCCTCCTCGATCAAGCGTTCCCAGAGGTAAGCGACGTTCGGACGGCCGGCACCGCGATAGGCCGTGGTCGGCGTCGTGTTGGTGAAGACGAGGCGATGCCGGCCGTGCAGCGCACCGACGTTGTAGAGGCTCATGGCGGAGCTGGTCGGCGCGGCGACTGTATTGATGAGCGGCCCGGCGTTGGAGGAGAACGCGCCGAGATTGACCAGCCATTCGACGCGCAACGCCAGGAACTTGCCGCGGGCATCGAGCGCCAGTTCGCCGATCAGGTCGGCGGCGCGCGCCTGGTGATCGCCGGAAATGGTTTCCGAACGCGTGCCGAGCCATTTGACCGGTTTACCGGTGCGCTTGGCCGCGAGCATCACCGCGAGAAACTCCGGGTAGACCTCGTTGCGGACACCGAAGGCGCCGCCGACGTCGTTCGAAATGATGCAGAATTTCTCCGGCGGGAGGCCGATCATTCCGGACAGCGTGGCCTTGATGTCCGAGATGCCCTGGGTCGGGATGCAGACCTCGTAGGTCTCGGTGGCCGCGTCATAGCGCGCGGTGCAGGACTTCGGCTCCATCGGATTGCCGGAGATGCGCTGCGCGTGCAGCGCGACCCGCACGACATGCGCCGCGTCCTTGAAGCCGGGCTCGGTGCTCTCGCGATTGCCGTATTCGTAGTCGAACGCCAGATTGGTCGGCGCGTCCGCGTGGATCGCCGTGGCGTCCGCCGCAAGCGCCGCATCCGCCGTCACGTAGACCGGCAGGTCCTCGTATTCGACGGCAACCAACTCGGCCGCGTCCTGCGCGATGGCTTCGGTCCTGGCGACGATCAGCGCCACCGGCTCGCCGACAAAGCGCACCCGATCGACCGCAAGCCCGTTGCGGAACGGCACGCGCAGCGACGAGCCGCCGACCCCCTTGAAGAACGCCATCGCCGGCGCGCCCTTCCAGCCGGTCGCGGCGATGTCGGCACCTGTCACTATGTCGAGCACGCCGGGGAGCTTTTTCGCGGCCTCGATGTCGATCCGGGCAATCTTCGCATGCGCGCGGTCGGCGCGGAGAAAGTGCCCGGCGACCTGCCCCGGAAACTCATGATCGGATGTGTAACGCCCCCGACCGGTGACCAGCCGCTGGTCCTCCCGGCGGCCCCTGAATTGATGTTCCGGCAACGCAGCACCTCACCTCTGAAAAATCAACACGGCCCCCGCGCTGGCGAGCGAAGCGAGCGGCCAGCGCGGGCACTTCATAGCTGCCGCGCCGGCTCCTCGTGTCGCTGCGCGCCACTCGGCGGCGCGGCTAGGTTATTGGGAAGTCGGCGGCGGGTGAAGCCTTTCGGCCACGCGCTTTCCGGGGGTCAGAACAGCCGATCCGAGGCGATCCGCGCACCGTCGCGCAGCGTCCGAAACTTCGCCCAGACCACGTCCGGCGAGACCCTTCCCCAGCCCGCCATCGTCGCGAAGCCGCAGTCGTTTCCGGCCAGCACCGCCGACGGATCGCCGACCGCCGTAGCCACCCGCTCGATCCGGTCCGCGACCACCTCGGGATGCTCGATGACATTGGTCAAAGGGTCGATCACGCCGGCGATCAGGAGTTGGCCGCTCCGCAAAGGCAGCTTCTCGAAGCAGTGGAATTCGTGGGCGTGGCGCGGCCCCGCGAACGGGATATAAAGCGCGCCGACATTGGCCTGATAAAGCGTGGGCAGGATGTCGATCAGCGGCACGTCGGCGTCGTGCGGCGATTCCGAATTACCCCAGCACACGTGCAGCCGGACGCGATCGGACGGAACACCGGTGAGCGCGCGATTGATGGTTGCGACGACGTTCTCGACGAAGCCTATGAACTCCGCCACCGGCTTGTCCTTGAACGAGATGTGCCGCTCCAGCGCCAGATCCGGTGCGTCGATCTGCAGGACGAAGCCTGAGCGGACAATAGCCTGGTATTCGACCCGCAAGGCTTCACCGAGGGCTTCCAGATATCGCTGCTCGGTGTCGTAGTGCCGGTTCTTGACCGTCGCCGCGAGCATGCCGGGCGACGGCGCGTTCATGAAGGTCTCGGCAAACGCGCCCGGATGGGCCGCGAGCACATCGGCGAAGTCGCGGCATTCCGCCTCGATCGCGGCGGCATCGACATAGCGCACCGCGCCGACCGCCATCGGCAACCCCTCGTTGGGCGACACCCGCGCAGCGGTCGAGGTCTGCTCCAGATAGCGCTTGCGGAATTCCGGATAGCGGTCGACGTCGGCGCGCGAGGCGCGTTGCCAGGTTCCGCCGAGCCCGGAGAGCCGCTCCTTGAGATAGAGAAAGAACGAGTCGCGCTGCTGCTCGCCGTTGTTGCCGACGTCGATGCCGGCCTCGGCCTGCTGCGGCACGACCGCGCGCAGCGCATCGCGTCCGGCGGCGGCGATTTCTTTGCTGTCCACCGGCTCGCCGCGCGCCCGCCGCACATAAAGGCCGGCGAGATTGTCAGGACGCGGCAGGCTCCCAGCGTGCGTGGTCAGGATGCGATCGGTGCTGCGCTTCATGAGCGGCACCCTGCCTCATCCGGGCGCACGCACCAAGCCGGTTCGCATGCGCCGCTTCGGCGCATCCTGGGTCCGAAAGCCGCAAGGCCCTCAGTTGCCGAATTCTATTCCGGCGCGCCTGATGACATCGAGATGCGCCTGCGTCTCGCTCCGGATCGTGCTGGCAAACGCATCCTGACTGACCACCGACGCGTCGACACCGAGATCGTTGAAGCGCTTTCGCACGTCCGGGTCGGCAACGATGGTCTTGGTCAGCCGGTCAAGCCGATTGATGATATCGGGGCCCGTCCGGGGTGGCGCAAACAGGCCGAACCAGATCGACGCGTCGATCTTGTAGCCGCTCTCGGCAAACGTCGGCCAGGCGGGCGCGATGGCCATGCGCTCTTTCGACGCCACCGCGAGAACCCGCAACTTTCCCGCCTCGACCAGCGAGCTGACGGATGACGCGGTCAGGAACGTCGCGTTGATGTTGCCAGCGAGCAGCGCGTTGGCCGCCGGGCCACCGCCGCGGTACGGCACGTGCAGCATCTTGATGCCCGCGTCGGCCGCGAGCCATTCGCCGGCGAGCTGATTGATCGAGCCCGCGCCGGTGGTCCCGAACGTGATCTTGCCGGGCGACTGCTTGGCCGCGGCCACAAGCGCAGCAACCGAGTTCAATGGCCCATCGGCCTTGGTCGACAGCGCCACCGACGTGCGCGCCACCATCGTGATCGGCAAGGCGTCGCGGGTCGGGTCGAAACGCGGCTGCGCTTCGACCGTGGGCGTGGCCATGAGCAGCGTATAGCCGTCCGGTGCAGCGCTCATCGCGGCCTGGGACCCGACGAGGCCGCTCGCGCCGGGCCGGTTCTCGACAACGACCGGTTGACCGACGCTCTCGGATATCTTCTGGCCGACGATCCGGGCGACCGTGTCGGTGACGCCGCCCGGCGGATACGCGACGACGATCCGGATCGTTCGCGACGGATAGTCCTGCGCGGCCGCTTGGTGGACGCCAAGGACCACCATCAGCAACAGCGCACGACAAACGGTCCGCATCATCCGTCCCTCACAGGAAAATCTCGTTGCCTCGACGGCAAGTGTGCCGAAGCCGGTTTCACGGCTCAAGGCGCCTTCTTCGCAGGTCCAGCCAACCAGATCGCGAAGTCATCGTCGGTTCGGAAAGCCGGCATCTTTTTCGCGCGCAAAAGGCATGTGAGTATCCTCGATCGGAATTTGCGCCGAGGGAGAACCTGCGTGACGACAGCGAAGTGGCGCGGCATCGAGGAAGCAAGCGTTGCGTCCATGCTCGATGCGTACCGGGCCCGCGAAACCGACGTCCGCTCTGTCGTCCGCAGCTATCTCGATCGAATCGAAGCCTACGATCGCAAGGGCCCGGCGCTGTGGAGCATCATAACCCTCAATCCGAAAGCGATGGCCGAAGCGGAAGCGCTGGATCGGGCATTCGCAAGCACCGGCCAGCTCAGCGGCCCGCTGCACGGCATCCCGGTGCTGGTGAAGGACAACGTCGACGTGGCAGGCCTGCCAACGTCCGGCGGCTCGCGCACGCTGCTCGGCTGGATGCCGCCGCGCGACGCGACGGTTGTCGCGCGGCTCCGGTCGGCAGGCGCAATCATTCTGGCCAAAACCACGATGTCGGAATTCGCGCGCGGCGGCATCGACAACATCAACTCCGTCCTGCCGGGCTTCGCGCGAAACCCGTACAACACGGCGCATGCCACCGGCGGATCGTCGGGCGGCACCGGCGCGTCGCTTGCCGCCAATTTCGGCATGCTCGGCATCGGATCGGACACCTGGGGCTCGATCCGCAATCCGGCCTCGAACAATTCCATCGTCGGCTTGCGTCCGAGCTGGGGAGCCGTACCGCGCGCCGGGATGATGGGCCTCTATGATGCGCGCGATGTCGTCGGGCCGATGGCGCGCTCGGTCGCGGACGTCGTGGCGATGCTCGACGTCATCGCCGGTGCCGATCCCGCCGATCCGGCGACGGCCAATGCCGCGGGGCGAAGCCCGCCGTCATACAGAGCGTTCCTGAAGGCCGACGGCATGCACGGCAAACGCATCGGCGTGTTGCGCCAGGCGTTTCCTCCGGATGCATCGGACGGCGCGGTGACGGGGCTGTTGGACCAGGCGGTGAAGGACTTGCGTGCGGGCGGATCGGAGGTCGTCGACCCGTTCACCATTCCCGAATTTGCCGACCATCCGCCGCGGCTTCACCCCGCAAGCGAAGTCCGCGCCGCGATCGAGAAATATCTCGCCGGAACCGGCAGCGGGTTTCCCAAGACCATCGCCGACGTCGTCGCCTCGAACAAGTTCCATCCGCTGCACGAGGCCGGATTGATCGCCGCGATGGATGCGCCGCCCCCGCGCCAGGATCCGGTCGCAAAGCAGCTGGAGGCCGACGAGGCCCTGATGCGGGCGGCCTACGAACGTGCGATGGCGGAGGCCCGTGTCGATTGCTTCATCATGCCGTGCGCCAGCTTTCCGCCAAAGCTGAACGGCGACCGCAACACGACGCCGGCCGGAAGCACGACATGGATCGCCTCGGGCCTGCATTGGCCTGCGATCGTGGTGCCGATGGGCTTCACCGGTGAAGACCTGCCCTCGGGATTGCAGATCGTCGGCAGGCCCTGGAGCGATCCGCAGCTGATTGAAATCGCCTACGGCTACGAGCTTGCGACCCGGCACCGGCATCCGCCGGGCACTGTCCCGGCTTTGAACTGACGGCGAGGAGCGCGACCTTACTTAGCCCATGCTCGAGGTTTTGGAGCGGGTGAAGGGAATCGAACGCTCAGTCATCAGCTTGGAAGGCTGTTTGCGCGTCAAGCTTTTCAACGAGATAGCCTCATTTGGCACCAATTTGCGGGGCATTCGGCCGCGAACCGCAAGGTCGGGCCGGTTCAGGCCGCGCGTTTTTCCTCTCCTGATGCAAAATACGCAGGTGCAAGAGCGTAGCCCGAATACATATGGCCGCCCCACCCACACCCTCTTGCCCTGGCCGGCAGACGGAAAAGCTCAGGAAAACCGCGCGATCGAAAGTTGTTGCGGGCAAACGACCGTCGCGCGCGATCGCTTCGCATTGCAACGTCGCTCATCACGACCTCCAGTGCGTCCTGGACGCACGGCGGCGCTGCTAACCACCACGATGCCGTTCATGAAGCTCGGTTGTTGAGCCAGTAAGGCATCCACCTGTTTCCGGTTTTCAAACGTCGGGCCATTGATGCGTAAAGTTGAGCTCATGTTCGAGCAGGCGCGCGAAGCCAAGGAGCCGATCCTCCGAGAGCGGCGGCCCCACGATCTGCATGCCAACCGGCAGCCCGCGCACCCAGCCGCACGGGATCGAGAGGCAAGGCATCCCGACCAATGAGATAAGATAGGTGATCGTCAGATAGTCGATCGGGTTTCTCAACAACTGGCCGTCGATGTCGAGCACCTCCACCTGCGTATTTGGGAACGGAAGCACGCTGGCGCTCGGCAGCAAAAGGAAATCGTAGCGTCTGAAAAACTCGATGAAGGCCGCATAGATTCGGGATCTCTCCTGGTCGGCCGCCAACATTTGACTTGCCGAGATACCCTCACCTCGCTCGATGTTCCAGCGCGCTTGTTCTGTCAACAAGTCACGGTGCTCTCGCAGGTGCTTCGCATGCGTGTGGCGGACCAAGGCGGCGCGGAGGGTTTCGAACGCCTGCTGACCACCGGAGCAATCTGGCGCGGCCCATTCGAGAGGCATCTTCGAGGCAACCTTCTCGGCCGCCGCGCGGAACGCGGTAGCGACATCTTTGCTGATGGTTGCGACGCCCAAATCGACACTGGCGGCGACACGGCCGGGAAGCGCGCCGCGCCGCACGTCATCGGTCCACCCCTGGGCCAACGATAGGGGATCGCGATCGTCGCGGCCGGCGAGCACCGAGAGCATCAACCCCGCATCACTCGCTGATCGAGCCAAAATGCCGTGCGTCGCCATCGCATCCCATGCGAGGCGTTTCGGCACACTCGGGATGCGCCCGGGCGTCGGACGCAAGCCGATGATGCCGCAAAAACTTGCCGGCGTACGCACGGAGCCGCCAAAGTCGGTTCCGTGCGCCAGCGGCACCATACCAATCGCGACCGCCGCAGCAGAACCTCCGCTGGATCCTCCGGCGCTACGCCCAGCATCAAATGGGGTCGCAGTCGACCCAAGGAAGTGGTTGATCGAGCGGGGCCCGAACGCGAATTCGGGCATGTTGGTTTTTCCGATGATGACTGCGCCAGCGGCCTTCAGGCGAGCGACGCACAGGTCGTCCACATCCGGCACATGGTCCGCATAGATCGGCGAGCCGA
>JAIESC010000043.1 GCA_019746355.1 Xanthobacteraceae bacterium | reverse complement strand
GGTCGTGCTGCTGTTCCGCCCGGAAGGCCTGCTGCCGCGGCCGGTGCGCCGCTATTTCCCCGGGCTGCCGCGATGACCGCGCTGCTCCAGGCGAACGGGCTGACGCGCCGCTTCGGCGGCGTGGTGGCGCTCGACCGGCTCGATCTTGCGGTCGCGCCAAACGAGATTCTCGGCCTGATTGGCCCAAACGGCTCCGGCAAGACCACCTTTTTCAACGTCGTGACCGGCATCTACGCCCCGGACGGCGGCAAAGTCGCGTTCGCAGGCACCGACATCACCCGCGCCTCGTCACGCGCGATCTACAATGCCGGCATCTCGCGTACCTTCCAGCGCTCGCGGCTGTCGCTGCCGCTGTCGATCTTCGACAATATCATGGTCGGCAACCACAAGCGGCTCACCCAGGGCCTGTGGTTCAACCTGATGCGGCGGCAGGCGTTCCGCCGCGAGTTCGAGCGAAGCTGCGCCGAGGTGCAGAGCCTGCTTCAGGTGTTCGAGCCGCAGCTTGCCGGCCGCATGTTCGAGCCGGTCGCGGGCCTGCCGATGATCGACCGCCGCCGCATCGAGATCTGCCGCGCGCTGATCAGCGAACCCAAACTCCTTTTGCTCGACGAGCCCTCGGCCGGCATGACCCACGACGAGACCCGCGAGTTGATGGACGACATCCTCTTGGTGCGCGACCGGAACCGCGAGCTGACCATCATCATCGTCGAGCACGAGATGGGCGTGATTGAGCGCATCACCGACCGCTGTGTCGTGCTCAACTTCGGCCGCAAGATCGCCGAGGGGCCGTATCGCTCGGTCGCGGCGGATCCGCAGGTGCAGGAAGCCTATCTCGGAGCGGCGCAATGAGCGGTCGGCTCGAGATCCAGGGGCTGGTCACGGCCTACGATCGCGCCAACGTGCTCGAAGACGTGTCGCTCACCATCGAGCCGGGGCGCATCACCTGCCTGCTTGGCTCGAACGGCTCCGGCAAGACCACGCTGATCCGCTCGATCCTGGGGCTCACGCCGCCGCGCGGCGGCCGCATCCTGTTCGACGGCACCGACATCACCGGGCTTGCCACCCACAAGGTGATCGCCAAGGGCATCGCCTGCATCCCCGAGGGCCGCAAGGTGTTTCCCAAGTTCACCGTCGAGGAGAACTTGAGGCTCGGCGCTTATCAGGAGGCCTCCGACGCGGTGACGACGTTGCGGATGGATGAGATCTTCCGCCTGTTCCCGCGGCTGCTGGAGCGGAGAACCCAGCTCGCCGGCACCATGTCCGGCGGCGAGCAGGCGATGCTGTCGATCGGCCGCGGGCTGATGCGCGCGCCACGGCTCCTTTTGATCGACGAGCCTTCGCTCGGGCTGTCGCCGCGGCTCGTGAAGGAGAACTTCAACATCATCCGCGACATCAACGCCCGCGGCATCACGGTGTTTCTGGTTGAGCAGAATGTCCACCAGACGCTTTCGATCTCGCACTTCGGCTACGTGCTCTCGAAAGGCCGTGTGGCGGCGTCGGGCACGCCGTCGGAGCTCGCCCAAAGCGACGAGGTGCGGGACGCTTATTTCTCATAAGTTTCTCTGAGCATGCGGGGTTGAAATCGAGCCAAAACGCCGCGAGCGGATGCGGTGGGCCTGGCTCCGCTTGGGACGGCGTTTGTGCAATGCTGCACCACGCTTCTGTTCTTTACGCGGCTTGGGTTAGGCTTGGTTTTTGCTAACGCCGTTTTTGCAATCGCTCAGTGTGAACAAGGCGAGTTGATCATGAAGCCCAGTTCGTATGGTCCGTTTCCCTATTCCCCGATTATCCGGAGGCCGCGGCTGGAATGGCCGGGCGGTGCGCACGTCGCGCTCTGGATCATTCCCAACATCGAATACTTTTCCTTGGAAGAGCGCCCCGGCGGCTACGGCGCGGGCAAGGTCCCCGATGTGGTGATGTGGTCGGAACGCGACTACGGCAACCGGGTCGGCGTGTTCCGGATCATGGATGTGCTCGACCGCTACGGCATCCGCGGCACCGTCGCGCTCAACAGCAACCTGTGCGCCGAGCATCCGGAGATCATCGAGGAGGGGAACAGGCGCCAGTGGGAATGGATGGGCCACAATGAAAGCAACACCCGCCGGCTGAACGAAGCGGCCGCCGGCGAGGAGGAGCAGATCATCAAGCGAACGCTCGACACGATCGAGCAGCACGCCGGTGAGCGGCCCACGGGCTGGCTGAGCGCGGGCCTGCAGGAGACCTGGGACACGCTCGATCACCTGGCGGCGCACGGCGTCAAGTATGTCGGCGACTGGTGCAACGACGATCAGCCTTACACGATGTCGCTGGACAACGGCCGGTCCATGATCGCCATGCCTTACACGCAGCAGCTCAACGACAAATCGGCGATCGAACGGCGCTTCGTCTCGGCCGATGGCTTCAGGCAGATGATCTGCGATCAGTTCGACGTGCTCTACCGCGAGGGCGCGAAGTCCGGCCGGGTCATGGCGATTGCGCTGCATCCCTATCTCATCGGCGTGCCGCACCGGATCGGCGCGCTCGACGCCGCCCTCAAGTACATCTGCAAGCATCGCAAGGTCTGGCGGGCGACTGGCTCGGAAATTGCTGACCATTACCTCAAGCAAATGCAGGCGGGCACGCCCGAGGCAAAGGCGGCCAAGGCGATCAAGCGCAAACGGGCCGCGGGAGCATCGCGATGAAAAAGGCATGGCAGGTTCTCGGAGCGGCGCTGCTGCTCGCGGCGGCGGCGATGCCGGTTCACCAGGCTCGCGCGGCGGACACCGTGACGGTTGGAACCGTCGGCTCCGCATCCGCCAATCTGTGGCCCGTATTCATCGGCATGCGCAAAGGTTTCTTCGAGGCCGAGCGCATCAAGCTCGATCTGGTCTATGTGCAGTCGAGCGCCAATCTGGTGCAGCAGCTGGCGGCTGGTTCCCTTGACGTTACGATGTCGACCGGGCTGGTCGACCCGATCCGCGCCATCTCGCAAAAGGCCGCGCTCGCGATCACCCGCTTCGAGGTGCATGCGCCGCCCTATGCGCTTTCGGCCAAGCCCGCGATCAAGAGCCTCGCGGAGCTCAAAGGCAAGGTGATCTCGCTCGGCGGCTCCAAGGACATCACCAGGATCTATGTCGAGCGCATGCTTGCGCCGCACGGCGTCAAGCCGGGCGAGTTCGACATGGTGTTTGCCGGCGCGACCGCGGCCCGCGCCTCGGCGCTGCAAGCGGGCGCAGTCGATGCCGCGATCCTGCTGCCGCCCTTCAACTTCCACGCCACGGCGGCCGGATTCAACGAGCTTGGCCTGACCATCGACTATGCGCCGGAGCTGCCGTTTTCCGGCTCGGTCGTCAGCCGCAGTTGGGCCGGCAAGAACCCGGATGTCCTCAATCGCGTGCTCGCGGCGCACGGCAAGGCGGTGGCGTGGTTCTACGATCCCGCCAACCGCGCCGAGGCCGTGCGGATGATGGCGGAGGTCAGCCGCATCAAGACCGAGGACGTGGAGAAGGCGTATGATTTCTTCGTCAAAGGCAAGTTCTTCGAGCCCACCGGCACGGTGTCCCGAACCAAGCTGAATGCGCTCGTCAGCGCCATGCAGCAGCTTGGCGACCTGCCGACCCCGTTCGACACGGAACAGCTTGTGCTCGCAGGCGTGACCAGAATGAGCAATTGAGCAGCAACGGAGATGACCGATGAAGCGCCTCATCAGGGCGGCCGGATTTCTGGCGATGGCGGCGACGGTGACGCCGGCCACGGCGCAGCAGACCGTCATCATGGGCTCGGTCGGCTCCTCGTCCGCGAACAGCTGGGCGACCTACGTCGCAATCGAGAAGGGCTTTTTTGCCGACGCCGGGATCAAGCCGGACCTGGTGCACGCGCAATCCAACGCGGCCGTGGTGCAGCAGCTTGCCGCGGGCTCGCTCAACCTGACCAACAATTCCGGGCTGGTCGATCCGATCCGGGCGACCGAGAAGGGCGCGCCGGTGGCGATCCTGCGCGTCGAGATCCAGCGCCCGCCCTATGCACTGCTGGCAAAGCCCGCGATCAAGGCCCCGGCCGGCATCAAGGGCAAGCTCGTCTCGGTCGGCGGCGCCAAGGACATCACCCGCATCTATGTGGAGCAGATGCTCGAGCGGCTGGGCGTCAAGCCGGGCGAATACGACCTGGCCTATGCCGGCGCAACCTCGGCGCGGTTTGCCGCCCTGTCGTCGGGCGCGGTCGATGCCGCGATCCTGACGCCGCCGTTCAATTTCAACGCCCAGTCCGCGGGCTTCACCAACCTCGGCAACATCAACGACCATGTCGACATGCCGTTTGCCGGCATCGCCGTGAACACCAAATGGGCCGAAGCCAACAAGGAGACCGTGGGAAAGATCGTCGGCGTCTACAACCGCAGCATCGCCTGGCTGTACGATCCCGCCAACCGCGCCGAGGCCGTGGTGATCCTGAACAAGGTCAGCAAGCTGAAGACCGAGGACGTCGAGCAGGCCTACGACTACCTGATCGGCGGAAAGTTCTTCGAGCCGACCGGGAAGGTGTCCAGGACGCTGATCGGCAAGCTCAGCGGCGCGCTGAAGACGCTCGGAGACCTGCCGAAGGATTTTCCGGTTGACCGCCTGTTTCTCGCCGGCGTGACCCAAGTGGCTGATTGAGTGGCTGATTGAGTGAGTGGTGGATTGAGCGGTCGATCGAAGATGTGGGCATTCGCGCGTGACAGGCTGCTCGCCGGCACGCTGTCGGTGGTCGGCGGACTGCTGCTGTGGGAGTTCTGCAGCCGGGTCCTGGTTGCCAACCAGCTTTTTCTTGCGGCCCCAAGCCAGATTCTCAACGCGATCGTGGCCCTGTTCGCGAGCGGCGAGATGCAACGCCACATCGCCATCAGTGCCGCGGAGTTTGCGCTCGGCTACGTGATCGCGAGCGTCCTCGGCATCGCCATCGGGCTTGGGATGGCCAGCAGCGCGCGGTTCAAGCAGGCGATGCAGCCATGGATATCAGGCCTCTATGCAACGCCGACGATTGCGCTGGCTCCGCTGTTCATTCTCTGGCTCGGGATCGGCATCTGGTCGAAGGTCCTGGTGGTCATTTTCCTGGTTCTCTTCCCGGTGACGATCAACACCGAAGCGGGCCTGCGCACCACCAGCGAACGCCTGATTGAAATGCTGCGGAGCTTCGGCGCAACGCCGCGGCAGATATTCTTCAAGGTGTCCCTGCCGTCGGCGCTGCCGTTCATCCTGGCCGGCTTGAAGCTCGGCATCGGGCGCGGTCTGATCGGCGTCGTGGTGGCGGAGTTGTTCGGTTCGCGGGCGGGGCTTGGCCGCCTCATCAGCCAGTCGGCCGATGCCTTCAACATGCCGGAGCTGTTTGCCGGCGTGATCATGCTGGCCGTGGCCGGCATCGCCATGACCGCCGCGTTCGGCTGGCTGGAGAAGCGCCTCGTTCCGTGGACCAAGGACTAGCGATGGCGCTCAAGCTCGAAGTCGAACACTTGCACAAGCAATTCGGCGATCTGCCGGTGCTGCAGGATATCAATCTGTCGATCGACAGCGGCGCGTTCATCTCCGTGGTCGGACCGAGCGGTTGCGGCAAGACCACCTTCCTGCGGATCGTCGCAGGCCTCGAGCCGGCCACGTCCGGAGCCTTGCGGATCGACGGTCAGCCGCTTGCGGGCCCGGGCGGCAATCGCGGCTTCGTGTTTCAGAACGACAGCCTGCTGCCGTGGCGCACCGTGTTGGCCAATGCGTTGATCGGCCCGGAGGTGGCAGGGCACGTCGGCGAAAAGGAGCGCAAGCGCACCCTGGATCTGCTGCGGCTGGTCGGGCTCGGCGGCTTCGAGCACTACTTCCCGCGCCAGCTTTCCGGCGGCATGCGCCAGCGCGTCAATCTGGCGCGGGCGCTCGCCATCGATCCCGAGGTGCTGCTGATGGACGAGCCGTTTGCGGCACTCGATGCGCAGACGCGCGAGATCATGCAGACCGAGCTGCTGCGCATCTGGGAGCAGGGCCGCAAGACCGTGCTGTTCGTGACCCACCAGATCGACGAAGCGGTGTTCCTGTCCGACCGCGTGTTGGTGTTCGCGCGGCGGCCGGGCCGGCTGCAGGAAAGCGTCGAGATCGCGCTGCCGCGGCCCCGTGAGCTTTCGATCAAGCGCACCCCGGAGTTCATCGCCTATGTCGATCACATCTGGAAGCTGATCGAGCACGACGTGCGCGTGGCCGTCATCGAAGAGCACGTGTAGAGGGCGTTTCCGGTCGGGCCGATCGTCCAACGCGCGGCCTGGCGTATGACAAGCCGGTGCGTGGAATCGGCGCACCGGCAGGCTGCGCCTTAACTGATCGTGCAGCATCCTGCCGCAAGCCCCGACGCGTGCAGAGGTTGTGCGCTATGATCGTCTTCGCGTTGGCAGTGAGTCCTGCGAAGGCCTATTGACGAGGGGGCGTCGGCAACGATGCACGAATGCGCTGGGAGAAATCGGCAGCGCCGTCGGCTGCCTGCGCGACCGCATTGATCAGCGAGCGCTGCCGCAGTTCGTCGAATGGCATGGACGTGTCCACCCGGCCGGAGTGGTAGAGATAACTGTCGATGAGGCCGTTGAAGAGATGGCGAATGTCGAACCGGCCCTCCCGGCCGGCGGCGTTGGCGTAGCGAATGATATTGATCGTGCAGTTGTTGCTCAGCAGGTGATAGAACTCCGGCCGGTCGGCGAGCTCGTTGATCCGCGCCAAGTAGATCAGAAACAGCCGGCGCGCACTGTCGGCCGGGGCGTTGAGACGATAGAGGTATACCGTTTCGTGACGGTAATTGGTGCGCACACCGACGATGTCGCGTTCGTCTCCAACCACATAGATCAACTCGAATTGCTTGAAGAGGGATGCGATCGGCTGAAAGCCTTCGCCGACCTCCGGGCGCGTCTCGATTGAGATGCTCAGCGGCTTCGCGTTATCGAACGTAAAGCTCAGGAAGGTGTGGGCCACCAGCCCCTCGCTCCAATAGGAGACGAAGAAGTCGATGCCGGTCAGGTGCGACAGTTGCACCTCGCGCTCCTCGTAGCGCACCGTGAAATCATTCCGGCTGCGGTAGTCGAAGTTGCGGACGCCGGTAAAGCGCACACGGTCGCCGTCGATGATTGCGCGCGGCATCACGGCGACCTCCGGTCGCCAGGGTCGATCGTGCGACGGAGCAATCGACATCCACCACCCCACCACGCCGAGAAACACCACGGCAAAGACCAAGGGCATGCGCCGTCGACCCGACAGCCAGAGTGCCCAGATTGCAAACGCCACGAAGGCCCCCGCCAAGGCCAAACGCAGCTCGGCCCACGGCAGATTTGAATAGGTGATGGCCAAGGCAGCCCATCCGACGAGGATGACTTGGACGGCAATCCGGATGCCCGTGATCAGCCACCCGAAAAATCTGGCCAAGAACCGGCGATGCAAAGTCAGCGGCTCCTCCCATGCTCGATGAGCGCGCGCTTTCGCATGCGTCGCTCAGGTGCGGTGAGGGGTCTGTCATCACGATAAGGCCGTGGTGGACCAAGGTCCAACATCCCGATGCGTTGAATTGTGGTTCGCTCGTTCAGCTTGCGCGCGATCTTGAGGAGGCAGACCGCTCAAATCATTCGGAAAATCTCGGAAAGTTTTGACCGTGTTGCCCGGTGTTCGTTCCTGTTCTGTGGTCCGTTCTGCAGCGTTGACGCCTGGAATCGCAAAACGAGCTGAACACGTTGCGAACCGCGAAGGCGGGGCTTGCCGCGGCACAGGGGCAATTGATGCAGGCGCGCAACCACTTTGAGCGTCAGGATACCCTTCTGAGCCAGGGCTGGACCACACGCGCCAACCACGAGCAGGCAAAGCAGGCGTTTCAAACCGCGCAGGCCAACCTCGACCGCGCCGAGGCGCAACTGAAGTCTGCCCGCGATCTCGTGAGCTTTACCGAGCTCAAGGCCGATGCGCCCGGCGTCGTGACAGCGGTCGGCCGGGCGCAGGCGAGGTGGTGCAGGCCGGACAGACGATCGTCCGGCTCGCGCGTCCGTGAGCGCTGATTTTCCTGCCGGCACTCTATGTCGCCGCCTTCGCGCGGCGGGAACGCGCCGCGCGACCGAAACCGGCGCCGGGTTAGTTAGAGCCCTGGCAGCGGCGGACAGGCCGGCCCGCGGCACGGGCAGATTCGTCAGGAGGCACGTTCAAAAAGGAGGAGCGCATGATCAGGAGGTTCCCGGTCGTGGCCATGGTGTTGACCGCAGCGCTGCTGCTGGACACCTCGCCGGCCGAAGCGCAGCGGCGCACGCAGGCCGGCAGGCTCACTTGCAAGCTTGGGCCGAGTGTCGGGCTCGTCGTGGGCTCGCGGCAGCGGATGTCGTGCGAGTTCATCGCGAGCCGGCGCGCGTTTCGCGATCTCTACAGCGGGACCGTCACACGCGTCGGCCTCGACCTGGGCGTTACCGCAGGAGGCGTGATGGGATGGACGGTTCTCGCCCGAACCAAAGGCCTCCGGCGCGGCGCGCTGGCCGGCACCTATGTCGGTGCGAGCGGCGACATCGCCCTCGGCCTTGGCGTCGGTGCCAATGCGCTGGTTGGAGGCACCGGCCGTTCGATCATGCTGCAACCGCTGTCGATGTCGGGGCAGGTCGGCGTCAACCTCGCGCTTGGCGTCGCGAGACTGACGCTTCGCACGCGATAGGCGGAAATTCCGCGGCTTCGTCCGGTTGCTGCGCACTCCCCGTCTGCCGCCGCTTGAGGACAAACCAGCCGAACGCCCGGGCGATGGCAGCAAGTCGGCGCTCGCCGGCCCGGCGGAGCGGCCCTGCTCAAGTAAACAGCCTCTTAACAGCCGAGGTTGTCCGGCCCGATGCGCGCGGGTCGTCGGCCGGCGGACCACGCAAAGCGTGTGCCCCAGGCGCGCTTTCGCGAGCGTCATCGGCCGCTGGCCGAGCAACCCGCGGCTCACCTTGGTCAAATCAAACGGCGGCTGATCGATTCAAATTGGACGAAATGTGTCCGTTTTGGCCGCAGGCGTTAGAGCAAATTAACTTCTGAATGTGAATCTCCGAGAGGGTCGGGCGTCTGCCCGGCTTCGCGCTGAACGGGCCCGCATGACAGCAAGTCATGGGTTCGGTGGACAGTAAGTCGACTCGGAGTGCGCTATGTCTATCATTTCGTCGCTGACTCCTGCACAGGTCGCGCAGTTATCGACTGCCGCGATCCAAAGTCTGCAGACCACCGACATCGCGGCTCTGAGCACCTCCCAGGCGGCGGCGCTGACCTCGACCCAGGTCAACGCCATGGAGACGGTCGACCTCCAGTATCTCGCGGGCACCCAGGTCGCGGCGCTGTCGACGCAGGTGATGTCGGCGCTGCTCTCGCTGCAGTTCAACAATTTCACCACCACCCAGCTCGGCAATCTGACGTCGACGCAGGTCTCGGTCCTGACCGCGGGCGAGATCGGCACGCTGAACACCACTGAGCTGCAGGCCTTCAGCACCACGCAAGCCAATGCGCTGACCGCGGCCCAGCTCGGCAGCATCACCACCACCTCGCTGAACAATTTCTCGACCACCCAGATCGCCGCGTTCTCCACCACCCAGGTCCGTGGCCTGACCACGAGCCAGCTCAACAACCTGACCGCGGGCAACCTCGCTGCGGTGGCGCTGGACCGGCTCTCGACCGCGCAGGTCGCGGGGCTCAACGCCACCGCGATCAGCAATCTTTCGACGACGCAGGTCGCGACGCTGACCTCGACCCAGGTCGCGGTGCTGACCACGGCGCAGCTCGCCACGCTGACCTCGACCGAGATCCAGGCCTTCACCACCACCCAGGCCAGTGCGCTGTCCTCGACGCAGCTGCGCGGCCTCTCCACGACCGCGATCAACAATTTCTCGTCGACGCAGATCGGTCAGTTCTCGACCGCCCAGACCCAGGGCCTGACCACCACCCAGCTCAACAACCTGACGGTGGCGAACCTTGACGCCGTCACCCTCACCAAGCTCACGACCGGCCAGGTTTCCGGCCTCAACACCACCGCGATCACCAACCTGACCACCACCCAGGTCTCGACGCTGGCCTCGACCCAGGTCGCGGCGCTTTCCGCGGCGCAGATCGGCTCGCTGACCACGACCGCGCTGCAGGCCTTCACCACCACCCAGGCCAATGCCATCACCGCGACCCAGCTCGGCGGCCTGAGCACCACCGCGGTCGGCAACTTCTCGACCACCCAGCTCGATGCGCTGACCACGACGCAGACGCGCGGCCTGACCACGACCCAGCTCAACGCGCTGTCGGCGAGCAACCTGAACGCGCTCGATCTCGACGAGTTCTCGACGGCGCAGGTCGCGGGCCTCAGCACCACGTCGATCGGCAACCTGACCACCACCGAGGTCGG
>JAIESC010000247.1 GCA_019746355.1 Xanthobacteraceae bacterium | reverse complement strand
GTCGCGATAGATCAGGTCGCGCGAGTCGTTGGCGACGGCGGCGAGCACCGCGGCGATCAGTTCCGGATCGGGCGGCAGCGGGATGTATTCCTTCGCGCCGGCATGAATGGCGGCGACCGCGGCGCGCGCATCGGTGGTGATGCCGCAGGCGACGATGGGAACGTGGATGTGTTCGGCTTCCAGCCGGATCACCAGATCGCGGATGTCGAGAGCGACATCGACCAGCAGCAGGTCGGCGCCCTTGCCGCCGCGCACCACGCGCATCGCCTGTTCTGAGTCCTCGGCGTGGGTCACCGTCGCGCCATTGTCCATGGCGATCTTGGTGGCCGTGGTGAGCTGGCCCTTGAGGGTGCCAACGATGAGAAGCCGCATGGTGGTCTCCTGTTATTCTGTCTTGTTAGATGCCCGGGCCATTTCCGGCCCCGGGTTGTCGCGTTGGGTTAAGAACGTTCCGCCTTGATGATTTCCGTCATGGTGACGCCGAGCTTGTCCTCGACGAGGACGACTTCGCCGCGTGCGACCAGCCGGTTGTTGACGTAGATGTCGATCGCCTCGCCGACGCGGCGGTCCAGTTCGAGCACGGTGCCGGGTCCGAGCTTCAGCAGTTCGGAGACGTCCATCTTGGAGCGGCCGAGCACGGCCGAGACCTGAACCGGAACGTCGAAGACGGCCTCGAGGTCCGACGCGATACGTCCGACGTAGTCGTTGTCGTCGAACAGGGACGGATCGTCCGGCATCGGCGCGTCGGCGGCGTTGAGATCGGGAAGCGGGACGTTGGTGTCTGTGTCGCTCATGGTCGGTCCTCATGGCCGGGAATCCCGGCCTGATTGCGGGACGCCAGATAGCGCCCCACGAGTTCGTTGATCTTCGCTTCGATGGTGCCGCGGTCGAGCGTGACGCCGCCGTCGGCCCATTCGATCTTGCAGTCGCCGCTAGGGATCTCCGGCTCGGCCAGGATCACGAGTTTGCCCTCGAAGCCGCTGCGTTTGGCGAGTTGCTCGATCTGTTCGCGCGCGGCGTCGTACAGGGCGTCGTTAATGCGCACCACGATGTGCGGGGTCGAGGTCAGGTGCCGGAAGCAATCGCTGACCAGCGCCATCATCTCGGTGAGCGGCTCGGCGGCGACCAGTTCTGTGCAGAGCTTGCGGGCGACCGCAAGCGCCACGTCCA
Source organism: Xanthobacteraceae bacterium (assembly GCA_019746355.1). The sequence goes on along the minus strand of JAIESC010000247.1, from coordinate 8,893 downwards.
CCGCCTCCGTCTCCATCCGTTCCTCGACGGTCGAGAAGCGGCCGGCGATGGCCCTGATCGAAATTCCGATTTCCTCCAGCGCCAGCGCGGCGCGCCGGTCGCTCTCGGCCTTGGCTTCATTCCGCGCGGCATCGAAGCCGGCGCGATAGGCACGTGCTTCGGCTTCCGCGATCTGCTGCGCGACTTCGATGGCGGATGCGGCGCGCTCCTTGGCGACGTCCGGCGCCGCGAAGTCGTGATCGAACAGGAATTTTGCGGGTGCGCCCATCAGTACACCAGTTCGTCGTCAGCGCGGTTTTTCTGCAGCATGATTTCGCCCTTGGCCGCGAGATCCTTGGCGAGATTGACCAGCAGTGCCTGCGCCTCGTCGACGTCGCGCAGCCGCACCGGACCAGCCGCGGCCATGTCGTCCAGCAGCATCTTGGCCGCGCGGCTCGACATGTTGCCCATGAAGAAGTCGCGCACGGTCTCGTTGGCGCCCTTCAGCGCGATGCCCAGCTTGTCCTTGTCGACATGACGCATCAGCGTCTGCGCCGAACCGGCATCGAGCTTGACCAGATCGTCGAAGGTGAACATCAGCGCCTTGATGCGCTCGGCCGCCTCGCGGTTGTCCTCTTCGAGCGAGGTGATGAAGCGGGTTTCGGTCTGGCGGTCGAAATTGTTGAAGATTTCAGCCATCACCTCATGGGCGTCGCGGCGGCGGGTCTGCGACAGGTTCGACATGAATTCGACGCGCAGGGTCTGCTCGACGCGTTCGATGACTTCCTTCTGCACCGCTTCCATCTTCAGCATGCGGTTGACGACGTCGAGCGCCATGTCCTCGGGCAGGATCGCCAGCACGCGCGCGGCATGTTCAGGTTTCAGCTTCGACAGCACCACCGCGATGGTCTGCGGATATTCGTTCTTGAGATAGTTGGCGAGAACCTCTTCCTGCACGTTGGAGAGCTTTTCCCACATGTTGCGGCCGGCAGGGCCGCGGATTTCGTCCATGATCCCGTTGACGCGATCGGAGGGCAGATACTGCTGCAGCAACCGTTCGGTGGCGTCGAACGTGCCCATCAGCGCGCCGGACGCCGACATCCGCGACACGAATTCGAGCATCAGGTCTTCGACAACGTCGGCCTCGACGGTGCCGAGCGATGACATCACCACCGACAGTTCGCGCACCTCGTCATCGTCCAGCATGGACCAGACCTTGCCGCCATACTGTTCGCCCAGCGCCAGCATCATGATGGCGGCGCGCTTGGGGCCTGACATCGGCTTGGTCCTGGCGCGGCCGCTCTGGCGGCTGGCCAGCGTCGCGACGACACCCGCGATGTCGTTGGTGTTCTGGTTGTTATTGTTGTTCGTGAGCGCGGGTGCGTTTGCCATGTCGGATCAAGCCGGTTCTGAAAGCCACTGACGAATGATGGATGCAGTCTCGTTCGGATTGCGGTCGGCGAGCTCGCCGACGCGATGCACGGACTGGGCGTGGACCTGGCCCTGCACCTGCGCGACGTCGATCATCGAGGTTGCGGCGATCTGCGGCTGGACCGGCGCCGGCGGAGCTTCAAGCGGCGCCGGGAGCGGCGCGCGGGCGGCGGCGGCCGGATCGGCCGCCAGCACGCGCTTGAGCAGCGGGCGGACCACCATGAACACCACGATAATGCCGAGGATCAGCATCACGCCGAGCTCGACGAAGTACATGATGTCGTCCTTGGTGAACTGGAACATGCCGAGGAAGCCCTTCGGAGTGTCGGTTGGGATCACCGACGGCACATCCGCGAAGCGCAGATTCACGATCTCGACCTGATCGCCGCGCTTCTGGTCGAAGCCGATGGCGGAACGCACCAGCGTGGCGATGCGGTCGAGCTCTTCCTTCGAGCGCGCTGCGTAGACGACCTCGCCCTTGTCGTTCTTGCTGTAGCTGCCGTCCACCAGCACGGCGACCGAGATGCGGTTGACGCGGCCGGCTTCGGTCACTTCGGTCTTGGTGACGCGGGAAATCTCGTAATTGTTGATTTCCTCGCTTTTCTTGCTCTGGTCCTTGGCGGTGGCGCCGCCGCCCTGTCCCTGCGCGCCGGGCAACTCGTTGTTGACGGTGACCTGACCGTCATTGGCATTGGCGGTTGCCGCGGATTCTTCACGGGACTGGCTGGAGCGCAGCACGCGGCCCTCGGGGTCGAACTTGTCCGAGGTCTGGGTGATCTTGTTGTAGTCGAAGTCCGCCGAGAGCTGGACGCGGGCCCGGCCCGAGCCGACCACCGAGGACACGATGGTCTCGACCTGATCGCGCATGCGCTTTTCGAACGAGGCGCGGCGCTCGTCGCCGCTGCCGCCGTCGGCCGCGCCGTCTCCGGCCGCGCCGTTGGCCAGCAATTGGCCGGTTTCGTCGACGATCGAAACCCGCTGCGCCTTCATGCCGTTGACGGCGGAGGCAACGATATGGCGGATGGCGCGGACCTGCTGGGGTTCGAGCGCGCCGCGCACGCGCAGCACGATGGAGGCTGAAGGCTCCGGGGTTTCCCGGGAGAACAGCGGCCGTTCCGGCAATACCAGATGCACCCGGGCCGCCTGGATGCGATCGATGGCCTTGATGGTGCGGGCCAGTTCGCCTTCGAGGGCGCGCAGATGATTGATGTTCTGGACGAAGCTGGTGGAGCCAAGGGCGTCGGACTTGTCGAAAATCTCGTAACCGATGCCGCCGCCCTTGGGCAGGCCGCCTTCGGCGAGTTTCATGCGCAGCCGGGTGATCTTGTCCTTCGGCACCTGGATCACGGCGCCGTCATTCTTCATCTCGTAGGGAATGCCTTGGCGTTCCAGATCCTTGATGATCGCCGAGGAGTCTTCATAGCTGAGGTCGGTGAAGAGGGTGGCCATCGGCGGCGTGGTGACGCGCATGATGACGAAGCCGAAGAAACCGACCAGCGCCAGCGTTACGGCGGCCATAGCCGCCATCCGCGCCGCGCCCAGACCTTTCAGGAAGGAAACCAGACCCTGCAACGAACCAGCCCCACAGATTCGGTGCCACGCACCGACTGGGCAGAATTTGCCTATCTATGGTTTCCATATGGTTAACGCGGGTTAACGGCTGGGGAGAAAAAGAGGAAATGCCGAAAACCAGCTTCCCGCGACGGAGCTGGTTTTCGGAAAATTGCAATGAAATGGAGTGGCTGACGCTTATTCGCGCCGGAAACGCTTACTGGCGGTATTGCTGGATGCGGGTGGTGCGCAATCCGGCCAGACCGTGCTGGTCGATGGAGAACTGCCAGGACAGGAACTCGTCCACTGTCAGGGTGTAACGGCTGCAGGCTTCCTCAAGGGAGAGGAGACCACCGCGGACGGCGGCCACAACCTCGGCCTTACGGCGGATCACCCACCGTTTGGTACCGGGCGCAGGTAGATCCGCGATCGTCAGCGGACTGCCATCTGGCCCGATGACGTACTTCACCCTCGGGCGGTGGGGTTCTGTCATGGTGTACTCACAAACTCGAAACAACTGAACTCGTGGGAACAACCTACCCCCGGCGGCTTAAAATTTACCTAAACCCAAGCCTCCAATACGAATCTCCTTGGATATGCCCAAAACGGACAGGCCGGTTCCAAGAGAACCGGCCTGAGGGATGTGTGAATTCTGTCCTGCGGATGGCTGCGCGCTTGCGACGAAGCAATCCAGTTCTTCAAGGCTGGATTGCTTCGCTTCGCTCGCAATGACGTAGGAGCGAATTATGCTCGACTGATTTCGCGTCAGCTCGATGCGGAAGGCCGCACGACGCGCTTGATCTGATCGACCGTATAGTTCTTGCCGCCGATCGACAGCAGCGCCGGGCTTGCGGTGAGATCGACGGAGTCGACCATGCCCTGGACTTCAGTGGAGATCGCGACGTCCTTGCCGTTGGTGTCCTTCGCGGTGACTGTCATTTTGTAGTCTCCGACCGGCCACTTGGTGCCGTCCTTGCCCTTGCCGTCCCAGACGAAGCTGGAATTTCCGGAGCCGATGGCGAAGCCGCCCGTGTAAGCGGTCTGGCCCGCCGAATTGGTGATGGTGATGGTCGCGCTCGAGTCCTGCGGCGCGCTGAAATTCCAGGTCGCGTTGCCGTCGAAACGTGCTGTGCTGCCGTCGACGGCCACGGTCTGGCCGACGAACACGAGCGCCTGCGTCGACTGCGAACTTTTTTCGATTTTCACCAGCGATGCCAGTTGATCGTTGGATTTGAGCTGTTGTTCGACCTGCGCGAACTGCACGAGCTGCTGGGTGAACTGGTTGGTATCCAGCGGAGAGAGCGGATTCTGGTTCTGCAACTGCGTGGTCAGCAGCATCAGAAAGGACTGAAAGTTATCCGCAATGCCGGTGTTGCTGCTGCCGGAGGTGCTCGAATTCGAGCTGCCGGAAGAGTTCGTCGCTGGCGCCGACGTCGGCACCGTCGGCATCGCTGCAGCATCAACCGCCATGATGATCTCTCCTCAGATCCTGATATCGACGCCGCTGCTCGCCCCGAGCATGCGGCCGTAGGTTCGTCCCGCGACCTGCGCGGGAACGGTGTCTTCTTCGGTAATGACGACGCGCTGCGAATTGCGGCCGGAGCCGTTGTCGCTGTCGCGGCCGGATGATGACTGATCGCGCAGGCTGAACTGCAATCCGGAGTCCCCGGTCTTCAGGCCGGCGTCTTCCAGCGCCTGCTGAAGTTTTGGCGCATCGTTACGCAGCATGTCGAGCGTCGCCGGCCGTTCCACCGTCAGATGTGAGGTGACGTTGCCGTGCTTGTCGACGTCGAGGCGCACATCAATGCGGCCAAGCTCGGCCGGATCGAGGCGGATCTCGAAGCGGCTGTTGCCGCCCGCCGCGCGCAGCGCGATGTCCGCCGCAAGGCCGTTGAGCGGCACCGGCGCGCTGTCCGCAAACGCTGAATTCGCGGTCGGCACCGGGACTGCGGTCAGATTGGCGGCAAGAGTCTGGATCGGTTGCGGCTGGATTCCGGCGGGAGGCTGTAATCCCGGATCGGTCAACACTTGCGGCGCGGGAGCGGTGGCGCGGGGGTCGGCTTGCGGCGTTGCCTTGCCGGCATTCTTCGACGACTCGGTATCGGCCGTGCCGGCTTCCGCAGCCGCCTTGTCATACTGCGCCGGCTTGTCGTCCGTGTTCGCCGTGCCGGTTTCCGGCGTGATGGCCTGATCTGACACAGGCTTCGCCGATGGATCGGTGGCCTGCTTGCTGTCCTTGACGTCCTTGGCGGGCGCGGCCTCGCCATCCTTCGTGAGAATTTCGGTCTTGCCGCTGTCCGACTTGATGACGGCCGCAGCAGCGGTGATCGTCGCGGCGGAGGTTTCCGGCGCGGCGGTCTCAACCGTTGGAGACGTTGCCCCGGCGTTGACGGCCGTTCCGGTGGTTGCGGTTTCTGCAGCGCCGGCTGCCTGTACGGCCGATGTATTGGCGGGAGCGGTGACGGCGGCGGCGCTCGCGATGGCGGCTGTTGCCGCAACAGGTGTTGCGGACGCCGTATCGTCACCGGTTGGTGCGGCCGGACCTGTTGCCGCAGCGATCACGACCGCGACGGGATCGGTCACGATTGCTGGAATCACCAGCGTCACAGCCGCGGCTGCCGCGGTTGCATCGCCGTCCTGCGGCTTGTCTTCGGTCTTGGTATCGCCGGACGCGGACTTGGTCTTGCCGGGCTTGTTGCCGGTGGCGGTCGCGTCAGTTGGCGTGGACTGATCGGCGTCCTGCCTGGTGGCGCCGGACTCATTTTTCGAGGACGCGGCGGAGGCATCGGCCTGCCGGTCGTTGTTCGGCGCGGGTGTGTCGGTCCCGCGGGCGTCGCGGCGCGGCGCATCGGGGGCCGGACGAGCCGGGCGGTCCGTGTCGGAGGCCGCCGCGGCATTGCTGTCCACCAGAGCGGCGAAGCCGTCCGATGGCGGCTGATCTGCACGCGCCTGTCTGGCCGGCGGATCATAGGCGGGCTTGGATACGGCTGGTTCCGGGGTAACGCTGAACACGGGCGGCCTCACAGTGATTGCTTCTTCTGTTCAGCAAGGACCGGGCCATCGCGAAAAAATTTTAAAATCTAATTATTTCAATGTCTTACAGAAGGCGACCGCAGCCCGCGCGGGTTGCGTCGCCGGGGTTTTTCTGCCCGGCGGCAAGAATTTCCCCCTGAAAGAGGGGCGGGTTTCATTGGAATAGATCAACGCGGGCCGCGATTGCCTCAGCTACGGTCGGACTATAGATAAAGAGCTCCCTGAAACGATGGTTGCCGACGGCCCAAGCCCGCCCCGGCAACAGCAAGATCGGCCTCACTCATGCTCAACAGCCTCGACCTCGAAGGTCGCCCGGAAGACACCCGGGTCGTCGTCGCCATGTCCGGCGGCGTCGATTCCTCGGCGACGGCTGCGCTGCTGAAGGCCGAAGGCTATGACGTCGTCGGCATCACGCTGCAGCTTTACGACCATGGCGCCGCGACCCATCGCAAGGGCGCCTGTTGCGCCGGTCAGGACATTCACGACGCGCGCGATGTCGCGGCGCGTCTCGGCATCCCGCATTACGTGCTCGATTACGAAAGCCGCTTTCGCGAGTCGGTGATCGAGAGTTTCGCCGAGAGCTACGTGCACGGCGAGACGCCGGTGCCGTGCATCGAGTGCAACCGCTCGATCAAGTTTCGCGATCTGCTGGCGACCGCGCGCGACCTCGGCGCGAAGGCGCTCGCCACCGGGCACTACGTCGCGTCACGGCGGCTGGCAGACGGATCGCGCGCGCTGGTTTGCGCCGCGGACGCCGACCGCGACCAGAGCTACTTCCTGTTCGCGACCACGCAGGATCAATTGGCCGATGTCCGCTTCCCGCTCGGCGACATGACCAAGGCGCAGACCCGCGAACTGGCGCGCCGGTTCGGACTGTCGGTTGCGGACAAGCACGACAGCCAGGACATCTGTTTCGTGCCGACCGGCCGCTACACCGATGTGATCGAGCGGCTGAAGCCGAAGGCGATGGAGCCCGGCGACATTGTCGATCTCAACGGCCGTGTGCTCGGCCGCCATCAGGGCATTGTCGGTTTCACCATCGGCCAGCGCCGCGGTCTCGGCATCGCTGCAAGCGCGCCGCTGTATGTGTTGCATCTCGATGCGGAGACTCGCCGCGTGGTGGTTGGACCGCGCGAGGCGCTGAACGTGCGCAAGATCATGCTGCGCGACGTCAACTGGATCGGCGATGGCGAACTCGACCGCGCGATCGGCGACGGTCTTGAACTGTTCGTCAAGGTGCGCTCCACCCGTCCGCCGCAGCCGGCCTGGCTGCGCCGCATTGGCGGGACTTACGAGGTCGAACTCGTCGACGGCGAGGAAGGTGTCTCGCCGGGACAGGCCTGCGTGTTCTACGATGCGCCTGCGGGACAGGCCCGCGTTCTCGGCGGCGGCTTTATCAGTGCTGCACCGCGCATGACGACGCGCCCCACGCCTGGTTTGCGCGAAGCCCTTGCCGGATAACTCCTAATCCTCCAAGAATGGAAAGACTTCCGGCGCGGATCGTGCCGGAACAATAACAAGTATTGCGTAACAGGGCGGGACATGACCAACGACATCGATCGGGCCGGAGTGGCGAAAGCCTATGCCGCGTGGGCGCCGGTCTACGACATGGTGTTCGGCAAGGTTTTTGACGAAGGCCGCAAATCCACCATCGCGGTTGCCGACGCAATCGGCGGGCGTGTGCTCGATGTCGGCGTCGGCACCGGACTGTCGCTGTCGGATTATTCGCGCAGCACGAAGCTGCATGGCGTCGACATTTCCGAGCCGATGCTGCGCAAGGCGCAGGAGCGGGTGCGTGCGCAGAACCTCACCAATGTCGAAACGCTGTCGGTGATGGATGCGAAGAATCTCGCGTTTCCGGACGGTGCGTTCGATGCGGTGGTGGCGCAGTACGTCATTACCGCGGTGCCCGATCCCGAAGCGACGCTCGATGATTTCATGCGTGTGCTGAAGCCGGGCGGTGAACTCATTCTGGTCAACCACATCGGCGCGGAAAGCGGTCCACGCAAAGTCTTCGAGATGTGCTTTGCGCCACTGGCGCGCAGGCTCGGCTGGCGGCCGGAATTTCCATGGGCGCGGCTGGTGAACTGGGCGGCCAAACATGGCGGCGTGACACTGGTGGAGCGCCGCCCGATGGCGCCGATGGGACATTTCTCGCTGATCCGATACCGGAAAAGCTGAAAGCCAGGCTGGCTTCATCAGGTGCGTTGCCGGTTGTTTTGCCCGGCGTGATCTGATCCGAAACCGGTTCCCCTCTAGGGATCATGCCGCAGGGAACATCCGCGCTGCTGCGCCGTTTTCCCAGCATGACAAAGAAAATCCCGATAGCGATGAGTGCCGCGTTGGTGCTGTTGCCTGCGGTGAGTTTTGCGCAGGCGCCGCCTGCGCCTTCGACACCGCAAGCCCAAACCGCTCCGCCGAGTCCGGATCGTGCGACAACAAACTGTGTGCCGACCGAGGCGGTTCCGCATGAAGGGACGGTCGCTCCGCGCGGCACCACCACCGGCCGCGCGCCGGAATCGCTGGGCGACCGGTTGGCGAAATCCGATGGCGTGCTGTGTCCGCCGCCCGGTGTCGATCCCGAAATGCATGCGCCGACCCCGCAAGGTGGCGCGATGAAGGTGATTCCGCCCCCCGGCAGCCCCGGCGGCGATCCCTCGGTGCGGCCAAAATAAGGTTTTCCCCGCCCCGGGGCGGTTCTTTGCGGGCTATTGCGCCTGAAAAACCAATCAGATCGGGCCAGGTGCCGTCATTGCTTGACAGGCATTTGGGTGACTTCTTATATGCCGCCGTTCGCGACCGCGAAGGCGGTTCGAGCGTGCGGCGAGGTAGCTCAGCTGGTTAGAGCACGGGAATCATAATCCTGGGGTCGGGGGTTCGAGTCCCTCTCTCGCTACCA
>JAIESC010000172.1 GCA_019746355.1 Xanthobacteraceae bacterium | reverse complement strand
TGACTGCGATCCCCTTCCAAAAACGAATCAGGATCGTATTGTCAGCTCGAAAAAATTAATGAGTTCTGACCCTAGTCTAGCTACGCTAGCGAACGCCGAACTCCGATCTCGTGCCCACTCCCCTTGAGGGCCCTTTAGGGAGAGGGCCCACGAAAGTACCTGCGGGCAAAATTTGGGTGAGGGGCTTCTTCGCCAGAAGATTTTTTGCGAGAGCGCAGCTCGTGGCTGCTGTCATTTCCCTGCCACCGCCGCGAATTTTCCCGTCGCGCGATCGAACACCTCGAGCTCGCCCGACGCCACGTTGAAATACGCGCCGTGCAGCACAAGCTCGCCTCTCTCGCAGGCCGAGCGCACGTAGGGGAACGTCATCAGGTTCTCGATCGATTTCACCACCGACGCCTGCTCGAGCCGCGTCAGATAGGTTTCCGGCGCCTGGTCGCGCGGGCCGATGGCCTGCGCCGCCGGCATCACCAGCGACATCCAGCGGCCGATGAAATCGCCGGGCGGCGCCTTGTCGGCGAACGCCTGGATGCCGCCGCAGTGCGCGTGGCCGAGCACGACGATGTTGCGCACGTTGAGCACCGTGACGCCATACTCCACCGCCGCCGAAACACCGTGAAGCTGGGTGTCCGGCGAGTAGGGCGGCACCAGGTTGGCGACGTTGCGGACCACGAACAGCTCGCCCGGGCCGGCGTCGAAAATGACTTCCGGCGCCACACGGGAATCGCAGCAGCCGACGACCATGGTCTCGGGCGCTTGGCCGCCCGCCGCGAGGTCGCGGTAGCGGCTCTGTTCCATCGGCAGCCGCTCCGAGCGGAACGATCGATATCCCTCACGCAGCCTCGGCGGAAAACTCATCTCCTCACCTTACCCTTGATCGTCACGCAATTACTGGCATGCGCGGAACGCGGCCGATAGACTAGAAGCTCAACCGGAACGCAACCCCATGTCACTCCGCCCGCGCCGCAGCGCTCTCTATATGCCTGGAACCAACGCCCGTGCTATTGAAAAGGCCCGCACGCTGCCGGTCGATGCCGTGATCCTCGACCTCGAGGATTCGATCGCCCCGGAGGCCAAGGACACGGCGCGCGAGCAGGTGCGGGCGGCGATCAAGGCCGGCGGCTTCGGCTCGCGCGAGGTCGCGGTCCGCATCAATGGCCTCGACACCGCGCATTGGCTGGCCGACATCGACATGGTTCACGACGCCCGCCCGGACGTCATCCTGGTGCCCAAGGTGTCGCAGCCGATGACGCTGGAGAATCTCGCCGACCGCCTGATGGACCTCGGCACCGACCACAAGATCAGGGTCTGGGCGATGATCGAGACGCCGGTTGCGATGCTCAATGTGCGCGAGATTGGTGCCATAGCGAAAGATCGAGAGACACGGCTGTCGTGCTTCGTCATCGGCACCAATGACCTCGCCAAGGAGATGCGCGGGCGGATCGTGCCGGGACGCGCGCCGGTGCTGCCACTGCTGGTGAACGCGATCATCGCGGCGCGTGCCTACGGCCTCGACATCCTCGATGGTCCGTTCAACGATCTCGCCAATGCCGAGGGCTTCGCGCGGGAATGCGAGCAGGCGCGCGACCTCGGCTTCGACGGCAAGACGCTGATTCATCCGAACCAGATCGCGCCGTGCAATGCGACCTTCACCCCGAGCGCGGACGAGATCGCGCAGGCGCGCGCCATCATCGCGGCGTTCGACCGGCCCGAGAACCACGGCAAGGGCGTCATCGCGCTCGACGGCCGCATGGTCGAGCGGCTGCATGCCGACATGGCGCGGCGCACGGTGGCGATCGCCGACGCGGTCGCGGAACGCGGGTCGTGATGGCGGCGCAATTGCATGATGTTGATACGCGAAGACCAAGAATGGTGGAGTGAGTCGCTGACAGCGCGGCAGACTCGGTGTGCTCCCTCTCCCCAATGGGGAGAGGGAGCCGACCTCGCCCGCGGCACGATCCCGGACTCACGACGCAACGATGGTAAGTCCTAGTCGTGCATAAGGTCGTCATTGTCGGCGCCGGGCAGGCGGGCTATCAGGTCGCGGCCTCGCTGCGCGCCAAGAAATTCGACGGGCCGATCGTCATCCTGGGTGAAGAGGCGGCGCTGCCGTACCAGCGGCCGCCGCTGTCCAAGGGCTACGTCAAGGGCGAGGCGAAAGAGAGCACGCTCCTGCTGCGGGCGGCGGATTTCTACGTCACCAACAATATCGAGATACGTCTCGACTGCCGCGTCGCCGCGCTCGACCGCGGTGCGCGGCAGGTCGTGCTCGCCGACGGCGAACGAGTCGCCTATGACGGCCTGGTGCTGGCGACCGGCGGACGGGTGCGCACGATTCCGGTGCCGGGCGCGGACCTTGCCGGCGTTCTCTATGTGCGCACGCTCGCCGACGCCAAGACGCTCAAGCCGCAGATCGAAGCCGCCAGGAACGTGGTGGTGATCGGCGGCGGCTTCATCGGGCTCGAATGCGCGTCGGTCGCGTCCGTGCTCGGCTGCAAGGTCGTGGTGCTGGAGGCGATGGAGCGGCTGATGGCGCGCGTGGTCTCGCCGGTGCTTTCCGACTATTACCGCGACCTGCATCGCTCCCGCGGCGTCGACGTGCGGCTCGGGGCCTCGGTGACGGAGATTGTCGGCGAGAGTAGCCGCGTGACCGGCGTGCGCTGCGGCGACGGCACGACGGTCCCCGCCGATCTCGTGGTGGTGGGCATCGGCATCATCGCCAACGACGATCTGGCGAAGGCGGCCGGGCTCACCTGCGATCGCGGCATCGTCGTCGACGCGTGCTTGCGCACCGCCGATCCTGACATCTACGCCATCGGCGACTGCGCGACGTTTCCGCATCCCATGGCGGACGGATTGGTGCGGCTCGAATCGGTGCAGAACGCGATCGACCAGGGCAAGACCGTCGCCGATGCGATCATGGGCGACGCCAAGCCGTATGCCGCGGTGCCGTGGTTCTGGTCCGACCAGTACGAGGTGAAGCTTCAGATCGTCGGGCTGACGTCGCAGTACGACGATACGGTGACGCTCGGCGACGTCGCTTCGGGCAAGTTCTCCGTCCTGTATTTCCGCAACGGCGGGCTGATCGGCATCGATTCCGTCAACATGCCGAGCGACCACGTGGCCGGCCGCAAGCTGTTCGGCGCCGGCAAATCGATCTCCGCCGAAGCGGCCCGCACGCCGGGCTTCAGCCTGCGGGCGCATGTCTAGGAGCCGACCGAGGAAACCCGCCGGCCATCCGTGGCGTTGTCTTCTGGAACCAGGAGGACTCCAGCCATGGCCGATATGCGCACCAACAGCGACGTCGTGACCCAGATCACCACCGTCAAGCTGCCGCCCGACAAGCAGGACGAGGTGCTCGCCCTGATGACCGAGCGGGCTCAGTTCATGGCCAAGCAGCCCGGCTTCGTGTCGATATGCCTCTACCGCAGCACCGACGGCAGCCACGTCGTCAACCACATCCAGTGGACCGACCAGAAGAAGCTCGAGGCCGCGCACCAGGCGCCGGAGTTCCGCAAGGAGTGGTCGCACTTCGGCGACATGACCAACGAGATCGAGCCCTGCCTCTATGAGGTCGTGCACATCGAGACGGCGTCGATGAAGAAGGCGTCGTGATAGGCGAGGTTACTCGGCGTCATGGCCGGGCCCGTCCCGGCCATCCACGCCTTTGCCTCTGTGCGATAAAGACGTGGATGCCCGCGACAAGCGGGCATGACGCCGGAGGGATTGCGTTCAAGAACGGCTAATCACAACCACGGCCTTGCGGCCTTGGCGCCGGACTCGAAGTCGTTGATCTTCTTTTCCTTGACCATCGTCAGCCCGATGTCGTCGAGGCCGTTGAGCATGCAGTGCTTGCGGTGCGGGTCGATGTCGAACTTCACCACGCCGCCGTCCGGGCCGCGGATTTCCTGCTTCTCGAGGTCGATCGAGAGCGTCGCATTGGCGCCGCGCTCGGCGTCGTCGAACAGTTTCTCGAGGTCTTCCGGCGACACCTTGATCGGCAGCACGCCGTTCTTGAAGCAGTTGTTGTAGAAGATGTCGCCGAACGAGGTCGAGATCACGCAGCGGATGCCGTAGTCCATCAGTGCCCACGGCGCGTGCTCGCGCGAGGAGCCGCAGCCGAAATTGTCGCCGGCGACCAGGATCCTGGCCTTGCGATAGGCCGGCTTGTTGAGCACGAAGTCCGGGTTCTCGCTGCCGTCGTCCTTGTAGCGCTTCTCGGAGAACAGGCCGACGCCGAGGCCGGTGCGCTTGATGGTCTTGAGGTACTGCTTGGGAATGATCATGTCGGTGTCGACATTGATCATCTTCAGCGGCGCGGCAACGCCTTCCAGCGTGGTGAACTTGTCCATCGGCCTGATCCTTGGAGGCATGCAAAAAAGCGCCTTCTCATGGCCGCTCGGGGGTATCGCCGTCAAGTCCTTGGGATGCGCACCAGCCAGCCTTCCGGCGCAAAGCCCGGCCTGTTAGACTGTGCTCAAGGCCGTCCGACAAGCGGCCAGACAGGCAACGGGAGAACACAGACAATGTCGCTCCTCGCGGAACGCACCCAAGCCATCACCGTGCATAAAATGCACCCCTACATCGGCGCCGAAGTGCGCGGGGTCGATCTCAGCCGCCCGCTCGACGACGACACGCTGCGCCAGATCAAGGACGCGTGGCACGACAACGCCATGCTGGTGTTCCGCGACCAGAACCTGACCGAGGACGATCAGCGCCGCTTCGCTTCCCATTTCGGCAAGGTCGCCAAGCGCGTGCCGCCGCCGAAAGGGGCGATCAAGGTCGAGACGGTCGCCTGGGACGACATGATGATGATCACCGACCATGTCGACGCCAACGGCAAGCCGGTCGGCTCGCTCGGGCACGGCGAGATGTGGTTCCACTCCGACAAGTGCTACCACCGCACCCCGCATCGCGCGACGTTCCTCTACGGCATCGAGATTCCCTCGGAAGGCGGCGACACGCGTTTCGCGAGCATGTACGCGGCCTATGAGCGGATGCCGGCGGAGCTGAAGCGGCGCCTCGAAGGCGCCACGGTGATGCAGGGCTATCAGTACGGCCACGGCCACCGGATCGACCTGTCGCTCGATCTCTCGTCCATCCACCACTGCAGCCAGCCGCTGATCGTCGTCAACCCGGGCTCCAAGCGGAAGGGGCTCTACGCCGCCAGCGTCAACACGATGTGGATCGAGGGCATTGATCGCGAGGAAAGCGAGAAGCTCTTGCGGCAATGTTTCGACATCATCGAAGACCCCGAGATCATCTACGATCACAAGTGGCGCGTCGGCGATCTCGTGATGTGGGACAATCTCGCCTGCCTGCACGCGCGCACCGACTGGCCGCAGGAGCAGACGCGGATGTTGCGCCGCTGCACGGTCGAGGGCGAGCCGCTCTACTAGGCCAGCGAGACCGCGACCAACACGCGAGCGAGGAGGGCGACATGGCTGTCGTCGTTGAGCGGCCCGCCGCCATTTCAGTCATAAAGCTGCACCCCGTGATCGGCGCCGAGATCCGCGGCGTCGACCTCGCAAAGCCGCTCGACGACGAGACCGTGCAGGCGATCCGGAATGCCTGGTACGACCACACGGTGCTCGTTTTCCGCGACCAGAAGATTTCCGAGGACGACCAGCGCCGCTTCGCTACCTATTTCGGGCCCGTCGCCAAGCGGGTGCCGCCGCGCCCGGGCGCGGTCGGCCCCGACACGCTGCTCGAATGGGACGACATGCTGCTGGTCACGGACAATGTCGACTCGAACGGCAAGCCGCTGGGCGCGCTCGGGCACGGCGAGATGTGGTTCCACTCCGACAAGTGCTACCACCGCAAGCCGCACCGCGCCTCGTTCCTCTACGGCATCGAGATTCCGACCAAAGGCGGGCACACGAAATTCTCGAGCTCATATGCCGCCTACGAGAAATTGCCGCCCGACGTGAAGAAGAAGATCGACGGCAGGATGGTGATGCAGGGCCATCAATACACCACCGGCCGCCGCATCGACCTCACCGTCGACATCGCGACCATGCACCACTGCCGGCAGCCGATCACCGTCGACAATCCGGGGTCGGGGCGAAAGGCGCTCTACGTCACCAGCCAGAACACGATGTGGATCGAAGGCCTCGACCGCGCCGAGAGCGAGGCGCTGCTCCAGCGGATGTTCGACATCGCGGAAGACCCCTCGATCATCTACGAGCACGTCTGGCGTCCCGGCGATCTGGTGGTGTGGGACAACCTCGCCTGCCTGCACGCGCGCACCGACTGGCCGGCCGAGCAGCGCCGAACGCTTCGCCGCTGCACGACGGAAGGCGAGCCGCTGTATTGAATTCTGATTTGTAGCACAGGCGGAGCCGCGGGCTCCGTTACCTCGCCCCGCTCGCGGTGACTCCCCCTCACCCCAACCCTCTCCCCGCAAGCGGGGCGAGGGAGCCCGCTGCCGCTGCGGCAACCGCTTCGCTCACCCGCCCTTTTCGTTCTTCGCGATCCCGGGCAGCCTCGTGATCCATGGCAGCGCCGAGCGGAACCAGTTCTGCTTCGTCGGCACGAATTCCCTGCGCTGGCGCAGGATGCCGACCCGCACGCGATACGCGTCCTGCACGCCTTCGCCCGGCGACGTCGAGTAGATCGGCGAGCCGCATTCGCCGCAGAACGCCTGGATGCGCGGCGTGCCGCTGTCGGCCGTCAGCTTGAGATAATCCTTCGGCTTTCCCGTCATCTTGAGGTCAGCGCCGCGCACCAGCACCGACACGCGGAACGCCGAGCCGGTGCCGGTCTGGCAATCGGTGCAATGGCAGATCGAGACGTCGGCGGGATCGGCCTCGCCTTCGATCCTGATGGCGCCGCAGGCGCAGCTTCCGTCGATCCGCATGATGTCCTCCCGTTGTTCTTATTCCACGCTCGCCTCGATCGCGGCCATGTCGTCGTCGGACAGGCCGAAGTGATGCCCGATCTCGTGCACCAGCACATGGGTGACGATCGAGCTCAGCGTCTCGTCGTGCTCGGCCCAGTACAGCAGCATCGGCACGCGGTAGAGAAAGACCATGTTCGGCATCTGGCCGGTATTGTTCTCGGACTGGAACGGCAGCCCGACGCCCTGGAACAGCCCCATCAGGTCGAGCTCGCTCTCGATGCCCATGCCGTCGAGCACCTCCTCGGTCGCGTATTCGGTGACGCGGATCACGAGGTCCTTGCACAGCGCGCGGAATTGCTCCGGCAGCTGCCGGTAGGCTTCGTCCGCCATGTGCTCGAGCTCGTCGAGCGACGGGGCTTTGGCGTTGAGCCAGCGGTCGGGTTTTGCGGGCGCGGTCATGTCCGCTTATTTACGGGACCGGACCGGGGCGGCCAAGGCGGTGGTATGGCGCGGCCGTCCCAGCGGCGGTTTGGCGTTGACGGTCGGCCCGTGATCGGCGACCGTGCCGAAGGGCAGGGGGCCTGACCATGAGAACCAAGGTCACAATCGGGATCGTGTCGGCGGCGCTATCGCTTGGATACGTTGGAGCGGCTCATGCGCAGACGCCGGAGTTCGATCGCGTCTTCCGGGCCGTGACGCCGGCAGAGATGCAGAACCAGAAGCAGAACCAAAAGGCGCGGAAACGCGTCGCGGTGCAGAAGCGCGCGCCGACCCGCATCATCGTGCGGCCGGTGCTGCGCGAGCGTCTGGACTCCACCGAATTCCCGCGCAGCGACTATCTCGGGTATCCGGGTCCCAACGCGGTGCGGCAATGCGTCTCGTGGCTGCAGCCCGAATATCGGCCGGGCGGAACCGTTGTCACGCCGCAAATGCGCTGCTGGTGGCAGCGCGGCTGAACACCCGTTCACTGAAACCGAAATCAGTTCCAGACGTTATCTCCGCGGGGCGACTTGGAGGTAATGTCATGTACAAGAGTCTCGCAGGCATGGCGGCTGCGGCCGTGTTGACCATCGCCGCGGCGCCGACCGCGCCAGCAAATGCCGCGCCGATCAGGAATGCGCCCGGTCTCGCCGAGCATCAATCCGGCGTCGAGCAGGTCCACTATCGTCGCTATCATCGCCGATACCATCGCGTGTACGTTGGTCCTCGCCGCTTCTACGGAGGCGGGCCGTACTACTATGGCGGCTATGCACCTTACGCCTACGCGCCGTACCCGTACTATCGCCGTCACTACTACTACGGCGGACCCGCGGTACGGATCGGCCCGATCGGGTTTGGAATCTGGTGACGCGCGTTGCTTGTGACGCAAGCGTCAAATGCATCAGGCCCGCCATGTCGGCGGGCCTGATCTTTTTTGACGCGCTGATCCCTCAACAACCTGATTGCTTCGCTTCGCTCGCAACGACAGAGTTGCGCCAACCGGCTCAGTTCCACTCCCGCACGTCCACGAAGTGGCCCGCGATCGCGGCGGCGGCGGCCATCGCCGGCGACACCAGATGCGTGCGGCCCTTGTAGCCCTGGCGTCCCTCGAAGTTGCGGTTCGAGGTCGACGCGCAGCGCTCGCCGGGCGCGAGCTTGTCGGGGTTCATCGCCAGGCACATCGAGCAGCCGGGCTCGCGCCATTCGAAGCCGGCGGCGATGAAGATCTTGTCGAGCCCTTCGGCCTCGGCCTGCTCCTTCACCAGGCCCGAGCCCGGCACGATCATCGCGTTGCTGACGTTGGCGTGCACCTTCTTGCCGGCTGCGATCTTGGCGGCGGCGCGCAGGTCCTCGATCCGGCCGTTGGTGCAGGAGCCGACGAACACGCGGTTGATCGCGATGTCGGTGATCTTCTCGCCGCCCTTGAGGCCCATGTAGTCGAGCGAGGTCTCGGCCGCGCGGCGCTTGTTCTCGTCGGCGATCTCGCTCGGCACCGGCACGCGGCCGGTGATCGAGATCACCTGCTCGGGGCTGGTGCCCCAGGTGACCAGCGGCGGCAGCTTGCCGGCGTCGAGCCTGATCTCGCGGTCGAAGTGCGCGCCATCGTCGGAGCGCAGCGTCTCCCAGTAGCGCATCGCCTCGTCCCAGGCCTTGCCCTTCGGCGACTTCGGACGGTCCTTCAGGAACGCATAGGCCTTCTCGTCGGGCGCGATGAAGCCGGCCTTGGCGCCGCCCTCGACCGACATGTTGCAGACGGTCATGCGGCCTTCCATCGACAGCGCGCGGATCGCCTCGCCGGCATATTCGAGCGCATAGCCGGTGCCGCCGGCGGTGCCGATCTCGCCGATGATGGCGAGGATGATGTCCTTGGCGGTGACGCCTTGCGGCAGCTTGCCGTCGACCACCGCGCGCATGTTCTTCGACTTCGACTGGATCAGCGTCTGCGTCGCCAGCACATGCTCGACCTCCGAGGTGCCGATGCCGTAGGCGAGCGCGCCGAACGCGCCGTGCGTCGCGGTGTGGCTGTCGCCGCAAACCAGCGTGACGCCCGGCAGCGTGAAGCCCTGCTCGGGGCCGATGATGTGGACGATGCCCTGCCGCTTATCGAACTCGTTGAAGTATTCGAGATTGAAGAACTTGGCGTTGTCCGCGAGGTAGGCGATCTGCGCCGTGCTCTCCGGATCGGGATTGGGCTTGGTGCGATCGGTGGTCGGCACGTTGTGATCGACCACCAGCAGCGTCTTCTCGGGCGCGCGGACCTTGCGGCCGGAGAGGCGCAGCCCCTCGAACGCCTGCGGGCTCGTGACCTCGTGCACGAGGTGCCGGTCGATATAGATCAGGCAGGTCCCGTCGGGCTGCTCGTCGACCAGGTGGTCTTCCCAGATCTTGTCGTAGAGGGTACGCGCTTTGGCCATTCGTCGATCCAATTGTCGGGTTACGCGGGTCTATTTAGTGCCTTGGAAGCGTTCCGAAAAGTGCGAATTGCGCGGGCGGACCATTACTCTTTGAGGTGCTTCGCTCCCGCCCGCTCGTCCCCGCGAAGCGGGGACCCAGGTTAGCTCAAGAGTGGATTCCCTAAGTTCACAAACGAAGTGCAACACCTTCTTAGAGAGGTGTTGCCATGGGTCGCAAGTACGA
>JAIESC010000059.1 GCA_019746355.1 Xanthobacteraceae bacterium | reverse complement strand
GCCACCGGGTGCGGCGGTTTCCGCACCAGCGCTTTGCGGCGCTTCACCCTCCTCGAGCTTTCGAGGCGGACAGGACGAACGGCGGCCGGGAGCCGTGCCATTTCCCCGAGCGCTGACGCTTGTTCGCCGGGCTGTTTGAAACGTGAATCTGAAACAGACGCACACCCTCGCTACGCGGGCGGTGCTGTAGGGTGGGCCAAGGCGCGCAAGCGCCGGGCCCACCTCTTCTTCGCTCTGCGCGAAGAGGTGGGCACGCCGCGGAGCCTGTCATCGGGCCGCGCCATAGCGCGTCGAAGACGCGCGTAAACGCGCTGGCGGCGCGGACCCGTTGGCGGCTTTGCCCACCCTACGCTTTTTCTACGCTTTTTCGATCCAGCGCCCGCGGCTACTCCAGCCCCTCGACAATCCGCACGTCGCGCTCCGCGCCGTCGCCGAGCGCGGCGAGCGCCTTCTTGTAGCCGTCGCTCTCATAGGCCGCGCGCGCCTGCGCCACGCTCGGAAACTCCGAGATGACGATGCGGTCCTTCAGCCCCGCCTCGTAGGCACTCGCGGCGGTGCCGCGCGCCAGATATGTGCAGCCGAACGGCGCGGTCGCCTTCGGTGCGAGCTCCGCATAGGCCGCAAGCTTTTGCGGATCGGAAATCTTCCGGTAGATCGTCACCCAATACCCCTTCGGCATGGTCGTCACTCCCTCAGCCTTTTTCGAAACCTAGCGTATCCGTTCCCGTCCGTCACAAGCGCGTGACTGCCGCATCCGGACGATCATGCCGCCCGTATCCCCTCCGGCGTCGCAGGACCGAAGGGAGATTTCCATGCGTTTCCATTTCGCCGTTGTTTTGATTTCGCTCGCACTTGCGCCGGGCGCCTCCCGCGCCGAGGAGGACTATTCCTCCTGGCCGCTGCTCACCAGCACGTTCCCGTCGACCGGCGGAGGCGGCTACATCATCAAGGGCTATGACCCGGTGATCATCGGCGGCAAATGCATCACCACCTTCATGGCCTCGCTGCCGCCGAACGAGCTCTACCTGCACATGGCCGAGTACGACGCGGTGCCGGCGCAGGGCGGCACGCTCTGCACCAACGCGCGCTGGCGCTCGTTCGACGGCAAGGACACCGGCACCACGCCGTTCCGGATGTTCTTCAAGGACGGCGCGTTCCGCGGCGCGCCGCCCGCGAAGCAATAAAGGCCGGACAACAAAGGAAGAGGCGAGGGGCTATTCCAGCCCCTCGACGATCCGCAGGTCGCGCTCGACGCCGCCGGCCAGCGCCTTCAGCGCCTCGGCGTATTCCGGGCTGTCGTGGGCTTGGATCGCCTTCGCCACGCTCTCGAATTCGACGATGACGATGCGCTGCTTGATCCCGGCCTCGTAGGCCGCCGCCGCGTCGCCGCGCGCGAGATATTTGGCGCCGTATTTCGAGAACGCCGGGCCCGCGAGCTTGGCATAGGCCGCAAGCTTCTCCGGATCCTTGATCGCGCGATACGCCGAAACGAGATAACCCTTCGCCATTTAACTCTCCCTGGGGACTGATGCGGGCACACTATCGCAAGCCGCCGCGGAAAACAGCCGTGATGGCTATGCCTTCTTGAGGGCCGGCATCACGTCCTTCGCAAACCAGCGGAGCTGCTCCTTGAACTCCTTCGGCCCGAGCCCCTCGGCCCAATGGATCATAAAGCTGTCGAGCCCCGGATACTTGTCCGCGACCGAGCGGATGCTGTCGGCGACCTGCTTCGGCGGGCCGCAGAACCAGGCCTTCTGCCGGATGCCCTCGGCCAGCGTGGGCACCTGCGCCGGCGCGCCGGGCGATCCCCAGCTCCGGCCCTGCTCGTCGGCGTAGCGCACGAACCCGAACGGCGCGAACCACTTGAAGCGCTCGTCGTGGGCGGGCTCGAGCCGCCGCACCGCGTCGGCCTCGCTGTCGGCGAGGTAGACGCCCGCACCCCAGATCACGTCCTCCCCGAGCTGTTTGTTCTGGCCGCGCGCGTTGTAGGCCGCGTGATAGGCGCGCAGCACGCTGTCGAGGATGCGCTCGCCGTTCAGCGTCACCATCGCTTTCAGGCCATAGCTTGCCATCATCTCGATGGTCTTGCCGCTCGCGATCGGCATGTAGATCTCGACCGGCAGGTGCTTCGGCCGCGGCACCAGCGTGATGTCCTTGAGCTTGTAGCCGCGGTAGTCCACCTCCGGCGGGCATTCGTAGAACTGGCCCTTGAAGCGGAACTCGGGTTTGTTGAAGCAGGCAAGCAGGAGCTGCAGCTGCTCCTCGAACAGCGCGCGGTTCTTCTCGGCATCGATCAGCGGCGCGCCGAAGCTCTCGACCTCGCGCGTGTGATAGCCGCGGCCGACGCCCATGATGACGCGGCCGTCGGTGACGATGTCGGCCATCGCGTAGTCTTCGGCCAGGCGAATGGGATGCCACATCGGCAGGATGTTGAAGCCGCAGCCGAACTTCAGTCGCTTGGTCTGGGTCGCGAGCCACAGCCCGGTCTGGATCAGGTTCGGGATGACCTCGTAGCCCTCGCGCTGGAAGTGATGCTCGGCCATCCAGAGGACGTCGAAGCCGAGGTCGTCCATGGTCTGCGCCACGTCCTTCGCCGTCGCGAACACCTCGCGCAGCCGCTCGTCGGAATAGCGGCGCTCGTTGGCCGGGGTGCCGGAGCGGCCGATGTTGTCGAGCTCGATCTGGCCGACATAGAGCACGTGGAATTTCGTGATCATGCGTCATGTCCCGCGGCTGACGCGGGAAGCTTACCCGACAAAGTCTCGAGCCTACAGACTCGCCATTCGGGTGGTGCCATCCCCCCCCGCGAGGGGAGGGTCCGCGCGACGCGCGGGGGTGGGGAGAGGTCTCCGCTTCTCGCCGGCTTCTCCCCACCCGGCCGCTTCGCGGCCACCCTCCCCTCGCGGGGAGGGATGGCACCGCCCGTGTCGCTTCGCTTGCCTATGCCACAACAGTGGAAAGGGCTGCGCCTACTCCGGCCGGATGCCGAAGGCGCGCTCGAACCGCTTCTGGTAGACCGGCCAGACCTCCGGGTTGACGATGCGCGGCGGGCGCTTGCCGTCGAGCGCCTCGATCAGCTGGGTGGCCGCGAACTTGCCCATGTTGGCGCGCGCCTCTTTCGTGACGCCCGCGGTGTGCGGGCTGGCGATCACGTTGTCGAATTGCAGCAGCGGGTGATCCGGCTGCGGCGGCTCCTTCGACCAGACGTCGAGGCCTGCGCCGGCGATCTGCTTGCCTCGCAGCGCCTCCTCGAGCGCCTTCTCGTCGTGGATGAAGCCGCGCGCGGTGGTGATGAAATAGGCGTGCTGCTGCATCAGTCCGAACTCGCGGGTGCTGATCATGTTGCGTGAGGTGTCGTCGAGCGGGCAGTTGATCGAGACGAAGTCCGAGCGCTTGAGCAACTCGTCGAGCGTCACTTTGGTGGCGCCGCGCTCGGCAATGGTCTTTTCGTCGAGATAGGGGTCGCAGGCGAGCACGTTCATGTCGAACAGCGTCTTGCAGAGCTTGGCGACCCGCCGGCCGACATTGCCGAGGCCGACGATGCCGATGGTGCGGTTGTTGATGTCGCTGCCCATGAAGGCGTTGCGGTCGTGCATCGTGCCCTTGCGCAGCGTGTGATTGGTCTGGATGATCTGCTTCGACAGCATCAGCACCATCGCCAGCACGTGCGCCGCGACCGCATCGGCATTGCCGCCGGTCTGGTTCACCACCAGGACGCCGGCGTCGGTGCAGTCCTTGACGTTGACGGTGTCGTAGCCCGCGCCGCCGGTCGACACGATCAGGAGATTCGTCGCGCGCGCGATCAGCTCCTTGGTGGCGTGGTACTTCATCGGCAGCTCGTCGCGCGCCGAGCTCACCTGATAGGCGTGCGCCGCGCCGATGATCGGCGCGGTCATGGCGTCGGGCGAGTCGTTTTCAAGCTTGTCGAGCCGGATTTCCGGCCGCTGCGCGATCAGGTCGAGATAGATCGGATGATTGACGAACCGCACGTAGAACACGCGCTTGACGTTCTCTTTGACGTCGGCGATGTCAGCCATCGAATCCACCCCATCATACCGCTCGGAAAATTCCGCGCGAATTTTTGCCATTCGCCTTGGAGGCCGTCCAGCAGGTTCCACCGTGAAATCCGCGCACGGCCGCCGCGCGAGAAAAAAGTCCACACCGGGGCTGGACACCGGATTCACCGCAAAACGCGGTGGTTTGGTAACACGATGCCGCGGAAACCCACACCGCGCCTGCCTTTGCCTTGAAACACCGGTATGTTGCGGCTATCAGAACATGCATGAAATCGGGGTTTCGCTGGTGGGGTCCGATTGCGTCCGTGGCGTGTGCGCTGATCGCACCAGCCGGTGACGCGGTCGCCGGTCCGCATGATGCGCTGATCACCAAGCACGCGGCCACGCACGGCGTGCCGGAATCGCTCGTGCGCCGGGTCATCCACATCGAGAGCAAGGGCAACCCGCGCGTCGTCAGCAAGGGCAATTTCGGCCTGATGCAGATCCGCCTCGGCACCGCCAAGGCGATGGGCTATCGCGGCACCGCCGACGGCTTGCTCGACGCCGACACCAACATGACCTACGCGGTGAAGTATCTCGCGCTCGCCTATCGCGCGGCGGGATGCAGCGAGTCGGGCGCGATCGCCTACTACCAGCGCGGCTTCTACAAGAAGCCGCGAGGAAAGTGCGCCGCGCCGCAGCAGCCCACGACGCAGATCGCCAAGGTCGAATCTCCCGCGCGGCAAGGCGCGCAACGGTCCGTCGCATCCGACGGCGAGGCTTCCTCGCTGGCCCAGGCCGAGGTGCTGAAGCCGCGGGTGGTGCAGGTGCAGACGATCACCCGGCCCAGGTCCCCGACGCCGCCCGCCGCTCCGCAGCCGGTGGCCGCGCAGCCCGCGGCCACGCAGCCCGTCGCACCGCCGGTGCAGGTTGCGGTCGCTTCGACGTTGGCCGCCGCTCCGCCGTCCGCGCAGGTCCAGCCGGTTGTGCCGCAGGCGGTGCCGTCGCCGCACACCGTTGCCAAGGCGCCCGAGCAGGATACGTCCGCCGCTCCGCAAACGTTGCATGAAACGTCACATGCGATTCCGACGGTGTTCATGGAGCTGCTGCCTATGCCGCGGCCGCGGCCGGCCACAGCGCCGAAGATGGTTGCGAAGCTCGATGTGGCGGTCGTGTCCGAGTCCTCGTCGAAGAGCGACGCGCCGACGGCGTCATCCGATCTGCAGATCATGAAGCCTGAGCCCGCGGTCGCGCCGCCGATGCCAAAGGCGCGGCCGGCCACGGCACCGCAGGCGGTTGCGAAGCTCGACGCGGCGGTGGCGTCCGATCTGCAGATCATGAAGCCTGAGCCTGCGGCCGCACCGCCGATGCCAAAGCGGCGCCCAGCCAAGGCGCCGCAGACGGTCGCGAAGCTCGATTCGGCGGTCGCGTCCGAGCCTTCGCCGAACAGCGATGCCTCGACGGTTTCGCCGGACGTGCAAGTCGCAAAGCTCGATGCCACCGCAGTGCCGCTGCCGCAACCAAAGCCCGTGATCGACGCGGTGCCGGAAGAAGAGTCGAAACAGGTGCGCGGCAGATCGCAACGCCATACGCGCGTCGCCCGGCATCGGGCACCGAAGCAGCAGGAGAACGCTCTGGTCACGTTCTGGAGGAACCTGACCACGCCGCAGCAGCCGGCCCGCCGCCGCTAGCATCTGCGCCGCGCGGCAATTCCTATCTGACCGTTTCGTACGACTTGAGCGCGCCGCGCAGCAGTTCGCGCGCGGGCTCGGTGCCGTCGAGCGGCCGCAGCGTGCGGCGCCTGATCTTCCAGCCATCCGGCGTCCGCACCAATTCCCAGCGGTTGGCACCGACGCGATGGATGCGAAAGCCCTTGGTCACGCCGTGGTTCGGCACCTCATGGGGTTCGCCGGTCGGGTGCGGCGTGATGATCTGCAGATATGAGGTAGCGACTGCCGCATCACCGTCGATGTCGATGCGCGGCAGACCGCAAAAGTGCGCGAGCCCGCCGGCGATCGCCGCCTGATGGCCCGGCGTCTTGACCAAGCCTGCGACCTCGGCGTTGCCGGTCGCAGCCTTGCCGCCGCCGAGATCGATGACGCCGTCCTCGGTGTAGACCTGCCGGGTGAAATAGTCGGCTCCGCTGTCGGCGCTCGGCGGATGGCTCGCGATCAAGTTGAGGATGTCCAGCCGGTCCTCGATGGCGCGGATGCGGTCCTCGATGCTGCGGCTGGCTGCGTTTTCTGCGGCGCTTTGGTTCGGCATGACGCTCTCCCGGATGCACGATCCGGCAAGGCTCGGGCCTTCACACCACCACTGTCAATCGCTTCGCCGCCCGCGTCACGCCGGTGTAGAGCCAGCGCTGCTGGCTTTCGCCGAACGCCATCGACTCGTCGAACAGCACCACGTCGTCCCACTGCGAGCCCTGCGCCTTGTGCACCGTCAGCACATAGCCGTAGTCGAACTCGTCATAGTGCTTGCGCAGCGGCCACTCGATGCCTTCGATGCCGCCGGTGAAGCATTCGGGACGGACCGACACCTTGATGCCTTTTCCCGCAAAGCCGTCGTCGGGCTGAAGCCGCATCTTGATGATGTCACGCCGGGTGGAAGGTTTCTCCTTCACCGACCACAGTGCGCCGTTGTACAGGCCCTTGCGCTTGTTGTTGCGCAGGCAGACGAGCTTGTCGCCGGTCGCAGGCATCTCGCCGGCAAAGCCGCGCCGCTGCCGCATCCGCGCGTTGTAGGCGCGCCGCGTCGCGTTGCGGCCGACCAGCACCTGATCGGCCTCGATCACGCGCTTCGGATCGAGCTCCTGCCGGCTCACGACCTGCGTGTCGCCGTAGACGCCGGATTCGAGGCCTTTGCCTTCACGAATGTCCATCGACAGCCGGATGATCGGATTGTCCTCGGCCTGCCGGTGCACCTCGGTCAGCATCGCGTCCGGCTCGGCATCGGTGAAAAAGCCGCCGCCCTGGATCGGCGGCAATTGCGCCGGATCGCCCAGCACCAGGAGCGGCACGCCGAACGACTTCAGGTCTCGGCCAAGCTCGGCATCGACCATCGAGCATTCGTCGATCACGATCAGCGAGGCCTTGGACGCGGGCGCATCGTCCCACAGGTCGAAGCTCGGCACCTCCTCGCCGCTCTCGCGCGTCTTGTAGATCAGGCTGTGAATGGTCGAGGCGCGCTCGCAGCCTTTGCTGCGCATCACCAATGCGGCCTTGCCGGTGAAGGCGGCGAACAGGACCTTGCCGTCGACGTCCTGGGCGACGTGGCGGGCCAGCGTGGTTTTGCCGGTGCCGGCATAGCCGAACAGCCGAAAGATCTGCGGGGTGGAGCCTTTGCCCGGCCTGGCCTTGAGCCAGCCGGCGACCGCCTGCAGCGCGGCATCCTGATGCGGGGTAAAGACAGTCATGATCCTGCCGCGTTCACAGCAGGCGGCACGGTAGCACAGGAACAAATAGGGAACAATAGATTTCTGCGGTGCGGGGTGAGGGCGCGGTTCAGGCGGGATCGGTGAGCTTCTTGAGCGTCCGCTTGATCGCGGTGATCTCCGCCTCGAGCTTGACGACGCGCTCGGTCAGATCGTCGGAATTCGCCGGCGGCTCGGCCTGGATCGCCTGCGGGAACGCGACGCCGATGTCGTGGCCGATCCGCCAGATCACGTGCGATCGAAGCGTTTGCTCTTTCTGGGGAATATAGAGATCGATGATGTCCGGTGTGGTCACGGTGTCGGAAAAGATCAGCCGCGCCCCGTAAGGCGAGATGTCGCGGATCAGGCAGTCGGCGACGCTGCGGCGGTTGTTGAAATAGACCATGCCGCGCAGAAAGCTCTTCTGGCGCGCGATGCGGCGGCGCTCGGTCGTTCGGCTTTCGGCAGGATGAGCCATGGTCGGAGGATAAGACCGCGGACGCTAACGATCTGTTTAACGATCCGGTCAGGAACGTTTCAGATCGTTAGCATTTGAGACGAATTTGCCGCAATCCCAATCGTGCCCAAGGGCAACGATTGCGCCGGTCATGTTTCACAGCGACTTGTTGTGGCATCAGGCCGGCGGGTTCTGCCGATAGTACTCGGCGTCCTCCGCGCTCTGCTTGAAATCCGCATGGCCGCGCCATTCGACATGGCGCGACAGCATGTCGGAGCCGTAGCGGACGCGGAACAGGAGCGTGCGCTGCGGCCCGTTGATGTATTCGTGCACTTCGCCCGGCGGATGCACCACGAACGAGCCCGGCACCACGTCGATGGTTTCCTTCGGCGTGCGCATCTTGCCGCCGCCGGAGAAGCAGAAATAGATCTCGGTCGCATGCGGATGGCAGTGGTTCGGACTGATCTGCCCCGGCTCCCAGCAGGCGACGGTGTAGTCGCCGTCCTCCACCTCGCCGAGGATCTTCTCGACGTGCTTCTTCGGGTTCCATTCCTGCTCTTTGGTCAGGCTGAACGCGTGCATGCGGTGCTCTCCCTGATCTCCGAGACGGCTATTGCTGCGGCTGATAGCCGGCGGCCTTGACGATCTTGGCGTTGAGCGCGATCTCCTTCTTCACGAAGGCGTCAAATTCGGGCTGCGTCATCGGCATCGGCGTGCCGCCGAGCGCAAGCAGCTTGTCGACGACCTCCTTGACCTTCAGCGCCGCGGCGATTTCGCGGTTGAGCCGTTCGACGATCGGCCTTGGCGTCTTGGCCGGCGCAAAGGCGCCGACCCAGAACTGATACTCGGCGTCGGGCAGGCCAAGCTCGCGAAGCGTCGCGACGTCCGGCATGGTCGGCAGCCGCTTCGGCGAGCTGACGGCAAGCGCGCTGATCTTGCCGTCGCGGCTCAGCGGGATCGCATTGGCGGCGGGTGTCGGGTACATGTCGAGGCGTCCGGCGACCATCTCGGTCATCGCCTCCGGCGTGCCGCGGAACGGCACGTGGGTCACCGGATAACCGGCGGTGAGCCGGAGCTGCTCCATGAACAGGTGGCCGGACGAGCCCGCACCGGCGGTGCCGTAGAGGATGTTGCCGCCGGGCTTCTTGGCGGTTTCGATCAGCTCCTTCAGGGTTTTGTACTTCACCGCCGTTCCGACGAAGAAGGGCACGTCGGCGAGCGCGCCCACCGGCACGAAATCGTTGGTGACGCTGTACGGCAGGTTCGCATAGGTCGAGGCGACGACCACCATCGACGTGGAATTGATCAGGATGTTGTAGCCGTCAGGCTCGGCCCTCGCCGCCAGGTTGGAGCCAAGCGTCGTGCCTGCGCCGCCGCGGTTTTCGACCACGAAGGTCTGGCCGATCTGCTTGCCGACCTGATCGACCACGGTGCGGGCGGTGATGTCGGTGGCGCTGCCGGCGGTGAACGGCACGATCACCTTGATCGGCTGCCTGGTCGGCCAGTCCTGCGCGGCCGCCGCCATCGGATAAAGCAGCGCCAGCGCGCCGATCATGCCAAGAATCGTTCGGTTCATTTCATTCCCCATTTCATTGCCAGTGCGAATGTCCAGCCCATGGCCGCGGCAATCATAAAGAAGCGTGGTCGCCGGTCTAGGGAGGGGAGGGCCTGCCGTGACAGTCGGCCACGCCCCTGATACGAAGCGAAATTGAAGCTTTTGCGAAGGGGAGTTGCATGTTCAAGAAGCCGAATTGTCCGGTCATTGCCGTCGAAGAGCACTACTGGGACGCCGAATTGTCCAAGACCTATACCGGGCTGGAGGCGGGCCGGCCGGGCCCGCAGATGGAGCGGCTGTTCGACCTCGGCGCGCTGCGCCTCAAGGAGAT
>JAIESC010000083.1 GCA_019746355.1 Xanthobacteraceae bacterium | reverse complement strand
TTTCACTTCATCCGGTCGTTCAAGCAGGCTGCGGGAATTCCGCCGCACCAGTTCATGATCCGGCTGCGCGTCGACCGCGCAAAAGAGATGCTGGCCGAAGGCGATTTGTCGATCGCGGAGGTGGCCTCGCAAACCGGCTTCGGCAGCCCGATCCAACTCACGCGCGCGTTCCGCCGCGTCGTTGGAACCACGCCATCGGCCTTCCGCCGAGATATGCTCTGATCTAACGGCGGCCGCCGCCGATCAGGCTGCCGAGCACGCCGCGGACCAGGGCGCGGCCGATCTGCGAGCCGACCTGCGACGCCACCGAGCGGGCCACCTGCTTCACCACCACCTCGGTCGTCGTCATGCGGCCGCGCGTGCGGCCGCCGCCCAGAACCCCGCCGAGCACGTCGCCCCAGCCGCCGCCCGAACCCGGCGGCGGCGCGCCTTGCGGCGCAGGACGCGGGCGGCCTTGCGGCCTCGATTCCTCGTCGGGCTCTCCCTGCACGCGGCGCTGCAGGATTTCACAAGCGGACTCGGGATCGATGGTCTGGTCGTATCTGCCGCGGATTGGGCTTTTCCCGATCACGGCCTTGCGCTCCTGCGGCGTCACCGGACCGATCCGGGCTGCAGGCGGCGCAATCAGCGCGCGCTCGACCATCGACGGTGTGCCATTGCCTTCCAGGAACGACACCAGTGCCTCGCCCTTGCCAAGCTGGGTGATCACTTGGGCCGTGTCGAGTTGCGGGTTCGGACGGAAGGTTTCCGCCGCGGCCCTTACTGCCTTCTGGTCGCGCGGCGTGAAGGCACGCAGCGCGTGCTGCACGCGGTTGCCGAGCTGCGCCAGAACCTTGTCCGGCACGTCGAGCGGGTTTTGCGTCACGAAGTAGACGCCGACGCCCTTCGAGCGGATGAGCCGCACCACCTGCTCGATCTTGTCGAGCAGCGGCTTGGGCGCATCATTGAACAAAAGGTGCGCCTCGTCGAAGAAGAACACGAGCTTCGGCTTGTCGAGGTCGCCGACCTCGGGCAGCTTCTCGAACAGCTCCGCGAGCAGCCACAGCAGGAACGTGGCGTAGAGCTGCGGATTCTCCATCAGCTTGTCGGCCGACAGAATGTTGACGACGCCGCGTCCGTCGCGGTCCGTCTTCATCAGGTCGTCGAGCGACAGCGCGGGTTCGCCGAAGAATTTCGCGCCGCCCTGGTTTTCCAGGATCAGCAGCTGGCGCTGCACCGAGCCGACTGTGGCGGCGGCCACGTTGCCGTATCGGGTGCCGATCTCCTTGGCATTCTTGGAGAGATAGGTCAGAAGCTCGCGCAGGTCCTGAAGGTTCACGAGGCCATTTGAGGGAGCGTCGCCAAGCTGCGGGTCATCATCGGCAAACTTGAAGGCGATGTTGATCAGGCCCTCCTGCACGTCGTTGAGGTTGAGCATCCGCGACAAGAGCAGCGGGCCCATCTCGAACACCGTGGTGCGGATCGGATGGCCCTGCTCGCCGAACAGGTCCCAGAAAACCACCGGGAATTCATCCGGCTGGTATTTGAAGCCCAGTTGCTCCGCCCGCTTGACCAGGAAGTCCTTCGGTTCGCCCACCGCCGCGATGCCTGACAGATCGCCCTTGATGTCGGCTGCGAACACCGGCACGCCGGCGCGCGAAAAGCCCTCCGCCAGGACCTGAAGCGTCACGGTCTTGCCGGTGCCGGTCGCGCCGGTGGCGAGGCCGTGGCGGTTGGCGAGCTTCAGCGTCAGATATTCCGGCTTGCCGCTCTTACCGACAAAGATCTTGTCGTCCTTGAAAATCTCGTCTGCCATCGTCTGGTGCGTCCTGGAGATCGCCTGTTGGTGCCGGCAGGATGGAACCGGATCGGTATGACATTATGGCAAAGCCGATGCGGCGCACAGGTCTTGCCGAAACCACTCGCGCGGGCAACCGACATCTGAAAGCAAGAGCCCCGGCAACCGACCGGGGCTCGCACAACGGACCGGCAACGACCGGTCGTCGCAAACGGACTGATCAGCTTCCGACGGCGTCGGTGACGCACTTCTTCATGTGACTGGTCTTGGCCGCTCCGGCGAGCTTCTTGGAGGCTGAGTCGGCTTCGCAGGACTTCTTGGCATCGGATTCGCACTTGGTCAGGAAGCTCTTCAGCGCCGCGCCGGCCAGCTTCTTGCTCTCCGCGTCGGCCTTGCAGGTGGCGAATGCGCTGGTCGCGACCAGAGAAAGCGCCGCGGCGAGTACCAACGTTTTCATGTGACGTCTCCCGGTTGTTGCAATCGCGTCCGCGAAACTTCGGACGTCGGCGAGCAAGCTTAGGTCGGAGTTCCATCTGCGGCAAGAACGCACAGGTGGTGAAAAGTCTCTGTGGAGCCGCGCCGCAGTCGCTTGATTTTGCCGGTGGCGGACGGAGTGGGATTCGAACCCACGAGAGAGTTGCCCCTCTGCCGGTTTTCAAGACCGGTGCCTTAAACCGCTCGGCCATCCGTCCGAGCCCTGTATTGCGTGGTTTTCCGGATGACGCAACTTGTGGCTGGGCGGCGAACGCGCGTCCCTCACGCCCTATGCGCCTCAAGCGGCAGCGGCGCGTTCTTGACTGGTTTGCGGAGCCCCATCACGAAGCGTTCGTCCTGCCAGAGCTGGATATACGGGCCGTCCAACAGCGCCCTGGCCTGCGGGATGGCATCGTCGTCGCTTGCGGCTTCAAACAACGCAGGCAAGTCGGCACGACGGCCCTTCTGAACGGCATACGCTTGGTACTGCGGCATGGAATTCCCCGTCCGGACCTCCCTTAACGCGGCAGGCCGGGCGTTGGTTCCAGGGCAGCCATTCCGCGACAGCCCCATAGGGCGGCTGCTGGCCATCGGCGGAATACCGGGCCACACTCGGCCCATCGATTTGACACCGGAGACCCCACCGGCCGATGGCTCCCAAACTTGCGATCATTGGCGCCGGCATGGGCGGGCTCACGCTCGCTGCGGCGCTCCACCCGCGCGGCATCGCGGCGCGCATCTACGAGCAGGCCAAGGGCTTCGAGCGACTCGGTGCGGGTATCCAGATGAGCCCGAACGCGATGCGCGTCCTGCGCGGCATCGGGCTCGAGCCGCGCATCCGGATGACCGCGTTCCAGCCCCGCACCTGGACCAACCGGGACTGGGACAGTGGGGCGCTCACCAACGAGCTGCCGCTCGGCGGCGAGGCCGAGACCAAATACGGCGCGCCATACCTGCTGATGCATCGCGGCGACCTGCATGAAGCGCTGGTCTCCCGCGTGCCCGCCGGCCAGATCGAGCTCGACAAGAAGCTCGTCGATCTCGACTGGGGCGGCCGCGGCGTAACGCTGCGTTTTGCCGACGGCAGCAAGGCGGAGGCCGACGCCGTGGTCGCCGCCGACGGCATCCATTCGCGCGTACGCGAATTGTGGCTCGGCCCGGAAAAGGTGAACCACACCGGCCGCGTCGCCTATCGCACGACGTTTCCCGCTGCGCTGCTGAACGGCTACGCCATCGACCAGTGCTGCAAGTGGTGGGGAGCGGACCGCCACATCGTGATCTATTACATCACCGCAAACCGCGATGAGGTCTACTTCGTCACCAGCGTGCCGGAGCCGGAGTTCACGGTGGAATCCTGGTCCGCAACCGGCGACCTCGATCAGCTTCGCAGCCACTTCGCGGGCTTCCACGAGCAGGTGCAGCGCGTGGTGCACGCCTGCCCGCGCGTGCACAAATGGGCGATCGTCGACCGCGATCCCCTGCCCGGCTGGGGCAAAGGGCCGATGGTGCTGCTCGGCGACGCCGCCCATCCGATGACGCAGTACATGGCGCAGGGCGCGGCGACCGCGATGGAGGACGCCGTCGTGCTCAGCCGCTGCCTCGAGGCGGAGCCGCACGACATCCCGGCGGCCTTCCAGCGCTTCGCCATGGCGCGGCGCGAGCGCACCGCGCGCATCCAGGGCACCTCGCAGCAAAACACGTTCATGCGACAGCCGACCAACCCGGACTGGGTCTACGGCTATGACGCCTGGAGCGATCCGCTGCCCGAATACGCCTGAACGGCGCGATTTGCCCGTAACGCCTTGATCTCGCGCCCATTCGCCTATAGCTGATCGGCCGTGCCGACATCGAAAACCGCAAAAAAGCAGGCTGCCCCGCAGGTCAGCTTCGTCTCCCTCGGCTGCCCCAAGGCGCTGGTCGACAGCGAGCGCATCATCACCCGGCTGCGCGCCGAGGGGTATGAGCTCACGCGCGAGCACAAGGGCGCCGACCTCGTCGTCGTCAACACCTGCGGCTTCCTCGACAGCGCTCAGGCGGAATCGCTCGACGCCATCGGCCAGGCGCTGGCCGAGAACGGCAAGGTCATCGTCACCGGCTGCATGGGCGCGGAGCCGGAGAAGATCACCGACAAATTCCCGAACGTGCTCGCGGTCACCGGCCCGCAGCAATACGAGAGCGTGGTCGCGGCCGTGCACAAGGCGGCACCGCCGAAGCACGATCCGTTCGTCGATCTCGTGCCGCCGGAAGGCATCAAGCTCACGCCGCGGCACTACGCCTATCTGAAGATTTCCGAGGGCTGCAACAACCGCTGCACCTTCTGCATCATCCCGAAGCTCCGCGGCGATCTCGTCTCGCGCCCAGCCGCCGACGTGCTGCGCGAGGCCGAGCGGCTGGTCGCGGCCGGCGTGAAGGAGCTGCTGGTCATCTCGCAGGACACCTCGGCCTACGGCGTCGACATCAAGTATGCCGCGAGCAAATGGAAAGACCGCGAGGTGCGGGCCAAGTTCCTCGACTTGTCACGAGAACTCGGAACGCTTGGCGCCTGGGTGCGGCTGCACTACGTCTATCCCTACCCGCACGTCGACGACGTCATCCCGCTGATGGCCGATGGGCAAAAAAACGGCGGTGTGCTGCCCTATCTCGATATCCCGTTCCAGCACGCCGCCCCCGGCGTGCTCAAGCGCATGAAGCGGCCGGCGGCGCAGGCCAAGACGCTCGACCGCATCGCGCGCTGGCGCGAAATCTGCCCCGACCTGACGCTGCGCTCGACCTTCATCGTCGGCTTTCCGGGCGAGACCGACGAGGACTTCGAGACGCTGCTGGACTGGCTCGACGAGGCCGCCCTCGATCGCGTCGGCTGCTTCCGCTACGAGCCGGTCGAAGGCGCAACCGCCAACGATCTCGCCGAAGCCGTGCCCAAGGAGGTCACCGAGGAGCGCTGGCACAGATTCATGCAGCGCCAGCAGGCGATCTCGAAGAAGCGGCTCAAGCGCAAGGTCGGCACCCGCCAGCAGGTGATCATCGACGAGGTCGGGCCAACCGTCGCCAAGGGCCGGACCAAGGGCGATGCGCCGGAGATCGACGGATCGGTTTATGTCGCCAGCCGGCGGCCGCTGCGCGTCGGCGAGATCGCGACCGTCAAGATCGAGCGCGCCGACGAATATGACCTGCACGGCACGGTGACGGGTTTCTGACGCGTCTCACTGCTGCG
The DNA here is from genome assembly GCA_019746355.1 of Xanthobacteraceae bacterium. The sequence goes on along the minus strand of JAIESC010000083.1, from coordinate 4,125 downwards.
CCAGCCCAAGCTCCTCCATCAGTTGCTTCTGCTCGGTCGAGGTCCGCGCCGCGAACGCGCGGTAGTCCTCGGTGTTCAGATAGAACGGCTCCTGGTCGATCCTGGTCATCACCTCGACGTAGGCGGGCTCGTCCATCCCCTTCTTGAACGCGTCGTGGAGCGCTTTCACGACCCTGGCGTCCATGCCCTTCGGGCCCGCGAGGCCGAACGGCGAGTTCGACACCATCGCCACGCCCGCCTCCTTCAGGGTCGGCGCGTCCGGCCAGCTTTTGCTCCGCTTGTCGCTCCAGATCACCAGCAGGCGCAGCTTGCCGCTGTTGACCAATGGCGCCCAGCCGCTCGCATCAGCCACGACGCTGACGTGCCCGCCCATCAGCGCATTGGTGGAGTCCGAGGTGCCGCGGAACGGTACATGGGTCCATTTGATGCCCTGCTGCTTTGCGATCTGCTCCATCGTCAGGTGCAGCGTCGTGCCCGCACCCGGACTGCCGTAGCTGATCTTGCCGGGATTGGTCCTGGCGTCGGCCAGCAGGTCCTGAAATGTTTTCCACGGCGCATCGGGCTTCACCACAATGCCGAACGTGTATCCCGAGAGGCTGATGATGTAGCTCAGATCAGTGATCGGGTTGAACGGGGTCCTGGCGGTGAACGGATAGCGGAACACCGTGATCGGGATCTGCGAAATGGTGTAGCCGTCCGGCGCGGCATTGGCTGCCATCTGCAGCGGCCCGATCACGCCGCCGGCACCGGTGCGGTTCTCGATCAGGATGCGCTGGCCGAGATGCTTTTCGGTTGCGGCCGCGAGCGCGCGCAGACCGATATCGGTCGTGCCACCCGCGGCAAACGGCACGATCAGCGTCACCGGACGGGTGGGGAAGTCTTGCGCCTGCGTGACGCCTGCCGAAATCAGCAGTGCCGCGGCGGCCAGGAAGGCGCGCGCTTTGTGTGCGTCCATGTCAGGTCTCCTGCCCTGCTCCTTGCCGTACGAGCTTCACGATCGCCGCGGTCAGCCGCGACAGCTCGTGCGCCTCGATCGTGAACGGCGGCGTCAGGTAGATGATACGGCCGAACGGCCGGACAAACACGCCCTCCTCGACGAAGCGGGCGCGCAGCGCCGCAAGGTCGCCGATCCGCTCCATCTCGACCACGCCGGTCGCGCCCATGACCCGCACGTCCCTGACCCCCGGCAGGCCGCGGCAGGCGGCCAGCTCCTGCGCCATCTGGCTGCCGATCGCTGCGACCTGCCGCAGGCGCGGCTCGCGCTCGAACAGATCGAGCGATGCGTTGGCGGCGGCGCAGGCGAGCGCGTTGCCCATGTAGGTCGGGCCATGCATCAGCGCCTTCGCCGGATCGTCCGACCAGAACGCCTCGAACACGTGCCTGCGCGCGACGGTCGCGGCGAGCGGCAGCGTGCCGCCGGAGAGCGCCTTCGACAGCGTGATGATGTCGGGCAGGACCTCGGCCTGCTCGCAAGCGAACATCGTCCCGGTGCGGCCGAAGCCGGTGAAGATCTCGTCGAAGACCAGCAGCGCGCCGCACCGGTCGGCGATCTCGCGCAGGCGCTTCAGCGTCGCCGCGTCATGGAAGCGCATGCCGCCCGCCCCCTGCACCAGCGGCTCGACGATCAGCCCGGCGATGCTTTCGGCGTGCCGGGCCAGCACCAGCTCGAGCGCATCCGCGCTTGCGGCGTCCGTCGGCAGGTCGGCGATGACGTGCTCCGGCAGCAGCCCGCGGAAGATGTCGTGCATGCCGCCGTCCGGATCGGTGACCGCCATCGCCCCGGTGGTGTCGCCGTGGTAGCCGCCCTTGAAGGCGATGAACCTGGTCCGGCCGCGCTCGCCGCGGTTGATCCAGTACTGCAGCGCCATCTTCATCGCGATCTCGACCGCGACCGAGCCGCTTTCCGAGAAAAACACCCGGTCGAGGTCGCCCGGCAGCAGCGCCGCGAGCCGCTGCGCCAGCGTCATGGCCTGCTGGTGCACCAGCCCGCCGAACATCACATGCGGCATGGCGGCAAGCTGCCGGTCGACCGCCTGCCTGATGTGCGGGTGGTTGTAGCCATGGCAGGCGGTCCACCACGAGGCGATGCCGTCGATCAGCTCCCGGCCATCGGCCAAAGCGATCCGGCAGCCTTGCGTGCGCGCCACCGCAAGCGGCGGCCGCATGGTCTTCATTTGCGCATAAGGCAGCCAGATATGATCGAGGCCTGCCTCGTACCAGTGTTTCCAATCCATCGCGCGTCTATTATACGGCAAACATGTCCTCCCTCGACGAATTCGCGCGCCGCAAGCTCGACACGCTGCAGCAGTCGCATCTGCGCCGCAGCCTCGTCTCCACCGGCCGCAGCGAAGGCCTGTGGGTCGAGCGCAACGGCCGCAAGCTGCTGTCGTTCTCCTGCAACGACTACCTGGGGCTGAGCCAGCATCCGGCGCTGAAGGCCGCGGCCGTCGCCGCCATCGAGCGGCACGGCGTCGGTGCCGGCGCCTCGCGGCTCGTGACCGGCGACCACCCGCTCTACGCCGAGCTCGAGCAGCGCCTCGCCCGCATGAAGGGCACCGAGGCAGCCTGCGTGTTCGGCTCGGGCTATCTCGCCAATGCCGGGATCGCGCCGGTGCTCGCCGGGCGCGGCGATCTGATCCTGATCGACGAGCTCGCGCATGCGAGCCTCTGGACCGGCGCGCGGCTGTCGCGGGCGGAGGTCGTTTCCTTCCGTCACAACGACGTCGCCCACGTCAAGCAACTGCTCGGCGCGCATCGCGGCCGGCATGCGCGCGCGCTGATCGTCACCGAAGGCGTGTTCTCGATGGACGGCGACCGCGCGCCGCTCGCCGAGCTCGCGGCGCTTGCCAACGACGCCGACGCCTGGCTGATGGCCGATGACGCGCACGATCTCGATTTCGAAAACGCCGCCCGCGCCGGCGCGCCGCTGCGGATCGGCACGCTGTCCAAGGCGATCGGGGCCTATGGCGGCTACATCTGCGCCTCGCAGCCGGTGATCGATCTCATTCGCAACCGCGCCAGGACGCTGATCTACACGACCGGCCTGCCGCCGCCGGTCGTTGCGGCCGCGATCGCCGCGCTCGACCTGATCGAGCGCGAGCCGGCGCGTCTTGCGGTGCCGCTTCAAAAGGCCCGCTCCTTTGCCGGAGCCACCCGGCTGCCGCCGGCGCAAAGCTCGATCGTGCCGCTGGTGATCGGCGAGGCACAGGCCGCGCTGGACGCCTCGAAGCTGCTGGAGGCCGAGGGCTTCCTTGCGGTCGCGATCCGTCCGCCGACCGTGCCGGAAGGCACCGCGCGGCTGCGCTTCTCGTTCAGCGCCGCCCATCCCGACGAGGCGATTGCGCGCCTTGCCGAAGTGGTCCGCACCCGCGTGCTGGGCAACCGATGAGCGCGTGCTTCATCACCGCGACCGGCACCGACATCGGCAAGACCTACGTCGCATCGGGGCTGATCCGGCACTGGCGCGCGGCCGGACGGCCGGTGGAGGCGCTGAAGCCCGTTGCCACCGGTTTCGATCCCGCATCGGCCGAAGCCAGCGATGCCGGCGTGCTGCTGGCGGCACTCGGCCGCCCGGTCACGCCGGCCGAGATCGACCGCATCTCGCCCTGGCGTTACGCCGCACCGCTTTCGCCCGACATGGCGGCGCAGCGCGAAAGCCGCTCGATCGATTTCGACGCCCTGGCGACGTTTTCGCAGGCTGCGATCGCCGGCAACAAAGGCATGCTGCTGATCGAAGGCATCGGCGGGATCATGGTGCCGCTCGACAACCGGCACACGGTGCTCGACTGGATGGTCGTGCTGAACATTCCGCTTCTGCTCGTGACCGGCAGCTATCTCGGCAGCCTGAGCGACACGCTGACGGCACTCGACGTGCTGACGCGGCGCGGCCTCACCGTCAAGGCCGTTGTCGTGAACGAAACGCCCGGCTCGCAGGTTGCAATCGAGAGCACAATCGAAACGATCAAGCGCTTCGCGCGCGCAATTCCCATCGTCGAAATGCGCCGCATGGCGGCTCCCACCTTCCGCCCGCTCGCGGAACGCCTCGAAAGCTAGGGCCTGTCTTCAGTTGAGCAAGATCATAGCGGAGGCGAGTTGAACTCCGGCAAGGAAGTTTCTGGCGAGTTT
>JAIESC010000257.1 GCA_019746355.1 Xanthobacteraceae bacterium | reverse complement strand
CGGCCGTTGAAGGCGGCGGCGGTGCGCGTGGCGGCGGCGGCGCAGCCGTGCGCGGCGGGGGCGGAGGCGGCGCAAACATGGAACGATAAGATCGAAACGACTTCAGCCCCGGGCCTGCCCGGGGCTTTTTTTGCGTCATCGATGGTGCGCCGCGCGTCCCGGCAAGCTGCCGCCGCGCCGTGTTGTGCCGAGACCGGACATTTCCGCCCTTGGCCCGCAGCGGACACCAGGTCCGCCCCTTCCGGCCGCCCATCCGCAACGGTTAGATGCATCCTGCCAGGCATGGGCGAGCATGCGGCGGCGGGCGCTCATGGCAGGACTTGTCGGCGCAGCGGCGTGGCCGGTGGTCTCAGCGGCACAGCAGGCGGCGGTGCCGGTGGTCGGATTTCTCGACACGGCTTCGCAGGACGCCTTCGGCAAACTGGTGCAGGCGTTTCGCGAAGGGTCGGCCGAGGCCGGATATGTCGAGGGACGCAACGTACTGATCGATTATCGATGGGCGAACGGCTGTCAAAGAAGGCGCAGCGTGCGGCGGCGGACGACATCGATGCTTCGGTCAGAGCCGCGATCGAGGAGGTCAGGGCCAAGACCAAGGCCGTGCTTCGCGCGTCCCGCTGATCGCCGGCGCGTGGCGAAGCGCGCCGATAAAATAGCACCGCCGCTCGCGCAGGCCCCCGGCTGCGGGCATTCACAAGCCGCTCACCTGGACGCACCCGCGAAGGCCTGTTCTGCCCAGCGCCTGATCCCGGCCGCGGCCTTTTTGGCGGAGGGCGTTCAGCCCCACTCGATCTCGTTGTGGCCGCTGCCGAGCTCCCAGCTCCATTGCGGCGCGCCGGGATGGTCGGGCGGCAGCGTCATGGCGCGGGCGAAGGCTTCGCCGCCGGCCGACACGAGAAGCTTGCTGCGCCATCGCGCGCGGAATACGTCCTCGAATTCGGTGTAGCCCCAGCAATAGACGCGCGCCTCGTTGCGCGAGATCGCTTCGATCTGCTGGGCGGTGAACGGCTCCTGTCCGCTGATCTGCGATTCCGTCTCGTCGCGCGGCAAGAGCGCAAACCCGCTCCCGGCTTCGCGGGTGGGCCGTGCGAACGCGTGCCGCGCCGGCAGCGGGTTCGGCAACACCGCCCATTCGAACCGATGCCTGATCTTCTGCGCCGGCGTCTGGCCGAGGTTCTTGATGACCAGATCGATCCGGCCGATGGTGCCGGGCTTGAAGCCGGTGAAGCCCTTCGGCACGACCGCCAGATAGGCGCGGAGCTGCCGCTCGGCGGCCAGCTCGGCGTTGTGGACGAGCCTTCGCGTGGCGCGCCACAGCAGCAGCGTCGCCAGAAACAGCAAGGCCATGAAGCCTGCGATCAGCGTGTCGCCGATCTTCAGCCGGTGGCCGCGAAACGCCGGCCAGTACTCGGTGCCGTCGGCGTCGCGGGGTCTTGCCTCGGCCGGCGGGGCGGCCGCGGCAGGAGCTTGCGCCGGAGGCGCGGGCGTGGCTTGCGGAGGTGTTGTCTGCGGCGGCGTTGCCGGCGGGGCTTGCGCCGTCCCTTCGGCGGGCGGCGCGGGCTGGGAGGGCGGCGGCTCTCGTGGAGGCTCTTGCGTCTGAGCCCATGCGCTGCCGGCGAGCAGCAGCCCGGACAGGATCGCTATCGCAATGAAGCCGCCGATCGGCACGGCCCGTTTGAAAAACATTGCAACCCCCAAGGTATCGTCAACATCAACGAATCGATCTTGCGCACTGGGTCCCGCTGTCGCGGGGACGAACGGGGAGAGAACCCGCCACACGATCAGCCCGTTCGTCCTGCTTCCGCAGCGACGATCGGGGAGAGCGGTCGTCAGACTATCAGCCGTTCGTCCCCGCGACAGCGGCGACCCAAGGCCATGAATTCCGGCGTTTCAGGTTGAGCGGGTCAGAGGCGCGGCTTGTTGCGCGCCTACTTCGACCGGAAGGTGATGCACGCCGCGCACACCGCGGTCGGCAGCCCGAACAGCACGTCGTTGTCCTGGAACAGCCGCTCGAACGGGATGAACGGGCCGCCGATGCTGCCCGCCGGCGTGCCGAAATACGACACCCGCACCGACGGAACGATCACCGCGCGCAGCCGCGTCGCCTCGACGATCTCGGTCTTGACGCAGGAGCCGTCGAGCGCCTTCAGGCACCTCTGCGGCGGCTGCGCCGCGGTGGTCCGTGTGCGCGACTGCGCGTTCGCCGCATCGGCGGCGATCAGCAGCGCGGCGGTGAACCCCAAGGTCAGGAGCAGCTTGTTGCGCATCGTCCCGATCCTCATCCTTGTTTGAGCATGATCTTCATCATGCTCAGAAGCGGATATTGGCCGTGGTGGAGACCATCCACGCATTATAGTTCAATTGCGGCGGCAATGGCGCAAACGTCGGCGGCGTCAGCGTGGTCTGCAGGATCGAGCTCGGATCCTGCTGGATCCAGGAGTATCCGCCGCGCACCTCGATGGCCGAATTGTCGCTGACGACATAGCGGCCCGACAGCCCGGCGGTGTGCTTCGTCTTCGCCGGAATGAACTGGCTCTCGATCTGGTCGTAGAAGTTCTCGTCGCGCCACAGGAAGCTGTAGTTGAGCCCAACCCGCAGCCGCTCGGTCAGGAGATAGCCGGGCTCGACCGAGGCGATCACCACATTGCTGTTGGAGTTCTTCGGCTCCGGCACCAGCGCGCCGCCGACGTTGATCTCGTTCTTCTCCTGGAAGCTCCAGCTCCCGTTGGTGACGATCGACCACCGGTCGGTGAGCTGGGTGTTGAGCGTCAGGTTCGAATTGTACCTCGCGCCGGCGCGGCCCGCGTCGATGCCGTTGATCGAGACCGCGGACTCCGACATGTAGGCGAACGTGCCGTAGATCACGGTGTTGCCGACCTCGGTCGTGATGTTGAAGTTGGCGGTCACGACGTCGCCCGGGTTGATGTACTGCTTGAGGTTCAACGCGCCGGTGCCAGGCGTGTTGAGGTCGATCGCCTCGCGCACGAACTTGCCCTGCCAGGCATAGCCCGCCGACAGCGAGATCGCGGTCGACTGGTTGAGGCCGACGACGAAGCCCGCGGTCGGGTTGATGTTGAAGCCCGCGCCGTAGCTGCCGACCATCGCCAGATCGGGATCGATGCGGGTGAAGCGCTGGTTGTTCGGCAGGTACGAGGTGCCGGTCGGGATGTTCATCGCCACGCCGAACTGCGGCCGCACGCTCTCGAAGGTGAGCATCACCACGTTGAACGAGGTCTGTGTGTCGACCGGGCCCGAGTAGTACGCGGTCTGCCTGTCGGTGCGCTGCGCGGTGTAGACGTAGCCGCCCTTGACGCGGGTCTCGACCTTGAACGCCGGCTCGTCGTAGTCGATGCCGATCGCGAGCGGCGAATAGATCTGATAGCCCTTGCCCTTGTCCGGCTGGAACACGTTCGGGCCGCGCGAGCCCTCCCATCCGCCGTACTGCGCCGAGGTGTTGACGAACGACGAGAAGCGGCCGGCAAACGCCGGCGACGAATAGTTGACCGCGGTCCTCGCCGCCGCCGAGTCCGGATGATAGAAGTTCATCCGCGCCATCGCGGTGTGCACCTCAGCGCCGGCGCGCAGGATGACATCGCGGTCGGGCCGCGGCATCGGGCCGAAGAAGTTGCGCTCGCCGAACTGGTAGTAGTTGTATTCCGCGCCGACGCTGACGTTGCGGAACAGCCGGTACTCGAAGCCCGCGCCCGCGGTCCAGCCGTTGAGCCACTGGCCGTCGTTGTATTCGAGCTGCGGGAAGTCGGCGAGGCTGCCGCTGGTGTGGACGTAAGCCGCGGCGTAGCCGCCTTTGACGTAGTAGAGCCAGTCCTGCATCGGGCTGTAGCCGATGCGGGCGGTGGCGCTGAGGATCGAGCGGATCTCGGTGCGGATGCTGCCGAACTTGCCGGTCGCGGGCTCGAGCAGGATGTTGTCCTGCGCGCGGTCCATCGGCGTTGCGATCAGCCCCGCCTCCATGCCGAACATCCACGGGCCGCTGTAGCTGAAATTGCAGCCCACCTGCGCGCCGACCGCGGCCCGCACCTGACGGAAGTGCTCCTCGGTGATGAGCGTGGTGCCGGGCGCGGTCTCGAGGCTGTACGGGTTGATGCCGTCGTAGCGCCAGTCGGAGCGGCTGATCGCGCCGCCGAGCTGCGCGCCGGCGTAGCAGCCGTCCCAGGTTCGCACCGGCTCAGGAAGCGGGCGCGCCTTGACCGGCATGTCCGCGGCACGCGCGAGGCTGCTCGAGCCTAGAGCACCGACCGCAGCCACCGCCATTGCCAGAAAGTGCAATCGGCTTACGAGAAAAACTCGCACTGCGCGCCGCTCCACGTTTTTTCATTTCCAGCCATGACATTTTTTCAGACAACAATCGGACTTGTCCACGGCGCGGATTGCCGAAATTGTGGACCGTGGGAATCCGGCAACGGTCCCACAGATTTGCGATGTGAATCTCCACGGTTGTTGCCGAAGCGAGGCATGCATGGCGCGGCGCTCAGGCCCGCCAAAAAAGCTGTAACAATGATCGATTGCGCGCCGAGCGGCGGACGACTCGAACACTTGTGCAGCGCCGGCCCGGCCACGCGCGGCTCGCGATCAGGCGCGAGCTTGCGTGCTTCGACGCCACGGCTTCATCCGTCGTTCGCAAGCCTTTCCGGAAACAGCCCCGGCATCCAGCGCGACGCCAGCGCCGCCGGGAATGCGAGCGTCAGCGGCTCGCGCACGCCTTTCGCGGACAGCACGCCACGCTCCAGCAGCGACGACACGATGCGCCTCGCATGGCGCGGTGTGCTGCCGAGCACACCGGCCACGTCCGCGCGCGGCAGCTCGCCGCGGTAAAGCACCGCATCCAGCACCTGGCCCGCCTTGGGCGGAAGCTGGTCCAGCCGGATTTCCTCTTCGGCCCAAAGCTGAATGCGGGTGCGCAGCCGATCGGGCTGCACCAGCTCTTCCATGAACTTCACCTGATCGATCGCGGTTTCGAGAAAGAAACGGGTGAAGGACGCCAACGCCGCTTCGCTCAAGGTCCCGCGCCCGTCGAGATCGTTGCGCCGCGGCAGATCGCATTCAGCGAGATGCGCCTGATACCGGTCGACGCTGCGGGCGAGGCCGCGCGCGACCGACCACACGCCGCCCGTGTCCAACGCATCGAGCAGCATGGCATGCGACATCAGGCGCGTGACGCGCCCGTTGCCGTCAAGGAACGGATGAATCCAAAGCAGCCGGTGATGCGCGGCCGCCGCCGCCAGAATGGCGTCGGTCTTGCCGACGCGGCCATAGGTCTTCTCGAAATGCGCGAGAAAACGCGGGATGGCACCGGGGCTGATCGCCACGTGGCGCGCCACTTTCACTGACGCAGCTCGCCGGGAACGACAACGAGCCGCTCATGGCTGTCCGGCTCTTCCACCCAAAGCATGTCTTCGGCAGAAGCTCGCAGAAGCGCTTGTGGATTTCACGGAGGCCGTCTGCGGACGTGGTCCTGCCCTTCAGGTGAACCCCGCTGCCTGACCCGAGAGTTCAACGGCAAGGTCGGTCAGCGCCCCGCGGTGGCGCGAGTCCTCGGAGATCAGCAGCGGCTCCATCAGGCCGGTGCCCTCTCCGCGATCCGCCGCCGCTTCTATGTCCGCTTCCATGTCCGCTTCATCGTCTCGTTTATTCATTTAATGTCATGTATTTACGGAAAAATACCCCCGGAAATCGACCGCCGCATGTCCGCTTCGGTGTCCGCAAAAAATACAAGCCTTTCCAAGACCCTGTAGAGCGGCCTGAAGGGCGAGGTGATCCGAGTTTGCCGCGCTGACGGTCTATCGCGCCTGCGGCGCGGCCTGCGGTGCGCTTTGCGGCGCGCCCGGCGCTCCGCCTTGCGGGACCACCCGCGCCCGCGCCTGCTCGACCATCTGCCGCGCTTCATTGATGCGCCGCGCCAGATCCTCGGCCCGCTTCTTCTGCTCGGCCTCGAACGCGCTCGTGTCGGTCGGCGGCCCGTCGAGCGCCTGGGCGAAGTCGGCGAGCGGCAGGTTGATGCCGATCGCCTCGCCGTTGGCCGTGACCGCCTGGACCGCGAGTTGCTTGCCCCGCTTCATCCGGTTGATGACGTCGTTTGTCGCATCGTATTCGGCGACGCACCCGCCGCTGACGCAGATCAGATAGGGACTCGTCATCGGCCGCTGCTGATCGATCACGAGCCGCGTGCCGGGCGGAATCTGCATGCCGAGCGGCAGCGACACGCGGAGCTTCTTCGCTTCCTTGTCCGGCTCGACCAGCACGATCCCCGCGGCCGGAAGGCCAGACTCAAGCCGCGCCTCGGTGGTGGTGAGGCAGACGCGCTTGCGATCGGCCTCGGTGCAGATCTTGGTCCAGGGCGCATAGGTCAGCGCTGCGGCCTGCGCATCCGCAAGCGCGGGCTTTGCCGCCTCCGGCGCAGGCTTCGCCGCAGGCTGCGCGGCGGGCTTCTGCGCGCCGCCGCGCTGCTGCGCCGCAGCCGGCGATGCGCTCGCCGCGGCGAGCAGCGCTGCGGCGGCGAGAAGCTTGAACGCATGTGCTGCGCGAGCATGTGCGGTGAAAGCATGTGCTGTGAAAGAAGGCCTGGCCGCTGCGCTTCGATGCATCATCTGCAGCTCCTCTCACAATGGCTCGCGACAAAAAACAAACAACGGCTCGGCCGTGCCTCGATACCCAGAAAAACCGCCGGCACCGGGCGAAAACGCTAACCGAATTTGCGCCGGCGATAAAGCCGACCCGGCGGCTGCGCGCGATCCGCGCGTTGTGCCGCACCGCGGCATCGGCGGCACGCGATGCTTGGATCACCATTCTGCAGCCGTGAATTGGAAACGCATGCCAGCGATGCTGGCGCTGCCGTGCTGCACTGCCTGGACGCCCCTTCCACCCGTCGTTATCATTTGACATTTCGCAGCGCGCCGCCGAGCGGAGCGACGCGAGGGTGCTGCTGCCATTGATGGTGAACGAGGTCGCGATGAATGCGATCTGCCGTTTTCTGGCGAACGCCGCGTCGCACGCCCGTCGTCGCTCTTTTCTTTATGTCGCGCTGCTCATTCCGCTCCTCGTCGCGCTGCCGGCGTCACAGGCCCGGGCCATCAGCCAGGATGAAGCGATCGACTACGTGGTCGAGGCCGCCGCGCGCGCCGGCCCGCTGATCGGCATCAGCGTCCCCGATGGAGCCAAGGAGCTGCTCAAGGAGCTGATCAAGTGCGGAGCCAACGGCACGCCGATCATCGATTGCGCCAAGCAATCGATGATCAACGTGCTGCTGAAGAACGTGCCCAACGAGGGCGAGAAAATGGTCGGCTGCATGCTGGGCGGCGGCGATGTCCTGGACTGCGCCAAAAAGGCAGGCCTCGACAACCTGCCGCCTCAGGCCAAGCCGGTCGTGGAATGCATGCTGGGCGGCAGCACCGTGGCCGCCTGCGCCGGCAAGGCCGCGCTCGGCGAGGCGCTCGCCAAGGTCCCCGCGGACGTGCGCCCGCTGCTGGAATGCATCGCCGGCGGCAAGAACCCGGCCGAGTGCGGCGCGCAGGCGATCGCCAACGGCCTGCCGGACGGCGAGGCCAAGAAGGTCGCGAGCTGCATCCTGGAAGGCACCAGCCCCGAGGTCTGCGCCGCGCGGTTCGGCACCGGAGTGGTCAACGAAGAGACCAAAAAGGACACCGCAGCGCTCGTCGACAAGCTGAAAGCCATGAAGGCCGACGCCGAGCAGACACTGAACGAGCAAGAGGGCAGCGTCCGAAGCTTCATCATGATCGCCAAGGCGATCCAGGAAGGCAACGTCGGCAACATCGTCTTTTTCGGCGGCAAGGAATTCGCCAAGGTCGTGGTCACGATCGTGATCGAGGTGCTGTGCCCGCCTTGCGGGCTGATCGCCGGTCCGGTCGTTGCCGCCATGATCGACACCTACGCCGACCTCGCCGAGGACGTGTTCAAGGTGATCACGTCCGGCGACCTCGGCAAGCTGCCGGAGATCCTGTTCGAGTTCTATTTCAAGGAGATGATCGCGCGGCCGTGCGAGCTCCTGCCCGACGGCGGCTTCAAGGATGCGATCTGCGGCAATCTCGCCAAGCTGATCGCGGCGGCCGCCGGCGTGTTCGGCGACGCCGTGGGCTTCATCCTCGGCGTTGCCGAGGACATCCTGAAGGCGGTCGGCATCTGGCAGGCCGGCGAAGCGATCGTCGGCCTGATCGGCGACGCCTGGGACGCGATCTTCGGCGACGGCCTCGAGGACCCGAAGGTCTGCGGGCCCGGCAATGCGTTTTTCGCGAAGAACTACCTGCCGTGTCTTGGAGCCACGGCCGGCGTAAGCGCGGCGGCAAGTCCGGTGCCGGCCCTGCACAAGGCCTGCGTCGAAAATTTCAAGCCCTGCTACAAGGACCCCGAGGCGATCTGCAACGGGCTCGACAAGGCGCTGAACGACAACGCCGAGAAGGTCAAGACCGCGCTCGAGCAGGGCGCACGCGACTACACGCCCGCGGTCGGCGCTTACATCTACGCGCGGCGCGCCGAGTTCTGCACCAACGGCAAGCAGAACAGCGTCGAGAACTTCCGCTCGCAGGTGTCGGAGTTCACCGGGCAGTGCAGCGATGCGCTCGGCAAGACCGTTCCGCTGCAGGTCGCCGCCTGCACCTTCAAGTCGCCGACCGTGGAGCGCCCGCCCGGCCCGTCGCTCGCCTGCTCCAACGCGGTGGAGAACAGCAACTGGGAGCGGATCGTCGAAGAAACCTGCGAGAAATGGTGCCGCGAGGACCGCAACAACTGTCGGCCGCCGCCGCCGCCGTGCTTTGTCCAGAGCGGCACGGTCGTCGAATCCTACGGCTTCACCTATTTCTTCTCGCCGCTGGAGCGCAGCATCTGCGTGGCCAAGTTCCCGATCCCCCTCGACAAGATCGGGACCGTCATCAACCCGCCCAACGTCATCTACGACAACCGCCCTGTCGTGAGCATCCTGCAGAACCCGGCGGTGCGGAATCCGGCCTGGTCCGGCGGCATCCCCACGGCGCTCAACTACGCGGTCGCGCCCGACCTGTCGCTCGGCAACTGCCGCGCGACGCGAACCATGCTGACCCCGAACGTGCAATGGCTGAAGACCCCGGTGCGGCCCCGGCTCACGCAAGCAGTGCCGCAGGTGCAGCAAGCGCCGCTGTCGGACGCCTCGCGCGCGACCGTGTCCAGCATGTTCGCGATCCGGCCGACGCCGGCCATGACCGAAACCATGCAGCTCTCGCTCACGCCGGTGGCGCTGGTGCCGAGCTTCGAGTCCTGCCCCGGCACCGCGTCGCTCGCCTCGCGCGGCTCAAGCGGCTCCGACGGCTCGTACACGCCGCGCAGCACGGTGACGCGGACCACGCCCGCGCGCGGCACGAGCGGCGCGTCGGCGGTCCGCGCCAACCCGCAGGGCACCAGCGGCTCTTACACGTCGCGGAGCGGCGCGATGGACCGCCT
>JAIESC010000098.1 GCA_019746355.1 Xanthobacteraceae bacterium | reverse complement strand
GCGCGCAGCACGCGCTCGGGATAGCCGGCCGTTGCTTCAATGAGCAGGGCCAGTAAGGTGGTCGCGATGCTCATTCGGTCCCAACCCGGTCAGCCTGCCATCGCGCCGCTGGCGCATGGCGGCGACATCGCCGCGGCGCGAACAATGTTTCCCGGCGCGCCTGAACCTTTCATCGATCTTTCGACCGGGATCAATCCCCGTCCCTGGCCTTATCCTCGGCCCCTACCCGCTCTGCCGGGCGACGTTTTCTCGCGGCTGCCGGACCGGGAGAGCATACGACAACTCGCTGCGGTCGCGGCAAAGGCTTATGGCGCGCCGTCCTCGGAGCATGTCGTGCCCGCGCCGGGCACGCAAATCCTGCTGCCGCAGGTTGCGGCATTGGTGAAGCCGGGCAAGGCGATCATCCTGCGCACGACCTATGCCGAGCATGGCCGCGCGGCGCAACTCGCTGGCCATGCGGTGACCGAAGCTGCCGATGTCAGCGAACTTCGCGACGCCGATCTCGCCGTCGTCGTCAATCCGAACAATCCGGATGGGCGTGTCGTCGAGAAGCCCGTGCTGCTGACGCTCGCGGACACCCTGCGTCAGCGCGGCGGCATCCTGGTCATCGATGAATCCTTCGCCGACGTCGTGTCGGGTATCAGCCTCGCGGGCGAATCCGGGCGCGCGAACATCGTCGTGCTGCGTTCGTTCGGAAAATTTTATGGCCTCGCCGGTTTGCGGCTTGGCTTTGCCATCGCCTCTCCTCGCCTCGCAAACCGCCTCGACGCGATGCTTGGTCCGTGGGCGGTCGCAGGCCCGGCGGTCGCGATCGGCGAGCAGGCGCTCGCCGACGACGAATGGAAGCGGCGAACGCTCGAATGTCTCGCATCCGACGCGAAGCGGCTCGATGAGCTGCTAGCTGACGCAGGTCTCGACGTGGACGGCGGCACGCCGCTTTACCGGCTGACGCGATCACGGAATGCGGGCGAGCTGTTCAGCCGGTTCGGGCGCGCGGGCATTCTCATCCGGCGCTTCACCGAGGAACCGACATGGCTGCGCTGGGGATTGCCGGCAGGCGAGCATGAATGGCAGCGGTTGAGCGTGGCGCTTCGCCAGTGGAAGGGTGAAAACCTATGAGGGTTTTTCGCGCCGAATGCAGCCCTTCCGGCCTTTTCATCTGGCGACGCTCCGGCCCGCGACAGCGACGACAGGCAAATCGTCGCGCAAAGCCTCTCCCGGCTGCTCGCAGATCAAATCGCTGACGCGTCGGCCGGAGCCTGCCCCCAAGGTCCAGCCCAAGGTGCCGTGTCCGGTGTTGAGCCAGAGATTTCGATAGCCGTTGGCCCGCCCGACATAGGGGAGATTGGACGGCGTTGCCGGGCGCAGCCCGGTCCAGAACTGCGCCGCAGCGAAGTCACCGGCCCGCGGGAATGTCTTTCGTACATTCTCGACGATCGCCCGGCAGCGGCGATGGTTGAGCCGCAGGTCGTAGCCCGACAGCTCCGCCGTTCCCGCGACGCGAAGCCGACCGCCCAGGTTGGAGTACACGAGCTTGTGCTCGTCATCGGTCAGGCTGACGACCGGCGCACAGTCCGTCTCGCGGATCGGTATCGTCACCGAATAGCCTTTTGCCGGGTAGATCCGGAGCGACACGCCGTATCGGCGCAGAAACGTCGCCGAGTAGCTGCCCATACAAACGACGATGTCCCTGCCCCGGATCGAACGGTATCCCTCCGGAGTGCGAACTTCGACCGAGGCGACCGAGCCGCCGGCGCGGTCCACGTCGAGCCCGACCGCATCCGAGCCATACATGAACGTGACACCCATGCGCGCGCAGACCGCGGCAAGCCCCTGGGTGTATTTCCGCGCATCGCCGCTTTCGTCTTCCGCGGTGTAGGTGGCTCCGACGATTCCGTGCGCGCGCTCCTTGAAGGCCGGCTCCAGCTCGACCACCTGCGACGCGGAAATAACGCGGCGGTCGCAGCCGAACTTTCGCATCAGCTCGGCCACGCGGGCGGCGGCTTCGAACTCGCTCTGCTCGCGGTAAAAATGGAGAATGCCGCGGGTGCGCTGGTCGTAGTCAAGCTGCTCGCGCGCGCGGATCTCCTGCAACAGCGCGCGGCTCGCCGTCGCGAGCTTCACGATCTCGGTGGTGTGGCGATCGGCGCGGCTCGGCAGGCAATCGACCATGAACTGCGCCAGCCACAGCCATTGGTGCACATCGAGCCGCGGACGGAACAGCAGCGGCGAATCGCCATGCATCAGCCACTTCAGAACCTTGAGCGGCGCGGACGGATTGGCCCACGGCTCGGCATGACTGACCGATATCTGGCCGCCGTTGGCGAAGCTCGTCTCAAGACCGGCCGCGCATTGCCGGTCGATGACGCACACGCTTCTGCCCGCCCGCGCCAGCCAATAGGCTGAGTTGACACCGATGACGCCGGCGCCCAGCACGACGGTGTCGAAATATGACGGGGAGGACATTGTCCTGGAAGACATTGTTCTGGAAGACATGGCTCTCGATCTCCAAGGGTGCAGCCCGCACGCGCGTCGCGCAGCGGACGGCCCCCTCTGTCATCGACCTGAGAGCATCGGCACGACCCGTCATGGGCCCCGCCTTACACCTTCGGTGGGAGCGCAAGGCTCCACTTTCCAGAGTGTTTCGCGGCAGGCGGTCCTTTTGCCTGAGAGTTTCCGGGGCGGTTGCTCCTTCGGCGCCGGCCAAAGCCGGTCTCTCCCACCTGCGATTCGCAAGATGGCTATGGCGCGCCCGGGAGGCAATGGTCTCCGGCGCGATCACCACGAATTTAGTTTGGTTCAGCTGAAAGGATCGACCTTTCAGAGAAAACGAGGTTGCCGGGAAAGCGGCGGTCCGCTTCGGGACCGCCTCAAAACTCCTCGAGCAGCCGCCCGAGCCCCGGGATATTGTCCATGAGCTTGTTCGCCCGCAGCGCGTGCCAGTAGGTCGCGGTGTTGATCGCGATCACCGGCTTGCCGAGCCACATCTCCGCCGCGGCGGCGAGGCGCACCATGCTGAGATTGGTGCCGACCTGCACGATTGCGTCGACGTCGCGGCCATTGCCGTTGAGCTCGATCAGCCGTTCACGCAGCACCTCGGGCGGCACCTCGGCAATCGCCGTCCAGCTCTTGCATTGCAGGTAGACGTCGCGCACCACCTCAAAGCCGGAGTCGGTGAAGTAGCGGATCACCTGCTCGTTGGCGACCGGGTAGTACGGCGACAGCACCGCGATGCGCTTGATCCCGCCGTAGGCCTTCATCGCCGCGGTGCAGGAATGCGAGCCGATGCTGATCTTCACGCCGGCCGCCTGCTCCACCTTTTCCTGGAACGCGTCGGCGCCCTTGGCGCCGCCGTAGAACGTCACCGCCGACATGCCCATCACCAGGTAGTCCGGCGAGCAGGTCATGACCGAGCGCACCGCCTCGAGCGTGTTCTCGCCGATCACCTGGGTGCCGGCCATGAAGGTCTCGTTGCTCACCGCCTGGGCATTGGGCGTGAAAATGCGACTGTAGTGGTTGGTGACGCCGGGCGGCCGCATCATCTCGAAGTCCGGCTGGACGATGGTGTTGGTCGAAGGTCCCAGCACGCCGAACTTGCACCGCCAGCCGAGCACATCGCGCATCGAACATTGCCCCGAAACAGATTCCGGTCTCTATTTTGCTATGTCTGCAGGGCCACGGGAAGAACAACATCCATGTCGCGTGAGAATGACCGCATCATCGTCGTCGGCGCAGGCCCGGTCGGGCTGACCGCGGCACTGGCGCTTGCGAGGCGCGGCATCCCGGCTGTGCTGCTCGCGGCCGAGCCGGAGCTGGTGATGGAGCTGCGCGGCTCGACCTTCCATCCGCCGACGCTCGACCTGCTCGACGAGTTTGACATGGTGCCGCGGATGATCGAGGTCGGGCTGAAGGCGCCGACCTGGCAGTTCCGCGACCGCGAGACCGGCCCGGTCGCGACCTTCGATCTCGCGCTGCTTGCAGGTGAAACAAACCACCCTTATCGCGTGCAATGCGAGCAATGGAAGCTGATGCGCTTCGTCGAAGCGGAATTGCAGAAGCTCGGCACCGACATCCGATTCGGCCACGAGGTCACCGGGGTGACGCAGGACGGCGACAGCGTGACCGTCACCGCCAACACCGCGAACGGCCCGGTCGAGGTCGCCGGCCGCTACGTGATCGCCGCCGACGGCGCGCGCAGCGCGGTGCGCCGCTCGCTCGGCGTCGAGTTCGACGGCTTCACTTATCCCGAGCTGTTCTGGATCGCCTCGACCGACTTTCCGTTCGAGAAGACGCTGACCGACATCGCCTACGTCAACTACATCGCCGATCCGAATGAGTGGCTGGTGCTGTTGCGTGTACCGGGGCTGTGGCGCGTGCTGGTGCCGGCGCCGGAGAATTCGGACAAGGACCAGCTTTTGTCGGACGAGCACATGCAGAGCATGCTGCAGCGCGTGGTGCCGAGGCCCGAGCCCTACAACATCGCCCACCGCTCGATCTATCACGTGCACCAGCGGGTGGCGAAAAGCTTCCGGCAAGGCCGCGTGCTGCTCGCGGGCGACGCCGCCCACGTGAACAATCCGCTTGGCGGCATGGGCATGAACGGCGGCATCCAGGACGCGTTCAATCTCGCCGATAAGTTCAAGGCGATCTTTGCCGGCGGCGACGACCACCTGCTCGACCGCTATGACCGCCAGCGCCGGACCGTCGCGGTCGAGGCGGTGCAGGCGCAGACCCACCGCAACCAGCAGATCATCAGCGAGCGCGATCCGGAGGTGCGAAAGAAATCGCTCGACGCGATGCGCCGAACCGCGGCGGACAAGGTGTCGGCGCGCGAATACATGCTGCGCTCGTCGATGATCGCGAGCATGCGGCGCGCGGCCGAGATCGAGTAAGCCAGCGGAGTGTTTCACCGTCTATGCAAGCGGCGATGACCTCGGCGCGGCCGAATTTCGAGTTGCTGCGCAAGGCCCCCCGCCTCACGGTCGCCGGCGCGCACGGCGCCTGGCCGTTCCCGCCGGCCTTCATGGAGCGGCTGGCCAAAGGACTGGAACTGGCGGAACTGCCCCGGACCTGACGGGCGACAACACGGCGGACACCGCGCCACGCACTCGCGGCTTGCAAGCGCAAGACGCACAGAGCCTCCTCAGCTTGCATGTCGATCCGGCATGCAAGGCCCACTCTGCCACCGGCCAACGTCGATGGCTTATTTCAAATTCAACGATCGCAACGCCGTGCGATCAGCCGACCGGAGAAATTATCGTCCGTTGTTCGGCTTGCTTGGCTCCGGTTGCGACTTGCGTTCCGGCCTCCGCACCCGGCTGGGCCGGCAGTTGCAACACGGTCATGCGCTGCCCTTCGGTCAGGCAGGTCACCCGCACGATCTGTCCGTTGGGGAATTCCAACGCATCATGATGCGTGTGCGGATTTGCCAGATTCACCTGCCGGAAGCGGGCAACCTTTTGCCCGGTCTTGCCGAACCGCCAGCCCGGCAGAAGATGACCGAACAGATGGTCGATCTCCACCTCCTTCGCGAAAGCAACCTCAGTCCCGGGAAGCAGGCAGACCGCCACATTCGGCTCTCCGACTGCAGCGAAACCGCGTGTGCTGGTGTTGTCGAACCTGGTCGTCACCAACTCGTCGGCGACTCTTGCCGGGCGTGATGCGACACAGTGCAGACTATAGTCGCACATAGAAGTCCTCCTCTTCAGCGAACAGCCGAAATGGTTGTCCTTCTGGCGGGATTGGTACCGCGCGCCGGTGGCAATCTTGTGTCCTGACGAGCCGATCTTTTCACAAAGACGGGAGCGGTTTAAAGCGGTAGTATATCCGCAAGTGCCGCCGCGAGTGGTCTGGCGGCACCCTGTCGCAATGGCACTTTACGCGTCGGACGCAGTGCACAATGATTGCGCCCATCGATATCGCTTGCTTGGCCCATCGATATCGCTTGCTTGTCAGATACCCGGCAAACCAAAAGCTGTGACGACGCATGCCACCATGACGGTCCGGCGGACCTAGGCCTGATATTTCGTCTCGCGGCTCCAGTAGTCCGGGAAACCAACGACGCTTTGCAGATCCGCAAACGAAATCGCCGGCGGCGGCGCGGCGTTCGAATTGGGCTTCAGCGCTTCGAGCGTCGCCTGCATTGAAGTGATCGACGAGGACAGCAGCATCACCGGATAGAGCGCGAGCTTGTAGCCGATCTCTTGCAATTTCGCGGGCGAAAGCACCGGCGTCTTGCCGCCGGGCACCATGTTGGCCATGCAGGGCTTCTTCATTGCCGCGCAGTAGCGGCGCATCTCGTCCTCGGTCTCCGGCGCCTCGAAGAAGATGATGTCGGCACCCTCCGCCTCGAAATCCTTGCAGCGCGCGAGCGCTTCGTCGAAACCGTGCACCGCGCGCGCGTCGGTGCGCGCCATGATCAGGATGTCGGCATCGCCGCGCGCATCGACCGCGGCGCGGATCTTCATGCGCGCCTCCTCGCGCGGGATCACCTGCTTGCCCTTGGTGTGACCGCACTTCTTGGGGCTCACCTGGTCCTCGATCATGACGCAGGCCGCGCCGGCGCGGGCGTATTCGACCACGGTGCGCTGCACGTTGAGCGCATTGCCGTAGCCGGTGTCACCGTCGCCGATCACTGGCACTTTGCCGGCTGCGGCGCAGCAGTTGCGCAGCGTGTCGACCATCTCGGTGAAGCTGATCAGGCCGGTGTCCGGCAGGCCAAGCCGCGAAGCCGCGACGGCGAAGCCGCTCATGAACATGACCTTGAAACCGGCCGCGGCAGCAAGCTTGGCCGAGAGCCCGTCGTAGCATCCGGGCATGACCTCGATGGTCGGTTGAGCCAAGAGTTCGCGAAGGCGCTGAGCGGCTGTCACAGGCGTTTTCCTCGGTGCGTAAAATTGGTCCGGCCGGGACGCTGAGCGCCCCGGCCGGTTTCGTCAAGCAGTCCGCGTCACTTCGGCGGCTCGATGCCGGCCGCCTTGATGGCCGCGGCATAGGCGGCGAAGTCCTTCTGGAACACAGCGAGCGACTGCTCGACCGGCATTCCGCCCGGAATGATGCCGAGCTTGGACAACCGCTCGGACATCTCCGGCGATCGGGCGAAAGCCGCGATCTCGTTCCGCAGCATGGTCAGGATCGGCTCCGGCGTGCCGGCCGGCGCAAAGAAGCCATTCCAGGACGAGAACTCGAAGCCCGGGATCGTCTCGGCCACCGTCGGGATGTCCGGCGCGGCCGAAATGCGCTGCGCCGTGCCGACCGCGATCAAGCGGACCGTGTCGCTGTTGATGTGCGGCAAGAGCGACGAGGAGTTGCCGAAGTAGAGATCGACCTGACCGGCGACCAGATCGGAGATCGCCTGCGGCTCGCTCTTCTGCGGCACCATCACGAGGTCGATGCCGGCGCGCGCGAACAGCAGCACCGGCGCGAGGTGGCTGATGTTCTGCGTGCCGGCCACCGTGAAGTTCAGCTTGCCGGGATTGGCCTTGGCGTAGGCAATCAGCTCGGGAAGGTTCTTCACCGGCAGCGCGCGTTTGATCGCGATCATCTGCGTGCCGGTGCCGATGTTGGTGACCGGCACGAGCTGCTTCAGCGGATCGAAGTTGAGCTTCTGCAGCTGCGGCGTCAGCACCGCGACGGACGACGCGGAGAACAGCAGCGTGTAGCCGTCGGGCGCGGCGGTCGCGACCGCGCCGGTGGCCAGCGCCCCGCCCGCGCTCGGACGGTTCTCGACCACGAAGCTCTGGCCGAATTTGCTCGAAAGGCGCTGCGCGCCGAGCCGCGCCATCATGTCGGTGTTGCCGCCCGCGCCGAACGGCACCAGCACGGTCACCGGCCGCGACGGCCAGTCCTGCGCATGGATCGGTGCGGCCAATCCAGCGAGAAGCGCCAAGGCGGTCAGCGGCAAGAAGCGAAGCAGTCGAAGCATGTCATTCCCCAATTGCTGGAGACAGACGTCAGCGCCCATGGCACGAAGCGCCCGGTAGTTTTGCCTCCGATTTGTGCCGGACGCCACAAAGCAACTCCCGCGCCCAGGCGCCGACCCCATGGCGCCCTACTAACCTACTGATAGAACTTATGTTTCTGTGCCGCAGTAGCGCGGACGCGAAACCATGGTTATACTGTGTCTTTAGTGGCGGCCGAGGCGTCCTGTGGCGTCGCCCCCACTAAATAGTGACAACCCGACCTGTCGGCCCGTCTCTGTGGCGGGCCGTCGAGCTTTTTTGGAACTGACTGCGATGACCGCCCCGAACCGCCCGGACCATATCCGTCTCACCTCGCATCCCGACCCGGAGGCGAAGCAGCGCTTCCCGATCCAATGGGGCGCGGCGAGCGCCGGCGAGCGCGGGCCGGTGATCGGCACGGTGTCGAAGCCCGGCCTGCGCAACGTGATCGGCAGCCACGGCGGCTCCTATGCGGTCTATCGCGCGCTTGCGGTGTCGGCCGGCGCGCTCGATCCGATCCGGCGGCCCGACCTGACCAACACCTTCCCGACCGCCACGATCGGCCCGTTCCCGCAATGGTCGGAGCCGGGAAAGATCGTCTCGCTGGATCCGTGGGGACACCTCGTCGCCGAGAACTTCAAGGCCGAGATCGCCGAAGGCCTCGACATCCGCCCGAGCATCGCCATCACCAAGGCGCGGCTCGACCTGATCGAGATGCGCGACGCGCTGGAATCCGGACGGCTGAAGGCCGACGGGCATGCGATCCATGAGAACGGCTCGCTGTCGGTGACCAAGATCGCGATCGACCCGGTCTGGTATCTGCCCGGCATCGCCGAGCGGTTCGGCACGACCGAGACCGCGCTGCGACGGAGCCTGTTCGAGCAGACCGCGGGCATGTTCCCGGAGCTGGTGACGCGGCCCGACCTGCGCGTGTTCCTGCCGCCGATCGGCGGCATCACCGTCTACCTGTTCGGCGACATGGAGAAGCTTGCCAATCCGCGCACCCGCTTCACCTGCCGCGTGCACGACGAATGCAACGGCTCCGACGTGTTCGGCTCCGACATCTGCACCTGCCGGCCGTATCTCATTCACGGCATCGAGGAGTGTGCCCGCGCCGCGCAGCAGGGCGAGTTCGGCATCATCGTCTACAACCGCAAGGAAGGCCGCGCGCTCGGCGAGGTGACCAAGTTCCTGGTCTA
>JAIESC010000185.1 GCA_019746355.1 Xanthobacteraceae bacterium | reverse complement strand
ACCGCCCGGTGCGGACCCGCATGCCGGGTGGTGTGGCAGGGGACGCGGAGGCATCACCTCCGCGCCCCTATGCCGATGCAATGGCCTGTGCACTGTCATCGGCCTGGCATCAGCCGGCAACATCTCCGACAACTCGGCGCGCGAGGTTCCCCGCGAACAACAACAAGGGGACTCCGATGCGATCAATTCTTGCAGCTTTCGCCTGCATTCTTTCGGCCGGCACGGCGCTGGCCGACCAGGCGCTGCCGGGCAAGCTCGCGGGCCAGGCCATCGTGCCGGCCGAGAGCTTCTTCAACCCGCCGGCGGATGCGCCGGCCGATCTCGCGGTCTCCGGCAAGTTCACCAACACGGACAAGAAGCGCATCGACACCGTCGGCTCGGTGATGGGCGCCTCCTACATCTCCGCGACCGGCGTGCCGCGCGAGACCGGCGTCAAGCTGCCGTTCAAGGGCCAGCCGATGCAAGGCTTCTCCGGGCTGAAGTCGAACGGCGACGGCACCTTCTGGGTGCTGCAGGACAACGGCTTCGGCACCAAGGCCAATTCGCCGGACGCCATGCTGGTGCTGCACCGGATCAGGCCGGACTGGGCGGGCGGCAAGGTCGAGGTGCTGCGCACCATCTTCGTGCACGACCCCAGAAGATCCCGTTCCCGATCACGCTCGAGGGCACGCCGAAGCGCTATCTCACCGGTGCCGATCTCGACGTGGAAAGCTTCCAGACCATCGGTGGAAAAATCTGGATCGGCGACGAATTCGGCCCCTACCTCATACACATCGACATGGACGGCAAGGTCGAGGCCTTGTTCGAGACGCTGATCGACGGCAAGCCGGCGCGCTCGCCCGACCACTATCTCGTGTCTACGCCGGCGGTGCCGGGCGGCGCCGTCCCCTTCAACGTCCGGCGCTCGCGCGGCTACGAGGCGATGGCGGCGTCCAAGGACGGCCGCTTCCTCTATCCGCTGCTCGAGGGCCCGCTGTGGGACGAGGCCAGGAAGGCCTGGGAAACCGACGGCGACCGCGAATATCTGCGCATCCTCGAGTTCGACGTGGCGGCGCAGACGTGGACCGGCCGGTTCTGGAAATACCGCCTCGAGCTCAACGGCAACAACATCGGCGACTTCAACATGCTCGATGCCACCACCGGCCTGATCATCGAGCGCGACAACGGCGAGGGTGAATTGCCCCAGGCCTGCACCGGCACGCCGCGCCCGGACTGCTTCAACATCCCGGCGAAGATGAAGCGCATCTACAAGGTGGAGCTCACCGGCGCCAACGTCGGCAGCTTCGTCCGCAAGATCGGCCATCTCGATCTGATGGCGATCAAGGATCCGGACAAGAAGGCGAAGCAGGGCACCAAGGAGGGGATCTTCACCTTCCCGTTCGTCACCATCGAGGGGCTCGACGTGGTCGACGACCGCCACATCATCGTCGGCAACGACAACAACCTGCCGTACTCGTCCGGCCGGATGCTCGGCAAGCAGGACGACAACGAGCTGATCCTGGTCGAGGCGGCCGATCTGCTGAAGGCCAGGTAATAGCGAGGGCTTGCGGTTACGCGCCGATCCGATGAGCCGCAGGCCTAACTACCGCCGGTATGGCCGCCGCCGAATCTGCGCTGGCTCCACCACCACGAGCTCATCGTGCAGCGCGTCACCCAATGTGTTCAACATCTCCATGGCGCGCCTTGCGCGCGCTGCCCGACTTAGAGGATCGAGCCGCAGAAGCACAATCGCAGGCGGCGCGTCCGACTCTCGTTCGGCAAATAGGCTAAAGTCGCGGTCGCTGGTGACGATTACCCGGCCTTCTACGTGAGCGTGCCGTAACACTTCGGCATCGCTTGCTCCGCTCGCCATCTCGGCAACATAGACAACGTCGTGGCCTCCGTCCCGAAGCATTGCGACCAGCAACCTGTCGCAATTCTCGTCCGCGAGGATGCGCATTATTCCATGTCGACGAGGATCTGCTCCTCAGCGAGCCTCGCCGCCGCATAGGCGTAGGCCGCGCGAATGTCCTCGGGCGTGAGCCGGGGGTGGGCGTCGAGCAGGTCGGCCGTGGTCATCCCGCCGGCAAGCTCCCGCAAAATATGCTCGACCGTCAGCCTGGTTCCCTTGATGACCGGCTTGCCGGTCATCACCTTGGGATCGATCGCAATACGCTTGAGCAGGTCGGTCACGGGCCGCTCCCGGCTATAGGCGTCCACCGTACCGCGTCGGGCCGCCCGACACCAAGAATAGGCTTTTGGCGCCCGGTTTGCGAGATATCCCCCCGAGGGCAGCTTCTTGGCAACCCGTCGTTCATTTGGCGGCCGTTGTCGGGTCCGGCACGTTTGATAATACTGCGCCTCCCAACACTGCGGATCGCGATCTCCCATCGAATGGCGCTGCCCTTCAACGAAAAACTGCTGATGCTGGTGCCGCCGGCGCTCTACTACCGGCGGCGCATCGAGAACGAGATCCGCACCGGCGAGCCGGAGCTTGCGATGCTGCGCGAGCTGATGCCGGACGGCGGCACCGCGATCGACGTCGGCGCCAACCAGGGCTTCTTCGCCTTCGCGCTGTCCGAGGTGGCCGACCGGGTGGTGTCGTTCGAGGCCAATCCGGACTATGCGCGGTTTGCCCGCTGGATGCTGCGCGGCCGCGCCGAGGTGCACGAGGTCGCGATCTCCGACCGGCCGGGGCGGGCGACGTTCTACGTGCCGCTCGCCGACGACGGCATGGTGCTGCACTTTGCCGGCAACCTGAAGCAGACCCACTCGCAGTTCAAGAACCAGAAGACCTACGACGTCGAGCTTCGCACCCTGGACAGCTATCGCCTCGACAACGTGCGCTTCGTCAAGGTCGACGTCGAGGGCAGCGAACGCGAGGTGCTCGACGGCGCCAAGGCGATCATCGCCCGCGACCGGCCCGGCTTGCTGTTGGAGCTTCTGTCCGGAACCCACGCCGATCCCGGCTCCTATGCCAAGGACATCTGCGACGCGTTCGGCTACGATTGCTTCGTGGTGCAGAAAGGCGAGCGATTGCCCGGTCTGCAAACCATTGCCTCGCTTGACAAAAACACCAGCTGGGGCACCGAGATCGAGACCCGCAACGTGCTGTTTCTGCCGCGATAGGCGAAGCTGGTCATGCCACTGCCCAACCGCGTCGATCCGTTCGGCGAATTGTTCGCGACCTCGGCGCGCGGCCTGTTCATGGGCAACCGCGGCGGGCGCATGCACAACGACGACAAGACGCTGATGAAGCGCCGCTGGGCGTCGCGGCAATGGATCTGCTGCGTGCCTGAATTCAAGGGACGCAAGCGCAAGGTCTGGAGCGAGTCCTCCTACACCGAGCTGTTCTTTCTCGACGAGCCGACGGCGCTCGCCGCGGGCCATCGGCCCTGCTTCGAATGCCGCCGCAAGGAGGCGGAGGATTTCGCGGAGAAATGGCGGCAGGCCCGCCAGCTCGCCTCGCGGCCGTTCGCCGACGAGATGGACGACTATCTGCACGCCGAGCGGCTCGAGGGCCGCGAGAAGCGGGTGCACCAGCTGCCGATCGACGATCTGCCGGACGGCGCGTTCGTGGTGATGGACGGCGCACCGTTTGCCGTGCGCGGCGACGCGCTGCTGCACTGGGCCCCGGAGGGCTATAACGCGCGAAAGCCGCGCCCGAAGGGCACGGTGTTCCACGTGCTGACGCCGCCTGCGACGCTCGCGGTGCTCGCGGCGGGCTACGCGCCGCGCTGGCACCCGAGCGCCGAGGCGAAGTGAGGCTACCGCTCGCGATTAGCCGGCCAGCGCCGGGTAATCGGTGTAGCCCTTGGCGCCCGGCGTGTAGAACGTGGCCGCGTCCGGCGTGTTGAGCCCTGCCTTGCTCTGCCACCGTGCGACCAGGTCCGGGTTGGCGAGGAAGCCCTTGCCCACGGCGATCAGGTCGGCGCGGCCGGAGGCGAGATCGCTCTCGGCGCGCGCCGCGTCATAGCCGCCGGACAGGATCAGCGTGCGCTTGAAGCTGCTGCGGAACGTCGCTTTGATCGAAGCCGGCACCGGCGGCGCGCCGCCCGCCGAATGGTCGACGAGGTGGACGTACACAAGCCCGGTCTCGTTCAGCTTGCGCGCCAGATAAGCGTAGTCGGCTTCCATCTCCGGATGGAGCGGCATGTCGTTGAACACGCCATAGGGCGAAAGCCGGATGCCGACCTTGTCCGTGCCGATCGCGGCAATCGACGCCTCGACGGCCTCGAGCACCAAGCGGGCGCGGTTCTCGATCGGGCCGCCATAGCCGTCGGTGCGCTGGTTCGAGTTCGGCCGGATGAACTGTTCGAGCAGGTAGCCGTTCGCGCCATGCAGCTCGATCCCATCGAAGCCGGCGGCCACCGCGTTGCTTGCGGCCTTGGCATATTCCGCGATCGTGCTTTTGAGCTCGTCCGCGGTCATCGCCGCCGGCACCGGATGCGGCTTCATGCCTTCCGCGTCGGTGAACATCTGGCCTGCCGCGGCGACCGCCGACGGCGCCAGCACCTTGGCGCCGGCCGGCAGGTTGAGCGGATGGCCGATCCGGCCGGTGTGCATCAGTTGCACGAAGATCTTGCCGCCGCGGGCGTGCACCGTGTCGGTGACCTTTTTCCAGCCGGCCACCTGCGCGTCGGAGTAGATGCCGGGGATGCGGGCATAGCCCACGCCGTTGGGAGATGGCGAGGTGCCTTCGGTGATGATCAGGCCTGCGGAGGCGCGCTGGCCGTAATACTCGGCCATCAGATCGTTCGGGACATTGCCGGTGGCGCGGCTGCGGGTGAGGGGACACATCACCAGATGGTTCTGCAGAGAAAGCTGTTCCAGCGTGGCCTTCGAAAACAGCACAGACATTCCAAAGCTCCGTTTCAGGTCGTGCGCTCGTGAAAACAACCGCGCAGAGATAGGCGCGTGGAACTTCGGCGCAAGCCGCAGCAGCGCACGCGAGCCGGTATCATTTTTGTGACTGTTGCAGCCCGGCTACGCGCGCGCGTGGCCTAGATTAGCCCTTCATCGCCGCCTTGATCGCTTCGAGGCCTTTGCCGGCTTTCGCCGCTTCGATGATCTTGGCCTCCTTTGCCGCAAGCCCGGGCGCGGCAGCCTTCATCGGCTCGACCGTCTCGATCGGCACCACCACGGCGCCGTGCTGGTCGGCGTGGATCAGTTCGCCGCTTCGCACCGCCATGCCGTGGATGTTCACGTTGATGCCGAAATCCACCACGTGCACGAACGCATGCGACGGCGCGATCGAGCCCGCCAGCATCTGAAAGCCCGGCGCCACCTGCGGGATATCGCGGATCGAGCCGTTGGTGATGGTGCCGAGGCAGCCCAGCGCCTTGTGCACGTTGGTCTGCACCTCGCCCCAGAACGCGCCGAAACCGACAATCTCATCGATGTCCTGGATCACCGCGATGCCGGGCTGCGGGTCCGCGGCGACGTAGTCGAGATAGTCGAGGCGCTTGGCCATGTAGCCGGCTTCGCCGAGCGGCACGCGGTCCTGCGCCCGCATGGTCACGGTCTTGGCGAAGCCCACCATCGGCGGCAGATCGGGGAACGGGCAGTGCAGGTGCCGCACCGTGTAGCCGAAGCCGCGGCGCTCGGGCGCGACGATCTCCAAGAGGTTGCAGACCGTCGGCGTGTCGATCGAGCGCAGGAATTCGAACTGGGCCGGCGTGACCTTGCTCATGGGCGTTTCCTCACATTTTTCTCCGCCGTCATTCGGGGGCGCGGGCGAAGCCCGCGAACCCGGAATCCATAACCACTGCTGCGGAGTATGGATTCCGGGTTCGCGTCCATAGCGCGTCGAAGACGCGCGTGAACGCGCTTATGGGCGCGCCCCGGAATGACCTTGGAGATAGTTACACGAAATCCCTCAACCCCGCCTGCTTCAACAGCGGATAGGTCCGGTCGCGGAAATCCCGCAACCCCTCCTCATACCGCGGAAACGCCACCAGCACGCCGTCGACGCCCGCCTTCGACAAGGTGCTCAGCGCGTCCACCACCTGCTCGCGCGTGCCGACCACCGGCAGCCCGCCCCAGCCCTGGATGAACGCCTCCTGCAAGGGTTTGATCCGCTCCGGCGGCACGTTGCGCTTGTTGGTCTCCAGCGAAAAGATCTCGACCATGTTCCTGGCGGCCTCCCAGTCGCCGCGCTGGTGAACGTAGTCGTTGTAGAAATCGCGCGCCTCCTTCTCGGTCTCGCCCTGCACGATGTTGATCAGCGTCCACACCTTGATGCTCCGCCCGTAGTCGGCCGCGAGCTTGTGATAGGCCTGCACGTGGGCGCGGCATTCTTCCAGGCCGCCGGTGCGGATCACGGTGAACACCAGATCGCAGTGCTTCACCGCATAATGCCGGCCGAGCTCCGAGGCGCCGGCGTTCATGATCGCCGGGTGGGGATATTGGATCGGCTTCGGCGCCAGATAGCCCTTCTTGATCTTGTAGAATTTTCCCTCGTGATCGAACGACTCGTCCTCGGTCCACAGCCGCTTGATGATCGCGAGCCATTCCTCGGCGCAGGCGTAGCGGTCCTCGTGGGAGAGGAACGGCTGGTTGAACATCTCGATCTCCGGCTGCACCCAGCCGGTGACGACGTTGAGGATGAACCGGCCGTTCGAGATGTGGTCGATCACCGCCGACTGCTTCGCCGAGATGATCGGGTGGTTGATGGTGATGTGCGAGGTCGAAACCACGCCGGTGCGCGCGGTCGAGGCCGAGATGCCGGCCGCCCAGGTGTAGGCCTCGAAGCCCGGCCCCTGCGGATTGAGCTTGCCGCCCCAGCCCATCCAGCGCGCCACCGGCACCAGCGCCTCGAACTCCATCTCGTCGGCGAGCTTCGCCAGCGCCACCGTGTTCGGCCAGGTGATGTCGAGCCGGCCGTCGAGGTCGCTCATCACGCAGCCCGAATCGAGATTGGTCTGGAACGTGCCGAGCTTGAGCCGCCGCGTGCTCAATGCCGGATTGGTCTGCGTCCGGTCCTTTTGCCTCGCCCGCATCGTTTGCATTTCCGTCCTGCCATCTCCGCCGTCATTCCGGGGCACGCGCTGGTGGCGGCGTCGCGGAATGACCGCGGTGGGTCACTACTGCTTCCACGTCGTCGCCACGATCGTCGCCATGATCGACAGCATGCCAAGCACCAGGACCAGCGAATAGGTCCATCCGCCGGCTTCGTAGGCGAGGCCGGGCAGCCAGCCGCCGAACGTGCCGCCGATGTAGAACACGGTGACGTAAAGCCCGACCGCGGCCGAGGTGCCGGTCTTGGCGGTGATCGCGACGAAGCTCGTCGATGAGGCCTGGGTGAGGATGCCGCAGGTCGAGGCGATAATGAGGCAACCGACAATGGCCGGGATCGACGGAATGAGGCTCAGCAGCATCCCGCAGGTCCACACCGCGAGCACGCACAGCACGAAGTTGCGCCGGCCCATGCGGGCGATGGCGCGGCCGAGATAGAGCGCCGCGACCGAGCCGAACAGATAGACCACGAACACCGAGCCGAGGAACGCCGGCGAGCGGTTGAACGGCGGCGCGGCGAGATGGAAGGTGAGATAGGTGAACGTGGCGATGAAGTTGAACAGCACGCCGAACCCGACCGCGAACGTCGCCACCAGCCGCGGATTGCGCAGGTGCCCGACCATCTGCCGCAGCGACGAGCCGAAGCTTGCGGCGCTGACGAATTTGCGCTCGGTCGGCAGCAGCAGGAACACCACCGCAAAGCAGATCAACGAGCCGCCGGCGAGCGCCAGAAACCCGCCGCGCCAGCCGAAGTGGTCGGCCAGCATTCCCGGCACGAAGCGGCCGAGAAAGCCGCCGACCGCCGACGCCGCGGCATAGAGCCCGACCACGCCGTTCGCCTCGGCCGCCGGCCACTCGTCGCCGATATAGGCCACTGCGACCGCGAAGATCGGCGGCAGCAGCAGCCCGTGCATGAACCGCCAGAAGATCAGCTGGTCGAGGCTCGCTGCGAACGAGGTCATGGTCGCAGGGATGATCAGCAGCGCCATCGCCACGACGATCACGCGCTTGCGCCCGAGCACGTCCGACAGCGCGCCGGTGAACGGCGCGGTGGCGGCGACCGCGAGCGTGCCCGCGGTGATGATCGGGCTCGCATCGGCCGCGCCCACTCCGTACTCCTGCGCCATCATCGGCAGCACCGACTGCGGCGCGTAGAGGTGCAGGAACGCGCCGATGGCGCAGAAGGCGATGGCGATGCGGCGCTTGTCGAGGAGCATGGGTGACATTCAGCACAAATCGGTTGACCCCGCTATGGCGCAGCCGGAACACTCCGCATTCGCGCAATGAAGCGCTGAAACGGGAGGTCATTTTGCTCGTCGATCACCGCACCTATCGCATCAAGCCCGGCCACATGAACACCCATCTCGCCATCTACGAGGAGTTCGGCCTGAAGGCGCAATGGAAGCATCTCGGCGAGCCGCACGCCTATATGTTCGCCGAGTCCGGCGCGATGAACTCGCTGGTGCACCAGTGGGTCTACGAGGACGCGGCCGACCGGGCGAAGCGCCGCGCCGCCATGATGGCCGACCCGGACTGGCAGACCTATCTCAAGAAGCTCAACGAGTCGGGCCTGCTGATGGAGCAGAACACCTCGCTGATGGTTCCCGCCAAGTTTATGAATATGAAGAAGTGAAGCGAGCGCACGCGCGCACGGCATCGGCGCTCTGACGCAACGCAGGCGGTGCGCTCCCTCCCCCTGAAAGGGCTGTTGGATTCACACTTCTCTTCGAGGCCAGAAACCGACTCATCATCAAGGACTTGGTCGGTGTTCGAAGTCCAAATTTCCTGCGCGCGGCCCCGGCAAAGAACCCAGTTCTGTGCACTGTTGCGCGTAACTCGTTGAGAAGATTCTGGAAGATGTGTGAATACGACAGCCCTGAAAGGGGGAGGGTTGGGGTGGGGGTCATGGCGCCGCAGTCAGCGCGCCAACAGTGTTTTGTCCGACACACCGTAGAAGCCGGACGTGCGATGGGCTCGATTTTCCCGCAACGCGTATTCGACGCGTCGGCTTTCACGCCTTGGCCCGCGACGGAACGACGGTGAGGGCGTGCGCGCAAGCCGACCCCCACCCCGACCCTCATAGGCGCTAGGTTAGGCATGCGGTCAATCTATCGCATTGTTTTGTGCGCCGGCGTGG
>JAIESC010000125.1 GCA_019746355.1 Xanthobacteraceae bacterium | reverse complement strand
CCTTCATCTATACCTACTCGCACATGTTCGGACGGTCCCCCGCCGAAACCGATCTACAGCGCCACTTCCGCGTCAGTCCGCCTTCGGTCCACCAGATGATCGTCACGCTCGAACGCAACGGCCTTATTCGCCGTCAACCAGGCATCCCCAGAAGCATCGAACTCATCGTGCAACCAGAGAACTTGCCGATCCTAGACTGGCTCGGCATCAAACCGTCAGAATCTGTGACGAGCTACTAGCGGAAAACCTTGTACGAACTGGGCATCTTCAAGGTCGTCAAGAACAACTCTCGCCGAAAGTCTGCACGGTAGAGATTTCCTGACCGGTGGGCGAAATGAGCGTACTCGTTAGCAAATGACCGACGGGCCTGGGCGGCCAAATGGTGTTCGCTGTCCAGCCTTGTCCAAACGATGTAGTCGGCCTACCTCTGCGAAATTGCGTGGAGGACCCCGATGCTTGACGCCGCCATCAAGGCGCTGACCCAGATGTTCTCGCCGCCGTTCCGGCAGGTGCTGCTCAAGTCGATCGGGCTTGCGTTGCTGATGATCATTCTGGTCGGCATCGGCCTCAACCGGCTGTTCTCGTGGATGGCGGACAGCGGCGCGGTCTGGGCCGAGGCCAGCATGGGCGGCCACACCGCCTGGCAGGTGGTCGCCTGGATCCTGTCGTTTGCGGCAACGCTCGGCGTCATCACCGGCGCGGTGTTCCTGATGCCGGCGGTATCCGCCTTCGTCGGCTCGTTCTTCGTCGACGAGATCGCCGAGCAGGTCGAGCGCGCCTACTATCCGGCTGAAGCGCCGGGCCGGGCGCTGGCGATCTGGCCTGCTCTGGTCCAGGGCATCAAGACCGCCTTGCTGTCGATCCTGGTGTATCTCTGCGCCGTACCTTTCCTGCTGGTCGCAGGGCTCGGTCTCGTCATCATGTTCCTGGCCACCGCGTATCTCCTGAGCCGCGAATATTTCCTGCTCGCGGCCATGCGCTTCCGCTCGCCGGAAGAGGCCAAGGAGATGCGTCGCTTAAACCGCACGAGTGTTCTGCTTGCAGGATTGCCGATCGCTCTGTTCGTCTCGATCCCGATCGTCAACCTCGCCACGCCGCTGTTCGCGACGGCGATGATGGTGCACGTGCACAAGCGGCTGTCGGGAAACCGGGCAGAGCTGATCGAGCCGCGACGGGCCTAAAGCGGGATGACTTTTCTTCGAATCGTCATCCCGCTTTAGCTTCTTGTTTGAGCATGATCTTTCTCCGAAAACCGCTTCACACCCCGGATCAAGTCCGGGGCAGGCTTTTTCGGGATCATGCTCTAGGCGGGAACGGTCTTACCGGGCCATTTGCAGAGATCAGCGATCACGCACTTTTCGCACAGCGGCTTGCGGGCGAGGCAGGTGTAGCGGCCGTGCAGGATCAGCCAGTGGTGCGCATGCAGCATGTAGTGCGCGGGCACCACTTCGAGGAGCTTCAGCTCCACCGCCAGCGGGTCCTTGCCGGGCGCGAGCCCGGTGCGGTTGCCGATGCGGAAGATGTGCGTGTCGACCGCCATGGTCGGCTCGCCGAACGCCATGTTCAGCACCACGTTCGCGGTCTTGCGGCCGACGCCCGGCAGCGCCTGCAGCGCCTCGCGCGTGTTCGGCACCTGCCCGCCGTGCTCGGCCATCAGCTTCTCCGACAGCGCGATGACGTTCTTGGCCTTGGTGCGAAACAGCCCGATGGTCTTGATCAATTCGCGCACACGCTCTTCGCCGAGCGCCGCCATCTTCTCCGGCGTGTCGGCGAGCGCGAACAGCGCCGGCGTCGCCTTGTTCACGCCCGCGTCGGTCGCCTGCGCCGACAGCACCACGGCCACGAGCAGCGTGAACGGATTGACGTGATGCAGCTCGCCCCTGGGCTCCGGCATCGCCGCCTGGAACCTGCGGAACGCCTCCTCGATCTCGGCCTTGCTCCAGGGCTTTCCGTACAAAGCTTTGGTTTCGCCGTGCAGCGCCTTCTTGTCGGCCTGAACCTGCGCCTTCACCGGCTTTTTCTTCGCAGCCTTGCCGGCGCGGGCCTTTTTCACCGCTTTGGCGATGCGTTTCGGCGTCCTGCGCTCGACCTTACCTCTGGCTTTGCGGATCGTCTTTTTGGCCATGTTTGTCCTATAATTTGCGACAGCATGACCGCACAAAATCCCATCGACAACGACCCCGGTCCCGAGCCCACGCTTTTTTCGGCGATCATCACGCCGCACCGTTCGCTGAGCAGCACCGGTTTTGTAATGGTGATTGCGCTGGTCGGCGGGGTGAGCTTCATCGCCGGGCTGGTGTTCTTCGTAATCGGCGCCTGGCCGGTGGTGGGCTTTCTCGGGCTCGACGTGCTGCTGGTCTATTGGGCGTTTCGCGCGAACTATCGCGCCGCCGCGGCCTTCGAGGAGGTCACGGTGACGCCGTCCGAATTGCGCGTGCGCCGTGTCAGCCACCGTGGCGAGGTCGCGGAATGGACGCTCAATCCGCTCTGGACGCAGCTCGCCCGCGACACCCACGAGGAGTTCGGCATTCAACAGCTGTTTCTGGTGACGCGCGGGCGCAAGCTTCCGGTCGCGGGTTTTTTGTCGCCGGCGGAGCGCGAAAGCTTCGCGCAAGCGCTTTCGGCCGCGCTCTTCGAAGCCAAGCGCGGGCCGACGCGGGCGGCGATCTAGTCAGAATTCGGGTGGGACGGCAGCACCAACCGGCCTAGATGGAGAGCAATGATGGAGAACGCCATGCTCTCGCCCGACCGCACCTCCAGTCCCAAGCCGCTCGATGCGGCCTGCGCCGACTACGACATCGTCCGCCGCGCCATCGCCCACATCCGCGGCCACTGGCGCGAGCAGCCGGAGATCGAGGAGATCGCCGAAGCCGCCGGCGTGACACCGACCGAGCTGCACCACCTGTTCCGCCGCTGGGCCGGGCTCACGCCCAAGGCGTTTCTGCAGGCGCTGACGCTGCACAGCGCCCGCGAGCTGCTGCGCTCGTCGGCAAGCGTGCTCGACGCCTCCTACGAGGTGGGCCTGTCCGGTCCCGGCCGGCTGCACGACCTGTTCGTCACCCACGAGGCGATGTCGCCGGGCGAATGGAAGTCCGGGGCCGAAGGCGTGACCGTCTCCTACGGCTTCCACCCTTCGCCGTTCGGCTCGGCGCTGGTGATGGCGACCGAGCGCGGGCTCTGCGGCCTCGCGTTCGCCGACTACGGCGAGGAGAAGGCCGCGCTCGCCGATATGCGCGGTCGCTGGCCCAAGGCGAGCTACGCCGAGGACTCGGCCCGCACCGCGCCGATCGCCGCGCGCATCTTCGACAAGAAGCTGTGGCGGCCGGACCAGCCGCTTCGCGTGGTGCTGATCGGCACCGACTTCGAGGTGCGGGTCTGGGAGACGCTGATGCGCATTCCGATGGGCCGCGCCACCACCTATTCCGATATCGCCGGCTCGATCGGCAAGCCGAATGCGCCGCGCGCGGTCGGCGCCGCGGTCGGCAAGAACCCGATCAGCTTCGTCGTGCCTTGCCATCGCGTGCTCGGAAAGTCCGGCGAGCTCACCGGCTATCACTGGGGCCTCACCCGCAAGCGGGCGATGCTCGGCTGGGAGGCCGGAACTGTGGCCGCTTAG
Organism: Xanthobacteraceae bacterium; assembly: GCA_019746355.1. The sequence continues at coordinate 5,392 of JAIESC010000125.1, read as the reverse complement.
CGGCCAGCGGCACTCATTGACCGAGGCGCCCTGATCGCCGAAAACCCTTCGGAATTTTTCAGGAAGGAACCGCGATCTCATGCAGAAACGCCGCCCGGTGATGCTGGTCGTGCTGGATGGCTGGGGCTGGCGCGAGGAAACCGCCGACAACGCTGTCCGGCAGGCCAAAACGCCGACCTTCGACCGGCTCTGGACGGCCGGACCGCACGCCTTCCTGCGCACCTCCGGCCGCGACGTCGGCCTGCCGCCGGGGCAGATGGGAAACTCCGAGGTCGGGCACCTCAACATCGGTGCCGGCCGCGTGGTGATGCAGGACCTGCCGCGGATCGGCGATGCCGTTGCGTCCGGCCAGATCAACAAGGCACCGGCGCTCACCGGACTGATCGAGACGCTGAAGAAAAGCGGCGGCACCTGCCACCTGATTGGCCTCGTTTCGCCCGGCGGCGTGCACTCGCACCAGGACCACGCCGCGGCGCTGGCGAAGATCCTCACCGACGCCGGCGTGCCGACGCTCGTGCATGCCATCACCGACGGGCGCGACACGCCGCCCCAGTCGGCGGGCGACGATCTGAAGCGGCTGGCGGCCGCGCTTCCAGCCTCGGTTTCCGTCGCGACCGTGGTCGGGCGCTACTACGCCATGGACCGCGACAAGCGCTGGGAGCGCGTCAACAAGGCCTATGACGCGATCGTCGAGGCCGAAGGTCCGCGCTTCGCCGACCCGCAGGCGGCGATTGCCGACGCCTACGCCAAAAAACAGTTCGACGAGTTCGTCGTGCCGGCGGTGATCGGCAGCTATCGCGGCATGAAGGATGGCGACGGCGTGCTGTGCTTCAACTTCCGCGCCGACCGCGTGCGCGAAATCCTCGGCGCCATGCTGGACCAGGACTTCTCCGGCTTTCCACGCAAGCGGAAGCTCAAGTTCGCGGCCGTTGTCGGGATGACCCAGTACAGCGAGCATCTCGACAAGCTGATGCAGACGATCTTTCCGCCGCAGACCTTCAACAACATTCTCGGCGAGGTGGTGGCCGACGCCAAGCGAACGCAGCTCCGCATGGCGGAAACCGAGAAGTATCCGCACGTCACTTATTTCCTCAACGGCGGGCGCGAGGAGCCCTACGCCGGCGAGGACCGCATCATGGTGCCTTCGCCCAAGGTCGCGACCTACGACCTGCAGCCGGAAATGTCCGCGCCGGAATTGACCGACAAGGCGGTGGCCGCGATCAACTCCGGCAAGTACGACCTGATCGTGCTGAACTTTGCCAACCCCGACATGGTGGGGCACACCGGCAGCCTGCCGGCCGCGATCAAGGCGGTGGAGACGGTCGACACCGGCCTCGGACGCATTGCCGACGCCATCGCAAAGGCCGGCGGCGCACTGCTGGTAACCGCCGACCACGGCAATTGCGAATTGATGCGCGATCCCGAGACCGGCGGGCCGCACACCGCCCACACCACCAACCCGGTGCCGATCGTGCTCACGGGCGCCGGCAACCGCGGGCTCATGGCCGAAGGCCGGCTCGCCGACATCGCGCCGACGCTGCTCGAGCTGATGGACCTGCCGAAGCCGCCGGAGATGAACGGCGTCTCGCTGCTGAAAGGAAATTGAATCTCCGGCCGTCATTCCGGGGCGCGACCATAGCGCGTCGAAGACGCGCGTAAACGCGCTGATGCCGCGAGCGCCCCGGAATGATAGCTGAGGTTAATCCGCGAGCTTGATCCCGGTCTGCTGCGCGAGCGCCGCCCACAGATCGCGCTCCTTGACCAGCACCTCGCCGAACTCCTGCGGCGTCAGCGATCGCGTCTCGATGCCGAGCTTGGCGAAGGCCGCCTGCACCTCCGGTGTTTTGACCTGCTGGTTCACGGCGGCATTGAGCCTGGCGATGATCGCCGGCGGCGTCTTCGCCGGCGCCAGGAAGCCGTACCAGATCGCCGGCGGGAAGCCGTCGAAGCCCGCTTCCGTGAGCGTCGGTACGTCCGGCAGCTCGGGCCAGCGCCTGGTGCCCTGAACCGCCAGCGCGCGCAGCTTGCCGGCCTGGATCTGCGGCAGGATCACCGACTTCGCGGTCGTGTGCATCTGGATTTGGCCTGCGATCGCGTCGGTCAGCGCCGGGGCCGCGCCCTTGTACGGCACGAAGACGATGTTGGCGCCGCTTTTGACGCGAACGAATTCGAGCAGGAAATGCGGTGCGATGCCGACGCCGCCGCCCGAGGTGATCTTGCCCGGATTGGCCTTGGCGTAGGCCGCAAGCTCGCCGAGGTTCTTCACCGGCACCGACGGATGCACCACCAGGCCGAGCAGGTCGACGGCGACCGTTGCGGCCGGCGCGAAGTCCTTCACCGCGTCGAAATCGAGGTCCTTGTAAACCGCAGGCGTGATCGCGTTGTTGTTGGTGCCGCCCATGAACAGCGTGTAGCCGTCGGGCACGGCATTCGCGACCTGCTTCATGGCGATCCGGCCGCCGGCACCGGACTGGTTTTCGATGACGACGCTCTGGCCGAGCGCAACCGACAGGCGTTGCGTCACGGCGCGCGCGATGGTGTCGGTCGGACCGCCGGCCGGATACGGCACCACCACCTTGATCGAGCGATCGGGATAGTTCTGCGCCGAGGCGCCGGCGATGCCTGCAAAAAGGACGGCCAACGCAACCACAATGGATTTGCGCATTCGAAGCTCCTCGAATGTTTCCGAACGCGCCGCGGATGCGGTGCGTTCATTCCCAATGTGCGTGTTGTCATGCCGTCTCAGGCGGACGGCTTTGCGACAGCCTAGTACCTACTTTTCATAGAACGTGAGTCGTGATTCAAGATCGGGATGCCCACGACTGCCCGCTCGTGGCACCGGACTGGTGCCATTTCGCCGAGCGCGTCGCCCGCTCGCGGCTGCATCGGAGGGCCAAGGGCGGCGTGGTGCCGTGGGAAGACGAGAAGTTCAGCTATGTGGCGCTGTCGCGAAAGCCCGCGCCCGCGGCGGGCGCCCGCGTCATTGCCTGGCCGCGAAAGGGCAGCGGCCGCGTCACGCTGAAGCTTTGCCGTCCCGACGGATCGGCGGGCGAGCAGCTGTTTTCGCGCCGTGACGGCGAAATATTTAAGCGCGCCACGCGCTGCGACTGGGGCTCTTCGTTATGACGCCAAGCCCGCGATCGGTGTGAGCGTGAGGCTTTGGCGCAAGGCCGCGACAAGCTTCTCCCGCGCGGCGGGCGCGTAGTCCTGCGCGGGCGCCGCGTTCCACACCGGCTTCGGCCAGGCGGCATCGCCGCGCGAGCGGGCGATGACGTGCACATGAAGCTGCGGCACCACATTGCCCAGTGCCGCGACGTTGATCTTGTCGCAGCGGGTCATGGTCTTGAGCGTGCGCGAGGCGTGGCTCACTTCGGTCATGAGCTGCGCCTGCTCAATGTATTCGAGGTCGATGATCTCGACCGTGTCGCGCCGCCGCGGCACCAGCAGGATCCACGGATAGTTGGCGTCGTTGATCAGCAGCACGCGGCAGAGCGGCAGGTCGCCGACCGGCGTGGTGTCGCGCTGGAGCAGGGGATCGAGCGCCCAGCCGTCGGAGCGAGGGTCGTAGGTCATGGGGAACTACTAGCAGATTTCGCCATCGTCATTCCGGGGCGCGAGCGAAGCTCGCGAACCCGGAATCCATACTCTGCAGCAGTGGTTATGGATTCCGGGTTCGGCCCCATAGCGCGTCGAAGACGCGCGTAAACGCGCTGGCGGGGCCGCCCCGGAATGACGTCCGTGCTTGTGGCGGCTGTCGGGCCAATTTTGGTGCCTTGCTTTGCCCGGCCGGACAGCCGATATAGGGGCCGGGAGGTTGGCGGTGGACGAGCCACTCGCCAACCGGGTCAGGTCCGGAAGGAAGCAGCCCTAACGAGCACGGATCGGGTCGCTCGTCAGCCTCCCACCCATTTCACCGCCACATTGTCTGGCGCGTGCGATCGCCCCGACGGAGCCGGGGATGACCCGCGCATTCATGCGGCGCTCTGGCCTGTCGCGGCGTAAGATGGACGGCCGGGCAGATCGAAGAACCAAGTCCCGGCTTTTGTGACGGACCAGCCACAGGGCATGAACGACGCCACCAAGCGCGACAAGGCTGTTGAAGGAGGCCTCGATCTGGGAGGGCCGGGCGGCGACGCCGCCACGGCCGCGTCCTATCGAGTGCTGGCGCGCAAATACCGGCCGTCGAACTTCGCCGACCTGATCGGCCAGGAGGCGATGGTCCGCACCATCTCGAACGCATTCGAGACCGGGCGCATCCCGCAGGCCTGGATCCTCACCGGCGTCCGCGGCGTCGGCAAGACAACCACCGCCCGTATCCTCGCCCGCGCGCTCAACTACGAATTGCCGGACGGCTCGGTGAAGGGCCCGACCATCGAGCTGCCGACCTTCGGCCTGCACTGCCAGGCGATCATGGAGAGCCGGCATATCGACGTGATCGAGATGGACGCCGCCTCGCACAACGGCGTCGACGACGTGCGCCAGATCAACGACGCGATCCGCTATGCGCCGGTCAACGCGCGCTACAAGGTCTACATCCTCGACGAAGTGCACATGTTGTCGACCGCGGCGTTCAACGCGCTTTTGAAGACGCTCGAGGAGCCGCCGCCGCACGCCAAGTTCATCTTTGCGACCACGGAGATCCGCGAGGTGCCGGTGACGGTGCTGTCGCGCTGCCAGCGCTTCGACCTGCGCCGGATCGACGCGGCGACGCTGGTGACGCATCTCGGCAATATCGCCGGCAAGGAAGGGATCGAGGTCGAGCAGGAGGCGCTGGCGCTGATCGCGCGGGCGGCCGAAGGCTCGGTGCGCGATTCGCTCTCGCTCCTCGATCAGGCCATCGCTCATGCCGCCGGCAAGGTCCGCGCCGAGGACGTGCGGCAGATGCTCGGGCTTGCCGACCGCACCCGCATCATCGACCTGTTCGAAGCGCTGATGAAGGGCGACGTCGCCGCGGCGCTGACGGAGCTGCGCGAGCAGTACGACATCGGCGCCGATCCCGCAGTGGTGATCGCGGACCTGGCCGAGTTCACGCATTTCGTCACCCGCATGAAGGTGGTTCCGTCGGTCGCCGACGATGTGTCGCTCGGCGAGGCCGAGCGCACCCGTGGCCGGGCTTTGGCGCTGGCGCTGTCGATCCGCGTGCTGTCGCGCACCTGGCAGATGCTGCTCAAGGGCGTCACCGAGGTGGAAGAGGCCGGGCGTCCGCTCGCCGCCGCCGAGATGGTGCTGGTGCGGATCGCGTACGTCGCCGATCTGCCGACGCCGGACGAAGCGATCCGCGCGATCGACAGTGGCGGTGGTGCGTCGCCACAGCCGCAAGGCAATGGCGGGGCATCGGCGGGTTCGGGCGCGGCCTCGGTGGCTCCGGCCCCCGCTTCGGCTCATGCGCCGC
>JAIESC010000095.1 GCA_019746355.1 Xanthobacteraceae bacterium | reverse complement strand
CACGGCATGTTCGCTTGAGCCTTTGCCGTGCGGCTTTGGCGCATCTCGGATTTTGCCGATCTTTCAGGCCAAGGTGGCCTGCTGCGAGGTGCTCGCTGGCATTCGCGACCGCGTCCGCTGGTGTATCTCGCCGATCATCCGGCTTCGGCACTGCTTGAAGTGCTGATCCACATGGAGGTGGATCGCGACGATCTGCCGGAAGACTACCAGCTCCTCGCGGTGGAATGCCCCGATGGCATCAGATTTGACGACGCGGGCGACCTGCCTGAGCAATGGCCTTCGGATCAGACGGTGACGCAGGGCGTTGGCGACCGATGGCTCGATCGTGCACCGTCTGTCTTGCTTCGCGTGCCGTCAGCCATTGTGCCCTATACGTGGAACTGGCTGTTCAATCCCAATCATCAGGACGCTGGCCGAGTTCAGATCGCAGAGGCGATCCGCGTGTCCTTCGATCCGCGTCTATTCGGCTGACGGATTCCCCAACGGCGGAAAAGCTGCCGCCGCGCGCGCCAAGAGATGCCGCGCCTGGCTGGAATCCTGGTCCATGCGGCGGATCAGGGCATCGACGTCGTCGAACTTCAGCTCCGGCCTGATCCAGCCGATGAAGGCGACATCCAGCACCGCCCCGTAGAGGTCGCCCGAGAAGTCGAACAGGAACACCTCGAGCAGCACCGCGCCGTTGTCGAAGGTGGGCCGGCGGCCGAAGCTTGCCACGCCGTCATAAAGCGTGCCGCTCAAGCCCACCCGAACCGCATAGATGCCGTGCTTGAGGCCGCAGTCGGTGCCGAGCCGGAGGTTCGCCGTCGGATAGCCGAGCGTGCGGCCGCGCTTGTCGCCGTGCACCACCTGCGCGGTGACGAACCACGGATAGCCGAGCAGCTCGTTCGCCTCGGCGATATGACCGGCGCTGAGCGCGTCGCGCACGGCGCCCGACGACACCCGCCGCCTGTCAAGCATGAACGGCGGAACAACGTCCACCGAAAAGCCGTGATGAGCGCCCTGCGCCTTCAGGAAGTCCGGCGAGCCGCGCCGGTCCTTGCCGAAATGGAAATTGAAGCCGATCACCGCGCCGCTGACGGCGAGGCGGTCGACCAGGATGTTCTGCACGAAATCTTCGGCGCTGAGGTGCGCGAGCGCCGCATCGAAGGTGAGCAGGATGGCTCCGTCGAGGCCGGTCGAGGCAAGAAGCCTGAGCTTTGCCGCCTCGGACGACAGGTGGAACGACGACTCGTCAGGCCGGAAGAAGCTGCGCGGATGCGGCTCGAAGGTGAGCACGGCTGCGGGCCGGTGCGCCGCGCGCGCGCGGTCTATCGCCTGGCCGATCACCGCGCGATGGCCGCGATGCACGCCATCGAAGTTGCCGATCGCCACAAACGGGCGCGGCAGCCGTTCAAGGCCGGAATCGCCCTCGCGGACGACAGTGAAGGGACGGAGTGTGTCAGGATCGGTCATCAGTGCGGCAGGATAGTGTCTTGTTTCATCAAGGGTACGTTAATCGGCGCGCGTTCCGGAACCGAAGTTTGCACGATTGCTCGGCGCCACTTTGCGAACTCGGGTCCAAAAGCGACAGCAGGGCCGCGATAACCCGGGGGAGCGGCACTATAGTTCCAGATTAACCCAATTTTCAGCCGTGCAATGTATCGAACACAGAAGGCGGGAACGGTGCGGCCCAAGGGCGGGCCGCCTGTGCCTTGGCCTCGCCGGCGTCATCGCCAGCCGCGGCGTGCAGGACTGAGGGACCGTATGGCTTTTGATCCTTCCATGCCGATCCTCGTGGTGGACGACTACAACACCATGGTCCGCATCATCCGCAATCTGCTGCGGCAGCTCGGCTTCACCGACGTCGACGACGCCGCCGACGGTTCCGCGGCGCTGGCGAAGATGAACGGCAAGAATTACGGCCTGGTCATCTCCGACTGGAACATGGAGCCGATGACCGGCTACGAGCTCTTGAAGCAAGTGCGCGCCAATCCGCAGACCGCGGGCACGCCCTTCATCATGATCACCGCCGAGTCGAAGACCGAGAACGTGGTTGCCGCCAAGCAGGCCGGCGCCAACAACTACATCATCAAGCCGTTCAACGCCGAGACGCTGAAGCACAAGATCGAAGCGGTCTTCGCGGCGTAACGGCTTCCCGTTCCAGTCAAACGCATGGCCGCCGCTCCGGCTTTGCCGGAATGGCCGCGCAGCAATCTGACCGTGTCGCTTGGGCCTTACCGTCTGGACTTTTCCGTCGGGTAGACCCAGTTCTTCACAAACGGTGTCATGCCGACGACGAAGCCCGCCAGCATCAGCACCGTCGCAATCTTCCTGAACCAGCTCTGCTCGGTTTCCGCGGACATGGCATCCTCCCCAGGTTGCGGGTTGATGCTAGCAAGGCCCGTGGCCGCGGCAGGTGCGATAGAATGAAGCACGGCCGCCAAGGCGGATGCGCCTTGGATTTCAGGCCTCTAGCTTGAGGACAGTGCGAGGTTCTCATGGTCCGCTGCGGTTTGGCAACCGCCGGTCCGGATGATTTGATGCCGGCGGCGACGGGCGCGCGGCTGCGTGCGCCGGTGTCGCGGTTCGGAAGTTCGCTTGAATACTCAGCTTGCACCGAAGCGAACTTCCGAACCGCGACACCGGCAAGCCTATGATTCTAGTGTCCCTTTGGACCCGAAGTTCGCAAAGGCGCCTGCTGAGCAATTGTGCGAATTTCGGGTCCGGGACACTGGCGGGAGTGAAGTGATGCGGGGTGAGGCCATCAAAAACGCAGCCGTTGCAGCGCTTGCGCTGATCTGCGCCTCAGGCCCCGCCTGGTCGCAGGCGCAGCCGGCGAAGCCGGTCGACATGACCAAAGAGACGCTGTCGATCTCCACGCCGAATGCGCTCAGCACCCGGATCGGACCGCTTCAGTTCAACCAGGGCCGGCCGACCCCGAAGACCGCGGAGCAGATCTACGACCATCTCGATTTCGTGCGTGCCGTCGACGTGTTCCTGAACGCGCTGCCCGGCGCCTCGCTGCAGGCGATGCGCCGCGGGCACCGCAGCATGGGCGCGGCCGACAACTCGTTCGTGGTGTTCGAGCACTACCTCGACTCCAAGACGCTCGCGCTCACCGGCAACACCGAAAGCATCTTCGCTTCGGGCTTCCTCGACCTCACCAACGGTCCGCTGGTCCTGGAATATCCGCCGCGGGTGCAGGGCGTGATCGACGACATGTGGTTTCGTCACGTGGCCGACTACGGCGTGACCGGGCCGGACCGGGGCAAAGGCGGGAAATTCCTGCTGGTGCCGCCGGGCTACAAAGGGAGGGTGCCGTCGGGCTTCCATGTCGCGCGCCCGCGCACCCACGCGGTGTGGGCGATCACCCGCGGCCTCGCCGATGGCGGCGACGTCTCGCAGGTTGCGATGCAGCTTTTGTCGCAGCTCAAGGTCTATCCGCTGGCGCAGGCCGACGCGCCGCCGCCGACCGAGATCGTCAACGGCTCCGGCAACGCCGCCAACACCGTGCCGGCGAACGATCTCTCGTTCTTCGAGGACATCGACAACCTGGTGCAGGCCGAGCCGGTCGACGCGCTCGATCCGGAGCTGACCGGGCAGCTTGCGGCAATCGGCATCGTCAAGGGCAAGCCGTTCAGCCCCGACGCGCGCATGAAGCGCATTCTCACCGACGCCGCAGTGGTCGGCAGCGTCACGGCGCGGGCGATCCTGTTCAAGCCGCGGGATCCGGCGGCGTATCTCTATCCCGGCTCGGGCTGGTTCAGCCCGCTGATGGGCGGCGGCCATCTGTTCATGCGCAACGGCGCGCGGCTGCTCGATGCCCGCGTCGCGTTCCACTACGGCTTCACGGTGGTGACGCCGTCGATGCTGGCAAACGCGCCCGGCGCAGGCCAGCAGTACGCCGTCGCCGCGGTCGACTCGGGCGGCCAATGGCTCGACGGCGGCAAGCTCTACCGGCTGCAACTGCCGCCGAACGTGCCGGCGAAGGAGGGCTGGTCGGTCACGCTGTACGATCCGCAAACCCGCTCGCTGCTGCAGACCGAGAACCTGCAGCCGGTGATCGGCAGCCGGAGCGAGAAGCTCAAGAGCAATGCCGACGGTTCGATCGATCTCTGGTTCGCGCCCAAGGCGCCGACCGGCAAGGAAGACAACTGGCTGCGGACCGCGCCCGGCAACGGCTGGTTCGCGATCCTGCGGCTCAATGCGCCACTCAAGCCGTGGTTCGACAAGAGCTGGCGGCCCGGCGAGTTCGAGGAGATGCGGTGAGCGGGATCGACATCAGCGCGCACGCTTCGAAGTCTTGATGTGTCCGGCAAACGCCAGTCGGTTTTCTCTTGCACAGTAGATCTGAACAGCAGGATCGAATTTCATGCCGCACGAGGGAAAAGGATCTGCCGCCGTTGAGCTTGCGATACTTCCAATTTCACGCGAATGTAGATCGTTCGGGGCGATACCCGACGGCGCCGACTATGATGAGCAGATTACGCGACTATGAGCAGAATTACGCGACGTACCGTTCTCGCCGGCATGGCAACGTGGTCCGCCCTCCCGGCGCTGGCTCTAGCCTCGTATCCGGATCGCCCGGTTCGGCTGATTGTCGGCTTTCCGGCCGGTGGGGTTGGTGACATCACCGCCCGACTGATCGGACAGCAATTATCGCAGCGGCTCGGGCAACCCTTCGTCGTCGAGAACCGGCCCGGTGCCGGCGGCAACATTGGTACCGAAGCCGTCGTACGCGCACCCGCGGACGGCTACACGCTCTTCCTCGTCAACACCGCGAATGCCGTCAACGCGTCTTTGTACGATAATCTCAGCTTCAATTTTGTCCGTGACGTGGTGCCTGTTGCGAGCATCGCCAGCGCACCCAACGTCATGGAAGTGGCGCCCGCGTTCCCGGCCCAATCCGTTTCCGAATTCATCGCCTATGCCAAGGCCAATCCGGGCAAGGTCAACATGGCGTCGGGCGGCATCGGAACGCTGGCGCACATGTCGGGCGAATTGTTCAAGATGATGACCGGTGTCGAACTCGTCCATGTGCCCTATCGTGGAGGCGGGCCGGCGCTCAACGATCTCGTCGGCGGACAGGTGCAGGTGACGTTCGAGGCGCTTCCCGCTTCGATCGCGCTTATCCGATCCGGCAAGATTCGCGCTCTGGCCGTCACGACGGCGACGCGTTCGCCGACGCTGCCGGACGTTCCGCCGATCGGCGACACCGTGCCTCACTACGAGGCGAGCGGCTGGTTCGGCCTTGGAACGGCAAAGAACACCCCTGCCTCAATCGTCGATCAGCTCAACGCGGAGGTTAAGGCCATCCTGGCCGACGAAAGCTTCAAGTCGAGGCTGGCCGATCTCGGCGGTGTTGCATTGTCTCTTTCGCCCGCCGAATTCGGCAAGCTGATCGCCGAAGACACCGAGAAATGGGCCAAAGTTGTCAGGTTCTCTGGCGCCAAGGCCAACTGAAGAATCGCAGGGATTGACGTCTTACGCGTCTGAAGGCGGGTTGGAGCAACGCCTGCTCGCCGGCAACGAGGAGACGCAAGATGACGGCAACATGCGCTTGATGACGGCCATGGCTGTTGTGGCGCGCGCTGATCTCGTCACACTGACGGTGCGCAGAGCGGCGCAGCAATATGAAAAATCACATCGATTGGTACTCGTAGAGCCGGTCAATAAGAGCGAACCGCTGAAGGTGGCCATGCTGTGGCACAAGAGGTTGGCGCCTGATGCCGGCTCAACCTGGCTGCGCCAGACGTTGAGATAAATCGCTGACCTGCTGCTGAGAAGGGTCTGAGTGGTCAGCAGGACGAGAGAGCCCACTCCAAGCCGCGCAAGAAGTCCGCTCCCTCAGAAAAGAAGCAGTCGCCGCTTTTCATGAAAAGGCCGGTCGATGTCCGGGCGCTCATTGGCCGACTTTCCCCGGCCTTCACGTCATGACCGTCTTACCCCTGAAAGGGGACGTGGCGAGCCTACGAGCACACGCCCTATAATGATCAACACCACCGCGCATCCGAACGCGGTGCCCCGGGAGAAACGCAATGACCGCGATCACGCGACGCTCGCTCGTGCTCGGCGCCATGGCGGCGCCGCTCGCGCAATCCGCTCTCGCCCAGACCGGCGCGGGCAGCATCACCCGGATCGTCGTGCCGTTTCCGCCGGGCGGCACCGTTGATCCGATCGCGCGGATGGTGCAGCCCGGACTGCAAGCGCGGCTCGGCACCACCGTCATCGTCGAGAACAAGCCGGGCGCCTCGGGCAGCATCGGCACCGCACAGGTTGCGAAGTCGCCGCCCGACGGCAGCAACTGGGTGTTCGTGTTCGACACCCATGCGGTCAACCCGTTCCTGCAGAACCTGCCGTTCGACACCGAGACGGACCTCGAACCGGTGCTGCTGATCGGCACGGCGCCCAACGTCGTCGCCACTCATCCCGGACGTCCGTTCAAGACGTTCGCCGACGTCATCGCCGCGGCGAAGGCCAAGCCCGACAGCGTCACCTACGGCTCGATCGGCAGCGGCAGCCTGGGCCACCTGACCATGGTGCTGCTGGCGCAGCGCGCCGGCGTGAAAATGGTGCACGTGCCCTATCGCGGCGGCGGCCCGCTGATGAACGATGTGCTGGCGGGGCACGTCGATCTGGCGATCGGCAGCGCCGCGCTGGTCACGCCGCAGGTTGCCGGCGGCAGGCTCCGCGGTCTGGCTCAGACCAGCGCCAGCCGCGTGCCCGGCCTGCCGGAGGTCCCAACCGTGATCGAGAGCGGTTTTCCCGGCTTCGAGTCGTATGCCTGGTGGGGCTCGTTCACGGCCGGCGGCACGCCGCGCGCCATTGTCGACAAGTTCAGCAACGCGCTGGCCGAGACGCTGCGCGAGCCCGCCATCACGAGCCGCATCGAAGCCATGCAGATCACGCTGCAGGCCGGCGGCCCGGACGTGCAGCGCAAGTTCCTGGCCGATCAGATGAAGCTCTGGGGGCCGGTGGTGAAGGAGCACAACATCAAGGCCGACAGTTGAGGTGCCTCATTCGACGACCTCGTCGGCGGTGGCGAGGATCTGCGGATGAAATTCGAGCCCGAGCGCCTTGGCGGTCTTGAGGTTGATCACGAACTCGAACTTGCTCGCCTGCATGACCGGAAGGTCGCCGGGCTTTTCGCCCTTGATGATCCGGCCGGCGTAGATGCCTGCCTGGCGATAGGCGTCGGTGATGCTCGTCCCGTAGCTCATCAGTCCGCCGGCCGTGACGGCCTCACGCTGGGCGTAGATCGCAGGGATGGCATGGCGGGCCGCCAGCGCGACGATTTTTTCCCGATGCGAGTTCAGGAATCCGCCGGAGCCGACGAGCAGTGCACCCGCCCCGCGCCCGATCAGAGCCGCAAATGCCGGCTCGATCTCGCGCTCGGTTTTCACCTCGAAAACGGCAAGCTGCTTGCCGATCGATTGCGGCTCGCACCGATGCGCCGCGAGCATAGCAGATCGCGGCTGGCGGAACGAAGCGGCGAACAAGTGGAGCCGCGCGGACGCTACCACTGCAGCCGCGGCATCACCGCGGTCGGCATGACGCCCGCGCCGGCAAACATCTTCTTCAGCGCCTCCGGATCGGGCGCATGCCGCTCGCCCAACTCCTCGGCGTGGATGCCCGCGGTGACGAACAGGCAATCGAGGCCGCGCGCGATCGCGCCCGACACGTCGGTGCGGACCGAGTCGCCGATCGCCAGCACGCGGCGGGGCTCGACCGGCCTGCCGCGCTCGTTCTCGACCTTCTCCAGCGCCAGATCGTAGATCGGCTGGTGCGGCTTGCCGGCGTAGAGCACCTCGCCGCCGAGCGAAGCGTAAAGATCAGCCAGCGCGCCGGCGCAATAGACGAGCTTGTCGCCGCGCTCGACCACGAGGTCGGGATTGCCGCAGAGCAGGAACAGGCCGCGCTGTTTGATGTCGGTGAGCAGCGCGCGGTAGTCCTCGGGCGTCTCCACCGTGTCGTCGGTGAGCCCGGTGCAGACCACGTAATCGGCCCGGTCCAGGGTCACGAAATTGAGGCCGAGCCCGTCGAAGATCGGCAGGTCGCGCTCGGGCCCGATGTGGAACACGTTCTTGTCCGGCCGCGCCGCCATCACATCGCGGGTCACATCGCCGGACGAGACGATGCCGTCATAGGCTGCGTGCGGCACGCCGACCTTGTCGATGAATTTGACCACCGTGGCGCCCGGGCGCGGGGCGTTGGTGATCAGCATGACCGTGCCGCCGCGTTCGCGGAACCGGGTCAGCGCCTCGCAGGCGGATTGGGTCGCGACCACGCCGTTGTGCACGACGCCCCAGACGTCGCTCAGCACGGCGTCGTATCGGTCGGCGAGGGGGGAGAAATTCTCGATGAAGGATGGAGTTGCGGCCAAGGGAAGGGGACTTTCGATGATGGAGAGGATTGGATTGGAGTGTGTTCGTTATAGAGCGTCAGCGACACGGGCGGTCTTATCTCTCCCCGCGAGGGGAGGGATGGCACCGCCGATGCCGCAAGTGTTTCCACTAACAGCGATCAGGCTCTAGCAGGCTGCAGGTTCGGGCGCGAGCCCGGAAGCGACTGCCTTTTTGAGAGGCCGCTTAGGTCAGAATGCTCGTGCCGCCGAGCGCGCGGCGCGGCCGGGGGTCGGGCGCGTCCTCCAGCACCGCGTCGCTCTCGCTCACACCGCGCAGGGCCTCGCTGCGCACCGGGCGCGGCTGCGAGAACAGGAAGCCCTGGCCATAGCGCACGTCATATTCGAGCAGATCGACCACCTGCGCCTCGGCCTCGATCCGCTCGGCAATCAGGCTGATGCCGAAGCGGCCGAGCAGGTCGGAGAGATCGGCGGCGTGGATGTCGGCACTCACCGCAGCACTTTCGCTCATCAGGAACTGGCCCGGCACCTTGACGTAGCGGATGCCGCGCTCGCCCAGGTCGCGCGGCTCGATGCG
>JAIESC010000086.1 GCA_019746355.1 Xanthobacteraceae bacterium | reverse complement strand
CAAGTTCGTGCCGACGGTGTTCGCGTCGCGCCAGTTCATCAGCCACGGGCATGTGAAGGTGAACGGCAAGCGCGTCACCATCCCGAGCTACCAGGTGAAGGTGAACGACGTGGTCGAGATCAAGGAAGCCTCCAAGCAGCTCGCGCTCGTGCTCGAAGCCCGCGCGCTCGCCGAGCGCGACGTGCCGGACTACATCGAGGTGGACGAAGGCAGGGTCTCCGCCAAGTTCATCCGGATCCCGGCGCTCAACGAGGTGCCGTACCCGGTGGCGATGGAGCCGCACCTCGTCGTCGAATATTATTCGCGCTGATCAAAAGCGCCGAACGATGAAAAAGCCGCCCGCCCGGGCGGCTTTTTTGTCATTGGGGAGTGCCTCACGCCGAGGACGGCGTTCGCGGCGCGGGCTCGGCCAGCGCGAAATCGCGAATAAGGCGCACGACCAGCCGGACCAGTTCCGCCTGCGTGCGGGCGCCGGTGCGCGCCAGTGCGGTGCGCAGATGAAACCGCGCGGTGTGAATGGTGATCCCCTCGCGCGTAGCGAAGCTTTTGAGATCGTCGTTGGCGGCGAGCGCCGCCGCGAGCCGCGCCGCTCCCTTCGGCAGGTGGAGCCCCTGCTCCACGATGTCCGCCATCCCTGAGGGCTGCGCTTCAGGATCGTGCACCAGCACGATCGCCCCGCCGGTGCCCTGTCTCTCCCGCTCCCACTCCGATTGCGCCGAGGGTGGCGGCGACGGCGCAATCAGAACGACATAGTCGCGCGCGCCGCTGGCCCGCTGGACCGTCAGGATGCCGCCACCGCCGCCGCTCTCGATGTCCTCCAGCAGTGCATCGAACCGCCGGCGCGCTTCGACGCCGGCCGGCAGCGGACAACCGCTCCGGTCGAGCACAAAGCCGTCGCCGCGCTGCGCCACGGCATGCATGGCGGTGTTGATGAAAAGCGCTGCACCGTCGCGGTCGAGCAGCACGACGCCCGCACGCAGCCGGTCGACGGTCGCCTGCAAGCCAAGGTTCTTGGTATCGACGCGGAAAAATGCGCGGCGCAATTGCAGGGCGCGCGTGATGTGCGGCATCAGCCGCTCGAGATGGGCTATGTCGCCGTCGTCGAACGGCTTGCGATCCTCGCCGCGCATGATCGCAACCATCGAGAAGTTGGCCTGGTCGGAATAGAGATGACCGACGAGGCTCTCGACCATGCCCGACGGAACGAAAAATTCGTTGTAGAAGCGGCTAGCCTTGTTCTCTTCAGGACTGAACAGGCGATTGGTGCATGTCGCCGTGCCGGCGGGCCGGCTCATCATGAGCGCCGGGACCGGATCCATCTGCGCGTATTTTTCCAGATAAAGCTGCAGGTTTCCCTTCAGCCAGCCCGACGTCGCGATGAAATTCGCACTGGGGTCATGCGCCTCGGCCGACACGAACACTGCGCCGCGGCATTCGAACATGCTCTGAAGCAGCTCCACCGCGCGATCGAACTCTTCGCTGTTTGTGACGCCGCGGTAGAGGGCATCCAGAAATCGCCCCTCAACGTCGCTCACGATCACCCCGTCGCGCCGGTACAGCCTGTGGAAATCAAGCAATGCCACGCAAATTTAGAACGTGCCCTATCCATTTGAATAGCACCCCCTGACTGAGGCTTTGGCACGCTCCCGAAAGGGATTGGGGCGGGGACGGGGGCGTGACGTGCCGGTGAAAGGGCGTATGCCGCAGGGCCAGCAGGCCCGGCCCCACCTGCCCCCTTCAGCATCGCCTTTTCGACGTTCCGCCAACGCCTTGCTGTCCGCGACCGCACTGGCGGGCACCGGGCTCCTGCTGTCGTCCGGCCCTGTCCAGGCGCAGACGCAATGGACCGGCGCCACCTCGACCAACTGGTTCACGGCCGGCAACTGGAACCCTGCGGCCGTGCCCGGGGCCGCCACTGACGTCCAAATCAACACCATCACTCCCAATCCCACGGTCATTGGTCAGGCGGGCGCGCAGGCGGTGGGCATCTCCATCGGCAGCGCCACTGGCAACGTCGGCAACCTGACGGTCACCGGGTCAGGCAGCACGCTCGCGGTCGGCAACGGGTTGTTCCTGATCGGCGATTTCGGCCAGGGGAGCTTCACCGTGTCGAACGGCGGCGTCGCCTCGACCACCGGGCAGACCTACGTGGCCGCCGATCCCAATTCGAGCGGCATGGTGCTCATCACAGGCACCGGCTCCCAGTTCAGCGCCAATGGCGGTCTCTTCGTCGGCGCCGACAACAATGCCGTCGGCCAGGTGACGGTACAGTCCGGGGGACGGCTGGTTGGCTCGGTCACACTCGGCGCCATCGTAGCCGGCGGTAGCGGCACGCTGAACATCACCGGGACCGGTACGACCTTCAGCGGCTCCGCAGTGGTCGGCAGCACCAGCACCGGGATATTGAACATTACCAGCGGCGCAAGCTATTCGGCGGCATCCACGACGGTCGGCAACAGCGCCGGCAGCAACGGCACCCTGACCGTGGACGGCACCGGTACCACCTTCAGCAGCACAGCCGTGATGACGGTGGGGGCTTCGGGAACCGGAACGTTCAATCTGCAAAACGGCGCCACTGCGACCACCAATGTCATCGTCAGCGTGGCGGCCTCGTCGGCAACCGGAAACGGCACTGCCAACATCTCCGGTGCTGGCACAACCTGGTCAACCGGAAACGTTCGGGTCGGCACGTTCGGAACCGGAGCGATCAACATCACGGACGGTGCCGTCGTCAACAGCGGCATCTCGTTCGCCAGCGGCATCGTCTTCGTCGGCGGGAATGCGACCGTTTCAGGAACCGGATCGACCTGGAACATCAGCGGCAATTACACCAGCAGCATTCTGTTTACGCTGGCGACCGGCTCCACATCGGTCGCCGGCAGCAACTTCCAGGTCCTGAATGGCGGTCGGGTCAT
The DNA here is from genome assembly GCA_019746355.1 of Xanthobacteraceae bacterium. The sequence continues at coordinate 5,693 of JAIESC010000086.1, read as the reverse complement.
CATTGCCGACACGGCCACCGGAACCAACGGCTCGTTTGCCGACGTGCGCATCGGCTCAGGGACCAATCAAAGAGCCGCGGTCACCATCGACGGGACCGGATCGACATTGACGACTCCGTACATCGCCTATGTCGGTTACGGGGCCGGATCGAATGCGACGGTCACCGTCAGCGGTGGCGGCACGATGAACACCGGCTTCACGGTGATCGCCGCCGGCACCACTTCGACCGGCGCCGTCACGATCACGGGCGCCGGGTCGGTCTGGAATCTCTCCGACACCTCGCATGTCGCCGGCGGCCTTTCGCAAGGCTTGACCGTCGGACAAACCGGCGCCGGAACGCTGACGCTCGCCCAGGGCGGCACTCTCAATGTGCTGTCGACCGGCTCCACAGTGATCCTCGGCGGCATCGCTGGAAGCAGCGGCACGTTGAACATCGGAGCGGCATCGGCCAGCCCGGCGGTCGCTCCAGGAACCTTGAATGCTTCGACGGTGATATTCGCAACCGGCCCGACCAGCACGGTCAACTTCAACCATACCTCTAGCAACTACGTGTTCGCACCGCAGTTGACCGGCAGCGGAGCAGGTTCGGTCAACATCATCGCCGGGACAACGATCTTCACCGCCGACAACACCTATTCCGTGGCCACCACGAACGTCTCCGCCGGCGCCACGGCGCAGTTCGGCAACGGCGGCACCACCGGCTCGACCACCGGCAACATTACCAACAACGGCGCCGTTGCCTTCAACCGATCCAACACCGTGACCTATGCCGGGGTCATCTCCAGCGGCGGTTCGCTGGAGCAAAAGGGCACAGGCACGCTCATCCTGACCGGCGCCAACATTTATACCGGCGGCACGACGATCACGTCGGGCACGTTGCAGATTGGCGGCACAACTTTCTCGTCGGGCACGACCGGCTCGGTCGCGGGCAACATCGTCAACAATTCCGCCCTGGTGTTCCGGCGTTCCAACTCGATTACCTATAACGGCGTCGTCTCCGGCTCCGGCTCGCTTACGCAGCAGGGCATCGGCAATCTGACATTGGGTGGCGCCAGCACCTACACCGGGGGCACCAACATTTTGGCCGGCACGCTGACACTCGGCGGCAATAACCGGCTTGCCGCCACAGGCGCCTTGAACTTCGGTTCGAGCTTCATCGGCATATTCGCGCTCGCCGGTTTCAATCAGACGGTCGGAGATTTGTCGGGCAACGGGACCGTTTCGCTTGGCGCGGGCACGCTGACGGCCGGGGCCGCGAATTCCACGACCCACGGCGGCGGCATGACCGGCACCGGCAATTTCGTCAAGGAAGGCACCGGCACGCTGACATTCACCGGCACCAAGACTTTCAACGGCGCAACCACGATCAACAACGGCACGCTGCTCGTGAACGGCACCGACGCGAACAGCGCGGTGACGGTCAACGCCGCCGGCACGCTCGGTGGCAGCGGCACGGTTGGCGCGACCAACGTGTTCGGCACCATCGCGCCGGGCAACTCGATCGGCACGCTGAACGTCACCGGCACTTTCACCCAGTCGACCGGCTCGACCTATGTGGTCGAAGTTGCGCCCGGTGGCGGGCCTGGAACGTCCGATCTGATCAACGTGACCGGCGCGCCCGGGACCGCCACGATCCAGGCGGGCACCACGGTCTCGGTGGTCGCAGCTGCCGGCGCCTATACGACCGGCACCCGCTACACCATCCTGACCGCCCCTGGCGGCGTGACCGGCACGTACACGACGCTCATCGACAACGCTGCGTTCCTCGACTTCGCGCTGGCCTACGACGCCAACAACGTCTACCTCGACATCACCCGCGCGGTGACGATGTTCTCCTCGGTCGCGCAGACGCCAAACCAGCGGGCCGCGGCCACCGGGGCAGAAAATCTCGGCGCGGGGAATCCGGTGTTCAACGCCATCGTTCCGCTGGACCTCGCCAACGCGCTGCGCGCCTTCGATCTCCTGTCCGGCGAAATCCACGCCAGCGTCGCCGGCACGCTGCTGGAGGACAGCCGCTTTATCCGCAACGCCGTCACCGGGCGTCTGCAATCGATCGGCGGAGCGGCTGCGATCTTCGCGCCGCGACTGGCCGCGCTGAACTTCGCCGAAGACGGTGAAGACGTAGACACGGCTCCGTTGATGTTCGACAGCGCTGCCCTCGGATATGCACCCCAGAAGCGCAAGCGCGTGCGCGACACCATGGACCGCGCGCTGCCGGTGAAAGCTCAGCCTGCCACGCCGGGCCGCGTCTTCACGGCGTGGGGTCAGGCGTTCGGGAGCTGGGGCAGCTCGGATGGCGACGGCAATGCTGCAGCGCTCAGCCGGAGCACCGGCGGCTTCATTACGGGCCTCGACGTCACCTTTGCCGGCGGAGCCGGCGACGTGTGGCGCGCCGGTTTGGCGGGCGGCTATCAATACACCTCACTCAATGTCGGCGATCGCAGTTCGTCCGGCCGCATCGACACCTATCATCTCGCCGCCTATGGCGGCCGGCAGATCGGCCCGCTCGGCCTGCGCGCCGGCGCGGCTTATGGCTGGCACGACATCAGCACCAGCCGGAGCATCGTCTTCCCGGGCTTCTCGGACACGACCAAGGCGAAGTACGACGCCGGTACGGCGCAGGTGTTCGGCGAGATCGGCTACGCCCTCGCCAACCGGCAGTTCGCGCTGGAGCCATTCGCGGGCCTCGCCTACGTCAGCGTCCGCACCACAAGCTTCGCCGAAGCCGGCGGCGCTGCGGCGCTCAACGGCACCGGCGGCACAACCGGCACGACTTATTCGTCACTCGGCCTGCGCGCGGCATCGCCCCTGCCCTGGCGCGATCTTTCGGGCCTCACCGCCAAGGCATCAGCGGCCTGGCGCCACGCGTTCGGAACGGTGACACCAACCGCGCAGCTCGGTTTTGCGTCGGGGACGACACCGTTCGTGGTTGCCGGCACGCCGATCGCGCGCGATGCGGCCGCGCTTGAGTTCGGGCTGGAGGGCACCGTGGCGCGCGGCGCAACACTCGGCGTCGCTTATACCGGGCAAGTCGCCGGCAACGCCGACGACCACGGCATCACCGCCAACTACGTCCAGCGGTTCTGAAAACGAATCAGTTGGCGCTCCTGACGCACCGCAGCATGCGCTCAAATCAGAGGCATAACCCTCTGACACAGGCCGATATTGCGCCTGTCCTTGAAGCAGTTCCCCATATTTAGTAGGCCTCGCCTCGCGAATTGTTGCCTTTGCGTGACAAATATCTGCGATCGCAAAAGGGGAAATCGCTCATGAGCGCCATTCAAACACTCAAGTCGTGGATTGGTGCGTTGACTGATCTCGGGCTGATGTTGCTCGCGTTGGGAATCGTGTGCGCCCTCCTGGTGGGCGGCCAGAACATCCCGTTCTTCGGCAACGTCGCCGGAAACATCATGACCTTCGTCAAGGAGCTTGGGGCAAACGGGCTGGTCGGCCTGATCGCGCTCGGCTTCATTCTGTGGCTGTTCTCCAACCGCTCCATGTCCTGACGCCTTGTGACGTGACGCGCGGGCACTCCGCGACTGTCTGGACTTGAAGCGAGTTCGAGCCCGGTGGGGAGCGCAATCTCCCCACCCCAAAACATTGGGGGACGCGGGATGATGATGGAGTTGCTCGAAAGAACCCGGCGCTTTCTCTGGCTGTTCGTCGAACTGGGATTCCTGACGATCCTGTCGGTGATCCTGATCTACCTGATCCTCGGCGAAAGCTCCGGCGTGTTCGTCAAATCGGTGGCCGACAATGTGATGAAGTTCGCGGGCGCGGTGCCGACGCCGAGCCTCGTCGGCTTCGCGGTGATCGTCGCGATCGTCTATCTGGTGATGCAGCGGCTGAGGTGAAATGTGCGAGCCGCCGCCCACGCGCCGCCCGGGGCGTTCGGCGTGCCCCCGGCCAAAGGCTGGCGACCGCTATCGTAATCGCCAGCAGGCCAAGCAGGCTCCACGCGAGCCGCTCATGGTCGCGTGATTGCGACGGCTATGCCGGCGCGCCGTCCTTCACCGGCAGGCCCTTCTCTTTCATCAGCGATTGCAGCTCGCCCGCCTGGAACATCTCGCGGACGATGTCGCAGCCGCCGACGAACTCGCCCTTCACGTAGAGCTGCGGAATGGTCGGCCAGTTGGAATAGGTCTTGATGCCGTTCCTAAGGTCGTCGTTCTCCAGAACGTTGAGCCCTTTGTAGGGCACGCCGAGATAATCGAGGATCTGCACGACCTGTCCCGAAAATCCGCACATCGGGAACTGCGGCGTGCCCTTCATAAACAGAACGACGTCGTTGCTCTTCACTTCATTGTCGATGAATTGCTCGATAGCCATTGGTTTTCCTTTGTGCGCGGAAGCGGCTCCGCGCTTCGCGCCGGAACCCGAAATTACCCCTCCGGCAAGCCCGTCTGCAAGGCGAGCGCGTGGAGCGCTCCCCCCATTTGGCCCTTCAGGGCGTTGTAAACAAGCTGGTGCTGCTGGACACGCGACTTGCCGCGGAACGATTCGGCGATCACGGTTGCGGCATAGTGATCGCCGTCGCCGGCCAAGTCCCGGATCGTGACCTCGGCGTCGGGAATGCCCGCCTTGATCAGCTTTTCGATGTCGCTGGCATTCATCGGCATGGATTTAAGGTCCTGACGGCGCGGCGGATTTCCGCCTGCCCCGATTCACCGCATGATTATGCCAAAATCGGGCCATTTCCGCTTGAGTTATTCCAAAGATTTCGGGCAGTTGGCATCCAATCTGCGTGGCTGTGGCCGGGAGGATACGTCCGAACCTTCAGATAAGGATTGCAGCCATGTTCGACACCGCCCTGCTCATCGCATCAGCCCTCAGCCTGGCCCTGATGGGGGCGTTCTCCGACTCGCCATGACCTCAGGCTGAAAAGCGCGCCATTCGGGCTTTGTCGCGCGGCCGCCGGTTGATGGCGGCTCAGACAAAGTGCATCCAGTTTTCGCCACTGCAATTCCTGCAGGCCCTGGCGTAGCATTCCGGCTCGGCACCAAGGCTTGGTGACCAAGAAGGCCGGGAGGACACAATGTTCCAGAGTTCGATCCGAATGGGCGCCATCGCGGCGGCGTCCGTGACGCTGCAACTGCTGCTGGCGGCGGGTCCCACAAGCGCCCAGCCGACGGCGGAGCAGCAGAGCGCGCTTCGCAACAACTGCCGCTCCGATTTCATGTCGCATTGCTCCGGCGTCACGCCCGGCGGAGCCCAGGCGCTGCAATGCCTGCAACGCAATGTCGCGAAGCTCTCGCCCGGCTGCCAGGGCGCGGTGAATGCGCTTTCACCCCGCCCGGCCCCACAGCAGGCGGCCCCGGCCGCAGCGCCAACCGCTCCTGCCGCAGCGGCGGCACGTCCTCCGGTCGCAACGCCGGCCATGCCGGCCGCCGAGTCGGCATCCGCCCCGCCGCCCGCTGCGCCGGCGACCGCCGCGCGCTCCGGCGCACCGACGCCTGAGCAACAGGCCGCGCTCCGTCAGCTTTGCGGGACCGACTACATGGCCAAATGCAGTCACGTGGCGCCCGCGAGCCACCAGGCCCTGCAATGCCTGCAAAGCCACTCGGCCGAGCTGTCGGCCAACTGCCGTGACGCGCTGACGCTGTTCAGCCCGGGCAGCACGCCGCAACCGGCGGCGGCCCCCGCGTCCGCACCTGCCCCGGCGCGAGCGGCGACACCGGCAGCCGCACCGGCC
>JAIESC010000136.1 GCA_019746355.1 Xanthobacteraceae bacterium | reverse complement strand
AGAACCCGGTGAAGACGACGACGCAAAAAGGGATTGACCAATCGAGGCCCGTTACAGAAGGGTGGGCAAAGCCGCGAAGCGGCGTGCCCACCTCTTTGCTCGGAGCAAGAGTGGTGGGCCCGGCGCTTACGCGCCTTGGCCCACCCTACGCGGCTGCCCGTGCTGCACGGGTGTGCGTCCATAACCGATTCACTTTTCAAACAGCACGGCGAACACGCGTCAGCGCTCCGGGAAATCATCGGCTCCCGGCCGCCGTCCGTCCTGTCCGCCTCGAAAGCAATCGAGGGGAGTGAAGCGCCACAAAGCGCTGGTGCGGAATCCGCCGCACCCATGGCCACCTTACGGTCAGGCCTGTCCCTTCAGCGGAAGGGACGCCGGCCCATGACGCGGGCCGGCGCGCCTTGCGGCGCTTCACCACGGTGTTCGTGAGACCTGGCCTCACTACCTCGGGCCGTCGTTTGCCGCCCGGTTCGATACCGTCGACCGGTGGTCCAGCAGGCTCCCTGCGCACGGGTCGTAGTGCCCATAGAGCGGGGTCCGAGGCTTCCCGGGAGTCCGGCCGGCTGAGCCGGACCCGCAGGCGCACCGTTCCTGCCTCTGCCAAACAGGAGCCACCCGGATGGCGCCCCTCAACAAGCAGGATGAGAGAACAAATAGAGTACGGAATATATGCCTGTCAACCCATCGGCTTCGCCCGGCGCGCGACCGCGGAGAAGCCGCCGCGGTGGCCCGCAGACCGCCGGCGATCACTCCGGCTTGATGCCGGTCTTCGCCACCAGCGCGCGCCACTTCTCGGTTTCGTTGCGGATACGCGACGTCACCGCGCCGGGCGCGCCTGGGTCCGGATCGAAACCCTGCTTTTGCAAGTTCTCGACCACGTCGGTCTCCTTGAGAATGTCAGTCATCGCGCGGTTGAGCTTGGCGATGATGGCGTCGGGCGTGCCGGCGGGCATGACATAGGCGATCCAGAGCGCGACGTCGTAATCCTTCACGCCGGCTTCCATCATGGTCGGCACGTCGGGCAGCGAGGAGACGCGCTTGCGGCCGGTCGTGGCCAGCGCCCGGAGCTTGCCCTCGCGGATGTTCTCCAGTGTCGGACCGACGGTCGCGAACTGCATGTCGAGGCGGCCGGTCATGATGTCGATCGAGGACTGCGCCGAGCTCTTGTAGGGCACGTGAGTGAGCTCGATGCTCGCGTCGCTGGCGAACAGCGCCGCGGCGAGATGCGCGAGGCTTGCGAGGCCGGCCGAGCCGTAGTTGAGCTGGCCCGGCTTGGTTTTGGCGAGCGCGATCAGCTCGGCGATGCTCTTGGCCGGAATGCCCGGATAGAGCACCAGCACATAGGGCGCCGCGCCGATCATCGAGACCGGCTTGAAATCGTTCACCGTGTCGTAGGGCAGCTTGGTGCCGAGCGCCGGCGCCACGCCATGCGTGCTCGCGGTGATCAGGCCCATGGTGTAGCCGTCCGGCGCGGCCTTGGCGATCATGTCGGCACCGAGGTTGCCGCTTGCGCCGGGCCGGTTCTCGACCACGAACTGTTGCCCGAGCTTCGTCGAAAACTTTTGCGCCATGATGCGGCTGACGATGTCGGTCGCGGAGCCGGCCGGGAACGGCACGATCAGGCGGACCGGGCGGTCGGGGTAAGCGGCATCGGACTGCGCGGAGGCGGGCGCAGCGAGCGCCACGAGCAGACCGACCAGCGCCAGCGATATCCGTGTCATGCGGCCAACTCCCGGGCAATTCCTGTGATGAGCTCTTCGAAGTCCTTGAGGCCGTTGAACCGCGGCGAGCCCGCCATGCGCGGCGTCAGGATCAGATTGTCGAACGACAGCAGCTCGTCGTCGTCCGGCAGCGGCTCCGTGTGATGAATGTCGAACGCCGCGCCCGCGATCGGGCCCGAACGCAACGCCTCGATCAGCGCGTCACGGTTGACGATCGGCGCATTGGCGACATTGACGAGATAGGCGCCGCGCTTCATCTGCGCGAACTCGGCACGGCCGATGACGTCGCGGGTCGAAGGCAGCGTCGGAAGCTGCGGCAGGACCCAGTCGCTCTCGGCCAGCAGCGTGGCGAGCGGCACGTGGCGCGCGCCGAGCTCGCGCTCTTCGCTGTCCGGCACGCGCGTGCGCTGGTGGTAGAGGACATTCATCGCGAAAGCCCTGGCCCGGATCGCAATCTCACGCCCGATCTCGCCGAGGCCAATGATGCCGATGGTCGCACCGTTCAGCGCGCGGGTGCCGCTGAGCCGCACGAAATTGCCGCCCGGCGTGTGGCGGCGGTCATACGGCCGGTAGCTGCCCTGTTTCGCCTTGATGCGCTCGACGGTGACGATGCCGTCGAGCTCGTCGAGCTTGCGCGCGAGCATCAGCATCAGCCCGAAGGCGTGCTCGGCGCAGGAGATGTTGGCGCGGCGGCGGATCGTCAGGAGTTTCACCCTCGCCGCCGCGCAGGCCGCGACGTCGATGTTGCGAAGCCCGGTGCCGAACTTCTGCAACACCTTGAGGCGTGGCGCCGCCGCGAGCTCGTCGCGGCCGACGCGAAACGACTCGACCACGAGCACAGTGCAATCTTTCAGGCTGGCCCGCATGTCCGCTTCGGACTCGACCAGCCGCACCTCGGCCGGATAGAGGCCGCGGGCACCCTGCCGCACCCGCGCGCACCAGCCGTCGAAGTCCGGTTCGTCGGTCGACATGAAATCGGCGAAGGCCGCGCGCCGCTCCTGCGGCGCATCCGGATCGAGCACCAGCGGGATCAGCCGCGTGAACGGGTCGTCCTCGACGACGATGACAGGGCGCTCGGGCACGCTGCAGACCTCGACAGGACCCGTCAGGCCTTGTTCGGCTCGACGTCAACCTTGAGCGCGGTGAACACGCGGTTGTGCATCAGATAGGTGCCGACCAGCACCGTCAGCTCGACGATCTCGCGCTCGTTGCAGTGCTTGCGGATGGCGTTGAAGACATCGTCCGGCACTTCGGGGCCGGCGATCATGGCGTCGACATAGGCGAGCGCCGCCCGCTCGGCTTCGTTGAAGAACTTCGACGGCTTCCAGTCTTTCAGCGCCTCGCACTCCTCGAGGCTCACCCCGTCGGGCACGGCGATATGCGGCACGTGCTGGTTCAGCGCATAGGCATACTTCGCCGCCTGCGCCACGCGGACGATGGCGATCTCGCGCAGCCGCGGCGTGAGCTTGGTCTTCCAGCGGATCGCGCCGATGTGCTCGAACCAGGTCATGGTGACCGTGGGCGAGTGCAGCAGCAGCTTGTAGATGTTGATCAGCCCGCCGCGCGCGCCCTTGATCTTGGCGATGTCGGCGCCAAGCTCAGGGTGGTCTTTTTCTTCGACGTATGAAATGCGGGCCATGGTGCTTCCTTGTCTATGAGACCGTGCTCGGTCGAAAACACCGTCAACATACGAAAATTCTCGCCTTCTGGAACAGATACGACACGAAGAAAGCGGCGCCCCTCCCTCGGCAATGGTGAGGAACGCGCTGAGCACACCAGGGCGCGTTGGGTCGGTCTCGACGAAATGCGGACTGAAAGCAGCCGCTGTGACCCAGGCGCGATCGATTTTACGCTGTACAAGCGCTTATTTGGAGGGACGGTCCGGCTCCGGAAGGAGCGCGGCGCGATGCCGAGTCCGAGCTTCCTCAGCGGCGCGGGAGAATGCCCGGCCATTCAGTGACGTGTTCCGCCGGTTCTCATTGCCGTTCGATCAAGCGATCAAGGGTCATCGGGAAGCTGCGCACGCGAATACCGGTGGCGTGCCAGACGGCGTTCGCGGCCGCGCCCGCCGTGCCGGTGACGCCGATCTCGCCCACGCCCTTGATGCCGAGCGCGTTGACATGCGGAACAACGGACTCACGCACCGCAACATACGATGTGCTTGGTTTGCGCAGTTATTCGATCGCCTCGTCGGAGCGAGCATGGAGTGCAGCCGGAATGTCGCTGAGCCCCTGCCGCGCCTTTAAATTGATGGCCAACCCGAGCTACGGAGCCTGGCCGGCCGCCGTCATGCAGGCCTTGTACGCCGCGACACGGTTCGATTGAGTGACCTGATCGTTGCCCGGGAATTGTTGGTGAGCCTGGGCGATGCACCTTTCGATGGCTGCGTCTCTTTGCGCGGTTGCCTGCGAGGTTGCTTGCGCGGCTGCGTACGATGCGAAGGCAGCAACGCAAAGCACTGCAACGATCGCAGCGATGGTCGTATTGATGGCACGCATAGTCAGTTTCCTTCTTCTGCTTGATCAAAATTTGGCGTCTTCCCTCCACACATGCGGATCACCGTCCAACCGTTCTTGTTCGCTTCGTCGTCGTAGACCGCCGGGTGAACGCACCGACCTTGCTATCGGGCAGGCTGGCGGCGCGGCCGCCCGGCCGTGAGAACCAACGAAGCCAGCATTGCTGCGGCGCAAAGGGAAATCTCCTTGCCGCACACGCGATCAAAAACTGGGTTCATGGCTGTTTCCTTTCCATTGGAACTAACGCGCGTGGTTCCCTAGGAAAGGCAATGGCGCACTGCTTGCGGCAAACAATCTCCGCAACAAACTCCGCATCTCGTACGCGCGTAGTTCGATGGACGGGCCCTACCACCGGGCTGGTTCGGACGCTATTGCCCTTTGGGGCAACGTGACGCGGTACGCTCCTTTTGACGATCGGAGGTTCATGACCGCTTAGCGAAGGACCCGCATTGAGAACAGGCCGTCTTGTAGATGTTGATCAGCCCGCCGCGCGCGCCCTTGATCTTGGCGATGTCGGCCGCGAGCTCGGGGTGGTCTTTTTCTTCGACGTAGGAAATGCGGGCCATGGTGAGAGCGCTATGCTACTGTGGTACGTTTTCGGATGCCGGAATAGTCATTCTTCTGTTCGGCCTTGGACAGATCATCAGTCGACATTGGCACGGGCCGACGCCATCCAGGATATGGGAATAATGTTCGCTCTCGTCCTTTCGATAAATTACCCTATCGACTGACCTGGTCTCGTCGCCCCAAGGCCGGATTACTGGTGTGTCAGACGAAATTGCTTCGGCCACCCGCATTTTTGAGATCGGCACCGGTTTTCGCGCCAGCAAGGTTCTGCTCAGTGCAATTGAGCTTGGCGTCTTTACGATCTTGTCGGGGCAACCGCTCGGCCTCTCCATGCTCACCGAACGCACGGGGATCGCGGAACGTGGTGCCAAGGATTTCTTCGACTCCCTCGTTGCGCTCGGTTTCCTGGCACGCGACGCGCAAGGACGCTACGCCAATGCGGCGGGCGCCGACCTCTATCTCGACCGCAAGAAGCCGACTTACATTGGTGCGTTGTTCGAGCAATACAACACGACCGGCTTCGCTCTCTGGAATTCGCTGACGGAAGCGCTGCGAACCGGATCGCCGCAGATCGGGACATCGGCTGCAAGCCACTTCGCCACCACTTACGGCGACGCCGAGCAGTTCCGAACATTCGTCAAATCCATGACGGCGGGGAGCCTGCTGACCGCCAAGGCGATCGCGGCGCAATTTCCGTGGCGTGACTACAAAACGCTGGTCGACGTCGGCACCGCAGAAGGTTGCCTCCCCGTCGAGGTCGCGCTCGCCCATCCGCATATCCGCGGCGGTGGATTTGATCTGCCCGCGTTGCGCGAGTCATTCGAAGGCTACGTGGCGGAGCACGATCTTTCCGCCCGCTTGCAATTCTACGCCGGAGATTTTTTCAAGGACCCGCTGCCGCCAGCCGACGTCCTTGTGTTCGGCCGCATCCTGCACAATTGGGGCGACGACGCCAAACGCCTGCTGCTGCGCAAAGCATACGACTCCTTGAACGAGGGTGGCGCCATCATCGTCTACGAAACGCTCATCCCCGACGACCGGCGCGCTGATGCGGCGGGTCTGCTCGCAAGCCTCAATATGCTGTTGTGGACGCCGGCAGGCTCCGATTTCACAGGAGCCGACTGCGCCGCGTGGATGCAGGACGCGGGATTTCACGAGGTTCGTGCCGAGACGCTCGCCGGCGCTGACGGAATGGTGATCGCAAAGAAGCCGTAGGACCGAGCGAAAGCTGCAGGCGACTAGAACTTATAGCTCAGGCCGGCGCGCGCGATGTCGGCCGACAGATCGGTCGACGTGCTGATCGCGTTTGCATAAAGGGTACCGATGTTGGATCTGACGATGCCCGAGGCGTCAATCGAACCGAAGCGAACGTGCAGATATTCGGCGCGCAGCAACCAGTTCCGAGCGAAAGCCCATTCGACCCCGCCGCCGATGACCGATCCAGTCTTTGTCTTCGAGGCACTCCAGGTTCCGGCGGCGACACCAAGGCCGCCACCGGCATCGGAATAGGAATTGGTCGCACCCAGATGCGTCACCGCGACACCGCCGGTGACGTATGGCAGCAGATTGCCAAAGGCCCAGCCCAGACGCCCGCGCGCGGTGAAAAGCCAATTCGCGTCAACCGACGACGTTATGGTTGGGGTGGCCCCCGACCCCGTGAGCGCAGGTCCGGTGGCTGTTCGCGACGCTCTGACGCGGAAGGCACCGAAATCGGCTTCCAGTCCAACGACCGCCGAATTGAACTGCCAGTTGTAACCAGCCTGGGCACCGCCGATGAATCCGCTGTCCGACATCGAGCCGGCGCCGATTCCGTTGATCGTGGAAACGTCAGTGCCAAAGAAGTAGGTACCTCCAAATCCCGGCGCGGCGGTACCTGTGGTGGAGGTCGTCGCATCTGACCGTGCCCAATTGGCACCGGCGTTCACGCCAAGATAAAACCCAGTCCAGTTGTACGGACTGGCGGGCAAACCCTGTCCCATAGCCGGACCGGCAGCGAACAACGCGGGCAATGCCACGCTACGCAACAGGTAGCTCTTCATGACCCCCACCCCTTGGAGGTAAATTTATAGCAGCGCCTGCCGAAGCGCGTCTATTGCGTCCCTGCACCATCAGGGCAAAAACCCGTCGGTGCCCACAAAGAACAGCCCGGAGGTCCCGGGCGCCGCGGCCCGTCCACCGCCAATTCCTGCGCCCAGCAACGGGCAAATCAGAAATCTTAGGTCATGATCCGGTGGCGGTCATACCGGCTATCAGGGATTTCACACGCCCGCGCTGGATTTTGCCGTTGGCGCCACGCGGGATGGCCGACAGCGCAAACAAACGCACGGTCGCCGGGATGCCTCGCTGCCGGAGAATTGCCTCAAGCTTTCCCGCATCGGCATTCTTGCAGTCCACCACACCCACCCAGATCTCCGGCGGACCGGACGGCCTGCCGTCGACCAGAACCGCCGCCGCGTCCGCGGCATCCCATTCGAAGCGCAAGAGGTGCTCGACGTCCTGCTCAGGCGAAATCTTGCCGATCGATATAGCCGACAAGTCCTGGATGTCGGCAGTGCGGCCGACGACGAACAGCCGGCCGTCGCTCGATATCCAGCCGAGATCGCCATTGTCGATCCAGGGTTCAGGTCCGTTCGGGCCGTTGCGTCTGATGCGGCCCTTGATAAGGCCCAGCTTGCCTGAGGGGCACGGCGCGCCGTCCGGGGTCACAACGGCCATCTCATATTCGGGCTGAATGTGTCCGACCAATGTCGGCTGCGCCAGGATTTCGCTGGCGCTCGCTTCGGCCACCGAACCAAGCTCCGACGTTCCGTAGCGGCACAGCACGTTCTTGCAAAGATGCAGCGTTGCCGCTTCAAGCAGGGCGCGCGTCGGTACGCTGCCGCCGGTGACGACGGTGCGCAAGCTCCGCAGTTGCGCTGCCGATTTGCGCACAACTCTGATGAGCGCGACGAGTTGATCCGTCGAGGCGAAGACGAGGTCGACGGAGAACAGCTCGACCATTCTGATCGCCTGGAACGGCGAAATGACGAAACACAGCGTCTTCCTGCTCGCCAGCACCGAGCAAGCAATGGTGTAGCCCCACACGGAGCCCAAGCCGAGCATGCACAGGACCACATTGCCGCCCGGCTCCATGACGCCCGGCCCGACATAGCGCGCGACGTAGCCCACGGTCGTCGGAATCGATTTGGGCGCGCCGGTCGTGCCGGAGGTCAAGGCTTCCAGACATACCTGCCGGCTGTCGGAAAAGGGCGCGGGCAGGCTGCCCGCGCCAGCCGCGTCCGGAGTGAACCACGCATCGGTGACTTCAATGATGCGTCCGGCCGAACCAAGACGCTGCCTGGATTGGGCGTCGCCGAGCGCGACGGGGATGTTCAGACTGGCGATACCCGACTGCCCGGGCTCCAGAGGCATACAGCGGACCCCGATGCGAAACAGCGCCAAGCACAGCGTCAACTCGCGGATTGGATTTTGCACCAGCACGGCGACAACGCCGCTCCTGTCGATATCGGCGTCGACGATGCGGCGCGCGCAGTTCTCAATGGCGGCACCCAGCATTCCATAGGTGACGACGCGATCCTCCATGACAATGGCCGGAGTCTCGGGCTGCATGCGCGTATGCAGCAGGATTCGGTCGAACCAATTGTCCACGAGGCCCTCCTAGGATTGTCCAAGAAGGGCAATCGACTAGTGCCAAATAAGACCAAGCATCATTCAGGATAGCCGGATGACGGCGTTCCACGCCATATGGTATCCGCCAAGG
>JAIESC010000011.1 GCA_019746355.1 Xanthobacteraceae bacterium | reverse complement strand
AGATCGGCCCGTCCGGCCAGTCTACAACCGAGACCAATTCCGAACGCCAGGAGTGGTACAGGGTGGGCCAAGGCGCGTTAGCGCCGGGCCCACGCGATCTTGCGTTGGCGCATGCACGTGGGCACGGCGCCATAGCGCGTCGAAGACGCGCGTGAACGCGCTGGTGGCGCCTTTGCCCACCCTACCGTCAATCGCTATATTTACACGATGACCATAGAAGAACTCGAAAGGGCCGTCGCCAAGTTGCCTCCCGAAGACCTCGCGCGTTTCCGCGCCTGGTTCGAGGAGTTCGATGCCGCGCGTTTCGACGACAAGATCGAACGCGATGTAACGAACGGCAAGCTCGACCGTCTCGCGGACGCGGCGCTGGACGATCTCCGCAAGGGGCGCGCCCGCGAGCTATGAGGCATTTCGCGAGCCGCGCGTTCTGGGAGGCCTATGAAAAGCTTCCCGTGCAGGTGCGCGAACTCGCCGACAAGAATTATGCGCTGCTGAAGTAGGACCCGCAGCACCCCTCGCTGCGCTTCAAGAAGGTCGGAAAATTCTGGTCCGTACGGGTCGGACTTCGCTATCGCGCGCTGGCTGTCGAGTCCGACGAGGATTTGGTATGGTTCTGGATCGGCTCGCATGCGGACTACGACGCTCTGATCCGCTGATCCACTCACCTCCCCAACCGCTCCACCTCCTCCGCGCTCCTTCCCTCGCGCGGTCGGTACACCGGCAGCGACCAGCCATAGCGCAGCGCCAGCGCGCGGATCACAAAGCAGGCCGCAAAGCCCGCGAATGCGGCAGCCGCTTTCGACACGCCCGCCGCCGCGAGCGCGACATAGGCGAACGCGCCGGCCAGCGCCGCGGTGGCATAGATCTCCTTGCGCAGGATCAGCGGGCTCTCGCCGCCGAGCAGATCGCGGATCACGCCGCCCACGGTCGCGGTCACCACGCCCATCGCCACCGCGATGAAGCCGCCGGCGCCCGCGATCAGCGCCTTCTCCGCGCCGACCACGCAGAACAGCGCAAGTCCGGCGGCGTCGAGCCAGAGCAGCGCGCGGTAGCGCGACTCCGGGATATGCGCGAGGGCAAAGGTCGCCGCCGCGACCGCGATGCAGATGCCGAGATAGACCGGCTCGCGCACCCAGAACACCGGCAGCGCGCCGAGCATCACGTCGCGCAGGCTGCCGCCGCCGATCCCGGTCGCGGCGCCGAGCAGCATGAAGCCGGTGATGTCCATGCGCTTGCGCGAGGCGGTGAGCGCGCCGGTCACCGCGAACACGGCGGTGCCGAACCAGTCGAGCGAGAGAAGGAAGAGATCGAGCATGGCGGCCCCGGCGGCGGAATGGCGATGCCGTGGAGCTTACCTCAACGGCTCTGGTAACAGCGCACCGCTGCGACCCCCTCCCCAACCCTCCCCCGCAAGCGGGAGAGGCAGCACACCGCCCGAGTTGCACCGAATGCGTCCGTCGCCGGGGCGCTTCGAACCTTTCCGCCGTCGCCCGCGACCAAGGCCCATGCGCCCCTACCCTTACATCTACGTCAACGCCGACGGCACCGCCCGCGAGCTGCACGCCAGCGAGCGGCGATACCTCGAAACCGATTTCAGCGGCGGCGACGGCGCGGCGCCCACCATCAAGGACCGCTATGACGAGCTCAACGGCTGGGGCGAGCTCAAGGGCTATCTCAAGCGGTCGGAGCTGCCGGCCCGCACGCCGGTCCACGCCGCGCCGGCCGACGACCCGCTCAAGCCGATGAGCCAGGCGGAGCACATCGAATGGCTGCGCAGCAAGGGCGTCGAGGTGGTGGCGAACGGCGACGGCTCGTTCACGATGCTGGCGAAGCGCCCACACCAGTGACAGGCCAATGCCGGCCGGCGCGGCTCGGATTGAACCATAAGCGCGTTCACGCGCGACTTCCGCCTTCGCGCTCAGGAGCTACGGCGGACTCAAGCCCGCCTTAGCTCGCACCGCGAGCTGAGGCGGGTCCGGAAGCGCTACGCCGCATCCGCTGGCCTGACGCGCTTCGCGATCTCTCCGCCCTTCTCGCGCTCCACCACCGCGATGTCGTACTGCCCCTGCAAATCAAGCCAGAACTGTGCGCTGTTGCCGAAGTAGCGCCCCAGCCGGACCGCGGTATCCGCGGTGATCGAGCGGCGGCCGTTGAGAATGTCGGTGATGCGGCCCGACGGCACGCCGATATCGAGCGACAGCCGGTTGGCGCTGAGCTTGCGCGTCGCGAGTTCGCGTTTGAGCAGTCGGCCGGGGTGCGCGATCGGAGCCATCATGTTCAGCCTTTGTGGTAGTCGACAATCTCGACGCCAAATGCGTCGCCTTTGCGAAACTCGAAGCAGATACGCCAGCGGTCATTGACCGTCATCGCCCACTGGTTCTTGCGGTCGCCCTTCAGCTTGTGCAGCCCGACGCTCCTGAGCGGGCTCAGGTCTTGCAGCGACTGCGCGACGTTCAGCGCCAGCAGCAGATCGGTCGCCGCTTCGAAATCCAGCCCGCGAAACTGGTTCGGCCGCTCGCCGTCCCAGACCTTGCGCGACGCAGAATTGCGCCACGACCGGATCATGGCATTAACATACTACGCGAAACGGTGAACGGCAAGGTTGTCGAATTCCGCATTTGCCGTCCGATCCGATCGATCTGCATATCGTCGTACGGGGACGGCTCTATCCGCCGTGCAGGTGTCGAGCCCGTCACCGGCCCGGCAAAATCGCGGCCGTTCCGCCACAAGCTCGAACCTGCTGCGGCCGCCGCGTGTCCGCCCCGCGGCAATTTCGGGCGGTGCGCCGCGACCGGAAACCATTCCGGGCGCATTGCGTTCGGCTTGAATTGTCCGATCAGCCCCGGAGGTCCGCCGTGCGTCAATTCCTTTCGGCCATCGCCATCGCTTCGCTTCTCGGCATCGCCGCGCCCGCGCTTGCCGATTCCGGCTCCGGCGGCTCGGTGCAACGCGCGGTGACGACGGCACGCGCGTTCGGCGTGATCGGCTTCAACCAGATCCAGTTCTATGACGGCAAATGGGAGATCGAAGGCCGCGACACGCGCGGCAAGACCGTGCGGATCGATGTCGACGCCCTGACCGGGGCGGTGCTGAAGCTCGATCGGGATTACTGAGGCTCCCGTGCAAGCCCACTCGGGCGGTGTCATGCGCGGGCGTGACCCGCGCATCCATACGGTCTCGCGACAAGCTCAATTCCTACCTCTGCCTACGCCGCAATCCGCTCATAGATCGCCGGGACATAGGCGAGCGAAGCGACGCCGTCCTTCGGACGGCTATGCCCGGCGATGACGGCGGAGTGCGTGGTTGCATAATGGCACACGCGCCAGCCCGACGATGAGCGCCGCGAGAGCCGCTCACGCATGCAGAACATGTCGCAGACAGCCGCCTTGTCTCCCGCCGGGAAATTCACGACAGTGCCGTGCCGGCAACCGAGGAGACATTCCGTCCATGCGCCTTCGCACCGGACTTTCGTTGGCTTTGACCCTGCTGGCGCTGTTGGCCGCGCCCGGCACCGCACCCTCGCCGGCCCAGGCTCAGGCCCAGGCTCAGGCCCAGACTTGGCCGAGCCGCAACGTCCGCGTGATCGTGCCGTTCCCGGCCGGCGGCGTGGCCGACATCGGCGCGCGCCTCGTCAGCCAGAAGCTCGCCGATGCGCTGGGCCAGCCCATGGTCATCGAGAACCGCGCCGGCGCGAGCGGCACGCTCGGCGTCGACGCCGCGACCAAGTCGCCGCCGGACGGCTACACCATCCTGATGACCACCGGCGACTTCATCACCGTGCCGTCGCTGATGCCGGCGACCACGTATGACCCGTACAAGGACCTGATCCCGGTCACCCGCATTGCCGTGGCCCCGCTGCTGCTGCTGACGCACCCGGGCAGCGGGCTCGCATCGGTCAAGGACCTGATCGAGAAGGCCAAGGCCGAGCCCGGCAAGGTCGCGTTCGGCTCGCCGGGCCATGGCACCATCAACCAGATCGCGGCCGAATGGCTCGCGCTCGAGGCCGGCATCAAGCTCTTGCACGTGCCCTATCGCGGCGGCGCGGCGATGGCGAATGGCCTTGCCGCGGGCGACACCGCGCTCGGCGTGACGACGCAAAGCTCGGTGCAGGGGATGATCGACGCCGGCAAGATCAAGGTGCTGTCGATCCTGGGCCGCGAGCGGCCCTCGTTCCTGCGCGACTGGCCGACGATGACCGACAGCGGCCTCAACGTCGACGCGGGACTGAACATCGGCGTCTATGTTCCCGCAGGGACCCCGGCGGCAATCGTCTCGCGCCTCGACGCCGAGGTGCTGAAGGTGCTGCAGGACGAGGCGCTGCGCAAACGCTTTGTTGAACTTGGCATGGACGTCACGCCGCTGAGCCAGGGCGCGCTGGCCGAGCGCATCCGCAGCGAGGCCGCGCGCTACAAGCGGGTGATCGAGCAGAGCGGCGTGAAGCTGAATTGAGCGGCGACTATCGCGGTTTCCACTCGCGCCGATCCAACGGTCGTCATGGCCGGGCTTGTCCCAGCCATCCACGCCTTACTTTGCAGCCAAGGCGTGGATGCCCGGCACAAGGCCGGGCATGACGTGGATAGGCTGATGCAATCCAATTGAAAAACCACACGAAGGTTTCAGCTTAAGCCGCCGGCTTCTCCTCCACCAAATTCCCATCGTCGTCGACGCTTAAGCCGGTCTTCCGCGCCTCCTCGATCACGCTCGGATGCCAGTCCACCTTGCCCGCGTCCGGGCCGCCGATGATCGCCATCATCAGCGCGTCGGGCCGGTCGGTGAGGCTGCGGAAGCCGCGATAGATGCCGATCGGCACGTTGACCACGTCGCCCTCGTCGAGATCGAGCGTGCGCTCGGTCTCGCCCTCCAGCCAGAACACCTGCCAGCGCCCCTTCACCGGAATGAACACCTCCTCGGTGGCGTGGCGGTGCAATGCGGCGCCCCTGCCGGTCCTGGCGCGGATGTAGGTGACCGAGAAGCCGACCGCGCCGTTGCCGACGTTCGGCCGAAGCTTGGCGTTCTCGGTCACGCCCATGCCGACCATGTTGATGATGTCGCGCTCGTAACGCGGGATGCGCTGGTCGAGGAACGCCACGTCCAGCGCCTTCACGTTCGCGGCGCGCGCCACGCAGTCGCGCTCCATCGTCTCCTTCGAGATGCGCGGCACAGGCTTTCCCGCAATCCTCGGATCGACCACCGGCATGCCATCCTCCCGTCTGTTGCTTGCTGCGTCAGGCGACAAAGCCTGCGCGGACCGACGCGCCGCGAAGTGCCGCGCCCGGCCTCACTCGATTCCCGCCGCTCCCGCCTCCGTCACGATCTTGCCCCAGGCCTTCACCTCGCTCGCGACGAAGGTCGCAAGCTCGGCCGGCTTGGTCGGCGCGCCGGGCACGAGGCCCATGTCGGTCAGCTTCTTCTGGCCTTCGGGCGACGCGATGTAGGCTGTGATCTCCTTGTGCAGCTTCTCGACCACCGGCCCGGGCGTGCCGCGCGGCGCCATCAGCATCTGCCACGGCGCGGTGTCGAAGCCCCTCACCGTGTCGTTGACCGGCGCAATGTCGGGCGCGACGGCGATGCGCTTGGCGGTGGTCACGCCGAGCGCCCGCACCTTGCCGGCCTTCACCTGCGGCAGCGCCGGCGGCGCGTCGGCGAACAGCACCTGGATGTGGCCGGCAATGACGTCGTTCAATGCCGGCACCGTGCCCTTGTAGGGCACGTGCGTCATCTTGATGCCGGTCAGGCTGTTGAACAGCTCGCCGTAGAGATGGTGCGACGCGCCGATGCCGCCCGAGCCGTAGCTGAGCTTGCCCGGGTTGGCCTTTCCATAGGCGATCAGGTCGGCGACGCTGTTGATCGGCAGCGCCGGGTTGACCAGCAGGATGAACGGCAGGTGCGCCACCATGGCGATCGGCGTGAAATCCTTCACCGGGTCGTAGGCGATCTTCTTGTAGAGCGTCGGATTGACGCCCATCGCCGAGCTCGTCGCCATCAGCAGCGTGTAGCCGTCGGGCTCGGCCTTGGCGACCGCGCCGACGCCGATCTGCTGGCCGGCGCCGGGCCGGTTCTCGACCACGAAGGTCTTGCCGAGCCGCGCCTCCAGCGCCTGCGCGCAGAACCGCGCCAGGATGTCGGTCGAGCCCGCCGGCGTGAACGGCACGATGATCACGACGTTGCGCGCCGGGTAGTCGTCGGCGCGCGCGCGTTCCGGCGCGAGGACGAGCAGCATCAGTGACATGAAGGGGGCCAGCAGCCACCGAGAAGTCATGTTGCACCTCCGGTTGATCGGCTTCCGGACGCAAGCATGCGCCGGGGCGACGCCGGTCGGCAAGACGGACGGCACGCTGGCGGAGCCCTCCGGCTGCGGCGGTTCGTCCCGCGCCGCCGGTCCCGGCAAAACGGCCGGACCGGCCGCATCCGTCGCCGCAAAAAATTCCCTTTGCGTTCCATGCCTTGATGGAACCTGTGCGGGATCGCACTTCGAGTGAACCAGGACGCGGGTTATGCATTCCCCACCAAGCCCTCACGTGATGGAGACGGCGATGGGACAGGCGACACCCTTCAAGCCGATCGCGCTGGTGGTCGAGGACGACGCGCTGCAGCGCGAATACGCGGTCGTGCTGCTCAAGGAGTGCGAGATGGGCGTGGTCGAGTGCAACAGCGCGGAAGCGGCGCTGCGCGTGCTCGACCGGATCGGCGCCTGCGTGTCGCTGATGTTCACCGACGTCAACCTCGCCGGCGCGATCGACGGCCTCGAGCTGGCGCGCTTCGCCAAGACAAATTTTCCGAACATCCACGTGATCGTCACGTCGGGCACGCCGCGTGCCGGCCTGCCGGACGGCGCGAAGTTCCTGGCAAAGCCGTGGCGCGCGCTCGATGTGTTGCGCGAGGCGGAACGCTCGATGGCAACCTGAACGATCGCCGCGACCTGGCAAACGAGAAGCCCGCCGAAGCCTGAAGGGGGTGCCGCGAAATGGAGAATGATCGCATCTCGCGTCTGCGCATCACAGCGCCGCGCGCGCCGCAAGTTCCGGCGCGATCGAATGCAGATTGGCATCGAAGCTCGAAGCCGCGCGGGCGATCGCCGGCGGCGCGATCCACGTCGCGGCGATACCCAGGGCCAATGCGGCTGTCGGAGTCGTGGAACTGTTCCTCGCAGGGTTGCCGCCCTCCGATATGGGGCCAACGTGCCGGCCGCGCGCTGCGTTGCGGCTGATCCGCCGTGCACGGCATCAAATTCCGCAAAGGATCCAACAGCGGCCGGCAAAGCATCGCCCGCGGCGTCATCACCCCGGCTGCGTGCATTCGAACGGCCTTGCCGTAATCCGGTGCGTCTTTCGTCCCGGGCGGCTTGCAGCACCTTGACGACCTCGGCTGGGAAGCCGCGTTCGTCGAACTCTGCGGGCTTGGTCCGTCCTGCGCCCGCGCACCGCCGGCTGCGACGATCGCCAGCGCCGCCAGCGTCCCCCGCCCCGTTGCCATCCGTCACAACCTCATCGCCGGCCGGCCGGCCTTCTCCTGCGACGGCACCTTCACCAGCGCCTCGCCTTCGAGCACCACCTCGCCGCCGACCGTGCAGACGCAGGCGAGCCGCGCCCGCGTTTTCTCCGGCATCAGCTCCGCCACCGTCACGGTGACCGTCACCGTGTCGCCGATCTTCACCGGCGCACGGAAGTTGAGCGTCTGCGAAATATAGATCGCGCCCGGCCCGGGCAGCCGCGTGCCGAGCACCGCGGAGATCAGGCTTGCGGTGTAGAGCCCGTGCGCGATCCGCTTCTTGAACGTGGTGCGCGCGGCGAAGTGCTCCGACAGATGGATCGGATTTCGGTCCCCGGTCAGTTGCGCGAAGCCGACAACGTCGGAGGCCGAGACGGTTTTCTCCAGCGTCTCGGCCATCCCGACCGACAGGTCCTCGAAGAACAGGGTTCGCAGCGGCGGCAGGTTCATGCCGGCCAGCATAGCCGCCGCGGGGCGGCGGCGTCAGACCCCACGTGCCAGAGCCGTTCCCGTTCCTGCGGAATTCGGAAACGGCTCCAGCTTCTTTGTTGGTCGCATTTTCTGCGGCGGACCGCTGCTCTGGCCGCCGCGAGGGCGGCGGCGTCCTTCACACCCAGCGCGAGGCTTCTTCCCTGGTCGGCAGCCGGCCTTCCGGGGTGAGCTCGTCGATCGCGTCCGGCAGCTCGCGGCTCAGGCCTGCGAGCAGCTCGTTGCGCGACATCCCGGTGTGCTGCGCCAGCGCGTCGATGTCATCGGAGCCGATCGAGCGCGCCAGATCGTTTTCCGAGATCTGCTGGTTCGGCCCCTTGCCGACCCAAGACTGTGCCGCCTGACCCTGCCCGTTCTGCTGGAATTGCTTCAGCAGACTGTCGAGCCCGCCGCTCAGGATGCTGCCGGCCGCCCCGCCGGCGAGCGCGCCGCTGAGCAGACCGCCCAATCCGCCGGAGCTAGCGCCGGGTGCCGCGCC
>JAIESC010000200.1 GCA_019746355.1 Xanthobacteraceae bacterium | reverse complement strand
CCTGCCCGATGCATCCGGAGATCCGGCAGGAAGGCCCGGGCTCCTGCCCGATCTGCGGCATGGCGCTCGAGCCGGAATTGCCCAGCGCCGACACCGGCCCCAATCCGGAACTTGCCGACATGACGCGGCGGTTCTGGATCGGCCTTGCGCTTTCGGTTCCGGTCGTCGTGCTGGAAATGGGCGGGCACCTGTTCGGCCATTTGGTCGCGCAGCCGCTGTCGAACTGGCTCCAGTTCCTCCTCGCCACGCCCGTGGTGCTGTGGGCCGGCTGGCCGTTCTTCGAACGCGGCTGGCAGTCGCTCGTCACGCGCAACCTCAACATGTTCACGCTGATCGCGATCGGCACCGGTGTCGCGTGGCTCTACAGCGTGGTCGCGGTGCTCGCGCCGCAGGCGTTTCCGCCCGCGTTCCGCGACGCGCAGGGCGCGGTCGCGGTCTATTTCGAGGCCGCCGCCGTGATCACCGTGCTGGTGCTGCTCGGTCAGGTGCTGGAGCTGCGCGCCCGCGAGCAGACATCGGGTGCGATCCGCGCGCTGCTCGACCTCGCGCCGAAGACCGCGCGCCGCGTGACCGCGCAAGGCACGGATGAAGAGGTGCCGCTGGAAACGGTCACCGTGGGCGATCAGCTTCGCGTGCGGCCCGGCGAGAAGGTGCCGGTCGACGGCACGGTGACCGAGGGCCGCTCCACCCTCGACGAATCGATGGTGACCGGCGAATCGATGCCGGTGACGAAGGATATCGGCGCGAAGGTCATCGCCGGGACGATCAACAGGAGCGGCGGCTTTGTCATGCGCGCCGAGAAGGTCGGGCGCGACACCATGCTGTCGCAGATCGTGCAGATGGTTGCCGCCGCGCAACGCTCGCGCGCGCCGATTCAGCGCCTGGCCGATCAGGTATCGGGCTGGTTCGTGCCGGCGGTGATCGCGATCGCCGCGCTCGCGTTTGCGGCCTGGGCGATTTACGGCCCGGAGCCGCGCTTCACTTACGGCCTCATCGCCGCCGTCACCGTCCTCATCATCGCCTGCCCCTGCGCCCTCGGCCTTGCGACGCCGATGTCGATCATGACTGGCGTTGGCCGCGGCGCGCAGGCCGGCGTGCTGATCAAGAATGCCGAGGCGCTGGAGCGCATGGAGAAGGTCGACACGCTGGTGGTCGACAAGACCGGGACTCTGACCGAAGGCAAGCCCAAGGTCGTCGCCATGACCGCCGTGGACGGCACGGACGAAACGCAGATGCTGAAATTCGCGGCGAGCGTCGAGCGCTCAAGCGAGCACCCGCTCGCGCACGCCATTGTCGAGGCAGCCGCGGACAGAAAAATCGAGCTGGCGCCGGTGCGCGGCTTCGATTCGCCGGTCGGCAAGGGCGCAATCGGCATGGTCGAGCAGCGGCGCGTCGTGCTCGGCAACGCGAAATTCCTGCGCGAGCTTGGCATTGCCGCCGAGGCGCTCGAGGGCTGGGCCGAGCAGCAGCGCAAGGAGGGCGCGACCGCGATCTTCGCCGCCATCGACGGCAAGGTTGCCGGTGCGATCGCCATTGCCGATCCGGTTAAGGACAGCGCGCCGGAAGCGCTTGCAGCGCTGAAGGCCGACGGGGTCCGCGTCGTCATGCTGACCGGCGACAACAAGACGACCGCGCAAGCCGTGGGACGCAGGCTCGGCATTGCCGATGTCGAGGCCGAGGTGCTGCCAGACGGCAAGAGCACCGTCGTCGAGAAGCTGCGCCGCGAGGGCCGCGTCGTGGCGATGGCCGGCGACGGCGTCAACGACGCGCCGGCGCTGGCTGCCGCCGACGTCGGCATTGCGATGGGCACCGGCACCGACGTGGCGATGGAAAGCGCCGGCATCACGCTGCTCAAGGGCGACCTCCGCGGCATCGTCCGGGCGCGACACCTGTCGCACGCGGCGATGAGCAACATCCGGCAGAACCTGTTCTTTGCGTTTATCTACAACGCCGCCGGCGTGCCGGTCGCGGCCGGCGTGCTCTATCCGATGTTCGGGATCCTGCTGTCGCCGATCATCGCAGCAGCCGCGATGGCGCTGTCGTCCGTCAGCGTCATCGCCAATGCGGCGCGACTGCGCAGGGTGAAGCTCGACTGACGCCGCACGTGTCCCGGACGTGGGGCAGCGTGAAGCGAAGCGTTACCGTGCACCGCTGATCCGGGACCCCGGTTCGTTGCAAAGACCGGGGTCCCGGGTCTCGCTACGCTCGCCCGGGACACGAGACCACCTACGACTGCCCGCCGCTGCAATTGATCACCTGGCCGGTGATGAAGCTCGCATCGTCGGAGGCGAGAAACGCAATCGCCGCGGCCTGCTCCTCCGGCAGACCGCGGCGCTTCAGCGCCTGCTGGTTGCGGATGTCCTCGCCCATCTCGCGCCGGTACGCGGCCTCGTCGGCCGGTTCCTCGACGCTCATGCCAGGCTTGATGAACTGCCGCGGCACGACGCGGTCGGTGATCTCCGTGCCGCCCGGGGCCATCGCATTGATGCGGATGCCGTGGCGGCCGTATTCCATCGCCAGCACCTTGGTCAGCGCCAGGATGCCGCCCTTGCTGGTGGCGTAAGGCAGCCGATAGAGCCCGCGCGTCGACTGCGAGCCGACATTCACGATCGAGCCCGACTGCTGCTGCATCATCACCGGCAGCACGGCGAGGCAGCACCACAAGGTCGGATGCAGCGAGCGCTCGAGTTCCATCCTCACCTCGTCCTCGGTGTAGAGGTGATAGGGCTTGATGAAGATCGTGCCGCCGACGTTGTTGACCAGCACGTCGATGCGGCCGAAGGCTGCGACCGTCTGGTCGATCAGCGCCCACGCGCCGGCCATGGTCGAGAGGTCCGCGAGCACCTTCAGCGTTTCGACGCCATACTCCTTCAATTCTGCGATGCTCTGCGTCGCGCCTTCGTCGATGCGGTCAGCGACAACGATGGTGCCGCCCTCCGCGCCAAGACGCTTCGCCGTCGAGCGGCCGATGCCCTGCCCGGCACCGGTGACGATGCAGATCTTGCCCTTCAGCCGCTTGCCACCGGCGGCGCGAGGATCCAATTCACTTGCCATATTGACCCTGTCTCTCGTCAGTCATGGCCGGGCTTGTCGCGGCCATCTCGCTTAAGGACGCACTCTGCCCTCCTCATCGAGATGCCCGGCACAAGCCCGGCCATGACGTGGAGAGGTCGGCGCCTCAGATCGACGTATGCGGCACGCCTTGGCGCACCGTCAGATCGTCGCGCTTGGCTTCGGCGAACGGCACGTCGACCGGCAGCACGAAGGTCGCCGAGCGCACGCGCTGGTTCTGCGGCGTGGCGCCGGGCGGCGCTGCACCGTTCTGCAGGTCGCGCGCGGCTTTGAGCAAGCGATGCCGCGCCATGATGATGGCGTTGTCGGTCGAGACCAGGTTCTCCTTGCCGCGGTCCTGGATCGGTCCCATGCTCTCCTGCACCGCCGCGTCCTGCATGGCGATGCCCCGCACGCCGCAATAGGTCTCGCCGCGCTTCTGCGCCGCACGATCGATCTGGTAGTCGTTGTCCTTGTTGATCACCGGCCGGAACGTGCCGGGCTCCGTCACCACGTGGATGCCGCCGCCGCTGCGCATCACATTGAGCTCCATCTCCGAGAGCGGCCGGGTCGGATGGTAGGTGAAGGTCCACGTGTAGCAGGTCTCGTCGTCGACCGGCACCCAGGCATGCGCGTTGAGCGCGTTGTCACCATAGGGCGGCACCATCGTGTACCAGGGCATGATCCACTGGGTGATGCGCCAGTAGTAATACCCCGCTTCCGCGTTCCGTCGCGCCGCGATGAACAGCCCGCCGGAGGATTCGACGATCTCGAACTTCGGCTTCTGGTCGCTCTGGTAGTGCGCACCCTTGGTGTTGCGGTGGAGCGGGTCGCGGTGCATGTCGCCGGAGTGCAGAAACGACACGTGGCTTGAATCGATGCCGCCTTCCATCGCCTGCAGGTAGTTGCACTCCTGCAACCGCTTCGAATTGTGGACGTGCGAGGCCGGCAGGATCGCCCATTCGAATTCGGGGAATGGCGGCTCAAGTTCCGGCGGGCCCATGTAGGCCCAGAGAATGCCGCCGCGCTCGATCAGCGGATAGGACTTCAATTTGATCTTCCGGCAGAAGCCGCTTTCGGTCGGCTCCGACGGCACCTCGATGCACTGGCCGGTGTGGTCGTACTTCCAGCCGTGATACGGGCAGCGCAGGCCGTTGTGCTCATTCCTTCCGAACCACAGCGACACGCCGCGATGCGCGCAGAACTCGTCGGTGAGCGCAAGACGCCCCTGCGTGTCGCGCCAGGCCAAGAGCTG
This sequence comes from Xanthobacteraceae bacterium, assembly GCA_019746355.1. Next base: position 4,087 of record JAIESC010000200.1, on the reverse strand, counting down.
CTCCGACAGAAGCTTGACCCGCACCGGCGGGCACTCGTTCTCCGGCAGCTCGGAGGCGTGCATCGCCGGGATCCAGTAGCGGCGGAACAGGTTGCCCATCGGCGTGCCGGGGCCGGTCTCGGTGGCGAATTTGTTCTGTTCCGCTCTGAGCATAGGCTGCTCCTGTTATTCTCGCCCCAAGTTCTCGCCTGCGATCATACAGCAAACACCTGTAACTATCGAACTGCCTACTCGGTCTTGATGTTCGACTCCTTGATCATCTCGCCGTATTCGCCGAAGCGCTTCTTCACGTAAGCTGCGAACTCGTCGCCGCACTGGCCGACCGGATAAAGCCCCTGCAGCGCCAGCTTGGCCTTCACCTCAGGCTCGCCCAGCGCCGCCCTGAACCAGGAGCCGAGCTGCGCCAGCACCTCCTTCGGCGTGCCGGCCGGTGCCACCACGCCGAACCAGTTGTCGACCTCGAGACCCTTGAAGCCCTGCTCGTCGAAGGTCGCGACATTCGGCAGCGGCTCGACGCGCCTTGCGGTCGCGACGCCCAGGGCGCGGAGCTTGTCGGCCTTCACGTTTTCGGCGACGACCGCGTAACCCGAGAAGGCCGAGGTCACGTGCTGGCCCATGACCGCGGTCACCGCCGGCGCGCTGCCCTGATAGGGCACGTAGGTCATGCTGACGCCCGCGGCCTTGGTCATGGTGGTAAAGCCCATCTGGAACGTCGAGCCCGGACCGACCGCGGCCATGGTCAGCTCGCCGGGCTTGGCCTTGGCGGCGTCCAGCATGTCCTTCAGGTTGCGGTACGGCGACGCGCTGTTGACCACGAACACCGCGGGCGACTGCACCAGGTAGCAGATCGGGTCGAAAGCGGTGACCGGATGATAGTTCGCCTTCCGGGTCTGCGCGTCGATGAGATAGGTGTTCGCGGTCATCAGCAGCGTGGTGCCGTCGGGCGTGGCGCGCGACACCTGCTCGGTGCCGATCATGCCGCTCGCGCCGGGGCGGTTCTCGACCACGATGGTGACGCCCTGCGCCCGGCCGATCTGCTCGGCCATCAGCCGGCCGATCGCGTCGGTGGAGGCACCGGGCGGGACCGGAACCACGAGCTTGATGGTCTTGCCCGACTGCGCCGATGCTCCCTCCCCGGAAAGCGCGAGCGCAAGGCCGGCCAGTGAAGCGATCGAGAGTGTCCGAAACCAACCCATGGCGAAATCCCTATTCCTTCGTTGCCGCGCGTTAACGTTGCGCATCGCCACCATGCCCGCAACAACCGCGCCTGCAGACCAGTTTTCCCTGATTTGCATCGGCTCAGGTTTCCGGGCATTAAGCGGCCATTGCCGCCGCGCGGCGCTTTGCCGCTGCGGCTCGCTACCTTGCTTGGGGGATCTGCAGTCTTGGTCGACCGCGTTGCGCTGATCACCGGAGTGACGGGCCAGGACGGCAGCTATCTCGCCGAGCTTCTGTTGTCGAAGGGCTATATCGTCCATGGCGTGAAGCGGCGCGCGTCGCTGATCAACACCGAGCGCGTCGACCACCTCTACCGCGATCCGCATTTGCCGGGCGTGCGCTTCTTCATGCACTACGGCGACATGACCGATGCGACGAACCTGATCCGGATCGTGCAGGAGACGCGGCCGACCGAGATCTACAATCTCGCGGCACAGAGCCACGTCATGGTGTCGTTCGAGACCGCCGAGTACACGGCCAATGCCGACGCGATCGGCACGCTGCGGCTCCTCGAAGCGATCCGCATCCTGAGACTTGAGGACCGCGTGCGGTTCTATCAGGCCTCGACCTCCGAGCTGTTCGGCAAGGCGCGCGAGGTGCCGCAGAGGGAAACCACGCCGTTCTATCCGCGCAGCCCCTATGCGGCGGCGAAGCTCTACGCCTACTGGATCGCGGTGAACTACCGCGAGGCCTACGGCATCCACGCCTCGAACGGCATCCTGTTCAACCACGAAGGGCCGACCCGCGGCGAGACCTTCGTGACGCGCAAGATCACCCGCGCGGTCGCCGCCATCGAATGCGGGCTGCAGGATTGTCTCTACATCGGCAACCTCGACGCCAAGCGCGACTGGGGCCACGCGAAGGATTTCGTCGAAGGCATGTGGCGGATCGTGCAGCAGCCGAAGCCCGACGACTATGTGCTCGCGACCGGCGAGACCCATTCGGTGCGCGAGTTCGTCGAGAGGGCCTTTGCCTGCGTCGGCCGCAGCATCATCTGGCAGGGCTCGGGCGCCGGCGAAAAAGGCATCGACAGGAAATCCGGCAGCGCGCTGGTGCAGGTCGATCCGCGCTACTTCCGGCCGACCGAGGTGGACATCCTTCTGGGCGACGCGACCAAGGCGCGCACCACGCTCGGCTGGCACCACAAGATCAGCTTCGACGAGCTGGTTCGCGACATGGTCGAGGCCGATCTCGCGACCGCCCGGCAGGACAACACGCGCCGCGCCTGGACGGAGTAAGGTCCGCGCGCTTTTTGGAACGACGATGGCGGAGCCGTTCAATCTGAGGGGCAAACGTGTCTGGGTCGCGGGACACCGCGGCATGGCGGGCTCGGCGATTGTGCGCAGGCTTTCGGCCGAGCACTGCGACATCCTGATTGCCTCGCGCGACGAGGTGGACCTGCGCCGGCAGGCCGACGTGGAGACGTGGATCGAGCGGGCGCGGCCCGACGCGGTGTTCGTCGCGGCCGCCAAGGTCGGCGGCATCAAGGCCAACGACGCGCTGCCGGCGGAGTTTCTCTACGACAATCTCGCGATCGAAGTGGCGGTGATCCACGCGGCCTGGAAGGCCGGGGTGAAGAAGCTGCTGTTCCTCGGCTCGACCTGCGTCTATCCGAAGCTGGCCCCGCAGCCGATGCCGGAAAGCGCCCTGCTCACAGGCTCCCTCGAGCCGACCAACGAATGGTATGCGGTCGCCAAGATCGCCGGCATCAAGCTCTGCGAGGCCTACCGGCGGCAATACGGCGCAGACTTCATCTCGGTGATGCCGACCAATCTCTATGGGCTCAACGACAACTACCATCCCGATCACAGCCACGTGCCGGCGGCGCTGATCCGCAGGATGCACGAGGCGAAGCTTGCGGGCGCTCCCTCGGTGACGATCTGGGGCACCGGCACCCCGCGCCGCGAATTCCTGTTCGCCGACGACCTCGCCGACGCCTGCGTGTTCCTGATGCAGCGCTACTCCGGCGAGGAGATGGTCAACATCGGCATCGGCGAGGACATGACCATCGCCGAATTCGCCCGCACCGTCGCCGACGTGGTCGGTTTCAAGGGCGAGCTGGTCTACGACACGTCACGCCCCGACGGCACGCCGCGCAAGCTCGTCGACACGACGAAGCTTGCAGGGCTCGGCTGGCGGGCGAAAACGCCGCTGCGCGAGGGGCTCGCGAAGGCGTACGAGGATTTCGAGCGCAACCACGTGTAGCCGCTCCGTCGCGTTCCATCGACACGCGTAGCTCGTAGAGCGGATAATCGCAGCGCAATCCGCCAACTCCGATACACCAAGACGGCGGATTGCTACGTTCTGTTATGGCGTCATCCGGTCCAGGGCGTGGACGCATCAAGGCGCAGCCATCGCCTGGTCGACGCAAGCTTAATTGAATGCGAAGGAGCGCAGCGGCCGTTGAAGCGGTGGCCGGGCAAAATCGGCGCACCCATCAAGCTGTAAGCGCCCCATGCGTTTGAAATCGCGAAGAAAGTCGGCAGGGCGAGCCCTTGGTGCCCCCATGAGCCTGAGCGGACGAAATCCGCTGAAAATCCTCCCAACCAGTGGTAGCAGGGCTGGACTCCGCCCCCCGAGAACCAATAAATTCCACCTATCAGAGGTGGCAGCCCAGCCACCCAGGGGAGAGGGCAAAAATGCGTTTTCACCGAGTTCTTATTGCTGCCGGGCTGCTGGCCTCGGTTGCGCTTCCGGCCGCTGCGGCAGACCTGCCGGCGCGGGCTCCGGCTTACGCGCCTGTTGTCGCACCAATTACGAGCTGGACGGGGTTCTATATCGGCGGCAACGCCGGTTATGGTTGGGGCGACCAAGACGTTACCCTTTCCGGCGCCGGGACGTCGGGCTCGATCGGCGCGAGCGCCAGCGG
>JAIESC010000265.1 GCA_019746355.1 Xanthobacteraceae bacterium | reverse complement strand
CCTCAGGGGTTGGAAGGTCGTGGAAAACCAATCCTAACCTCCCGACCACCCGCCGACCCTGCATAGGATCTACGCATTGCGGCACGGGCAGTGCCTTCCCTCCCCGCGAGGGGAGGGTGGCGAGCGCAGCGAGCCGGGTGGGGAGATGGTGCGTTTATCGCTGGCTTCTCCCCACCCGGCCGCTCGCATTCGCTCGCGTCCACCCTCCCCTCGCGGGGAGGGATGAGACCGCCCGAGCTGTGCGAGGCGCGATTGCGCATCAGCGTGACGCCCTCACCTCACCGCGTGATCTCGATCGTGCCGGTCTCGGTTCTGCCGAAGCGGTCGGGGCGGTACATGTCCTCGACGTGGGCTTGCGGCAGGACGTAGCGGCCGGGGGAGACGGCGCGGACGACGTAGGCGACGGAGAACACGGGTGCGTCTTTCGCCTTCCGCTCGAACGCGGCGCTGAAGCGGTCGTCGCGGAATTCGGCGTGCACCGGGGCTTTGGCATCGGCGATCCAGGAGAGCGTGCCGGTGTCGCCGGAGGAGACGAGCCGCGGGTTGTCGATCTCGAAGCCGGCCGGGAGATAGTCGGCGATCAGCACGCGGCCGAACTGCGGGGTCGGCTCGGTGATTTTGAGGACCACCACAAAGCGCTGATTTTGCTTGGCTTTTTTCGGGTCGCTCTCGTCGCCATCGAGCGTGTGGTAGAGCCGCTCGATCTTGAAGCCCTTCTCCGCGGGAGGCTCGGGCGTCACGGGCGCGCCCGACACCGATACCACGGCCTGCACCGAGCCGCCGCCGGTGTTGGTGATCTTCAAGGGCTGCTGCGCAACCTCGCTGGCGCGGACGTTGCGGAACAGCGGGCCGCGTTGCGCCTGGCCTGCGACGTCGAGCGCGACGCCGCCGGCGTCCCTGGCGATCGCGCGAGCGGCGAGCACCATCCATGCGTTCTCCTGCGTGGAGGTGTAGGACGCCTGCGCCCTCGCCTGCTCGATGCGCTGCACGGCGTTGACGATGGTCTGCCGCGGGCCGCCGGCTTCGCTGGCGAGCGTCACCAAGGCCGCGGCGTCGCGCAAGGTCGAGCCGTAGTCCTCGCGGGCGGCGAAGTCCGGCGCGGACGGCGGCTGCAGGTCGTTCAGCGCCGACTGGTAGACGCGCTCGGCGCGGGTGCGGTCGCCGAGGAGCCCGAGCGCCGCGGCGACCTGCGCCTTGGCGATCGGCGAGCCGATGTCGCCGAGCTTGGCGTCGGCGAGGTAACGCAGATCGCCGAGCGGGGCGACGCCGTTCCGCGCCAGCACGTAGAGTGCATGCTGAGATTGCGCGCGCCGTCCTTCGTCGCGTCCGGCGCGTTGCCGACCACGTTGCGCAGCCGGTCGAGCGCGAGCTTGAACGCGGTGTCGGGCACGGCGAAGCCCTTTTCCTTCGCGCGGGTCAGGAAGTCGGTGACGTAGGCGTCGAGCCAGGCGTCGTCGCCGCCGATGCCCCAGAGGCCGAACGCGCCGTTCGACGACTGGCGCGCCAGCACGCGCTCGATCGAGTCGCGGATGCGCTGGTCGATGGCGTCGTCCAGCGCCAGATGCGCAGCGCTGGCGAGCTCGTTGACGTAGAGCAGCGGCAACGCCCGGCTGGTGATCTGCTCGGAGCAGCCGAACGGATAGCGGTCGAGCGCCTTCAAGAGCGCCGCCGCATCGAGCGCGGTCGACGCGCCGACCGACACCGCCACCGCGCCGGTGCCCGGCACCAGATCGGCGAACATGTCGTTCGACAGCGTCAGGCTTTCGTTGCGCGCGATGGTGCGCACGGTGCGGCGGGTCAAGAGCTGCGTCGCAGGCTTGACGTTCATCGCATAGGCGCGTTCCAGCGCGAAGTTGTTCGGCCCGCTGATCCGCACCCGCACGGTGCCGGCGCCCGACCCTTGCGCGTTCAGCGCCACCGTCATCCGGTCGCGCTGCTTTGAGCGAAGCTGCACGGTCTTTGCGCCGTCGGCGACGGTCACCGCGCCTTCGGCGGTGGCGGTGACGTTGTAGGCCCCGGCCTGGCCCTCGACGTTGTCGAGGTCGAGATTCATGGTGCCGCGGTCGCCGGTGAGCAGGAAGCGCGGCAGGGTCGCGGTCAGCACCACCGGGTCGCGCACCGTGACGTCGCCGTTGGCGCGGCCGACCTTGTCCTTGCTCCAGGCCACCGCCATGACGCGGACCGTGCCGGAGAACGCCGGGATGTCGAACTCGATCTCGGCGCTGCCGGAAGAGACATTGACCACGCCGGAATAGAGCGCGAGCGGGGCCTGCGTCGGCGGGCTGCCGTTGAGCTGGCCGCCCTCGTCGCCGCCGGTGCGGATCGCACCGCGCGTGCCCTGCATCCCATCAATGAGCTGGCCGTAGATGTCGCGGATCTCGGCCGAGAGCCGGCGCTGGCCGAGGTAAAAGTCGTCCGGGGCCGGCGGCTTGTAGTTGGTGAGGTTGAGGATGCCGACGTCGACGGCGGCGACGACGATGCGGGCCTGGTCGGTCCAGCCGAGGCCGTCGACCTTGACCGGCACGCGGAGCTTGGTGTTCGGCCGGATCAGGTCCGGCAGCTTCATGTCGAGCGCGAGCGTGCGCGCCTTCCTGTCGATCGAGAACCACTGCACGCCGATGGCGCGGCCGGGCATGCGCTGGGCGCGCGCATCGAGCGGGCGGCGCAGGGTCGCGACGACATAGGCGCCGGCGCCCCAGTCCGAGCCGACATTGACGCGGATGCGGCCGGTGCCGGCCTGCACGTCCTGGGTCACCGAGTGCAGGAGCTTGTCGCTCATGACGTTGACGGTGACGCGGCCGGCGGTGCGCGCGGTGACCGCGACGGTCATCGCCTCGCCGGCCTTGTATTCCGGCTTGTCGAGCGCGATCTCCAGAAGGTCGGGCGTGTCGGCCGAGGCTTCGGCGTAGAAGCCCGCGTCGAAGCCGGTCACCGTCACCGGGCCGTTGGCGTCGGCGCTGGAGACTTCGAGGCGGTAGCGGCCCCACTGCACCGGCGCGGAAATCCGTCCCGGCTGATCGGCGGCCACATCGAGGCGGCCGTCGGCGACGCGGCGGGTGAGCTTGATCGGCTCGTACTCCCAGCGGCCGTCGCGGCGATAATACTGATAGCGCGACTCGATCTTGAGCAACTCGTAGCGCAGCCCCCTCGCCGCGAGCATCTTGCCGTCGGGTGCGAACAGGGCGACGTCGAAGGTCGCGGTCTCGCCTTCGCCGAGCGCGCGGCCGGAGAACAAGGGCTTCACGCCGATCATGTTGCCCGCGGCGACCACCGGCAGCGTGATCTTGCGCTCGACCGAGCGGCCGCCGGATTCGGCGAGCCGCACGATCACTTGTGCGTCCAGTGGGCGCGTGGTCTGCGGCAGCTTCTCGATCGCGGTCTCGAAGCTCGCCTTGCCCTTGTCGTCGGTCTGCGGCAGGTCCTCCAGCGGCTGGCGGACGGTTTCGACGAAGTCGTCGGCGTTGCCGAACCTCCAGCCGGCGAGCCCCGGCCGCTCCTTCGCGGCCGCGATCACGACCTCGCCTTCGAGATCGAGACCCGACGCGGGCGCGCCGTAGAGATAGCGGCCGTCGACGGTGAACTTCGTCGGCGTGCCGCGGACGATGCGGCCGGCGGGCGCGGCGAGATCGAACTCCAGGCGATCCGGCACGTAGTCTTCGACCAGAAAGGTGGTCTCGCCGACCGCGGGCCGCTTCGGATCGGTGAAGGCGCGCACCCGCCAGGTGCCGGTCGAGGCCGACGAACTGATCGGCACGCTCAGCGAATAGCCGCCGACGCCCAAGTCGGCGACCGAGGTGCGGCGATATTCGAGGCCGTCCGGACGCTCGATCACGAGGGTGAGCGGCACGCCGGCCGCGGCGACACCCTGCGCGTCGCGCAAGAGCGAGGTGATGTGCACGGTCTCGCCGGAGCGGTAGACGCCGCGCTCGGTGGTGACGAAGGCATCGAGCCCCGCGACCGGCGGCCGTCCCGCGACGCCGCGGTCGCTGAGGTCGAACGCCGGGCCCTTGAGATTGAGGAAGCCGTAGTCGCCTCTGGCGTCGGATGCGACCAGCATCGCCGGCGACAGCGCGCCCTCGCCGCGGGCAAGCCCCGCCTCGAACTGCACGCGGCCGGTGTTGTCGGTGCGCTTGGTGCCGAGCACCTCGTTGCCGCGCGAGAGGAGCCGCACTTCGATCTGGCCGCGCGGCTCGGCGGTGGCGAGCGAATTGACGAACACGTTGATGCCGTCACTGCCCGAATAGGCGGTGAGCCCCATGTCGGAGACGATGAACCACTGGGTCGAGATCGGATCGGTGGTGTCGGTGGTGCTGCCCTTGACGTCGGCGGTCATCACGTAGACGCCGGCCGCCATGTCGCCTGTCGCCTGATCGACCGGGAACGCGGTGGTCACCTCGGTGTTGAGCTGCTGCTCGACGGCGAGCTCGCCGCTCCACATCTTGATGGCGCGGCTCTCGGTCAGGCGCTCGATGTCGTAGGGCTCGAGATTGCGCTGGAAGTCGCGGCCGAGCACGGTCTCGATCAGGTTGCGGTCGCTGATGCGGTAGACCGCGATGTTGACCGACTTGGTGTTGACGCTGACCACCGGAATGCCGCGCTGGCCGGTGCGCGGCAGCACATAGGCCTTGCCGGCAAAGCGCGCGAACGGCTTCCGATCACGCACATAGACGGTGAGCTCGGCGGACTTCGACAGCGTCTCCTTGACGGTCGAGGGCAGGCCCGCGCGCACCGTCACGCTGTAACGCTCGCCGTGCTTGAGGCCTTCGATGCAAAGCTGCTTCTCCTCGGCGGAGAGCGCGGGCTTGTCGATGCCCGCGACCGCGACGAACGGCGAGAAGTCGGTGCGCTTCGCCGGCAATTCCTCGGAGAACTGGACGCAGGCGCGGGGCGACGCCGCATCGGAATCGACCGAATAGTCGAGCATGCGGAAGCCATGATCGTCGCGCATCTTCTCGTAGAGCGCGCGCACGTCGGCGACTTCACGCAGCTCGAGCGACAGCCGCAGCGCGTCGAGCGCGGGCCGCCAGATGCGGCGCTCGCTGTAGCTTTGGCCGAGCGTCCGGAGGCTGTCCGCCTCCTCGTTGCGGTTGCCGGCGCGCTGATAGGCGATGTAGGCCGCGGTCGCGGCGCGCTCCAGCAGCTCGCGGCGCTCGCGGTCGTTCGGCGACCACAGCAGCATGGTGCCGCGGGCAAGCCGCAGCCAGGCGGCGCTCTCGTTGGGCGCGGCCGCGACGATCTGGCCGAGCAGCAGCACGCCGTTGCGGACGTCGTTTCGCTGGAACGCGGCATCGGCCTCGCGGCGCACCTGCGCCAGCGGCTTCGCCGATGAGCCGACGTCGCTCTTGATCTGGGCCTCGAGGTTGATCGCGGCCGCGTCGAGGTCGGGCCGCTGGAACGCCTTGTCGGCGGCGGGGGCGCAAACCGGGCTCAGAACAATGGACGCAAGGGTGACGAGCGCGGCAAAGCGGCCGACGCGGGCGGGCGCAATCATGGGATGGACCTCCTCCCCCACGGCTGGTCAAATTTCCGCGGGGCGACCATCAAATCACATTCCCGAATCGTGTCGAGGTCGTGACGGCGGCGGGGCGGAGCTTTGGTGCGGGGGTGCGAAGGCACGGATTCCTGGCGTTGCACCGCTCTCTCCACCGTCATGGCCGCCAAGCCGCATAGGCGTTAAGTGAGGCTCGTGTCCCGGGCGCAGCGCAGCACAAGCGAAGCGCAGTGATGCGCTGCAGACCCGGGACCCCGGTTCTCTCTTATCGTGGAGAGCAACCGGGGGCCCGGATCAGCGGTGCACCGCCATAGCGCGTCGAAGACGCGCGTAACCGCGCTTATGGCGCTGCACCGCGTCCGGGACACGAGACCGCCTATCCCAAGAGCCATCTCACACCCGGCCCCTCGCTACGATTTCGCTCCAGCTCAGCCCTCGCTGCACCCGCTCCTTCTGTTCGGTGAGATCCGGGATGATCAAACGTCCTTCCTCGTCGCAGCAGGCCAGAAGCTGGTGGGATGGACCGCTCCCGCGCCGCCCGGCCGGCGCGGACGGGTCGGCGGCGGGCAGCGCTGGTTCGGCGGCGGGGGTGGCTGGTGACGCCGGGCTCTCGCGAGCCGGGACGAGGACGCTTGCTGCTGCATCGGCCTCCCCTGACGGGGACAGCCCGGCGGGCTCCGCAATCGGGAGGAGCTGGGCCTTCAGGCGGGCCGCCAGCTTCAAAGCATCCGCGGGCTTCATCGGCCTGGAGCGGCGTGCAGCGGCGATCTCTTCGTTGGTCCAGCGGACGAGCTCTTGCATGGTCCGGGGCCCCCTGACCGTTGCCATGATCGCGCCGCGCAGCCATTCCTTGTCCGGCTCGGACATCGCGGCCAGGCCACGGGCGAGACAACGATGCGGATCGCCTTTGCAGGTCCGCCTGCGCCGGCACGGGGCGTCCCGGCAACCACGCCAGAATTGCAGCAGATCGCACTGATAGCGCTTGCGCAGCTCTTCATGCTCGCGCGCCGCCAAGGCCTCCTGCATGCGCTGGACGGCGCTCCGCCAGCCGACGGATTTTTGCCTGGTGCGGGGCATTCCTGTGTCTCCTGTTGGTCCGCGTCGCGGGCCCGACGCTAAACATCGCCGGGGCCACATCGCCGCAAAGACATGGGCGCAAAGACGTGGCCGCAAAGACTTGGCCGCAAAGTCATCGGGGCTCGTTGCCGCGGCGTGCCTGCGCCCGGGCTTTGCAAAGTTCTTCCGCGTTGCTCACCCTCTTTCGAGGGGAGCGGAGCGCCACAAAGCGCTGGTGCGGAAACCGCCGCACCCATGGCCACCTTACGGTCAGGCCTGTCCCTTCAGCGGAAGGGACGCCGGCCCATGACGCGGGCCGGCGCGCCTTGCGGCGCTCCACCACGGTGTTCGTGAGACCTTGTCTCACTACCTCGGGCCGTCGTTTGCCGCCCGGCCGCAACCGGCGACCGGTGGTCCAGCAGGCTCCCTGCGCACAGGTCGTAGTGCCCATAGAGCGGTGTCCGAGGCTTCCCGGGAGTCCGGCCGGCTGAGCCGGACCCGCAGGCGCACCGTTCCTGCCTCTGCCTTCGGGAGCCATCCGGAGGGCGCCCCTCAACAAGCAGGATGAATAGAACAAATAAAGAACAAAACACAAGAGTCAACCCCACGATCCTCGCGCCGGGCACCGCAAGGCGGGCGTCGGATTGGTGCGGGCAGCGGGCGGAAGTCCGCGCCCCGGCCGAACGGCGACGCTGCCCGGGGCTTCCCTGATCAGCGCGTTTTCTTCCGAGAACGCGACCACAAGTAGATGACGCCGCCGACAATTGCCGCGATGCCCAGGACCCAAGCCAGAAACCTGTTGGCCTGGGACTCGCCAACTGCCATTCCCACGGCGGGTACAGAAAGAAGCAGATGAAGACCGCGATGATGAATCCGATCTACGGCCACAACGACATGATTGCCCCGCAAAAGGCGCCCGAACGGCCCGCGGCGCGCGACCCGCGCTTGCCTTGCCTCGGCTGATTGTCCACCGGCGCATCCGCCCACAGTGCGCCGCAAATGAATTGTGATATCACTGACCCGGCAGCGGGATGAGCACGAAAGTGCCCGGCTCTTCAGACCCGCATGGCCCCGTAGCTCAGATGGATAGAGCATCAGCCTTCTAAGCTGAGGGTCCCTGGTTCGAATCCAGGCGGGGTCGCCATCAATTTTTTCGCTACTGCGTATTCAACCGCATCGGCTCAGATAGTGTCGAGGTTCACAAGCACGTCGAACGGCCTGCGTCGTATGCGGCGCGGTAGCTTTTTCTTGGCACGCTTGAAAACGTCCTGGATGATCTGTCGACATTTACGCCCGCTGTCGAGCGTGACGTCGTCGAGTTGGTGGAAAAAGCTGCCTGTGAACTCATTCCCGTAGGCACGGAATAGCGCGCCTTCCAGATCACGACCTCCGCAAGCCATTCCAGAACCCACTTCTCTCGGGCCGTGAGGTGGATACCGGCTGCCGCCCCCAGCTCGACGAGCTTGTGGCTTTTCAGCTTGGGCGGCGCCACATCTTTTTTCTTCAACGTCTTTTCGGCCTTGCGTCGAGCCTTCTGAAACAGCCTCAGTTCGGGTAGCGAAGCGCTGTAGAGCACGTTCGCCTGTTTCCGCAGGCTAACGGCCTTGTCATGCCAGTGCTGCCACTCCTGAAAGTAGGTGCCGTCCGGAAAGTGGTTGGAATTCGGTGCGGCGCGATCTCCGATAACACGAGGGTATCGTTTCAGGCTGCGA
>JAIESC010000110.1 GCA_019746355.1 Xanthobacteraceae bacterium | reverse complement strand
CAGTGGTCAACCCACGGAATCAGCGATCAAATCGCATCGCAAGAAGTGTGAATTGGACAGCCCCGCGAGGGGAGGGTCCGCGCGAAGCGCGGGGGTGGGGAGAGGCCTGCGTGTCTCGCTGGCTTCTCCCCACCCGGCTCGCTGCGCTCGCCACCCTCCCCTCGCGGGGAGGGATGGCACCACCCGTATGGCTAAGCGGCGGAAATATCCGCGTCCTGCATCACCGGCGCCTCGCGCGCATCGGGCACGCTGATGACCACGTCGCCGCCCGTGACCGCGACCTTGATGCGCCGCAGCCGCGCCTTGGGATTGCCCGGGTGGATGCCGGTGCGGATGTCGAACTCGAAGCCGTGCCACGGGCAGACCACGTGCAGCTTCGACTTCGAGAACGTCATGCCCTTGCTGGTGCGGTCCTCGGCGATGATCTCCTCGACCTTGGCGATCATCTTGCCCTGGCAGGCCGGGCCGCCCATGTGCGGGCAGTGGTTGAGATAGGCGTGAAACTCGCCGCCGATCTTGAACACCGCGACCTCGAAGCGCTCGAAGCCGATCAGCTTGCGGCCGGGGTCGGCGAACTCCGATGCTGGACCGATGTTCACTTCTCGCATGTCACTCCCCTGCCCTTGTTTTGCGCAATCTCTCCGCGGTCATTCCGGGGCGCTCGCGAAGCGAGCGAGCCCGGAATCCAGTACAGCATTCGGAATTTGCGTCTGGATTCCGGGCTCGCGCCTTCGGCGCGCCCCGGAATGACCGCGGCGAGAGCGCGCGCCATCACCCACGCTTGTTTCTGTTGAACCACATCGACACGTCCCAGAGATTGAGACCGGCCGCCTTGATCATGTCGCTCACCGTGACGACGATTTCGGTCGGCGTCACATTCGCCGGTGTGATCGGCTGCGCCGGCGGCGCGTCGGCCTCGGTCTTCGCCGCGTAGAGCCGCACCGCCGCCGTGAGCACCCGTTCCAGGTCGGCATCGGAGACCTGGCCAAGCTGACCGGACGTGAGCGCCCGCTCGGCCGCGGCGACGAAGTCGTCGCCGAGCGACACTGCCGCGGGCTGCACGGTCACCGCCATCAGGACACGCCCGGCCGCGCCGCCAGCACCTCGGCCGCCTTCGGCCGCTTGCGCTCGACCTTGAGATTGAAGACGCGCGCGGCGTTGAGGCCGAGGATGTTGCGCTTGCCCTGCTCGCTCAGGAACGGCAGCGTGGTGATCGAGCTCGGCGCATCGAAGTCCCAGTGCGGCCAGTCCGACGCGTAGAGCAGCTGGGTCTCGGCGTTGAAGGATTCCATCGTGGCCTGGAGCAGCTTGAGGTTGGTCTTCTCCATCGGCTGGCTGGTGTAGAACATGTCCTTCATGTACTCGCTCGGCAGCCGCTTCAGCAGCGGCGCCTCGCACGAGCGCATCTGATATTCGTGGTCGAGCCGCTGCATCAGGTACGGGATCCAGGCGAGGCCGGATTCGATCCACAGCACCTTGAGCTTCGGGAAGCGCTCCGGCAGCCCGTTGATGATCCAGTTGGTCATGTGGATCAGGCTGTAGTGCACGAACGACAGCGCGTGCATGGAGATGAAGCGGTTGAGCTGCAGGAACGACGGGTCGTTCCAGTTGAAGCCGGAGTGGAACGAGAACGGCTTGCCGCTCTCTTCCATCATCGCGTAGAGCCGCATGTAGTTGTTGTGGTGCACCGGCTTGTTGCGCGTCGAAACGACGGAATAGCCGATGATGCTGTCGACGTTGGCGTACTTCGCCACCTCCTCGACGCAGGCCTCGGGCGTGTTGAACGGCAGGTAGATCATGCCCTTGAGGCGATCGTCCTGCGGCAGGATCGTCTCGACCAGCCACTTGTTGTAGGCTTGGCCGAGCGCCGCCTCGATGTCGTCCTGCGGGTGCATGCCGAGGGTGAGCATCGGCGTCGGAAACACCACCTGATAGTCGAGGCCGAGCGCGTCCATCGAGCGCCGCGCCAGCTCGACGAAATGATGGCAGCCCTTCTTCTCGACCTTCTCGAGCAGCGCCTGCTGATGCGGAATGCGGCCCCAGACGTGCTGATGCAGGATGCCGGGCTGGTTGTTCAGCAGCGACACGTTGGCGGTGCCGGGGCGCTCGGCGTTGGCCATGCCCATCTGGCGGATCACGTCGTTGTCGATCATCGCCAGGATTTCCGGCCAGAACGCCGTCTCGGTGACGTGGGCGTCGATGTCGACGAGGAAAAGGTCCTCGTAGCTCTCCGCCTGCCGCGTCGCATGCGCGAGGATGTCGCGCGTGTCGGTCTGCATGGTGATTTCGTGCAGTTCGCGGAACTGCGGCGGGGTGCGTTCGAGCATGGCGGGCTCCCTGGGGTGCAGCGCGGCCTTCTGCGAAACGGGCCGGCGCCCACCGCACCTTACGAACGGAGGGGTCCGCGGCGCAATAGAGCTATTCTAAGCTCTGATATGCGCGGAGAACGTTATTCCGCCGGAACCCTGACCGGCTGCCGCATCTCGCCGATGGATTGGCGGATGACGATGAAGGCGCCCTGCAAGGCGAGGCCCGCCATGATCGCGGCCACGGCCAGGTCCGGCCAGCCGGAGCCGGTGCCGAACACGCCTAACGCGGCGGCGAGCACCGCGAGATTGCCGATCGCGTCGTTGCGGGTGCAGATCCAGGCCGAGCGCATGTTGGAGTCGCCGGCGCGATAGGCCCACAGCAGCGCAAACGACGCGGCATTGGCGGCGAAGGCCGCGACGCCGATCGCGCCCATGGTGACCGCGCTCGGCAGCGTGCCGTGCGCGAGGTGCCAGAGCACGACGCCGAAGACCCACAGGCCGAACACGCCCATGCTGATGCCTTTGCCCAGCGCCGCCATGGCGCGATAGCGCAGCGCCATGCCGATGACGAACAGGCTGATGGCGTAGTTGGCGGCATCGCCGAGGAAGTCGAGCGCGTCGGCCTGCAGCGAGGCGGAGCCGGCGGCGACGCCGGCCGCAACCTCGACGAGGAACATGGTGGCGTTGATCGCCAGCACCGCCCAGAGCACGCGGCGATAGCCGGGATTATTCCGGTTGATGTCGTGGTGGTGGCCGTGGCTGCAGCAGCTCGCGCTCATGAACCGGATGTAGGTGCGAAGGGCGGCGTTACACAATTACACCGCCGCCCACTCATCTGCGACAGAGCGACGTGCACCGCCGTCATCGCCCGGCTTGACCGGGCGATCCATGAAACGGTGCGACGACGGAAGTTCTATGTAAGGCCGCGCATGCCGCGCTGACGTATGGATGCCCCGGTCAAGCCGGGGCATGACGGCGGTGGGTGTGGCTGCCGGGAAAACGCGGAGGTTAGCGAAAAACTTACGCCGCCTTCTGCTTCGCCTGAATGAGCTTGCGATTGATCAAACACTCGGCGATCTGCACGGCGTTCAGCGCTGCGCCCTTGCGCAGGTTGTCGGAGACCACCCACATCGACAGGCCGTTCTCCACCGTCGCGTCCTCGCGGATGCGGCTGATGTAGGTCGCGTCCTCGCCTGCGGCCTCATACGGCGTGACGTAACCGCCGGGCTCGCGCTTGTCGATGACGATGCAGCCCGGCGCATTGCGGAGAATGTCCTGCGCCTCCTCCGGCGTGATCGGCTGCTCGAACTCGATGTTCACCGCCTCGGAGTGGCTGATGAACACCGGCACGCGCACGCAGGTGGCGGTGAGCTTGATCTTGGGGTCGAGGATCTTCTTGGTCTCGGCCACCATCTTCCACTCTTCCTTCGTGTACCCGTCCTCCATGAACACGTCGATGTGGGGGATCAGGTTGAAGGCGATGCGCTTGGGAAACTTCTTGGTCTCGATGTCCTGCAGCGAGTAGATCGCCTTGGTCTGGCGGTCGAGCTCGTCCATCCCGTCCTTGCCGGCGCCGGACACCGACTGGTAGGTGGCGACGACGACGCGCTTGATGACAGCCTTGTCGTGCAGCGGCTTCAGCGCGACGACGAGCTGCGCGGTCGAGCAGTTCGGGTTGGCGATGATGTTCTTCTTGCGGAAGCCCGCGACCGCGTCGGCGTTCACCTCCGGCACGATCAGCGGAATGTCGGAGTCGTAGCGCCAGGCCGAGGAGTTATCGATGACGACCGCGCCCTGCGCGCCGATCTTCGGCGACCACTCCTTCGACACGCTGCCGCCAGCCGACATCAGGCAGATGTCGACGTCGGAAAAGTCGGTGTGCTCCAGCGCCTTGCACTTGAGGATCTTGTCGCCGAACGAAACCTCGACGCCCTGGCTTTTGCGCGAGGCGACCGCGATCACCTCGTCGGCGGGGAAGCGCCGCTCCTCCAGGATGTTGAGCATCTCGCGGCCCACGTTTCCCGTGGCGCCGACCACTGCGACCTTGAAACCCATCACACTCTCCGAAAAAGGCTGGTGGCCGGGCCCTCCCTGGAGGTCCCGGCGCGCCAGCTTTTAGGCGAAAAACCTTGCCAACTCAATTATCAGCGGCAGCCCGGAAATATGACTTTTTCGGCTGAATGCCATCGCTTCCGGCGATGGAACGGCCGATCCAGGCTGCCCTTTTGTCGAGGAAATCGCGCAAACGTTCAGTGTAATCGGCGTCGACCGCGGCCCGGACGCTCGAGCGCGCGGCAAGCGCCGCCCGCCAGGCTCGAACCTCAGGGGTGGCAGCGAAAATGCGGTGGTCGGTCAGGGCGTCGAACACGTCGAAGTAGCGGAACACCGGTGCAAACACCGCATCCACCAGCGAGAACCGCTCGCCCGCGAAAAACGGGCCCTCGCCCAGCGCCCGCTCGACCCGCTCGAACTTGAGCTTCAGTGCCGCGGCCTTGGCCATGGCGGTCGCCTCGTCCTGCGCGGTCTCATAGCCCCAGATGTCGGCGAGGATCGCCGAGCCGAACTCCATCCAGCCGCGGTGCTGGGCGCGGGTGAGCGGATCGGCCGGGTGCAGCGGGTTCGGCAGGGTCTCCTCAAGGTATTCGCAGATCACCGAGGATTCGAACAGCACGACGGTTTCGCCGTCGCCGAGCGTGACCCTGAGCAGCGGCACCTTGCCGAGCGGCGAGATCGCCTTGAACCAGTCGGGCTTGTTGTCGAGGTCGATCAGCGTGCGCTTGAAGGGGACGCCCTTTTCCAGGAGCACGATGGCGGCGCGCTGGACGTAGGGGCAGAGGTGGTGGCTGACGAGTTCGTAAGTAGGCATGGTGAGGTCCTGTCTGTTGATGTTGAAGGCCGCTGGCGCCACAGCGTCCCCTCCCCCGCTTGCGGGGGAGGGACAGGGAGGGGGCAGCCGCGAATTCGGTGCGTGCCGCACCCCCTCCCCAACCCTCCCCCGCAAGCGGGGAGGGAGCGCACCGCTCGTGCGGTCAGTGATTGAAGACGGGCTTCGTGCTTCCTTGAATCAGTGGCACCCAGCTCTTGGAGAGCGCATAGGCGCCGTCGCCGAGCATGATCTGCACGATCGCGAGCACCACGAGGTAGAGCGGATACTCCCAGCCGCCGTTGGGATAGCCGAACATCCAGCCGTTGCCGGAGTGCGCCCAGACCGCGCCGAGGAGGATCGGCAACAGCGCAGCGGCGACCCAGCGGGTCTGCACGCCGAGAACAAGCAGCACGCCGCCGATCGCTTCGGCGAAGAACGTCGCGTAGCCCATCCAGGCCGGCAGGCCGAGCTTCTGGAAGAACGCCGCGTTGCCGGCGAGCGTGAACACGTAAAGCTTCAGGATCAGCGAGTGGCTGAGGAACATGACGCCGAGCGCGATGCGAAGGATGGTCGCAGCGCCGTTGGCCAGCCTGGCGTCGGTTTCGGTCAGTGAGGCGTTGAGAGAGGTCATGGTCGTCACTCCTTGTGATTTGATGCTCCGAACATGACTTGGTACATTCCGCAAGGACAGATGACGAAATGGCAAGGAAACTTTGCGAATGTCGCAAGTAGGTTTCGCGGTCGACGACCTGCGACTATTGCAGGCGATCGGCGAGAACGGCTCGCTTTCGGCGGCGTCGCGGAAGCTCGGCATCGATCATTCCAACGTGTTCCGCCGGCTCGGCGGCATGGAGCAGCGGCTCGGCGTGCGGCTGTTCGACCGCGCCCGCGACGGCTATGCGCCGACGCCGGCCGGCGAGACCGCCATCGCCACGGCGGCGCGCGTGCTGGCCGAGATCGAACTGCTGGAGCGGCGGCTGGCCGGCGAAGACCTGCGGCCGAGCGGCGTGGTCCGCGTCACGACTACCGACACGCTCACGCCATTTCTGGCACCGCTGATCGGCGAATTCCGCGACGCGCATCCCGAGATCGTCACCGAGGTGATCACCTCGAATGCGTTCTTCACGCTGACCCGGCGCGACGCCGACGTGGCGCTGCGGCCGGCGTCACAGCCGGGCGATACGCTGGTCGGGCGCAAGGTCGCTGAGGCCGCATTCGCGGTGTACGGCGCCAAGGCGCTCGCGGCGCGGATCAAGGGAAAGCGCGCGAGCTTCGAAACGCTGGACTGGATCGGCTTCGACGAGAGCATCGCCCATATCGGCGCGGCGCAATGGGTGGCGGCCCACATCCCGTCGGAGCGCGTGGTCCATCGCAGCAATTCGGTGCTGGCGATCGAGGAGGCGGCGCGGGCGGGACTGGGGCTTGCGCTGCTGCCCTGCTTTCAGGGCGAACGGACGCCTGGCCTGATCCGGCTGAGCGACACGATCGCGGAGGCGATGACGCCGATCTGGCTTTTGACCCACCGCGACCTGCGCCGGGTGGCGCGGGTCCGGGTGTTTCTTGATTTCATGGCCGAGGCCATCGCCCGCGAGCGGGCGGCGCTGGAGGGATTCAAGGATTAGCGGAAGTTGCCGCGCAGCGCATGGCGGACCCGTCCCGCGCGGCGAGCACCGCCCGTCAGGCCCGGACCTCAGGCGTGCTCGCGAAGATGACGCTCGGCCCTTAACGCTGACGCTAGAACAGCCACGTGAATCCAGCGCCGCCATAGACCGCGATCTCAGCGGAGTAGCTGATCTGGGCCGGGATCGGTGTAACCGCCGTCAGCAAACCGCCCGCATAACCCGGCGTCGAAATGCCGGGAACCTTGCTGTCGAAATTGGCGCCGCCGAAAATACGAACCGTGACGTTGCGCGCGAACGCGTAAGCCACCCGCCCCTCCACGTTGGCGAGGAAAACAGCCTTGCTGTCGCTGCCCGAGATGGCGCTGGCGTTGGTTCCTGTGCTCGTATCGGAGTTGACGTCGGACGCGGTGAGTTGGACATGGCGTGCCGCCAACCCGGCCCACCCGGAAATCGTGATCGTCAGCGGCGTAGCCGGAATGGGTGCGGCGAGATCCAATCCGAGCCGGGCTCCAACATCGGACCATCGCTGGCGCGTCGACGCCGAATAGGTGCCCGTGCTGGTCGTCGCGCCTCCGGCGTTAAGCTGCGCAAATGTCTGGGACAATGTCTGGTTGACGCGGCTGCTTCCGCCGAACACCGCCACCGAGGGCGCGAGCGTGGCCGTGTCGATTTTCAAGTCATACGCCGCCTTGCCGAACAGCTGCCAGGACTCATAGCTGCTGTGCAGCGCTCCAGCCAATGTGCATCTGAACCCAAATTGAAAGCAATTGAAGCCGGTAATAGGTACAGATCCATTCAACAGGACGGGATTCCAAATATCGCGCCCCTGGCTCGCGTCGGTCTGCGAGGACGTTCCGCTGGCGGACACGTAGGAGCCGCCCAATTCGAGGCGGTAGGCCGAGTTGGGAACGTCGTATCCAATGGCCGCACGGCCGGCGGCGCCGTCTATGCGAGGGTCGAAGGTTTGCAGCGGCGCGAAGTCCGTCAGGTCCGCGTCTGGACGAACGCTGTGCCAGCCGAGGCTCGATTTCGGCAGCGGCACGCTCTGGTACATGCCGTCGGCTGAGACGTACCAGGGGCTGGCATCGGCACCCAGAACCGGACTTGCGGACGCGATCATTGCACCAACGAGCAGCCCCGTTAACGCGCGACGCATAAAGACTTCCCCCAGACTTCCGATTCCAGACTGCCCCGCTCATGCTTGCACATCGCGCACAGCCGTGTGTAGCGGAAAAATCACGCTCCCGTTGCATTCGAAAAAATAGCCGAACCATCGTGATTTTGATCGCGTGTGTTGTGGAGAACCCGGCGCGCGCGGGGCTCGGTTTCGCGCTGCTGCCCTGCTACTAGTACCTACTTTTCATAGAACGTGAGTCGTGATTCAAGATCGGGATGATTCCCGAGGCAAGAGAAGTCTGC
>JAIESC010000176.1 GCA_019746355.1 Xanthobacteraceae bacterium | reverse complement strand
GCGATGAAGATGCCGTCGATGCCGAGCTCGTCGACCCAGTGCCGCAGGTTCCTGCGGAAGCCCTTCTCGTCGATCGTCAGGTCCTCGTTGAACGGCACCAGCGCCGCCGCCCAGATGCCTTTCAAATGAGCGCGAGCATGATCTTTGGCGTCACGTTTTGAATACGTCATGTTTCACCCGATGTTTGGCGTCACCGCACCGTAAAGGGCGTGCATGCCGCAACTTACGGCGCGCGCGACCATCGGCACAATTCGCCAAACGGGTATCGATTTATACGCGGGCGCTATGAATTGCGGGCGCGCGTGGAAGCCTGCTCGGCCGCCGTCTGGCGGAGCCCGCGTGGCAGCGCAGCGCGGGCGCGCTTCGTCAGGTATCGGGTGAACGCCTCCGCAGCCGGCGAGAGCGCCCGGCCGCCGGCGTGGATGATGGCCACCTCGCGGCGGACCTCCGGCTCGGACAACACCCTCGCCGTCACGTTGAACGCGCGCGCGAAGCCCCAGACGTAGGCCGGCAACACCGCGACGCCCAGTCCCGCCTCGACCATCGTGATGGCCGTCGTCATGTGCGACACCTCATAAGCCGGTCGCACCGTCTGGCCGATCGACTGATAGGCCTGATCGACCAGAAAACGGATACGGCTGTCGCGCGTCATGGCAATGAGCCGGTTGGCCGGCAGGTCCTTCCAGGCGAGCCGGCTCGACCTGGAGCATGGCGACTGGGCCGGGCACCAGGCCATGAGCGCGTCTTCGAACAGAACCTCCTTCCGGACGCCCTCCTCGGCTTCCGCGAAGGTGCCGATTCCGCAGTCCGCCTCGCCGCTCCGCACCTTGTCGATGATGACGTTGGTCTGAGCGTCGATCACGCTCACGTCGATGGAGGAAAATCGCTTCTTGTAATCGGCCACCGCGCCGGGCACGACCATCGCCGCGAGCAGCGGCGGGGCGGCGACGACCAGCCGTCCGCGCTTTCGCTCGGCCAGATCGCGCGCGTTCTGCACCGCCTGGTCCAGATCGGCGATCAGCTTGTCGACCGATTGCAGGAACTCGCGGCCCGCGGCCGTCAGTTCGACGCGCCGCGTGGTGCGATCGAACAGTCTCGCGCCCAGCTCGCGCTCGAGATCGCGGATGTTGAGGGAAAGCGCAGGCTGCGCCACCTTCAGCCGTTGCGCCGCCGCGGTGAAGGTGCCGGCATCCGCCACCGCCTTGAAGCCGTAGAGCTGCCGCAGCGTGATATTCATAGGCCATCTATATAGATGACTGCGCACCCCATGATCCAGCCGAATAAGTCAGGGGGCGCGCACGGCGGCACGCGATTCCAATGAACCGGGTGCGTCGGACCGCAAGATAACGACGACCTATGGATTTATATGACGTGCCGATGATGCAGGGCGCTATCCTGCGACGCAGCCGTCACGGACGGCCGCATAACCGCTGAACATGGATCGGTCGGGAGCTTTGGATGAGAGACGACTCCGGGATCACGTTCGCCATGGCGGAGCGCGAATATCACGCAGCCTGGGCCAATCCCAGCCACACGCGGTTCGAGCTCCCGGCCGTCAATGTCAACAAGGTTCTCAACGACCGCTACCGCATCGCGCCGCAAAAGAGGCTCACGCGCGCGATGATCTGGGACATGGAAACCAGGAAGGCCTGGGATCCGCGCACCTATATTCCCTACGTGGTGTCGGAGGGCCGCTCATGGGAGCGCGCGACGCTCTCCGACGGCGCCTACCGGTTCAACCGCTCCTCGATGCAGCGCGGATGGATCACGCCGGCCGAAGGGCGCGTGCTGGAAGACGTGTTCATCAGCGACGCCAAACAGGCGATCTATTTTCTCGGGCGTCCTCGCATGGTGGAGGAATCCGGCAGCAAGCTCACGGCGAGCGCGTTCCAGCCGCTGTTTCATGTCTGGCACGCGGTCGGCGGCTCCGACGACGAGCCGCTGAACCTGTGGAGCATCGTCCTGCTGACCGCGACGCCCGATGCCCGCTACCACGAACCCTTCGAACAGATGGTGCGCGAGGGGCTGCTGCCGGGATTCATCGAGATCTACATCCGGCGCGATCTGCAGTTGCAGCTCAACAGAAACTGACCGGGCGCGCACCCGCCACCTCCGCCTTGAAAGCCGGCGTGTGGTTCCGGCGCGGTCGTCTCGACATGGTCTCTCCTGATTCGCAGGCCACAGCGTGCCTGCCGTCAGGCAGAAACTCCACTTATCGCTCTGGGCAGATTCCGGGACCGGCTCTTTCTACTTAACCGCATAAAGTTCAACTAACCACTGGTGTATCCCAATTACACGTTGGCACAATGCCAACTACGAGGCACCTCGTTACCATCTCGCTCGATGCACACGGCCATTTATTGGCTTCGATGCTGAAAGGAGCTGGATCATGGAAAATCAAGCAATTGGTTGGGTCGCCGCCATTGTTATCGGCGGAGTTGCCGGGTGGCTTGCCGAGCAGTTCATGAAGAGCGACATGGGGCTTCTGATGAACATAGTGCTGGGCATCGTAGGAGCCGCTGTTGCCAGTTGGCTGTTCGGCCTTGTCGGCATTTCACTCGGTTCGGGCTGGCTCGGTTATTTGATTGCCGGTTTCATTGGGGCAGTCATCCTCATCTTTGTGGTGCGAATAGTCCGACGGCGCGCTTGATTTGGCAGAGGCAGTCATGGCCAAGAGGACAACCCACCGCAGTTCGAAGGGCACGAAGCTTTACGCCGTGCGCAACAAAGCTGGAAAATTCAAAGACATCCAGACCTATAAACGCGCGCACACCGCGGACATGCGACGCAAGAGCAAGAAGGAAACAGCGGCTGCGAGGAAAAGGACGTCCTCATCCAGGGTCAAACGGGCATGGCGCGCCCTTTCGGCGAAGAAGCGATGAAGCTGCCACCCATTGTGGTCTTGTTGCTCGCGGCTTGCGATGGGGTTTTTGCCAACGACGTGCCGCTGCCGCGAGCGAAACCGGCACCGTCTAACGCCGCCTCTCCATCGCCGCCGTCTGCAACATATCCAGCGCCGATGGCGCTGGTCGCGAAGCGCGCCTGCAGCATTAAGGCGATGATTTCCAGACCACGCCGGGGTCGATAGGCCCCGGCACGCGCGGCATGCTTATCCCGTGCAAAAAAGGCCCTCGGGCCGTGCTGCGGGTCTGCTCCTTGGCGGTATAGTGCCGGTCTGGTGGATTGTGAGGAGGCTATCCTTGCGTTCGTTGCGGACGACCATCTGCGCCTTCATCGCCGCCGCGTGTGTCCTGTTTGCGCAGCAAGCGGCGGCGCAGGACAAATTGATCGTGGTCGCCTCGACCACCTCGACCAAGGATACGGGCCTGTTCGACCATCTGCTGCCGCTCTTTACGCAGAAGACCGGCATCGCCGTGGTGGTCATGGCGGTGGGCACGGGGCAAGCGCTCGATGCCGCCCGGCGCGGTAACGCCGACGTGCTGCTCGTCCATTACAAGACTGCCGAGCTGCAGTTCGTCGCCGAAGGTCACGGCGTGAAGCGGCATCCGGTGATGTACAACGATTATGTGCTGGTCGGCCCCACGGAGGACCCGGCTGAGGTTGGCGGCAGCACTGATGTCGCCGCCGCGTTTGCGTCGATCCGTGATACGCAGGCCCCATTCATTTCGCGAGGCGACCACTCGGGGACGCATCTGACCGAGCTGATGCTCTGGAACAAGGACGTCGGCATCGACATCCAAAAAGAAACGGCCAAGTGGTACCGGACAGCGGCGCGAGGCATGAAGGCCACTCTCCACATGGCACGCGCCACGGGCGGCTATACGCTGACCGACCGGGGAACGTGGCAGAGCTTTACGAGCGGAGGCGACCTGAAGATCATGGTCGAGGGCGACCGGCGCATGTTCAACCAGTACAGCGCCATCTTGGTGAACCCGGAGAAGCATCCTCACGTCAAGAAGGAACTCGGACAGATGTTCATCGACTGGCTCATCTCGGCGGAGGGACAGCGCGCCATCGCCGTGTTCAGGATCGAGGGCCAGCCGGTGTTCATTCCGAACGCCGGTGATCCCGACGCCTGAGGTCGGCTTCCCCACGATGGCTTTCAGCTTCACCGCCGAGTTATGGACGTCAGAAGGCCCGGCGTGCCGAGTTGTCTTGTGCTGGACGTGTGCCTATCGGGCGCGAGCGGGCTGAAGGCGGGGCGAAGCTTATGTCGGCGTACCAAACCCTGACCTCACGAGAACAGAAGATTTTCCCGCTTGTCACACCCGGCCTAAAGAACAAGCAGATCGCCGCCAGGCTCGGCATCACTGAGATCACGGTCAAGGTTCATCGCGGCAACGTCGTGCGGAAAACCAGGGCGAAGTCGCACGCCGAACTCGTCAGGATGGCAGATACTCTCGGCATCACGCAGCCAAAGGGCTGAAAGAACAACGCCGTCCGCCTCCCGGCTTTTCAGTCCCTTGATCCTGTAGCTGCTACAGGTCGCAACGTGTGTCGGGTTTCGCACAGAAGGCCGGCATTCACAGGCTACGATACAGACGTATAGGTTCTATCGAGCCTTCTGGCGTGCTTCGTTCCCAGCCTTGCGATTACAGCGACGGAGACGAACAACATGTCCGTGATCGCCATTGTCGATGATGATGATGCCGTGCGTCGTGCGGTCCGAGCGCTTCTGCGGTCGCTTGGCCATCACGTCTTGGCCTTCGCGTCTGGCGAGGAGTTTTTGCACTCCGCGCAGCTGCCGGAAACTTCGTGCCTCATCACCGACGTACAGATGCCCGGCATGAGTGGCATCGACCTGCAGGCGCGCCTCCAGGAGAGCGGTCATCGTCTACCGGTGATCGTCATCACGGCTTTTCCTGATGAGAGCGTGCGGAAGCGTGCCATGCAGCTCGGCGCTCTTTCGTTCCTCGCCAAGCCGCTCGACGAGACGGCCCTGACCGATTGCCTCGACAGAGCGCTCCATCCACATTGACGAAAAGCAGCCCTATCGAGAGCGGCGCTGGATCGAGCGCAGACTGCAGATTGCGCGCGGACGTGAAACGGTGCGGGACACTAATTGGGCGGACGCTTGCGAACGACTGTCAGGTCTTCAGACAATTCACACTCGACGCCTTGCGCCCTGAGCTTTTGCATCAACTCCAACGCCTCGCGGCGCTTCCTCAGGTATTCCTCATCCTCAGTGGCTTGATGACGCTTACTTTCGTCGCCTGCAGTTCCGCCCATTCCCCATATCTCCGACGCCGCCCCCCCCCCGCCGGTTGATGATTTAACGTAACACATTGCGGCATCTGCGGCCGGATCAAATGGCGCACGACAGCGCACTGCATAGCTGCCATTTGTCGGCATACGGCGCGGCCACCGCCGCCTGATACCAGCAGGCCCGTGCTGATCCCCCGGGCGCGGCGCCGGAGGTTGGGGGTTACTTCACGCGATCCTCGTTGTTGCATTTATGTTCACTCGATCGGCCGCTCTGCGGCACAACAATGGATTGCGCCAATGCGAGCATGGCCGAAATCTTTAGACGCAATGGGCCGAGCCGTGGCCCAACCTCTCGTTGCCCGAAAGCGGTGAAAAAGCCTTGGAGACCGCTCGCCGCGCGGCGCGGAAAGCGCGGGATCAGCGCAACCATAAGCTCGCTCGTCAAGATGCTTTGGCCGCCGCTTATACAGCAGAGCAAGCTGGCAGCGCGCCTGATCGCCCAGATGAATACAAGCGACGCAGGACGCAAAAATACTACGCCCCGCAGCACCCGGGGATGCGGGGCAGCTGCGGGCTATGACGCCGCCGGTTCGCAGCGGGGAACAGCGTCGGCGGTCACAGTTGCATGACGGCTGTGACAGCCTGATGACAG
The DNA here is from genome assembly GCA_019746355.1 of Xanthobacteraceae bacterium. The sequence continues at coordinate 2,364 of JAIESC010000176.1, read as the reverse complement.
CGCATCACCCTTCGTGCCGGTGAGCCGCGAGCTGCACCACGTTCACCGCCACCTGACGCTCCACCGGCGGCCCGAGGCTCAGCCGAACTGATCGCGATAGTTGGCGATGCTTGACGGTGTCTGGGCGGCAAGGGACAGTTTCGCAATCGGCTGCCGCAACATCGCGTTGATAATGACGGTTTCGGCCGGAGCGCATTGCTTGTTCACGATGACAGTGTCGCGGTAGCGAGCAAGCAGCTCCGACAGCGCGACACGTTCGAGACGCTTCAGGTCGGGCGGCAGCCCTCGCCGGTCGAAATCGATTTCCGATTGACGCGCCCGCGTGACTGCATCGGCGCTGGCGCGAAATGATCGCGTGCGTGCCGGATCGCCCTTGCGCCGTATCTGGACGTGCCACTTGTCACCGCGCTTGCGGACGGTCGCCATTGCCAAAGCCTCGCTGGGCCACAGTTGTGCCAGCGCGGTCCGCAAGGACTTTCAGAAGCGGCGGTGAGAACCTTGAATGACCTGATTTTGCAGGTCGAAAGGATGGTGGGTGCGACAGGGATCGAACCTGTGACCCCTACCATGTCAAGGTAGTGCTCTTCCGCTGAGCTACGCACCCATCCAGACGGGGTGGTCTTATCGGCTACCGGCCGGGCAGGCAAGCCGCCCGGCGGCCGTCAGGCCGTCCAGGGACTTAGGCCGCCAGCATCTTCTGGACCTCGTTGACGAGGTCGCGGAGATGGACCGGCTTGGACAGCACCTTGGCGTGCTTGGGCGCGGTGGAATCGGCGTTCAGCGCCACCGCGGCAAAGCCGGTGATGAACATGATCTTGATGTCGGGGTCGAGCTCGGCCGCCCGGCGGGCGAGCTCAATGCCGTCCATTTCCGGCATCACGATGTCGGTCAGCAGAAGCTGGAACGGTTCCTCGCGCAGCCGCTGGTAGGCGGACATGCCGTTGTCATAGGAGATGACGTCGAAGCCCGCGTTCTGCAGCGCTTTGACCAGAAAGCGCCGCATATCGGTGTCGTCTTCCGCCAAAAGGATTTTAGCGTGTTGATCGTTCTGTGCCATTGTCCCCGCCCGCCCTACGTCCGGCACCTTTAGCGGGCCGACGCTAACGCCTCGTTACGACACCCCCGGGAGCATGCCTTCCTGGACCGCCATCGGGCAACCGCCTTGGCGCGGATAGCTCGATGGGGCCTGGGTTCTGCCCCCTTCGTGCATTAGCCGGAATGCTGGTAAACAACGGGTGAAAAGGACGCTTGGCAGGGGCCAAGTTGGGATAGAGTGCTGAAGGCGACGCGGAACGGGAACGAAATTTGAACGGTTGTCAGACATTCCGAGAATGCCTCCGGCCATGAATCAGTCCTACGACGAGCTCGATCCGCCGTTCGAGACCATCGAGCCGGAGCACTGGCGCGGTCCGGTTCTGTTCAACTCGCCGCATTCCGGGCGCATCTATCCGCGCCAGTTCCTGCAAACGTCGCGGCTCGATCTGCCGACCCTGCGCCGCTCCGAGGACAGCTTCGTCGACGATCTGGCGATGGGCGTGGTCGCGCGCGGCTATCCGCTGATGCGGGCGCATTTCCCGCGCTGCTATGTCGACGTCAACCGCGAGCCCTACGAGCTCGATCCGCGCATGTTCGACGGACGGCTGCCGTCGTTCGCCAACACCCGGTCGATGCGGGTCGCGGGCGGGCTCGGCACGGTGGCGCGCGTGGTCGGCGATGCGCAGGAAATCTATGACCAGCGCATCTCGGTCGATGACGCACTGCGCCGGATCGAGACCCTGTACAAGCCTTATCATCGCGTGCTGCGGAAGCTGTTCACGCGGGTGCATCGCGAGTTCGGTGCGGCGATGCTGATCGACTGCCATTCGATGCCGTCGTCGACCGGTCCGCGCGACGAACGTCCGCGCGCCGACGTGGTGCTGGGCGACCGCTACGGCACGAGCTGCGTCGCGGTGATATCGGAGACGGTGGAGGCGGTGCTGCGCTCGTGCGGCTACGCGGTCAGCCGCAACAAGCCCTACGCCGGCGGCTTCATCACCGAGCACTACGGCAACCCGGCCGCGGGCCTGCACGCAATCCAGATCGAGTTCAATCGCGGGCTTTACATGGACGAGCGGCGCTTCGAGCGGTCGGAGGGCTTCGGCCGCCTCGCCGCCGATCTCGAGCTCCTGGCCGAGAGGCTCGCCGACATTCCGCTGGAGGAGCTGCGGCCCTATCGGGCGGCGGCCGAGTAGCCGCGCACCGTTCGGCAGCGGCTCGTCGCACCGAGATGCCAGGCCAGATCATTGGCCAATCGGGTAGGGGGAAAGCCTTGCGGCCTCCCCCTCCCACACCACCGTACGTACGGTTCCGTATACGGCGGTTCGT
>JAIESC010000071.1 GCA_019746355.1 Xanthobacteraceae bacterium | reverse complement strand
ACCGAGGAAGAGAAGGTCGAGATCGCGCGCAAGCACCTGATCCCGAACTCGGTGGCCAAGCACGGCCTCAAGACCGAAGAGTGGTCGATCACCGACGACGCGCTGCTGATGCTGATCCGCCGCTACACGCGGGAAGCCGGCGTCCGCAACCTCGAGCGTGAGCTTTCGACGCTGGTCCGCAAGGCGGTGAAGGAGCTCACGATCGACAAGTCGACGTCGGTCACGATCGATCCGAAGAAGCTCGAGGCCTATCTCGGCGTGCCGAAGTATCGGTACGGCGAGGTCGAGGCCGACGATCTGGTCGGCGTGGTCACGGGGCTTGCCTGGACCGATGTGGGCGGCGAGCTGCTCACCATCGAAGGCGTCATGATGCCCGGCAAGGGGCGCATGACCGTCACGGGCAACCTGCGCGACGTGATGAAGGAGTCGATCTCGGCCGCGGCGTCCTATGTGCGCTCGCGGGCGGTCGCCTTCGGCATCGAGCCGCCGCTGTTCGACAAGCGCGACATCCACGTGCACGTGCCGGAGGGGGCGACCCCGAAGGACGGCCCGTCGGCGGGCGTCGCCATGGTCACGGCGATCATCTCGACCATGACCGGCATCCCGGTGCGCAAGGATGTCGCCATGACCGGCGAGATCACCTTGCGCGGCCGCGTGCTGCCGATCGGTGGCTTGAAGGAGAAGCTGCTCGCCGCGCTCCGCGGCGGCATCAAGACCGTGCTCATCCCGGAGGAGAACGCCAAGGACCTGGTGGAAATCTCCGACAATGTGAAGCGCGGGCTTGAGATCGTCCCGGTTTCGCGCATGGACGAGGTCATCAAGCGCGCACTGGTGCGCGTGCCCGAGCCGATCCAGTGGGACGAGGCCGCTAAGCCGGTGGAGACTTCGGTCGACGCCGTCGTCGAGGAGGATGGCTCCGGGCTCACCGCGCACTGAGCGGATCACCGAAACGAATGTTGCAAAGGGCGGCGCCGCACGCGCCGCCCTTTGTCGTCAAGCGCCACGTTCGCGGCCGTCCTGCGCAAGGAGATGGGCAAAAGGCGTGATAGGGTCGGGCCATGGCCCGATATGCTGCCCTGCTTCGCGCGGTCAACGTCGGTGGCACCACCGCGCTGCCGATGTCGCGACTGAAGGCGGTCTGCCTCGACGCGGGTCTCGAGCATGTCGAAACCTACATCGCGAGCGGCAACGTGGTTTTCGAGAGCAAGGCCGCGCCGGCGAAGATCAAGGCCACGCTCGAGGCCGCCCTGCGCAAGGAACTGGGCAAGCCGGTCGGCGTGGTGCTCCGGTCGGCTGCCGAATTGCGCGCCGTTCTCAAGGCCAGCCCGTTTCGCAACACCGAGCCGAAATACACTCACGTGATTTTCCTGGACACGGCGCCACCCGCCGATGCGCTGGACCATGTGCGGGGCCGGCGCGACGAGGAATTGCGGCTGGCTGAGCGGGAAATCTACGTCCACTATCCGAGCGGCATGGGGCGGTCGAAGCTCCGGATTCCGGCGGCGAGCGAGGGCACCGCCCGCAACATCAACACCGTCACCAAGCTGGTGGAGCTCACGTCGAAACCGTGACGCGCGCCGCGATCGGCTGGTCGCGGACCACGCCCGCCGCACCGTACTCGCGCATCACCGTTTCGATACGCTGCGTCGGGTCCGCCTTGCGGTCGGCGATGGTCGCGCCGATGTGCCGGCCCCGCTCGACCAGCCAGGCGCCGTAGGGCTGGCGCTGGGCGTTGTAGCGTTGCAGCGCCGCGTCCACGCCGCCGGAACTGGCCGCCAATGCGTCCGCCAGCGCTTCGGCGTCCAGCGCAGCTTTCATGACGCCCGAGGCCACATGCGGGCGGGCGACGAAGGCGGCGTCGCCGACGAGCGCCACCCGTCCGGCGGCGACGCGGGGCGCTTCCAGATCGAAGATCGGCTGCAGGATGATCTGCGCGGTGCCGTTCACCAGCGCCGCAAGCTGCGGCGCGAGCAGCGCCGCGGCGTCGCGCCTGATGCCCGCGATCAGCTCGGGCCGGATTAGCGGCGGCGGGATCGAGCGGCCGTGGCTGCGGCCGCTGGCATCGGTGCAAAGCGCGGTGAGGGCGGCTTCGTCGGCCGGACGGAACCAGACGAAATGGCAGCAGCGCTCGCCGGGCTCGCCCTGCGGCACGGGCATCGGGATCGACAGCAGCAGCTCGCCGTCCGGAAAGCCGAACACCATGCGCCTGAACATCAGCTCGTGCAGGTCGGGCGCAAGCTGATGCGGCGCGACCACGCCGCGCCAGGCGACGATGCCGGCGTAGCGCGGCGCAAGCTCGGGAAAAAGCTCAGTCCGCACGCTCGAGTGCAGGCCATCGGCGGCGACCAGCAGGTCCGCATCGAGACGCGCGCCGTCGGCGAAGATGCCCTCCACGCCGTCGGTGTGCTGCTCGATCCCGGCCAGGGTCTTGTCGCCGGAGTAGAGCGCGTCCGGCAGCGCCTGCCGCAGCGGCCGCCAGATGCGCGACCAGGCGCTGGTCACCGCGGGGACGGCGACCTCGTGGACGACGCTGCCGTCCGGCCCAAGCCCGGTGCGCCCGAGCACGTCGATGCCGAGCGAGGCGGGCGCCGTGATCCCCGCCCGCCGCATGGCGGCGAACAGCTCCGGCCGCGTGCCGATGCCGGTCCCGCGATCGCCGAGGTGGCCCGCGGCGCGCTCGCAGACCGCAACCTCCCAGCCCGCGGCACGCAGCAGATGCGCCGCAAACAGCCCGCCGACCGAGCCGCCGATCACCAATGCGCGCTGCCGTGCCAACGTTCTCTCCCGCACCGAACCGTTTCGATGATGGCCGCCGGCGTGCCGCCGGACAAGGCGCGCGGCGCACGCGAATCTCCAGGCCTGAGTCGGTGCTGAGTCGTGCGCGATTCCAGGCCATGGCGATGGCGACAAGGCACTGCCGCGAAGCCTTGTCCCACACCGGAATGCCGTCCGTCTGCACCCGCCAAAGCGCGGGAAAACTTCGATGGCATCTGATGTTTTCGACGGTCGCGTCCCCGCGATGTCCGGTGCCGTCTGCATTTGGCGAAAACGAATCGTTGCAATTGCGGTGGTTCCGGCAAACTCTCCGCGCTCACAACGGCAAACGCGCCGTTGATTCGATGCAGGGAAAGGATCGGTCAGATGACCAAGAACGAGCTCATCGCTGCGGTGGCCGACAAGGCGCAAATGACGAAAACCGCGGCTGCTTCCGCTGTCGACGCGACCTTCGATGCGATTACGGCGGCGCTGAAGAAGGGCGGCGAAGTCAAGATCATGGGGTTCGGTAATTTCCGGGTGGTGAAGCGGGCGGCGCGCGAGGGACGTGATCCGCGCACGGGCGCCCCGGTGAAGATCAAGGCGGCCAAGCGGCCGCGTTTCTCGGCCGGCAAAGGCCTGAAGGACGCCGTCAACAGGTAGCACGGCCCAATCGGTCTCGTGATGGACGCCCTCGCGCTCGCCGCGGGGGCGTTCGTCTATTTGATACGAGCCATCCAGCCCGCTTGCAGCGAGCAGTCGGCGGGGCGATAAGAAGCCCGCCAGCTGGATCCAAGTGGGCGGTTAGCTCAGCTGGTAGAGCGCCTGCTTTACACGCAGGATGTCGGCGGTTCGATCCCGTCACCGCCCACCACTTTGTTTAGAAATTTTCCGGGGGGAGAACGTCATGTTGAGCAAGCTGCTCTTCGCCGCGGTTTTGGCCGTCGTTGTGTTCCTGGATCATTCGCCTGCCTTCGCCGGCGATCCGGTCGGCACCTATAGCGTGGCCGGCAGCAATCCGGGCGGGCGGGGCCGCTACAGCGGCACGGTCACCGTGGAACGCACCGGCGACACGTTCCGGGTCACCTGGGATGTCGGCAGCCAGACCTATGTCGGCACCGGCATCGGCAGCGAGAAGGGCATCGCCGTGAGCTACCGCTCCGGCAACCAGACCGGCCTCGCGATCTACGGCGCAAACGGCAGCAATTGGGAAGGTGTCTGGACCTATACCGGCGGCCGGGAGGTCGGCGGCGAAGTTTGGACGCGGCGCTGAGCGAAACAGCTTCCTTGACTTGCCGGGGAGCGGCCTTTAAGTCCCTGTCACGCCCGCGGGGGCGTAGCTCAGTTGGTTAGAGCGCTGCCCTGTCACGGCAGAGGCCGCGGGTTCGAGTCCCGTCGCTCCCGCCATCCTGCTTCGCGCTATGCGCTTCGCAGGATTTGCATCCTCCGAAGCTTCGGCGAAGGAGGACCACTTCCTTCCTTTCGCATAGCACCCGTGCCGCGGCAGCCGCCTCGGCTTGCAATGCCGCACCGGCGGCGCCACGATCCGGCCGGCTGTTCCAGCATCGAATTCCAACACTCTGAGTGGTTTTAGGGAGCGAACATGAAACTCGCGTTTTTCGACGACTTCAAACTTGGCGTGGTCACGGGCGACAAGGTCGTCGATGTGTCCGATGTGGTGAAGGACATCCCGCGGATGGGCCCGCAAGACGTGATGCGCGGCGTGATCGAGAAGTTCGACCAGTTGAAGGGCAAGCTCGCCGATGCCGCCGCCAAGGGCCAGGGCAAGCCGGTGTCCCAGGTCAAGTTCCGCGCGCCGCTGCCCAAGCCGGAAAACATCATCTGCATGGCGGTCAACTACATGGAGGACGGCACGCTTCCCGAGCCCGCGCCGATCAACGCCTTCATGAAGTCGCCGAGCTCGATCATCGGCGATGGCGACACCATGGTGCTGCCGGACATGCCGGCGACGATCTTCGAGGGTGAGGCCGAGTTCGCCGTGGTCATCGGCAAGAAGGCGTCGAACGTGAAGCAGGCCGACGCGATGAACTACGTGTTCGGCTACACCAACTTCATCGACGGCTCGGCGCGCGGCGTGGTGCCGCCGACCAACGTGTTCTACCAGATGAAGTCGCGCGACACGTTTGCGCCGATCGGCCCGTACATCGTCACCGCCGACGAGATCAAGGACCCGCACAAGCTGCCGATCGTGCTGACCAACAACGGCACGGTGATGCAGAAGTTCAACTCCGACGACATGGCGCACAAGATCCCGCGCTGCATCGAGTGGGTGACTTCGATCCACACGCTGCTGCCGGGCGACATCATCGCCACCGGCACCAACCATCGCGGGCTGAACCCGTTCATGGACGGCGACAAGATCGAGCTCACGACCGAAGGGCTCGGCACGCTTCACATCACGGTGAAGGATGACCAGAAGCGCACCTGGGCGCGCATCACCCGCCTCAAGCACAAGGAAAGCGGCGGCGAGGGCGTTCACACCAAGCAGACCGGCGGCAAGTACGCCAAGTAGGCCAAGTAGGCCAAGTAAGCGGGCGTTGCAGAATACGAAAGGCCCGGCGCGAGCCGGGCCTTTTGCCTACTGGAGCGCGGCGTCAGTGGTTCGCGCCGATGCCGAGAATTTTCCGCGCGTCGGCCGGCGTCGCGATCTCGTCGCCCAGGATCTGGATGATCTTGCCGGCCTTCTCGACCAGCGCCGCGTTGCTCGGCGCGAGCTTGCCCTTTTCGAGATAGATGTTGTCCTCCATTCCGACACGCGGATGGCCGCCGAGCAGCACCGCCTGCGCCACCATCGGGAACTGCCAGAGCGAGATGCCGAAGGCGAACCAGGTGCAGTCCTTCGGCAGAAGATTGCGCATGTAGGTCATCGCTTCCGGGGTCGCCGGCTGGCCCCAGGAAATGCCGAGACAGATCTGGAACAGGCCAGGGCCCTTCACCAGGCCGTCCTCGAGGAATTTCTTGGCGAGCAGCAGGTGGCCGGTCTCGAACACCTCGAGCTCCGGTGTGACGCCTGCGTCCCTGATCGCGAGCGCCATCGCCTTCAGGTGCGTCGGCGTGTTGACGAACACTCGGTCGCCCATGTTGAGGCTGCCCATGTCGAGCGAGCAGATTTCAGGCCGCAATTCCATCACATGCTGGACGCGCTCGGCCGGTCCCTTCAGCACGGAGTCGGCGCTGGGCTTCGAGGGGTCCTTCTCGTCGTGGAAGAACCGCGCACCCGGGCCGGTCGTCAGGTTGATCAGGACGTCGGAATTCTTCTCACGGATGCGCTCCACCGTCTCGCGGTAGAGCGCCTTGTCCATGCTGGGCTTGGTGGTCTTGGGGTCGCGCACGTGGATGTGCACGATCGCCGCACCCGCCTTGGCGGCGTCGAGGCAGGAATTGGCGATCTGCTCGGGCGTCACCGGAACCGCCGGATTGCGGCCGGGGGTGTCCGCCGACCCGGTTACCGCACAGGAAATCATCACTTTTCGCGCCATTTCATGCTCCTTGGACCGGATAGCCGCCATCAACCTTGCGGCCCGGAAGTTGTTGCAGTTCCGCCCTATCGGGGAGGATTATAAGCACGGTTTTGCTTTTGGCGCGCGACCGGACGCAAGACCGGTGCCCACATTTGCTGGTCGCGCGTTTGAGTGCGTGCGTTGAGGGTTGTCCGTGAAGGTCATCATCGTCGGCGGCGGAATTGGCGGTCTCACCACGGCTTTGATGCTGCATGCGCGCGGCATCGACTGCGAGCTGTTCGAGCAGTCGGAAGGCATCCGCGAGCTCGGCGTCGGCATCAACACGCTGCCGCATGCGATCAGGGAGCTGCAGCAGCTTGGGCTGATGGAGCGGCTCGACGCGGTCGCGATCCGCACCTTCGAATTGATCTACACCAACCGTTTCGGCCAGGAGGTCTGGCGCGAGCCGCGCGGCCTCGATGCCGGCTACGACGTGCCGCAATTCTCGATCCATCGCGGCCGCCTGCAGGGCGTGATCCATCAGGCGGTGCGTTCGCGGCTCGGCGAGAGCCGAATCCACATCGGCTGCCGGCTCGGCGGTTTCAAGCAGGACGAAGGCGGTGTCACCGCCTGGTTCTTCGATCGCAACGGCTCGCACCGCCGCACCGTAAAAGGCGACGCGCTGGTCGGCGCCGACGGCATCCACTCCTACGTCCGGTCCGCGCTCTATCCGAACGAAGGGCCGGCGCGCTGGAACGGCTCGATGCTGTGGCGCGGCGCGCTCGACTGGCCGAAGTTCCTCACCGGCCGCTCGATGGTGATCGCCGGCGGCATGGCCGCCAAGCTCGTGGTCTATCCGATCGGCGAAGGCGCCCGCGAGGACCGGCCGCTGACCAACTGGGCGGTGCTGGTGAAGGTGGGCGAGGGTGGCGCGCCGCCGAACAAGGAGGACTGGTCGCGGCCCGGCCGCTTCGAGGAGCTGATGCCGCACGTGCAGCGCTTCCAGATCCCTTACGTCGACGCCAAGGCGCTGATCGAGGCGACGCCGGAGTTCTGGGAATATCCGATGTGCGACCGCGATCCGCTGCCGCGCTGGTCGCACGGCCGCGTCACGCTGCTCGGCGACGCCGCCCATCCGATGTATCCGGTCGGCTCGAACGGTGCCTCGCAGGCGATCCTCGACGCGCGCTGCCTCGCCGACCGCCTGGTCAGCTCCGACAGCGCGATCCACGCGCTCTGGCAGTACGAGCAGGAGCGGCAGCCTTCAACCGCGCAGATCGTCCGCATGAACCGCGGCGGCGGTCCCGAGGGCGTGATCGATGCGGTCGAGGCCCGCGCGCCGGACGGCTTCACCGACGTGAACGCGGTGCTGTCGTTCGAGGAGCGCAAGGCCATTGTGCGCGGCTATGCCGGGGCGGCGGGCTTTGCCCAGGGCCAGGTCAACAAGCCGAAGGCGGCCTGAGCATCGGACGTATGCTCTGGCTGGCAATGGACACCATCCGGGTGCCTGAGTAGCCTTCCCCGTCGGCCAAAGCATCGGCCCGGCAGCGACGCCTCGATCAAGCACGAATGAACGCCCTCGCCATCTCGTCTCGCGAATGAAGCATGTCCCGGTTCTGATCGCCGGCGGCGGTCCCGTCGGCATGACGCTGGCGTGCGAGCTGTCGCGACGCGGCATCGCCTGCATGCTGGTCGAGCGCAACCCGACCACCACGCGCCACCCCAAGATGGACATCACCAATGCGCGCAGCATGGAGCTGTTCCGCCGGCTTGGCGTGGTCGATGCGTTGCGCGCGGTCGCGGTGCCGGAGAGCAGCAATTTCGACGTGTCCTGGATCACCGATCTCACCGGCTACGAGCTGCATCGCTTCCACTATCCGAGCGTGACCGAGTGGCG
>JAIESC010000221.1 GCA_019746355.1 Xanthobacteraceae bacterium | reverse complement strand
CGGCGATCGTTGCGGCACCACGGAGTTGGGCAGATAGCCGAGCTTGGTGAGGTCGCTGTTGAAGAAGCTCTCTTTCGGTGTCTGCCCGTTCGGGTCGATGGGCTGCCCGGTCAAACCGGCGCGGAGCGCGGCCGCGTAAAGATCGGCCGCGCCCCCATTGCCAAGCGGGCTCGCGGCTCCCGGCCGTTGTTGCTGTTGTTGTGCCCCGGCGGGCGTCGCGGTCTGCAACTTGGCGAGGTTCACGCCAAGCGGTGAATCATAAGCGGTACTGTGCGCCTGAATGCGCGCCATGCGCTGTCGGTGTTGCTCGCGCAGATACTGCTCACGCTGCTCGCGCTCGATGCGGGCGCGCCAGGCCTCCTCGGATTCGACCGCCGGCCCTTCGCGCGCCGGCTGCGGTGCGGGGGTGAAGGGATTGGCCGCGGGTCGCTCGGGCGCCGGCGGAGGCGCGGGTTGAAACACCTGCGCCGGCGTCGGATCCTCGATGATGCCGTCGGGCACGTTGCGCTTCATCGCATCGGCGTAGGTCGAGGCGGGACTCGATGCCGGGCCATCGGGGCCGCGATCACCGCGGAAATACAATCCGCGCGTCGCGAGCCCATAGAGGATCACGCCAAAGAACAACACGACAAACACGATCGCAGCGATGACCGGCAGGCGGTTAAGACGACGGATCTTCGGCGCGGGTCCGCCGGCATTCAAATCAAGCGACTGCGCCATCACCGCCCTCCCCTATCCGCGTTGCATCACCGAGACAGGACTCGTCGGCTTCGCGCCGGAGGCTGTCACCGTATAGGCGCGGCCGAGATCGAGTTGCTGCGTCGACAATCGCGCGAGGATCGTGCCATCGAGATTGTCGACCACATAGGCGAGCGCGATCGCCTTCTGGTCGGTTCGCTGGTCGGTTGCGACCGCATAACCCCAGCCACGCAACGCCGCCTCGAGCGCCTGGCCGAAGGGCGAGCCATCGGATTTTAGGACGATCGTGCCGCTCGCCGGGCCAACATGCTCGGCGAGGCGGCTGACCATATCGCCGGCGATCGCACTCGCCGCCGCAGGCGACAGCTCGACGCGCGACGAACTCGCAACAAGCCCTGGCCTGCCGATCGTGCTGCACCCTCCGAGCAGCAACGCAAGCAGACCGATGGGGACGATGCGGCGTGTCATCATTGCTCATCCTCCCCGCCGGATCGTGATCTTTTCTTGCGTCCACCAACCGACGCCGGAGACGAGCACCGCTTCGTCGATATGAAAGTCGACGATCATCATCGAGCCTTTCATGCGATAGTTGACGATGCGGTTCTCGCCGCCCGAGATCGCGAAGAGCACGGGCGCGTCCGCGCCGGCAAGCGATGACGGAAACTGGATGTAGGTCTTCTGCCCGTCCGAATAGACACGCGTCGGCCGCCAACTCGCATTGCCGCTGACGTAGTAGGCGAAGTTGAGTTGCTCGGCCGGGACCTCGGCGCCGGGGATGGTGCTCGCCTCGAGGCGCGCATTGATGTCCGCCATCCGCGCACCAACCCCCTCAGGATATTCGAAAGCGACACGCGCCATATATTGCGTCGCGTGCGATTTGAGCTGGAGGTGATAGGTGCGCCGCGACGTGGTGACGACCATCGAGGTCACGAGGCCGGGTTCTGACGGCTTGACGATCAGATGAATCGCCTGCCCACCCGGCGCGCCCGACGTCGCCGGCTCGACCTTCCAGCGCACCGTGTCGCCGACGAGGACGTCGCGCACGACTTCGCCCGGCTGAAGCTCGATATCGCAGACCTGCAAGGGCGAGCACACGATCGATGGCTGGATCTCGCCATAAAGGAAGATGACTTTGCCGTCCGGCCCGTGCGTCACCAGACCCGGTGCGGCACGCCAACGTCCCGACAGATGCGTACCCTTCGCTTCGTTCCGGTTCAGGCGCTGCGCGGCGGCGTGATCGACCAGGACGGTCGCAAGTGCCGCCGCAAAGGCGATGGTGAAGATCGTGAGTCCGGATCGGCTCGATGTCATGACTGTTTACTCCGCAGCCTTTTCACAATTGCGCCGTCCAGTCGAAGTCGCGCAGGTAAAGACCAATGGGATTGAGACGGATGGTCTGCTCGTCCTGGGGCGGCGTCAGCACCACGGTCGCGACACCGCGAAAGCGGCGCGTCGAGAGCTCCTTGCCGCGACGATCGCGCTCAATCTCGGCCCAGTCGATCTGGTAGCTCTGGTTTGAGAGCGCGACGACGTTGCTGACCTCGATGGAGACGGTCGCCGTCCGCGCCTTGTTGAAGGGCGAGTTCGCACGAAACCAGGCGTTGACCTTCTCGGTCGCAGGATCTGCGGTGCGCAGCAGCGCATAAGTCCGGTCGATATATTGCTTCTGGACCGCGGTGTCGGGTGAGACGGATCGGAAATTGCTGACGAAGCCCGCCAGCGTCGCCCGCACGACGCGCGCGTCGGCATATTCGATCTGCTGCGGAAAGCCCGCGGTGACAGCGCTGCCGAGCTTGTCCACTTCTATGATGTAGGGGACGAGCTTGACCTGCGTGCTCTGATAGAGCGCGTAAGACGTCGCGATCACCGCCAACGCCATCCCGGTGATGCCGACGATGCGCCAAGCGGCCGCGGCCTTCACATAGGAGCCGTAGCGCTCATTCCATTCCTGCCGTGCCGCGAGATATGGATTCTCCGGTGTCGTCTGCCTCGCCATCCCCCACCCTCGCCGCCCCTACTGGCGTTCGTCGGCATTGTTGTTGCGTTGACCCGATTGCGACCTGTTTCTGCGTTCATCGAGCTTCGCGTTGGCAAGCCCCAGCGTCGACGCACCCCACGTCCCCGGAACGCCGATTGCTTTGTCGCGCGCCGCGGACGACAGCGCGCCGCCGGCTGCGCCGATCGCGTCGCTCATGCCCCTGAGCGCGGCCGCCCCGAACGAGGCGCCGCCTGTACGCGCGCCGGAATAGCTCGCCGCTCCCATCCGGGCCGCGCCTGCGCCAAGCGATGCGGCGCCGGCCGCCATCGAGCCCGCCCCTGCAGCAAATGCGGCGGCCTGGCTGCCGGCCCGTATCGCCTCCATGCCACTCGAGACTGAGGCGCCCTGCACCACGCCTTGAATGATGTTCGGCACGTACATGGCGATCATGAACACCACCACGGAGATGCCGGCGATCGCGAGCGTCGACAGGAACTGGTCGCCGGTTGACGGCGAGTTCGCTAGGTTGACCAGAACCTCCGAACCGATGCGCGCGATCATCACCAGCGCCATCAGCTTCATGCCGACCGAGAAGGCATAGATGAGATAGCGGACCGCAAAATCCTTGGTGAACGACGATCCGCCAAGTCCGAGCATGATCATGCCGGCAAGCAGGCCGACATACATCTCCACCATCACCGCCACGAAGATCGCCGCCACCAGCGCGAAGGCGACGACGACGACAATCATCGCGAACACCGCCGCGATCGCCAGCGCATTGTCCTGAAACAATCCGAACTGTGCCTTCGACGACAGCGCGGAGGCGACCTTCAGGCCGGCATTGAACACGTTGGCGGGCGATGCGCCGCCGCCGCCGGCGCCGATCTGAAACAGGCTGTCGACCACGGCCTTGGCGAACGCCGGTCCCTGCTCGAGGATGAAAGCGAACAGGCCGATGAACAGAATGCGTCGCACGAGCTCGCTAAACCAAGTATCGAGCGAGGCTGCCTGCAGCCCAAGCCAAACTGCCGCGATGCCGATCTCGATGCCGGCAAGAATCCAGAACAGCGAACGCGCCGCCTGCAGGATTGTGGTTTCCCATCCCTTCGCGGCCGTGACCACCTCGTTTTCCAGATTCGTCAGCAGGCTGCCGTCTTGCGCCAGCGCCGGCGACGCGACCAGAAGCAGTGCGGCGATCGTCAGCAGAAGGCGATTCGGTGTCGGCATGATCGGGCCCTACTCCTTCCAGCGTGGACGCATCGGCTGTCCGCCGCTCGTGTCGTAGTCCGGCTTGGTCTCAAAGAACCGGGACGGCTTCGGGCTCGACGATGGACCGAGGCCGAACCAGACGCCGCCGCCGGCGAGCACGATGATCGCGACAATGAGAACGATATGAAGCGGTCTCACCAGCGCGGCTCCATCGTCTGGCCGCCGGAGGTCGACGGCGCGGTCGAGGTGAAGAACTGGTCGCGCCGGGCCTGCGCGAGATCGTCCTTGGCCTGCTGCGATTGAAACCAGGTCCCCATCATCGTCACCTGTTGCGAGAACAGACCGCGCAGCTTCTGCATCTGGGCGACTTGCTGGGCGGAGATCTGATGCCCGACCTGCAGCGCCTTCATCTGGCCATCGGCGCTCTGCGACAGGCCGCGAAGCTGGCCCATCGTCGCTTCCTCCGAAGTGAACTGATCGGACGTCAGGCCTGCCGCCTTCAGGCTTGCGCCGATGGTGTCGCGGTTTGTTGTCGACCAGCCCTGCCAGGTCGACGAGAAGGTCGAACCCGTCGGCAGGTTGGTCTTGAAATCGGCGTAGCTTTTGAATCGCTGCTTCAGGACGTCGTCGGCATTGCCCATCGAGAAGGCGATGCCCTGCCCCTGGCCAACGAGGTTGCGCAACTGGTTCAGGTCTTGCTCGACCTGCCCCCAAATATGCTGCGGAAGCTGCGCAGTGTTCTGCAGCATATTCTCGTAGATCTTGAGCTGGTTCTGAATCTGTTGCGCAAGCTGCGTGATTTGCGTGATCTGATTGTTGATCTGCTCGGTCGATTTGCCGACCACCGCGATCAACTCGGAATTGTTGAGGAGCTGCGTCCATTCGGTCGCGCCGCCTCCGATCGCGCCGCCGCCACCGGCCGCAGCGGGCGTCGCCGCGATGACGCAAGACAATACCGCGATGATTGTGGGGTTACGCTGACAAGTGCGTGTCGGCATCGACCACTCCCCTTGCTTGCAGCCAGCGCGCCGGCCAGTCGGGCCCGTGCGCCTGACGAAGTTCACCGATCCGTGCGAGATCGTCTTTTCCGGTCGCCCCCACGAAGGCGAGCGT
The DNA here is from genome assembly GCA_019746355.1 of Xanthobacteraceae bacterium. The sequence goes on along the minus strand of JAIESC010000221.1, from coordinate 3,094 downwards.
GATCGCCCCGAGGGCCATGTCGAAGAGACGGCGGCCGACTGGCGAGACGACGTAGTATTCGCGCTTGGGGATCGCGGTCGCGACGATTTCCACCTGCCGTTCGTTGAAGCCGATGCGTTCGTAGAACTCGCGCGTGCGAGTCTCGCGCGCCCCGCCGTTCGGCAAGCAGATCTTCGTCGGGCAGGACTCCTTGAGGACGTCGATGATGCCCGAGCGCTCAGCGTCGGAGATCGACTGCGTGGCAAGGACGACCGCGCAATTCGCCTTTCTCAGCACCTTGAGCCATTCGCGAATCTTGTCGCGGAATGTCGGGTGCCCGAGCATCAGCCATGCCTCATCAAGGATGATGAGGCTCGGCGCGCCGGTCAGGCGCTTCTCGATGCGGCGGAAGAGATAAAGCAGGACCGGCACGAGATTGCGCTCGCCCATGTTCATGAGCTGCTCGATCTCGAAAGTCTGAAACTCCGACATCAACAGGCCGTCCTGCTCGGCGTCGAGCAGATGACCCATCGGTCCATCGACCGTGTAGGAATGCAGCGCGTCCTTGATCTCGCGAAGCTGAACGCCCGATACGAAATCCGATAGCGAGCGGCCGCGCGCATTCGCCATCAATGCGATCTGCCGTGAAATTGCATTGCGATGATCCGGCGTGACCTTCACACCTTGCAGCGCCACCAGCGTTTCGATCCACTCTGACGCCCAAGCGCGATCCGTATCGTCCTCGAGCTCGGCGAGGGGACAAAACGATAGCCCCTCCCCTGCCCCGACATCGTAGTGATCGCCGCCGGCCGCGACCGTCAGCGGAAACATCGACCGGCCCTTGTCGAAGCAGAAGAGCTGTGCGCCGGCATAACGCCGAAACTGCGCGGCGATCAGCGCGAGGAGCGTCGATTTTCCCGACCCTGTCGGACCGAACACCAAGGTATGGCCGACGTCATCAACATGGAGGTTCAGCCGGAAAGGGGTCGAGCCGGAGGCGACCTGCATCAGCGGCGGTGCGCCCGGCGGATAGAATGGACAGGGCGCGGTTGGGCTGCCGGACCAGACCGCGTTGAGCGGGATCAAGTCCGCGAGGTTGCGCGTGCTGATCAGCGGCTCGCGGATGTTGGCGTACCAATTGCCCGGCAGCGAGCCGAGGAAGGCTTCGGTCGCGTTCAAGGTCTCGATACGCGCGCCGAAGCCCTCCGCCTGGATGAGGCGCCGCACCGCCTCGGCCTTCTCGCGCAGGCGCCGCGCCTCGCTGTCGAAGATGACGACGACCGGCGTGTAATATCCATAAGCCACAAGGCCGGACGATGCCTGGCCGATCGCGTCCTCGGTTTCAGCGACCATCAAGACGGCGTCCTGATCGATCGAGCGGCTTTGCGTCTGAAAGAGCTGATCGAAGAATGGCCGCACCTTTTGCTGCCACTTCTTGCGCGTGCGCTCGAGCCGCGTGCGTGCCTCCTGATCGTCCAGAAACATGAAGCGGCTTGACCAGCGGTAGGTCAGCGGCATGAGGTCGAGCGCGTTGAGGATGCCCGGCCAGCTCTCCGCCGGAAACCCATCGATGCCGATGACGGCGAGATAGCGATCGTCGACCATCGGCGACAGGCCGTGGTGGAATTCGGCCGTCACCACGAAATCGAGATACATCGGAATCTCGGGAAGCCGGATCGGATGGTTCTCGCCGGTAATGCAGAAGCGCACAAACTGAAACAGCTCGTCATAGCGCGCGCGGCGCACGCTGCCCTCGTCCTCGACCTCCTGCGTCTGCATGCGCCGGATCGACAGCACGTTGCCGAGATACTGCTCGACCTCGCGGATCGACGTCAGGAAGGTCTCGAGCGTCTTGTCGGCGAAGGACGTCGAGCGGCTTTCGTCATCGGAATAGACATAGCGCGACAAGCCCGACTTGCGCCGTTCGGACGGCCGATAGGTCAGGATCAGCGCATGCTCGCTTTCGAAGTGCCCGGCGTTGGCTTCGAAGCGCCGGCGGCGCTCATTGTCGATCGCCCGCGTCACCGGATCGGGAAAGTGGCAATCCTCGCGCGCGGGATAGGCCTGCGCCGGCACGCGCACGGCTTCGACCTGAATCATCCATCCCGAGCCGAGACGCGCGAGCACCGCGTTGATCAGCCGCGAGACCTCGTTGCGCTCCACATCGGTCGAGCTTTCGCTGTCGGGTCCCGCGAAGTACCAGCCCGCCATAAGCGAGCCGTCCTTGAGCAGGACGACACCTGGCGCGACCAAGCCGGCATATGGCAGCAGGTCCGCGAAGGACGGGCCGGTATGTCGAAAGTCGCGCAACGCCACCATCGCCGACCTCAATACTTGCGCCAGGGCGTTGACGTCGGCCGATAGTGCGGCTGGTAGCGGATGTGCCGCAGATAGACGTGCCGCATCATCGGGTCGGCCTTCGCCATCATGCGTAAGATGCCGAAGATGCCGCTCCACACGAGGAGTCCCAGCAGGACCGAGAACCAGGTCAGCACCACGAAAATCAGAATGACGGCGGCAAGCCCAGTCATCAGCACCAGTTCGCGGTCGGCGCCGAGCAAGAGACTTGGACGTGACAGCGCGCGATGGATTCTTGAGTGATGAAGATTGGAGAACACCTCAGCCATGCGGCAGCTCCTCCAGCTCGCTGGCCTCGACGGTGCCGATCGATGCGCCGGATGCGCCGAACAAGCCGACAATCTGCGTTGCGCCGAGCAGGATGCCGGCGACCAGCACGACGTACATGAGCCGCCGCGCGAAATCGTTCAGCTCGCCGCCGAAGATCAGCATGCCGCCGGCGACCGCGACGGCCGCCAACGCAATGAAGCCTGCGACCGGCCCGGTGATCGATTGCTGGATCTGCTGGAGCGGCCCCTCCCAAGGCAGGCCCCCTCCCCCGCCCGCCAATGCGGGTTGCGCAGCAATGACCAACGCGGCGCATGCGACGAGACCAAGCCCAAGGCGACGTTCAAGCGACACGTTGCTCCTCCTCTCGGCAGGATTGGATTCGATATTCGCCGCGCGCGAAGCCCTCGACATGAAGAATGTCGCGCACGACGCGGCCGCGCGCGGTCTTCTCGATCGAGACGATGAGGTCGACAGCTTCGCCGATCAC
>JAIESC010000169.1 GCA_019746355.1 Xanthobacteraceae bacterium | reverse complement strand
TTCGGCATCCATTTCGTCACCTTCATCGTCGCCTTCGCGGTGATGTGCTCGGGCATCACCTCGGCCTCGACCGCGTCGCGCGCGTTCGCCGCCAACACGGCGCATGTGTTCGGCTTCAACCTCGCCGGCGGCATCGGCATCACCATCATCGGGCTCGGCTTCATGGCGCTGGTCGCGATCGTCAACTTCCGCGGCGCCGGCGAGAGCGTGAAGGCCAACGTCGTCCTGACGCTGGTCGAGCTGACCGGGCTGCTGATCGTCATCTTCATCGGCCTGTGGGCGATCGGCGCGGGCCAGGGCGACGTGTCGCGCGTCACGCAGTTCAAGACCGGCGGCGACGGCGCCTTCTTCTGGCCGATGATCGCGGCGACCACGCTCGCCTTCTTCGCCATGGTCGGCTTCGAGGATTCGGTCAACATGGCCGAGGAGACCAAGGACCCGACGCGAACCTTTCCGAAGATCCTTTTGGCCGGGCTGTTCATCACAGGATTGATCTATGTGCTGGTGTCGATCTCGGCGATCACGCTGGTCCCGGCCGAGGAGCTCGGCCAGGGCGAGACGCCGCTGCTCAAGGTGGTGCAGGCCGGCGCGCCGAACTTCCCGATCGGCATCTTCGGCCTCATCACCATGTTCGCGGTCGCCAACACCGCGCTGATCAACATGCTGATGGCGAGCCGGCTGGTGTACGGCATGAGCCGCGAGCACGTGCTGCCGCCGGTGCTCGGCAAGGTGCACGCCGCCCGGCGCACGCCCTATGTCGCGATCGGCTTCACCACGCTGCTCGCCTTCGCGCTGATCACCTTCGTCGGCGAGGTGCCGGCGCTCGGCGGCACCACCGCGCTGCTGCTGCTCTGCGTGTTCACGGTGGTCAACATCGCGGTGCTGGTGCTGCGCAAGGACACGGTCAGGCACGCGCATTTCCGCACGCCGACCTGGCTCGCCGTCGCCGGCGCGATCTGCTGCGCGTTCCTGGCCGGGCCGTGGACCGGCCGCGATCCGGTGCAATACAAGATCGCCGGCATCCTGATCGGCATCGGCGTGGTGCTCTGGGTGCTCACGGTGTTCATCAACCGCGCCCAGGGCGTGAAGCCGAAGGATCCGCTCGCCGAGGAGATCGGCGGCACGGGGCCGGTGAACTGACCCCGCAGCGCGCCAGTCCGCATCCGGCGCCCGCAAATTGGTGCGTGCGCGGCCGATTTGCCCAGCCTGCACAAGCCCCTATCGGGACGACGGTTCGAGCCGATACGATAGCCGGCGTTGACGCTCGAAGACGCGCGTAAACGCGCAGGTGGAATTTGGGAAACGGGAATGCGGCGGCGCGATTTTCTGGCAGGCGTTGGCGGCGCGGCGGCCTGGCCGCCGGCAGCCGGCGCGCAGCCGGCCGCCAAGATGCCGCGGATCGCGGTGCTGATGGGATTGCCGGCACGCGATCCGGAAGGTCAACGCTGGATCAAGACGTTCATCCAGGCGCTGCGAGACCTGGGATGGCGAAACGGCACCAATGCGAACATCGAGCTTCGCTGGGCACCGAACATCGAGCAAATGCGAGCGTTCGCGCAGGAGCTGGTCGCGATGCAGCCCGATGTGATCCAGGTTGCGACGGGCCTCGCCACCGCGGAGGTGTTGCGTAAAACCAGCACGATTCCGCTGGTCTTCACCGTGGTCAACGATCCGGTCGCACTCGGTTTCGTTCAGGACCTGTCGCGCCCGGGCGGCAATGCCACGGGCTTCACCAATATCGACCCGTCGCTCGGCCGGAAATGGCTGGAGGTCCTCAAGGAGCTTGCCCCACGCCTGACGCGCGCCGCAGTCCTGTTCAACCCGGGGCCCGGCTCGCAGTTCAAATACCGCTGGCCGCAGATTGAAGCCGCCGGAGCGGCACTCGGGATTGCGGCCGAGGCCATCGAGGTCCGCAACCTCGTCGAGTTCGAGAAAGCGCTCGATACGATCGGACATGATCCGCAGATGGGCCTCGTCGTAACCCCCGACCAATATTTCAACCTGACACGGGCGCCCGTCATTACGTCGCTTGTGGCGCGCTATCGCGTTGCCGCGATCTATCCCTACCGCGACTTCGCCGCGGCCGGCGGGCTCGTCTCATATTCGGTGGACCTCGCTGACCTGCAGCGCCGCGCGGCGGGCTACGTCAACCGTATTCTCAAGGGCGAGAAGCCCGCCGATTTGCCGGTCCAGGCACCGACCAAGTTCGAGCTGGTGATCAACCTCAAGACCGCAAAGGCGCTCGGCCTGACCGTTGCGCCGGCGCTTCGCGCCCGCGCCGATGAGGTGATCGAGTAGGTTGCCTGCGCGGGAGACGTCGGTCCTCAGGTGCCCGAGCCGCGCTCGAAGTTTTTGATCAGTCCCTTGAAGGCCTTTTCAATCCATCCCGCGGCGATCATCTGACCGGGCGGCGGGTTATCGAGACGCTCGACCACGACCAGACGGTCGATTTCGCCGCTCAAGAACGCGTTGAGGAACGCGGGATAATCGGCGAGTGACACGCACCCGTTCGATTGGCCGTTGGGGCCCAGCAGATAATGATGCGCCAGCATGCCATCGCGGCCGAACATGTTGCTGCCGGCGACCGGGATCAGCCGAATGGCACGTACCCCGTGGAAGAGGCGCTCACGCTCAACCAGCCGGTATGTGTTGGGCGGCGTTGCGCCTTTGCGCCTGATGTGCACGTAGCGGGGATCGTCCATGTAACCGCCGAAACCGGAATGCGCTTCGAGCCGGCGTCCATTCGGCAGGTACACCACCTGCGCGCTGATGTCGTAGATCGCCGTCTTGCTCTGACCATCCGGCGACGACAACGACGCCTGCCGAACCCTGGGCGCGCGAACGCCGCTGCTGACAGATGCATTTGCGTTCGACGGCGCGGCAACCGGAGAAGGCGCAGCCACGGGCAAAACACTTTTGACAATTTGGTCAGGCAACTCCGTTTCCACGGCGGTCGCGTATTGCGGCAGAACCGGCTCGGTCTTGACGACGTTGACAGCGACGCGCCGGATCAATCTCGCCACACCGACGAAACGCTCGTCGAATGATGCGAAGCGCTCCCTGAAGGAATAGCGCTCCTCGAAGACCGCGGGCTCCTCGGCGGGCATAGCCGCGCCGACTGTCGCTCTTTCCAAGCCGCCCATGCGCACCCCGGCGTCGTCCAGGTTCTGCAACGACACAGGAACGAGGTAAGCCGGGCTGTTCAGCTGCCACTTCTGGATGACCGAAACGCCCAGGCGCTCGGCCTGCAATCCATCACGGACCGGCCGAGGCGCGTACGTCCCGACCGACTTGACGGCAAGCACCGCGGTCACCGCCGCGATCCCGGCAAAAATCGAGCACATTCCGGCGCGAAGCACGACCGCCCCCTGCCCTGACCGGAGCCGCTCCCGTTCCTGCGGATCGGTAACGACGCCAGCTTCCCTGTTCGGTCGCATTTTCTGCGGCGAGCCGTTGCACCCCGGATCAAGTGCTGAGCGCCTTCGCCGGAAAATGCTCCAACGCGTTGACCGCGTCTCGTGATGACGGAAGGAAATTCCGGGATTGCGGCAACAATCGTTCGATGATGCGGCAGCGGGCAAAATACGCAAAATACTTGGAGACAAATGTATCAGGTTACCGGGCGCTGCTCTGACGAGCGCAGTGTGGCCCGTCGTCTTACGACACAGCGCACCTTGATACCGACCGTTCGCCGACTTCGCTGCCCGCTGCCGTCAATGAGAGGAGCCGCACTTCCGCAACATTTGTCCGCTGACTTGCGCCGGATGTGAGGGGAGTGAGTGGTGGCCGGAAATCCAGTTGACGATACGCATGTGGAGATTTCTTGCCCTCAGTGTGCGCACAAGACCAAGCAACCCATCGACTGGCTTTGCGATCATTGGGAGCTCGCCTGCGGCGGGTGTGGCGCCGTGATCGCGGTGGACCGAGGCGCGTTTCGCAAGGCCATTGAGGACGTTCGCCAGCGGCTGAATGAAGCGCGACATCGTCTCATCGCCCGATGAGCCGCGCTAACACATTGGCGCCGGCTGCCGCATAAGGCTCGCTAGAACTGCTCCGCCGGCAATCCCATCGTGCTCGCCGCGCCCGAGGTGATGCGCGCGAGCTGCGCCGCGGTTTCCGGCAGCATGCGCTCCACGAAGAAGCGGCCGGTGGTCAGAATATCTTCGACTGGTTTGTGCCAGCCTCTGAGTTCAGGGCGGCTCTTCAAGTGCCCGAGCCGCGCTCGAAGGTTTTGATCAGCCCCTTGAAAGCCTTTTCAAACCATCCCGCGGCGATCATCCGGCCAGGCGGGTTCTCGAGCCGCTCGACCACGACCAGACGGTCGATATCACCGCTGAGGTAAGCGTTGAGGAACGCGGGGTAATCGGCGAACGACACACATCCGTTCGACTGGCCATTGGGTCCCAGCAAATAATGATGCGCGAGGAAGCCCTCGCGGCCGAACATGTCGCCACCGCCGACCGGGATGAGCCGAATGGCGCGGACCCCGTGGAACAGGTTCTCACGCAATGCCAGCCGATAGGTATTGGGCGGAGTTGAGCCTTCGCGCTTGACGTGCACATAGCGTGGATCGTCCATGTAGCCGCCAAGACCAGAATGCGCTTCAAGCCTGCGGCCGTTGGGCAGATACACCACCTTCGCGCTGATGTCGTAGATCGCGGTACGGTCCTGGCCGTGCGGAGACGACGACAACGAAGCCTGCCGAACTTTGGGGGCGCGAACGTCGCCTTTCACGGATGCGTGTGCAATCGATCGTGGAGCGGCCGGCGCGCCCGCAGGGGCAGCATCTTTGGTCGGTCGATCGGGCTCCGGAATCCACGGCTCCGCTTCCGCGCCGATTGCATATTGAGGCAGAATCGCCCCTGTCTTCACGACGCTGGCTGCAGCGCGCCGGACTAATCCGTCGGCATCAACGAAACGCTGGTCGAATGATCCGAAGCGCTCGACGAAGATATACCGCTCCTCGAAGAGGGCGAACCCATCCGGATGCTTGCCCGCGCCCACCGTCGCCTTTTCCAGGACGGCCGCGCCGACGACAGTACTCTGCAACGATACAGGAGCCGGGTAAGCCCAATTGTTCAGATGTCGTTGCTGTGTGACTGAAACACCCAGGCGTTCCACGTGCGATCCGTCGCCGGCCGCACGCGGCATGTTCGCGCCGGCCGACATGACGCCAAGCGCCAGGGCCACGACTGCGACCCCCGCCGAATTCGAGCACACTCCAGCGCGAAGCAAAACGGCCCCCTGCCCTCACGAACACGTTGGATCGCGTTCTTGATGACGAAAGGGAAATCAGGAATTGCGGCAAGAATCGGTCGGCGCCCCCGTGGCGCCCAAAAAATGCCTGAGATCGTTGTATCGGGTTACCGGCTGCAGACCTGACGGCGCAGGAAATGCCGATCGTCGCGCAACCCGGCGCATCGTGATACCGCCATTTCGCCGGGCTCGTTGTTCGCCTAGAACTGCTCCGCCGGCAATTCCATCGTGCTCGCCGCGCCCGAGGTGATGCGCGCGAGCTGCGCCGCGGTTTCCGGCAGCATGCGCTCCATGAAGAAGCGGCCGGTGACGAGCTTGGCGTTCATGCGCGCCTCGGCGCCGTTGGCGCCGGTCTTGAGCTTGTCCTGCGCCGCGGCGGCCATGCGCGCCCACATGTAGCCGAGCGCGCAGAGGCCGAGCATGTGCATGTAGTCGGTCGAGCCCGCGCCGGCGTTGTCCGGCTTGCCCATCGCATTGGCCATGAACCACATGGTCGCCTGCTGCAGATGGCCGAGCGCCTTGCCGAGCGGCTCGACGTAAGGCTTCATCGCCGCGTCGGCGGACTTCTCCTTGATGAAGCCCTGCACCTCGGCGAAGAACGCCTGCAGCGCGCGGCCGCCGTCCTTCGGCAATTTGCGGCCGACGAGATCGAGCGCCTGGATGCCGTTCGCGCCCTCGTACATCATGGTGATGCGCGCATCGCGCACGAACTGCTCCATGCCGTGCTCGGCGATGTAGCCGTGGCCGCCGAACATCTGCTGCGCCATCACCGTGTTGGCGAAGCCCTGGTCGGTGAGCACGCCTTTGATCACCGGTGTGAGCAGGCCCATGTGATCGTCGGCGGCCTGCCGGGTCTTTTCGTCGGCGCCGCGGCGGTCGAGGTCGGAGGCGATCGCGGTCCACATCACCAGGGCGCGCGCGGCCTCGTTGAACGACTTGATGGTCATCAGCGTGCGGCGAACGTCGGGATGCACGATGATCGGATCGGCCGGCTTGTCCTTGGCCTTGGCGCCGGTCAGCGCCCGGCCCTGCAGCCGCTCCTTCGCATAAGTGACCGCGTTCTGGTAGGCGACCTCGGACATCGCCAGGCCCTGCACGCCGACACCGAGCCGCGCCTCGTTCATCATCGTGAACATGGCGTGCAGGCCGCGGTTCTCCTCGCCGAGGAGCCAGGCGGTCGCACCGTCGTAGTTCATCACGCAGGTGGCGTTGCCGTGAATGCCCATCTTCTCCTCGAGCGAGCCGCAGGACAGCGCATTGCGCGCACCGGGGGAGCCGTCGCCGTTCAGCAGAAACTTGGGAGCGACGAACAGCGAGATGCCCTTGGTGCCCTCCGGCGCGCCTTCGATGCGCGCCAGCACGAGGTGGACGATGTTGGCGGCGAGGTCATGCTCGCCGGCCGAGATGAAGATCTTGGTGCCGGTGATCTTGTAGCTGCCGTCCGGCTGCTTCACCGCCTTGGTGCGGAGCAGCCCCAGGTCCGTGCCGCAATGCGGCTCGGTGAGGTTCATCGTGCCGGTCCATTCGCCGGCGATCATCTTCGGCAGATACGCGGCCTTGATCGCCTCGGTGCCGTGGGCGATCAGCGCCGCGATCGCGCCCTGGGTCAGCCCCGGATACATCGCAAACGACAGATTGGCCGACGACAGGAATTCGTTGACGAGCTGGGTCATCAGCATCGGCAGACCCTGCCCGCCGAATTCGGGGGGCGCCGAGATGCCGATCCAGCCGCCCTCGACGAGCTGCCTGAAGGCGTCCTTGAAGCCGGCCGGTGTGGAGACGCTGCCGTCGGCCGCGCGCTTGCAGCCTTCCTGGTCGCCGGTCCGGTTGAGCGGCAGCAGCACCTGCTCGCAGAACTTGCCGGCTTCGCCGAGGACGGCCTCGACCAGGTCAGGGGTGGCGTCGGCAAAGCCCGGAAGATTGGCATAGCGCTCGACGTGGAACACGTCGTTGAGGAGGAACTGGGCGTCCTCGACGGGCGCCTTGTAGATTAGCATGGCGAAAATCCCCGGGCTTGGCAGGCTGGAAAGCATGCCATGGGCCCATTGCGGCGCCGTTAAGGCCCCAAATCCGCGCGGAACACGGTTCATCACGGGTTTATACAATCCCGGATCGCGCTATCTCCAGTTCTGCAATCTTAAGTTGATATCGGCCTGGCCGGACGCATTTTGCCAAGGAAAATCGACTGTTCTGCCAGCAGGTTAACCGTCGGTTAACCATGATAAACAACAGTTGGCGCGGGGCTTGAGGACCGCGCCAGCGCTTCCTTCGTATTCGCGCGCCGGTCCACGGGAGAGTTGCGGCTCCTGCGTGATCCATCCCAGCGATCGAAGGAAGGCGTGCGGAACAGACGTCGAGCATATCGGGATCACGTGGACGACGAGGACGATCACCTCGCCTCGGTCCATGAGCGTCTCGACGACCTGACGCGACAGCTCGAGCGCATGGCGCAGGCTGGCTTCGCGCAGCCGAGTGCGCCTGCGCCCGCCCCGGTGTTCGCGACGGCCCCGCCGCCGCCGGCCCGCGTACCCGCCCCCGCCGCC
>JAIESC010000135.1 GCA_019746355.1 Xanthobacteraceae bacterium | reverse complement strand
GAAGCGGCCGCCGACGCCGGTGTCGTGCTCCATCATCTCGATCTTGTGCGCGCCGAGCATGGCGCGGAGCCCGTTCGGTTTGCCGGGCTTGGCCGGCTCGGTGATGCCGAGGAAATGCTGGTGCGGATCGAGGCCGGCGGCCTTCACCGCATCGAGCGCCGCGATGGTCTGCATCAGCGTCTCGCCGGTGCCGCCGGACTTCGACACGGCGACGAAGCGGCTGGTCTTGAGCGGCAGGCGTTGCAGCAGCGTTGCGTAGCTCTCCGGGTCGAGGTTGTCCATGAAATGGATGCGCGGCGGATCGCGCAGCGCGCCGACGCCCGGCACCGCGTAGCCCGCGAGCTGGGCCAGCGTCTGGCCGCCGAGGCTCGAGCCGCCGGTGCCGAGAAAGATCACATCGGTCGTGCCGTTCCGCAGCACGCCGGCGTAACCGAGAATGGTGGCGATGTCGTCGCGCTGCTCCGGCAGCCGCAGCAGCGGCAGCTTGCCGTCGGCATAGCGGGCGCGCAGCCAGTCGAGCGCCGCGCCGGTGCGTGACAGCACGTCGGCGTAGTTCGCCGGCTTCGCCTGATCGATCGATTGCTCGAGTGCCATCGGAAATTTCGAAAATGTCGTCGGGAAGGCTCGACGGATAACCGCGGGATCAGCCCCCCGGTTCCTTCGAGGCGAGGTTCTTCGGCATGCCGACGACCGTGGTCAGCACGCCGCCCGCCGCCAGCCGCTTCGCCGCGCGCCGCGCGTCCTCGATGGTGACCGCGTCGATGATGGCGCTGCGCCGGTTGATGTAGTCAATGCCGAGGTCGTCGAGCTGGATCTGCAGCAGCATCGAGGCGATTTTCGTGGAGGTGTCGAAGTTCAGCGCGTAGGCGCCCTTCAGATAGGCCTTGGCCTTGGCGAGCTCCGCCTCGGTCGGGCCCTCGTCCACCATGCGGCGGATTTCCTTTTCGATCAGCTCCAGCGCCTCGCGGGTCTGGTCGGCGCTGGTCTGCGTGCTCGCCATGAACATCGCGGTGTGGCGGAGGTTCAGGAGATACGAATAGACGCCATAGGCCAGTCCGCGTTTTTCGCGCACCTCGTCATAGAGCCGCGACGTGAACGAGCCGCCGCCGAGGATGTGGTTGACGAGATAGGCGGCCATGAAGTCCGGATCCTTGCGCGGGATGCCCGCGCCGCCGAGCCGGATCACCGCCTGCGGAACCGCGAGCTGCGACACGATCCGCCGTCCGATCTCGCGCGGCTCGGCGTTCGGCACGCTGCGAAGCTCGCCGGCCGCGGGCAGGGCGCCGAACACGCGGTCGAGCACCTTGCCGAGCGTGGCGGCGTCGATGTCGCCGACCGCCGCGACCTTCAGCTGCGCGCGCGTGAACACGCGCCGGGCATAGGCCTTCTGGTCGTCCTCGGTGATGGTCGGCACCGAGGCGAGCGTGCCGTTGTTCGGCTGCGCATAGGGATGCCCGGCGAAGGCCGCGCCCCACCAGGTGCGGCCGGCGATCGAGCCCGGATCGGTGGTCTCGCGGCGGAGCGCCGCCATGATCTGCTCGCGCACGCGGGCGGTGGCCTCGGCCTCGAACCGCGCCTCGTTCAGCGCCAGCCGCAACAGCTCGAAGCTCTTGTCCTGCCGCTCGCTCAGGAGCTTGATCGAGCCCTGGAAGTAGTCGTGGGTGACCGAGAAGCGCAGCTCGACCGCGTTCTCCTCGAGCTGCTGATGGAACGCGCGCGAATCGAGCGGCCCCGCGCCCTCGTCGAGCATCGAGGAGACCATATAGGCCGTGCCGGCCTTCCCCTCGGGATCTTCGTTGGCGCCGCCGACGAACGAGAAGTTCAGCGCGATCAGCGGCACCGAGGCGTCGCGGACCAGCCAGGCCTCGATGCCGCCCGGCGAGGTCACGCGCTCGATGTTGGTGGCGAAAGCCGGCTGCGCAAAGGCTGCAAACGCTACCACGGCAACGGCAATGAGGCTCCGCAAGGTCCGGATCACGAGCGTTTGTCCCCTGTGGGCGCGGCTTCCTTGACCAGATAGCCGGTCACCGAGCGCCGCTTGTCGAGGTAAGTCTTGGCGACGGCGTTCACCGTCTCGGGCTTCACCTGGCGGATGCGCTCGGGCCAGCTCTGCACCCGTTCGACGCTGCCGCCCGAGGTGAGCGCCGCGCCGTACCAGCGCGCCATGGTCGCCTGATTGTCCTTGGCATAAACCGACTCGGCAATCAGCCGGCTGGTCGCGCGTTCCACCTCATCGGCGGTGACGCCGTTGGCGACCAGATCGTCGATCACCGCGTCGATCCCGGCTTCGAGCTGGGGCAGCTCCACGCCGGGCTTCGGCGAGCCGTAGACGCCGAACTGCGTGGCGTCGAGCGCGCTGCCGCTGTACCAGCCGCCGGCGCCAACGGCGAGGCCCCGCTCTTCCACCAGCGCGCGATAGAGCCGGCTGGTGTTGCCGTGGCCGAGGATGAAAGCCAGCACCTCCAGCGCCTCGGACTCGCCGGGCTTGGCGCTCGACGACGACGGCACGAGATAGGCACGGTGCATGCTGGGCTGCGCCACGCGCGGATCGGCCAGCGTCAGGCGGCGCGCGGCGGCGGGCAGCGGCTCCTGCGGCCGCAGCCGCGGGGCGATGTCCGCCACCTTCGGCACCTTGCCGTAGGTTTCCTCGGCAAGCGCACGGATCTCCTCGGTCGACACGTCGCCGGCGATCACCAGCACGGCATTGTTGGGCGTGTAGAAGCGCTTGTAGAACGCCAGCGCCTCTGCGCGATTGAGCTTCTCGATCTCCTGCCGCCAGCCGATGACCGGCCGGCCGTAAGGATGGTTGAGGTAGAGCGCCGCGTCGATCTGCTCGGAGAGCCGCGCGCGCGGATTGTTGGCGACGCGCTGGTTGTGTTCCTCCAGCACGACCTTGAGCTCCGGCAGCACCTGCTCGTCGGTGAGCACCAGGTTGGTCATGCGGTCGGCCTCGAACTCCATCATCGCCTTGAGGTGCTCGCGGGCGACGCGCTGGAAGTAGCCGGTGTAGTCCTGCGAGGTGAACGCGTTCTCCTGGCCGCCGACGGCGGCGACCTCCTTGGAGAAACGCCCCGCCGGATTTTTGGCGGTGCCCTTGAACAGCAGGTGCTCGAGGAAATGCGCGAGGCCGGACTTGCCGGGAGTCTCGTCGGCGGCACCGACCTTGTACCAGACCATGTGGGTGACGACCGGCGCGCGCCGGTCCGGGATCACGACCACTTCGAGGCCGTTCGGCAGCATGAAATGGCCGATGTCGGGCTTGGCCTGAGGCTTGGCTTGCTGCGCGAAGGCTGCGCTCGCAGCAAAAACGAAAGCGACGGCGAAACCGATTGCGGTCAGGCCGTGACGGCGGGGCTGATGGAGGTTTGGCAAATCAATCTCGCACGGGTTTGGTGTTGGGGCACATCAATGCTGCCTACGCAGGTCGCCCCCGGGCGAAACCGCCCACGCATGCGTGGCAAATCTATCTGGCCTGTTCCTGACGGTCCTGCGGGCCTTTCCACTTTTCCGGGCCGACGCCGAACGGCTGGCTGGGTGACGGCGTGCGGTAGCCGCGCGGCGGCTCGATCAAGGTCTCGCGCTTCGGCTCGCCGGTGAACGTCACGTATTCCTGCGACTTGTCGCCCCAGAACTTGCTGAAGATGTTCTTGGAGCCGAGCTCCTGGTTGGTGCTGGGCCGCTGCGATTCCTCGGCCGATTGACTGCCAAGGAGGGTCGGCCGGTTCTTGTCCTCGGTCCCCGGCCGTCTTGAATAGTCGCTCGGCAGCATCGGGCGGTCGTCGACGCCTTCGACGTAGGCCTTGCGGTTCTTTTCCGCGTCGCGGCGCTGCTTCTGCCGCTTGACGTCCGGATCGTCCGGCCAGCCGGCGGTCTTGGCCGCAGGCGTCGCGGGCACCGGCTTCGGCAATTCCTTGCTGCTGCTGCCCGGCAGGACCAGCGGCGAGCGCTCGCGGTACTGGATGCCCTTGTTTCCGTCGTCGCGCTGCCAGCCGAGGCCCTGAAGGATGTGGCGCATGATCTTGGTGTCGACCAGCGGCTCTTCCTCGTCGTCCTCGGCCCATGCCGCGTGGCCGGTGCAGCCGACGATCACGGCAGCGCCGATCATGGCGGCGAAGGTCGCGCGGATGGCCTTTCCGCCAAGGCGGTTGGCGCCAAGGCGATTAGGCGTGGAAATGGAACTTGTCATGCCGTCACCCGGATAGACCGAACCCCTTGAACCCACGGCAGTTTCGGACGGACGAGCAGCATCGCCGGGATTCAGGGCGCTTTTACGGCGCTGTCCCCCCGCAGGGATTCATACAAGAGGACGGCAACGCCGGCAACGATGGCTACATCGGCCAGGTTAAAGACGTACCAATTGAACTGCCAGGTCGCGGTTTCGATGTGCAGCAGCACGAAATCGGCGACCGCCCCATAGGCCACCCGGTCGATGGCGTTGCCGACCGCGCCGCCCATGATCAGCCCGAGCGCCAGCGCCGCGGCGCGGGAGCCGGCCCGGGCCAGCCAGATCCACAACAGGGCCACCGCGACGGCCTTGAGCGACAGCAGCACCCACTGGCCGAGCGGGCCTTCCTGCTGAAACCAGCCGTAGCTGATGCCGGTGTTCCAGGTGAGCACGAAATCGACGAACGGCATGATCTGCACCGCGCCTTTGCTGGCGAGGTCGTAGACCCTGAGGACCCAAAGCTTGGACGCTTGATCGGCCACGCCGACGATGACGGCGGTGAGCAGGCCGAACGCCGTGAGCGGCCCCCAGAGATAACGCGCGGCAATGGGCGCCGCCCCGGTCACGTCCGTCGAACCGCTCATTCCGCCGCCTTGCGCATGGTTTCCCACTCGCGCAGCGCTTGCGCGTCGCGCGGTGTCACATCGGGATATTGCGGATCGGTGCCGACGGTGTGCGAGATCTTCCAGGAGCGCGCGCACTTGCGGCCCTCGGCGAGGTTCACCACCACGGCGACGCCGGACACCTCCGGCATGCGGAACGCATCGGGGGGGCCCTCATCGTTGACCAGCGTGGCGCCCGAGGTGATGCAGACCTCTTCCAGATTGACGCCCACGACCGCCTCGAACAGCTCCGGGTTTGACACGTGCACGATCGGATCGGCCTCGAGCGAGGCGCCGATGCGCTTGCCGGCGCGGGCGATCTCCAGCGCCCCGGTCACGGCGCGGCGCACCAGCCGCACCTTGCGCCACTTCTCGGCGAGCTTGTCGTCGCGCCACGCTTTCGGCACGTCGGGAAACAGCTCGAGATGCACCGAGGCGTCGGCGGAGCGATGGCGCTCGCACCAGGCCTCCTCGGCGGTGAAGCAGAGCATCGGCGCGAGCCAAGTCACCGTGCAGCGGAACAGGTTGTCGACCACGGTGAGCGCCGCCTTGCGGGTCACCGAGGAAATCGGGTCGCAGTAGAGCGCATCCTTGCGGACGTCGAAATAGAACGCCGACAGGTCCGTGGTCATGAAATAGCTGAGCGCCGCGAAGATGCGCTTGTAGTCGAAATCGACATAGGCCTTGCGGACCAGCTCGTCGAGCTCGGACAGCCGGTGCAGCATCAGCCGCTCCAGCTCCGGCATCTTCTCGAACGGGACGCGCTCGTCCTCGTGGAAGTGCGCGAGCGTGCCGAGCATCCAGCGGATGGTGTTGCGGAGCTTGCGGTAGGTCTCGATGGTGGTTTTCAGGATCTCCGGGCCGATGCGCAGATCGTCGGCATAGTCCGACGCGCACACCCACATGCGCAGGATGTCCGCCCCCGACGACTTCATCACGTCCTGCGGCGCGGTGACGTTACCGAGCGACTTCGACATCTTGCGGCCCTGCTCGTCGAGCACGAAACCGTGCGTCAGCACCACGTCGAACGGCGCGCGCCCGCGGGTGCCCGCGCTTTCCAGCAGCGACGAGTGAAACCAGCCGCGGTGCTGGTCCGAGCCTTCCAGATACATTACCGTATCCGGCCCGCCGTCATGCTTGCGGCGGATGCCTGAGAGCGACGGGAAATGCTTCGGGTCCTCCAGCACGAAGGCATGGGTGGAGCCGGAGTCGAACCAGACGTCGCAGATGTCGTCGACCTTCTTCCAGTCCTCGTTGGCAAGCTTGCCGAGAAAGCGCTCGCGCGCGCCGGCCTTGTACCAGGCGTCGGCGCCCTCCTGCTCGAACGCGTCGGCGATGCGCTGGTTCACCGCCTCGTCTTCCAGGATCGTCGCCGTGCCGTCCGGGTTCTCGCGCACGAACACCGCGATCGGCACGCCCCAGGCGCGCTGGCGCGAGATCACCCAGTCCGGGCGGCTCTCGATCATGCCGTTGATGCGGTTCTCGCCCGCGGCCGGCACCCAGCGCGTGGCCTTGATCTCGCGCAGCGCGATGTTCCGCAGCGTGCCGTCGAGGCCCTTGATGGGCTTGTCCATGGCGATGAACCACTGCGGCGTGTTGCGGAAGATGACCGGCTTCTTCGACCGCCACGAATGCGGATACTGATGCTTGAGCCGTCCGCGGGCGATGATGTTGCCGGCCGCGGCGAGCGCCTTGATGACGGCCTCGTTGGCATCGCCCTTCTCGCCCTTGTCGTTGATGACGCGCTTGCCTTCGAAGCCGGGCGCGTGCGCGGTGTACGCGCCGTTCTCGTCGACGGTGTACGGGATCGCCGGATTGATGCCGCGTGCTTCCAGATTGCGCGCGTTTGCCGTCCAGATATCGAAGTCGTCGCGGCCGTGCCCAGGCGCGGTGTGGACGAAGCCCGTGCCGGCGTCGTCGGTGACGTGATCGCCGGCGAGGAGGGGCACGTCGAAATCGTAGCCCATCGCTTGCAGAGGGTGATTGCAGACCAGGCTGGCCAGCGCCGAGGCCGGGACCTCCTGCACCTTCTCATAAGCTGCGACCCGCGCCTGCTTGAACACCTCGGCGGCGAGCTTGTCGGCGAGGATCAGCGTGTCGCCGGTCTTGCACCAGTTGTCGGCGGGCGCGTCGGTCACGCGATAGACGCTGTAGGCGATCTTCGGCGAGAAGCTGATGGCGCGGTTGCCGGGCAGCGTCCAGGGAGTCGTCGTCCAGATGACGACCGCCGTGCCCCAGTTGACGAGATTGACCGCGAGCTCCGTGGCGTCGTTGTCGCCGGCCGGTTCCGCTACGGCGCGCGCCACCGGAAATTTCACCCACACCTGATCCGAGGTGTAGTCCTCGTACTCCACCTCGGCCTCGGCGAGCGCGGTCTTCTCCACCACGCTCCACATCACCGGCTTGGAGCCGCGATAGAGCGTGCCGTTCGCCGCGAACTTCATCAGCTCGCGGGCGATCTGCGCCTCGGCGGCAAAGCTCATCGTCGTGTAGGGGTGGTCCCAGTCGCCCTCGACGCCGAGCCGCTTGAACTCCTCGCGCTGCACGTTGAGCCAGTGCTCGGCATAGGCGCGGCACTCCTTGCGGAACGCGACCATCGCCTCGGGCTCGGACAGGTTCGGCTTCGGCTTGTTCTTGGAGCGGTAGTTCTCTTCCTCGATCTTCCACTCGATCGGCAGGCCGTGGCAGTCCCAGCCCGGCACGTAGTTGGAGTCGTAGCCGAGCATCTGCTGGCTGCGCGTCACCACGTCCTTGAGGATCTTGTTGAGCGCGTGACCGATATGGATGTTGCCGTTGGCGTAGGGGGGGCCGTCATGCAGCACGAACCTGGTCCGGCCCTTGGCCATTCCGCGCAGCCGGTCATAGAGGCCCATCTTGTTCCAGCGCGCCAGGATTTCCGGCTCGCGCTGCGGCAGGCCGGCGCGCATGGGGAATTCGGTCTGCGGCAGGAACAGCGTCTGGCT
>JAIESC010000152.1 GCA_019746355.1 Xanthobacteraceae bacterium | reverse complement strand
GCGCGGCCGGGCGCCTTCATCTTCGTCGGCAACGGCGACAGCGCCGGCCTGCACCACCCGCAGTACAACTTCAACGACGAGGTGATCCCGGTCGGGACGTCGTACTGGGTGAAGCTCGTCGAGACCGCGCTGCGCGGCTAGCGCATAGCCGTCCGAAGGACGGCGTCGCCATAGCGCGTCGAAGACGCGCGTAAACACGCTTATGGCTCGCCTATGTCCCGGAAAAAGCCTGCCCCGCACTTGATGCGGGGCGGGCACCGGTTTTCCGAAAAGGACATGCGCAAAAGCTGGAGCCGGCAGCGCTACTGAGCCGAAGTCTCGACGCGTTCCTCGACCGTCACCGCGATCGGCGCGGGGGCGGGCGGCGGGTTTGCCGCCGTCGTCACCGCAGTCACGGCCGCAACGGCCGCCGGCCGCCGCGCCAGCAGTTCGGCGAAGCGGCGGTCGAGCGCGCGCCAGAAGGTGAAGTCGTTGACGCGCGAGCCTTCCAGCAAGGCGAGCGCGGTCGAAGCCAGGAACGGCAGCGACTGCACCGCAAGCGCAATCGCGAACAGGTTGATCTCGGTCACCCGCTCGTAATTGGTGGCGTAGAGATAGATCGCGCTCGCGATCAGCAGCGCGCTGAGCACTGCCTCCCAGAACGCCGGGAATTCGCCGGCGCGCTTGCCTCCGGCGCCACCCTTGGCGGTGCGGACGAACGGCAGACCGTCCTTGACAATGCCGATGCTGACGGCGCGCGCCACCGACCATTGCAGCGCCATGGCCGCGACCACCGCGCCGAGCATCTGGCCGCCGGTGATGGCGACCCGCAGCCGGTAGAGCGCCACGAAATGCAGCACCGCCACGGCAAAGGCGGCGAGGATCGGGATGGTCAGCACCTTGTCCGGGATGGCGATGCCGAGGATGGCGACGAACGGCACCCAGATCAGGTTGAGGATCGCGACCAGCACGCCGACGCTCTCGGCGCCGAGCCACGACATCCAGCCGAGCAGGAACTCGCGCTTCTGGTCGCGCGTGAGCTGGCTTGCGCCCGGCAGGAAGCGCCGCCAGTGCTTCTTCATGATCTGGAAGCCGCCATAGGCCCAGCGGTCGCGCTGGCGCTTGTAGGCCTGATAGCTGTCCGGCAGCAGGCCGTGGCCGTAGCGGCGGTTGGTGTAATGCGCGGTCCAGCCGAGCTCGAGAATGGTGAGGCCCAGGTCGGTGTCCTCGCAGATCGTGTCGCTCGACCAGTTGCCGGCGGCGATCAGCGCAGAACGACGCATCAGGCACATGGTGCCGTGCGTGACGATGGCGTTGTGCTCGTTCCGCTGCACCATGCCGATGTCGAAGAAGCCGGCATATTCGCCGTTCATTGCGACATGCATCGCGCTGCGGGTCGCATCGCGGTGGTCCTGCGGCGCCTGAACCAGGCCTGTGCGCGGGTCGGCGAACAGCGGCGCGAGGTCCTTCAGCCAGTCGGGATGAACCACGTAGTCGGCGTCGAGCACGCCGATGATCTCGGCGTCGTCGGCGGTGTGGGTGAGGGCAAGCCGCAACGCGCCGGCCTTGAAGCCTTCGAGCTTGTCCTCACGGACGAACTTGAAGCGCTCGCCGAGCGTTCTGCAGTGCTCCTCGACCGGCTGCCACAACGCCGGGTCGGGCGTGTTGTTGATGACGAGAATGCATTCGAAGTTCGGATAGTTGAGGCGCGCAACCGAATCGAGCGTGAGCTTCAGCATCTCCGGCGGCTCGCGATAGGCCGGGATGTGGATCGACACCTTGGGCAGCGCCGACATCTCGGGTGCAAGCGGCGGCGAGACAACCAGCCGTGACGGCCTGCGGCCGAACGCGATCGCGGCAATCTCCTCGAGGCGGGTCATCGCCACGAAGATCAGCGGGATCAAGAGCGCCAGCGCAAGCCCGAAGGCGAAGGCCGCGCCCGGCACGAAGTAGTGACCGTTCCAGTAGGCGAACAGGATCGCAAACCATGCGCCGGCGGTGTGGGCCGCGCCGGCCAGGAGCGCCGCCTGGGTGAAGGTCACGCCGACCAGCCCGAGGATCGGCAGCGACAGCAGAATGCCCATCGCCACCGCGATCGCGGTCAGCTTGCCGTGGTCGGGATTGGCGATCGGCCCGCTCCAGGAGAACTTCGGCTGGCGCGCGGTGTCGAAGAAGCCCCAGTAGGGACCGACGCCGCCTTCGAAGGTCTTCCACGGCTGGTCGTAGGCTTCGATGATGTTGTAGTCGATGCCGAGCGCCTCGGCGCGGGTGACGAACGCGCGCAGCACGGCGGCCTGGATCAGCGGGCCCGGCACCGCTTCGTGGCGGTTATAGCCCGCGCTCGGCCAGCCGAACTCGGCCAGCACGATCCGCTTGCCGGGGTAGGCCTGGCGCAGCTGGTTGTAGATGCGAACCGCCTGGTCGACGGCCTGGGTCTCCGAGATGCCTTCCCAGTAGGGCAGGACGTGCGCGCCGACGAAGTCGACCGACGACGCCAGCGACGGGTGATAGCTCCACACGCTGTGAATTTCGCCGGTCGTCACCGGCAGGCCGGTTTCGCGCTTCACGCGCTGAATAAGCCTGGTCAACCGGCGAACGTTGTTCTCGTCCGCGGTCCATTTCTTGTCTTCGATGCTCTGGGCCTCGCTGATGCGGCGGGCCTCTTCGCGCAGCAGGTTGTCCTGCTCTTCGCCGCTGAGCTTGAGGTTGGCAAGCGGAATCTGTTCGTTGCGATAGATCGTTTCGTTGCCGACCACGATGCTGTCGATGTTGCGGTGCTTGCGGGCAAGATCGATGACCGCGGCAATCTCGCGCTCGTTGCGGTCGGCGTCCTTGTCGAGCCAGGCGCCGATCGAGACCCGCAGGCCGAACTCGCGGGCGATCTCGGGCACCAGCTCCGTGCCGCCGGTGGACGAGTAGGTGCGGATCGTCCGCGTGTAGGGCGCAATCGCCGCAAGGTCGGCCCGGATCCGTTCGGCCGAGCACCGCTTCGGGCTGTCCGGCTTCGGGTTCGGATCGTAGGTGCAGCCGTCGAACGGCGTGTAGGAGACGCTGGCGAGCTGCCCGCGGAAGCTCGGCGCACCGACGACGTCGTGCGAGAGCGCCCAAACACCGGCATGAAGACAGGCTACGGCAGCGACGCCGACCAAAGCGACGAAGCGCATCAGAGCAACCAAGCGGGGCTTGAGAACCTAGGCGCCTTCCCGTCCCCTGGGAGGGCCATAGCTGCGGAGCAGCACACCTCTATCGAGGCCATGTGACTATATACCCACTCTGATGGCGAATTGATGACGGCGCCCCATGACGTGCCCAACGCACACACCGTGCCATCAACGTGCTTAACGGTTGGAGGTTCCTGGCGGCTTCGCACTCGGCGGCATCGGCGGGGTCGCCGGCGCCGGGGCGGCACCTTGGGTTGCCGCGGGGGCGGCCGCTGCTGAAGCGGCACCGGGTGCCGTTGCCGCGGCGGTGGCCGTTCCTGAGCCGGGGTTCAGCCAGCAGGTATGAACGCGGGCGTTCAGGGTTTCCGGCTTCTTCTGATCGATGCTGGCGCCCTGCCGAACAACGCAGCGGAATGCCGATTGAATGTGCGGTCCCGGACAGCCGAACCGGTCGTAGAGGTCGAGATGCCGAAAAGCGGTGTCCATGTCGTCGCGGTAGAGGAGCCCAACCACCCGGCGGCCGAGCCAGACGCATTCGGCGTTGCCGGCCGGGCCGCTGACCTGGCGGGCGGCCTCGGCGAACTCGTCCACCCGCCGCTGGGCATCCGCGTCGGGCTGGGCCTGTGCCGGCTTGTCGCCGCCCTTGCTCTCAGCGGGTTTGGCTTCCTGGGCCTGGGTTTGGGCCAGCGCCGGAACGAGCAGAATAGAGGCTGCGAACAGTGCAGCGAGGCTTAGGCGCGGAAGGGAGGACATGGGCGTCGGTTTGTTGTTTGAGTTTCGCGATTGGATCGTCGCGCTATCTGTACAACGAATAGGTCCGATTTGCGGCTCAGCCGGCCGAATATTTTTGTTGGTTGAATTTGGCAAATCTTATCGCTTTGTCCAGCGTCAGCCGCGCGCTTGATTAAAGTGTCGCACCGTGCTGACCAGTTTGGAGCGCGGCAACAAGGAACACGCGGGCCGTTTTTGGATGCGTAAAGCTGTCAGTCTGTTCACTTTGGTGGCTGCTGTCATCGTTGTGTCGTGGTGGTGGCTGGGCGCCGGCGTTTCGATGCCGCCGTCGCCGCTCGATCCGGGCGAACGGCTATACTGCGTGTCTTATGCGCCATTTCGCAGCGCCCAGACGCCGCTCGATCTCTCCACCAGGATCGCTGCCGAACAGATCGACGAGGACCTGGCGCAGCTTTCCAAGATCACCGACTGCATCCGCATCTATTCGGTCGATCTGGGACTCGATCAGATTCCGGAAATTGCGCAGCGGCATGGCCTGAAAGTGCTGCTCGGGCTCTGGGTGTCGAGCTTCCCCGACCGCACGCAGTATCAGCTCACCACCGGCATTGCGCTCGCCAACAAGTTTCCCGACACCGTGCGCGCGGTGATCGTCGGCAACGAGGCGCTGCTGCGCGGCGAGGTGTCGGCCGAAAAGCTTCGCGAATACATCACGAGCGTGAAATCAAAAGTGAAGGCGCCGGTGACCTATGCCGACGTCTGGGAGTTCTGGGTTCGCAATCGCGAGCTCGCGGGCGCGGTCGATTTCGTCACCGTGCACATCCTGCCGTACTGGGAGGACGATCCGATCGCGGCGGCAGAGGCCGCCGATCACGTCGCCTCGATCCGCAAGCACGTGGCGGAGGTTTTTCCCGGCAAGGAAATCGTGATCGGCGAATTCGGCTGGCCGAGCGCGGGCCGCATGCGCGAAGGCGCGCTGCCGTCGCCGGCAACGCAGGCCTTCGTCCTCGCCGAGCTGCTCAGGCGCGGCAAGCAGGATGGATTTCACGTCAATCTGATCGAGGCATTCGATCAGCCGTGGAAGCGCTTTCTCGAAGGCACCGTCGGCGGCCACTGGGGCATGTTCGAGGACGCGTCGCGGCGGCAGAAATTCGTCTGGGGCGCGCCGGTGTCGAACCATCCGAACTGGCCGTGGCAGGCCGCGGGCGGTGTCGTGCTCGCAGCCGTCGTGTTTGCCGCGGCGATGCTGGTACGGCGCCGCGCGTCCGATCGCGATGCGCCCGACAATGTGGCGTGGAGCCGGACTTGGGGCGCGATTGCGTTGAACGCCGCCGTGGCCGGCGTATTCGTCGGCTGGACGGTCGAGAACATCCCGCTGGAAAGCCTCGGCATCGGCGGCTGGACACGTTCGCTCGCCTTTGCCGCCGTCGCCGTTCTTGCGCCGGTCGCGGGCGCGGTGGCGCTCGCGACCTCGCGAACCTTGCCGGCGTTCAATCAGATCGTCGGCGCGAAATCGCAGCGGACACCCGATCGGCCGGCGTTCGCGCTCGGGCTGCTGTTTGTCGCGCTGGTGGCGCTCGCGGTGCAGTCGGCGCTGGCACTGTCGTTCGATCCGCGCTATCGCGATTTTCCGTTCGCGCCGATGACGTCGGCGATCGTGCCGTTCGTTTTGCTGTCGTTGGTGCCGCGCCGGAAGGGAGCGCGGCCGCTCGCCGAAACCTTGGCCGCGGCGGTTCTCGCGCTATGCGCGGCCTTCATCGTCTGGAACGAGACGCTCGCCAACTGGCAGGCGCTGTGGTTTGCGGCAACGCTCGCCGGGCTCGTCTTCAGCCTTCTGCGGACGCGGGCCGCGCCAGGCTGAAGATCAGCACCGCGACCGCAAGCGACGACAGCGCCGTGTTGTAGAGCACGATGCCGGCGCCGGCGGCGAGCAGCGTGACGGCAAACGGAATGAACGACGGACGCATCAGGTTCAGCACCGCAGCGCCCAACGCGACGATCCCGAACGCCTGCGGCTGAAACAGCGCAATCGCGGTGCGGCGGCTCGCGCAAAGCCAACTCGTCCCGGAGTTCTCGCAGGCGATGCCGATGGCGGAATTCTGGATCACGCCGTAGCGCATGGCGAAGCCATAGGCGAGGGCGGCGATGGCGATGACGGCAAGGCCTGCGGCCTGGCGCGGGGTGGGGCGGTAGGGCGGCCGGTTCATGCCGCGCACCTTGCCGCAAAGCGCGCTCCCATGAAAGTTCGCCGGCAGGGTTCAGTGGCTCGCGAGCTTCTGCCCGTCGTACATCGTCGGCTGGCAGACGCCGCCGGTGCCGGTGATCGCCGCGCAATAGCGCGCGGCCTTGGCGGCGTTGGCGATGGGCCCGGCAATCAGGCGGTATTCAACGCCACCGCCGCGCGGATGCGCGCGGCTCAGCACCAGCGGCCGAAGACTTTGCAGCAGCGCGTTGTGACGGCGCAGCGCCGTGGTCCAGACCGGGCGCAGCGCATCCTCGGTGGCCGCGCCGCCAAGGTCGAGCCCGAACTGCCGCCGGGTCACCCGGTTGGGCGGCGTGGCGGCTTGCGCCGGCGCGGTTTCGGGCGCGGCCGGCGCGGCGTCTTGCGTCTGGTCCAGGGCGTTATCCCGGCTGTCGTGCTGCGGGGTGATGCTGGCCGTGACTTGCTCCGGGGGCAGGCGGGCGGGAGGCATGGCGGCGGTGACTGGCGGCGGCGGCGCGGCAACCGTGGGCGGCGCTTGCGCTGGCGGAGCCGCAGCCAGCGCCGGTTGCGGCTTTGCCGGTAGCGGCGGCTGCGGCGGCAATGCCGTCACCGGCGAGAACGGCTGCTCGATCGTCGTCGGCACCGGACGGGCGGCCCGTTCGACGCGCTTGATCGAGCCGGTGATGTCGTCGACGTTGTTCTCGAGTGTCGCAATGCGCGCAAGGAGCCGTTCCCGGTCGGCGGCGAGCACGCGCACGGTTTCGGCAAGCTTGCGGCCTTCGACGGCGTCGAGCGGCTTGGCGGGCTTGACGCCGGACGGCATGACGACCTCGCGGAGCTGCAGGGCCGCATGCCGGGCGCGGTCCGATCCCGCCTCGGTCGAGCCGGCAAAGATCGCAAGCGTCAGCGACACCGCCGCGACCGTGCCCCAGACAAAGATCCGAAAGAATTCCCGCATCCGAAACGTCCGCTGTGCCGGCGCAACTGCGCCCATCTCCCTCGCGGCCACGTTCCCCACCGCTTTCCGCGTTCTTGAGACCCGCAGGAGTTCGAACTGAACAGGAGTCTGAACAAGAGTCCGAATCAGTTCATTGAATCCATTAGCAGATTCGCCCGGAAGGAACCTCCTCGGAGTTTTCCCGCCGGCGCGCTTTTTTCTTGAAGTGTGCTCGGTTATGACGGCCCCGGAAACGCGGAAGGGAATCAATGAGTACCCGCCAATGAGCGCACGGACGTGCCTTGCCATCGTGCTCGCAGCCGGCGAGGGCACCCGCATGCGGTCGTCGCGGCCGAAGGTGCTGCACACCGTCGCGGGCCTTTCGCTGATGGGCCATGTGCTGGCGGCGCTGCGGGCGGCCGGCGGCGCCACGACCGCCGTGGTGGTCGGGCCGGACCGCGAAGACGTTGCCGCCGCGGCGCGGGCCGAAGTGCCTGGCGCACAGATCTTCGTGCAGCGCGAGCGGCGTGGCACGGCGCATGCGGTGCTGGCCGCGCGCGCGGCCCTGGAGCAGGGCGCCGACGACGTTCTGGTCATTTTCGGCGACACGCC
>JAIESC010000158.1 GCA_019746355.1 Xanthobacteraceae bacterium | reverse complement strand
GGTGCACCGCATCGAGGTCAAGGTCGAGCATCTGGTGCGCGACCTGCCGCCGCTCTACGAGGCGTTCTTCAACGACGAGAAGGCGCGCACCTGCAAGAAGTGCGGCGCGCTGCATCCCGGCAAGAGGCCGCCGCCCGGCTGGGCCGGCCTCTGATCGCTGGAGCCTGGTTTACTGCTCGGCGGTGATTCCCGTCACCTTGATCAGATGTTCTTTGTAGGACAGATCCTGCCGGATGAAGTCGGCAAATTCGGCGGGCGTGCTTCCGCTGCCGGTATAGCCCAGCGCGTCGATGTGGCGCGCCTTGAACTCCGGGTCGCGGAAAATCTCGGCCACGTCCTTCTGCACTTTTGCGACGAGGGCGGGCGGCGTGCCGGCCGGCGCGAACAGGCCGTACCACGAGCGCGGATCGATGCCGGGATAGCCGGCTTCGATCAGCGTCGGAATCTCGGGACGCCCGGACAGGCGCGCCTTGCGGCTGATCGCCAGCGGCACGAGCTTGCCGTTGTCGATATGCCCCGCCGACACCGACAGGCTGCCGAGCGTCAATTGCACCTCGCCGGCCAGCACCGCCGTCACCGCCGGCGCAATGCCGCGATACGAGATCTGCCGGATCTGTGCGCCGGTCTCCTTGCGCAGCATCTCGAACAGCAGGTGCGGCTGGCTGCCGATGCCGTACGATCCGTAGTTCAGCTTGTCCGGCTCCCGCTTCGCCAATTCGACCAGCGCCTGCATCGACCGCGCCGCGACCGCAGGGTTGGCCAGCACGAACTGATGCAGGTCGACGAGCTGGGTGATCGGCGTCAATTCCTTGATCGGATCGAAGCTGACGTTCTTGAACAGGAACGGATTGCTGGTGATCGTCGAATCCGTGGTGAGCAGCAGCGTGTACCCGTCGGCCGGCGCGCCGGCGGCGCTCTTGCTGCCGAGCATGGTGCTGGCGCCAGGCTTGTTCTCGATGATGACGGGCTGCTTCCAGGCCTGGGACAGGCGCTCTGCGAGCGGTCGCGCCAGGTTGTCGACCCCGCCGCCGGGCGGATACGGCACGATCAGCCGCACGGTCCTCGTCGGAAACTCCTCGGCCAGGACACCGAAGGCTGAGACTGACGCCGCGATCGCGGCTGCCATCACCACCGCAAGTCTCTGCATGCGTTTTGAACTCCGATCTTTCAGGGCATTATCGATCCCGGTGCATACCCCGCAAGATGACATCGGCTTATAGATTGATAACGAAACGAGAGTGATGCCGATTTCAGCCCCGTGTACTCTCCACGCGATCCGATACCGGGCATTGAACACGAGATGCGGTCAGGTACAGACAGCCCGAAGGCCCCCGGCGCGGCCGATCTGGTGCTCCATGGCGGCCGCATCCTCACCCTTGGACGATCGCAGGCCATCGCGGAGGCGCTGGCGGTCAAAGGCGACCGCATCCTGGCCGCCGGCCGCTCGGCGGACATGCTGGCGTTGGCGGGCCCGAACGTCACGGTCATCGACCTGCGTGGCCGCACGGCGATGCCCGGATTGATCGATGGCCACGCCCATGCGGATCGGGAGGGATTGAAGAGCCTGCTGCCGACGCTGTCCGGCGTCACGTCGATCGCCGACATCCAGGATCGCGTCGCCGAGGAGGTGGCGCGCGCGGCGCCGGGGGAGTGGATCGTCTTCAACCCGATCGGTGACCCGCCGGAGTTCTCCGGCATGCCTCGCGCGCTGCGCGAGGGCCGGATGCCGAACCGGCTCGATCTCGACAAGGTCGCGCCAAACAACCCAATCTACATCCGCGCCCCGTGGGGCTACTGGCCGAACGAATTGCCGCTGTCGTCGAGCGCCAACAGCACGGCGCTGCGCGCGGCCGGCATCGACCGATCGACGCGGTCGCCGTCATCCCTCGTGACGATCGACAAGGACCCGGCGAACGGCGAACCGACGGGCGTCTTCATCGAACAGACCAAAGAGCCGATCGTCGAGTTCACGCTCATGGCCTGCGCCCCGAACTTTACCGTCGCGCAGCGGGCCGAGGCGCTCATTCATTCGATGCGGGCCTACAACAGCGTCGGCACGACCAGCGTCTTCGAAGGTCACGGCATCTCCCAGGACGTCATCGCCGCCTATCAGCAGGTCCGCAACGCAGGCCAGCAGACGCTCCGCGCCCACCTGGTGTTCAGCCCGAGCTGGGGCAGCGCGACCAAGGACGACGTGCGGCTGATGCTCGCATCGTGGTCGCAATGGCTGGCACGCAAGGGGCTTGGCGACCACTGGCTGCGGGTCGCCGACATCTACACCGAAATCAATGACGCGCCGGAGACGCGGCTGCGCCGCCGTGTGCCGGTGCAAACCGGATGGGCCGGCTACAGCCCGGATTCAGGCCTGCCGCGCGACGCCGTGCGCGAATTGCTGCTGGAGGCGGCGCGCAACGGCATCAGGGTGTCTGGAATATGGGTCAATCTGCTGGAGCTGTTTCGGGAGGTCGACCGGATCGTTCCGATTGCCGGCCGGCGCTGGGTGCTCGGCCATCAGCGCGTGCTGGATCGCGATCAGGTCGAGCTGATCTGCGACCTGGGGCTTGCGCTGACGACGCATACCAACCGCCACATCTACAAGGAAGGCGCCGCCATTCGCTCGAGCGTCGGCCGGGACAAGGAACACACCATCGTTCCGATCCGCGCGCTGCTCGATAAGAACGTGCCGGTCGCATTCGGCACGGACGGCGTACCGCCGACGCTGTTCAATCCGATCTGGCAGGCGGTCGAGCGCGTCGACCGGACGACGGGCGAGGTGATCGCGCCCGACCAGCGCATCAGCCGCCTTGAGGCGCTGCATTGCGCCACGACCGGTGGCGCATGTCTGACGTTCGAGGAGACGGAGAAGGGCACCCTGGAGCCCGGCATGCTCGCCGACATCGTTGTCCTCGCCGAGGATCCTCTCTCGGTCGAAGCCCCCCGTTTGCGGGACATCGTCGCGGCCACCACACTGGTCGGCGGCAAGGTGACTTACGTTCGCGACGGGTCGCGTGACCTTGCGGCCGCGCCTGTGGCAATGCTTTAGGCCTAGGCGATCACGTCGCCCAGCACCTGAGTGATCAGAAACGCATATTCTTCCGCGGTCTCCTCGAGCGAGACATAGCGGCCCGACTTGCCGCCGTGACCGGCGCCCATGTTGGTCTTGAGCAGCAGCAGATGGCCGTCGGTCTTGGTGGCGCGCAGCTTCGCCACCCACTTCGCCGGCTCCCAGTAGGTCACCCGCGGATCGCTGAGCCCTGCGGTCACCAGCATCGCCGGGTAGGGCTGCGCGGTCACGTTGTCGTACGGGCTGTAGCTGCGGATGAAGTCGAACGCCGCCTTGTCCTCGATCGGGTTGCCCCATTCCGACCACTCGCCGGGCGTGAGCGGCAGCGTGCCGTCGAGCATGGTGTTGAGCACATCGACGAACGGAACGTGCGCGGCGACCGCGCCGTAAAGCTCCGGTGCCTGGTTGACGATCGCGCCCATCAGCTCGCCGCCGGCGGAACCGCCGGCCGCGGTGACGCGGCCCGGCACGGCGAAGCCTTGGGCGATGAGGAAGCGCGTGACGTCGACGAAATCGTTGAACGTGTTGGTGCGCTTTTCAAGCTTGCCGTCGAGATACCAGCGATAGCCGAGATCGTCGCCACCACGAATATGCGCGATGGCGCAGGCGAAGCCGCGATCGAGCAGCGACAGCCGGTTGGTCGAGAAGCCCGGCGGGACGGCATAGCCGTAGGCGCCGTAACCCTGGATGTGCAGCGGCCCGGAGCCGTCCTTGACGAAATCCCGGCGGTAGACCACCGACACCGGAATGAGCGTGCCGTCCCGCGACGGTGCCATCAGCCGCTCGGTCGCATACTTTGACGCATCATAGCCGCTGGGAATTTCCCGAACCTTCAGCGTCTCCAGCCGGTCCTCGGCCAGGTGGTAGTCGTAGACCGTGTCGGGCGTCACCATCGATTGGTAGCCGATGCGAAGCCGCTCGACGCGATATTCGGGATTGGAGGACAGCGCGGCGACGAAGCTCGCTTCGGGAAACGCGATATGGCGTTCCGCGCCGCTTGCGTAGTCGCGCAGCCGGATCTGCGACAGCCCGTCGACGCGTTCCTCGACCACCATCAGGTTCTCGAAGGTCGTGACCGACTGGATGTAGTGACGGTCGCTGCCGGCGATCAACTCGGTCCAGTCACCGGGATTGGATACCGGTGCCGTCACCACCCGGAAGTTGGGATGCGTGTCGTTGACGCGGATGGTGAGCGTGCCCTGGCGCTCGTCGACGTTGTACTCACGGTCGGTCTTGCGCGGCGACACCAGCACGGGCGTGGCTTCGAAGTCGCTCAGCGGCAGCAGATAGACCTCGTTGGTCGAGTGATCGCCGGTGGAAATGAGCGCGAACGCCCGCGACTGGGAGCGGCCGAGCGACACGCCGAATTTCTCGTCCGGCTCGCGGTAGACGGCGCGGTCCGCCGACTGCGGATCGCCGAGCCGGTGGTGCCAGGCGGTCTTTGACCGCCAGTTCTCGTCGGCGTCGGTGTAGAGGAAGCTCTTCGAGTCCGCAGCCCAAACAAGGCCGTAGCGCCAGTTCTCGATCAGGTCGGGAAGCTCCGCGCCGGTTTCGAGATCGCGCAGCTTCAGAACGAAGCGCTCGGAACCATTGGTGTCGACGGCATAGGCCAGGAGGCGGCCATCCGGGCTGACCGCCTGGCCGCCGAGCCGGAAATATTCGTGACCTGCGGCGAGCGCCGGCTCGTCGAGGATGACGGCGTCGGCTCCGCCGCCGGCCGGCCGCCGGTACCACTTCCGATATTCCGCGCCGCGATCGAAGGCGTGCCAGTAGACGAATGCGCCGTCCTTTTGCGGGACGCTGGCATCGTCGTCCTTCACCCGGCCCTTCATCTCGGCGAACAGCGTGTCGATGAGCCCGCGATGCGGCTTCATTGCCGCTTCGAAATAGGCGTTCTCCGCCTTGAGGTATCCGAGCACGTCCGGGTCGTCGACCTTCGGGAAGGCCGGGTCGCGCAGCCAGGCGTAAGGGTCATCGATGGTGACGCCGTGATGCGTGACGGTGTGCGGCAGGCGCCGTGCAACGGGGATGTTCGGACGATCAACTGACATGAGCTTAAGGCCGGTATGGGGATGTGCGCCACCATACCGGCCGGGTCCGCGAAGTCGAGACGGCCAATTCAATCCTTGAACGGATCGAACTCGTTTTCGCCGGCCATGACCACGGCGAACGGCTTGAGCGTATGCAGCACTCTGATGGTGCCGGTGTGCTGCGCCAGCACCTCCGGCAGCCGCCGGTAGGCCATCGGGCTTTCGTCGAGGTCGGCGCCGATCAGCGTGACGCCGCGTTGCTGCAGCCAGCGATCCATCTCCACGCGCGAGAACCGCCGCTTGGCTTCCTTCCGGCCGAACAGGCGGCCGGCGCCGTGCACGGTCGAGTAGAGCGACGCGCGCGCGGCCTCGCTGTCGACGCCCTCGACGATGACCGCGTCGTCGCCCATCGAGCCGCCGACAAAGCCGCGCTGGCCGGGAAACGCCGGCGTCGCTCCCTTGCGCACGACCCAGAGGTCGCGGCCGTTGTGGGTCTCCCGCCACGCATAGTTGTGGTGGTTGTGGACCATGTCCGTCACCGCGCCGCCGATGATCTTGCGCACGCGCTCGATCACCCACTCGCGGCCCGCATAGGAATAGCGGCCGGCAAGCTGCATCGCCGCGATATAACGGCGGCCGAGTTCGGAATCCTCGTCGATCACGGCGGGCGGCACGTTCATGCCGTCCTTGCCGCCCGCGGCCTTCAGGTACCGCGTCGCGCTGGTGTGGCCGAGACCGCGGCTGCCGAAGTGCACGCCGATCCAGACGAGGCCGTCCTCGTCGCGCATCAGGTCCACGTAATGGTTGCCCGAGCCGACGGTGCCGAGCTGGTTCACCGCCTTCTGCCGGTAGGCGGCCATGTCGGACTCGCGCCATGCGTCCGCGTCGTCGAACAGCGCGTGCTCGACGCGCTCCTCATTGCTGCGGCCGACGCCGAACGAGATCGTCCGCGCGACGTCCCGGATGATCGGGCCGACGCGGTCGGCAATGGCGGAGTAGGGCGTGTCGAGGCGCACGGCCATGTTGCCGCAGCCGATGTCGAAGCCGACGCCGGAGATGCTGATCTGCTTCTCGTAGGCGATCACGCCGCCGACCGGCTGGGCATAGCCGAGATGGCCGTCGGCGCAGATCACGCCGCCGACCACGTTGCCGAGCGCCATGCAGTTCCTCATCTGCGCGATGGTCGCGGCATCATGCTCGCCGAACACCTTGAGCGGCGCGTTCTGGAACTCCGGCGCTTGCGTGGTGACGGCGGCGATCGACGCGGCCGTTTCGGCGGCATCGCGCGCAAGCTTCTCCTTGCGCGCGGCATCGCGGAACGTGCACCAGACCGGCATGGAACGCTGGCCCGGCCGCTCGACGCGTGCGTCGGGATCGAGGCCGGCCTCGCGGGCGAGCTCGCGGGCGCGCGCCTGGAATGGATCTGGTCTGGTCATGGTCTTCTCTCTTTCCAACTCATCGGTTCAGCGCCGATGGCATCGCAAGCGTCCAGAAAAAATTTGGCACGGGCGGCGGGATTTGAACCCACGCTGCACGGTTTTGGAGGCCGGCCGACTGCCGTTATCTTACGCCCGTGTACCGACCCGCAGAATCGAACTGCGCTCTCCGGCTCCACAAACCGGCGCCATCACCAGATCGGCCTGATCGGCAAATTCTCCGTCGTCATTCCGGGTTCGCTCGCATAGCGCGTCGAAGACGCGCGTAAACGCGCTTATGCGCGAGCGCCCGGAATGACGGTGGGATGTTGGTAGCGGGTCCGGGTGACGATCCCGGCTTTGTCGCCTTATGAGAGCGACATCCTCGCCAGCGAGGCCCCGCCATAGGTGTTGGCACCGGGAGAGGGAGTCGAACCCACGACGTTCTGCGTTCAAAGCGCAGCACCCTTGCCGCCAGGCGATCCCGGTATTGGCGCTCCGTCAGGGTTTCGATCCCTGTTCCTCGCTTTGAAAGAGCGAGATCCTGGCCAGTAGACGAACGGAGCGGCGCGGACTGGAGGAATCGAACCTCCTTGGCAGCGCTTGGAAGGCGCGCGATCAGCCAATGACCCAAGTCCGCGTGAAGGGTCTGCAAGTGGCGGAGAGCGGAGCGCACGATGCTCATGCCGTGAGGCACCGGCCGCTTAGCAGGCGGCGCGCGAGACCCCTCGCGTTCACTCTCCACAAATTGGTGCTCTCGCGAGGACTCGAACCCCGAACCCTGCGGGTAGAAGCCGCTTGCTCTTCCGGTTGAGCTACGAGAGCGATCTTGGACATGCAGGCGGGAATCGAACCCGCTCGTGATGAGGTTGCAGCTCATCGCGTTCCCATTTCGCCACTGCATGAGACTGGTCAGGGTGGTTGGATTCGCACCAACGTTCTCCTGCTTCCAAGGCAGGCGGGGACGACTGGGCTCCCCTACACCC
>JAIESC010000304.1 GCA_019746355.1 Xanthobacteraceae bacterium | reverse complement strand
GGGACATGGGCGTTGATCCACGTTCTCGAAGGCAAGCTGACCTATCGGATTTACGAGCCGCCGAGCGAGACAGTGCTAAAGCCGGGAAAGCCCGGCGTCGTCCGGCCGGAGCAATTGCACGACGTTGCGCCAGCGAGCACGCCGATGCGCATGTATGTCGAGTTCTACGCCGCGAGAAAAAGATGATCGACGCCTGCGATGCCAAGCTCGCATGCTACGATTCATCTGATTCGGCTTTTGGGCCTTAGCTATGGCGAGCGACCTCACGTTCTTCCAGACCGTGATCAACGACATCGTCTTTCGAGGCGAACTGGGGAGCGCCGGCCCGCTTATCAGCGCCCGGCCGATCGGGAAGCCGCAACGTCATACGGCGCTCCTCGGCTCGTCGGCCATTTTCTATCAACAAAGGCGAGCTAACGCCGAATCCGAAGGCTGGTGGATTTGCGAACGTGCGCCCCCATCAGAACGAATACTTCTCGCGGGCTTTTCACGAGGCGATTTGCAGCGGCTTTCTCGCCGCTTTGGTCTCCCGGTGCGGCCAGATGAGCCGCCGCCATTCCCGCACTTTCTGAAATCTGCGTCTTTCAGCGGGTTGAAGTCCTGGGTTACGTCGCATCCAAAGAAGGCGGCGAACTGGGGACACTGCTTCAGCGAGTTGGATTGGTATGCAGAGGTGCTTCGTCAAACGCGCCGCGCTGCATGATCGTCAGTCGCGATCGTCATCCTCCAGCACCTCAATATGCAACGCGCGCAGATCGGTTGGCAGTGACGCTAAGCGGATGAGCGCTGTGACCGGAGCGTTGACTACAAGCTTCTCCGCAACAGCGCGATCGTAGACGGCAACGCATTCGCGATTGGTAATTCGCGACATATACACGATGCCGTCCGCTGACGTCTGATCGTAAAGCTGCTGACTTAACGTGCGGCCGGCTTGATGGGCGCGGCCGCGGACGGCGTCAGTCGGCGCGCCTAAGAGGCTTGCGCCCTCGTGCCGTAGGTCGATCAACGAGAGAGGGTCGGGGTTGTTCACGGCAAAGACCGAGTAGCCGCGAAGCTCGTGCGCAAACAATTCTCGCCGCGCCCTGCCCTGGAAACGATCGCGCACAATCCGCTCGGCGATAGCGGTGCAGGTGTCTTGCGCGAGATAAAGCGCTTTGAACGCCCCCGTCGGGCTGGAGAAGCGCGTGCGACCGAACCCCATGCCGAGCGGCGTCGCGCGATGGGTGCGATCGATGACGCGAACATAGTCCGTGACATCGATCTGCACCGCGAGTTGCTGCAGAATGTTCCGATCGAGCCTCATGGCTGCGTGAAATAATCACGCGCTGCCTCGACAACGTCCGCCACGCGATCACGCTTGAGCAGATCGATGGGCTTTCTACCGCCAAGCGCCGGATTGGCGCGGCTCAGCCACAGCCAAGCCAAGCGCGCGTTGGCAACTACAGCCATAACGTCCGCAAGGCCTTTGGCCGGCCGACCATCGATAAACTGGTCAACCGGAAAGACGTGCTTCTTGGCTCCCTTCTGGAGCGCGATCACGTCGAGGTTCTGCTGCCAGCGATGAAGAGTCGAACGCGCGATCCCATAATCGCGCAGCAGCGCGCTGGCGCCTGCAACAGGACCGGCCCAGTCTTCAAGACGCCGTGCGACCGCGAGTTCGCGGAGCGCTGCATCGCCCTCGGCCTCGCTGACAATCGCGCCGAGGCCGGCGCCCTTGCGGGCTTCGACGTCGTGGCCGAAATCGAGCGCGACGCGAGCCGGCGACGCGGTTTCGCTGAAAGCCTCCACCAGGCCGCGAATGCGTGTCATGAGTTCCGGCTCACGCCGCGTCAGGGTCTGCCGGGCTTCGTCAGGCAAGTCCGCGACGGCCGCGGCGGCCGTGCCGGCGATCCGCGCCGACAACGCGACGTCACTTCGCTTCAAGCGCGGTTCGCTTTTCAGTGCATCGCGGACAGTGGTCGCAACGCGACTTGCGACGTTCGAGCGGCGAGCCTGGTTAGTTTGACGGATCGTCATCGACGTTCTCCTTCGGGTCGTACCCGAATATAGAGCGTCGTCGCCCATTTGTCCAGTTTGTCCCATTTCTCCCATATGTACCACAGGACGGGCGGCGTCGTGGCGTTTAGGACCCCTGAAATGGAACTCTGTTCGCGTGAACAAGATCAGCAAATCGGGTGAATTCACCCTGAAACGACAGATTCACGGTGCCCGTAGGCCCGTGCCGCTGCTTCCCGATGATAATTTCAGCCTTGCCCCGCGATGTCTCAAGCTCAACTTCCCATTTCATGTGAGCATCGGTGCCGGGCGTCGGCTCTCGATTCTTCAGATAGTATTCTTCGCGATACACAAAGAGTACGACGTCAGCGTCCTGTTCAATCGAACCCGACTCGCGGAGGTCAGATAGTTGCGGGCGCTTTTCTTCCCGGTTCTCGACGTTTCGTGACAATTGCGACAACGCGACGATCGGGACGTTAAGTTCTTTGGCGAGCGCCTTCAGGCCGGTTGTGATCTCCGCCACCTCCTGTACGCGGTTTTGCGCAGCACGTTGCGTCACACCTTGCATGAGTTGGATGTAGTCGACGACAATCAGATCGAGGCCACGCTGTCGCTTCAGACGTCGCGCACGAGCAGCCACTTGGCCGATGGTAAGAGCGCCCGTCTGGTCGATAAAAAGCGGTATGCGTCGAATCTGCTGCCGTCGCTGGAGCAACGCATCGAAGTCGTTCTCTGATATTTCGCCGCGCCGGATGCTTGAAGACGAAATCTCCGACTGCTCTGCGATGACGCGCGTCGCGAGCTGTTCGGATGACATCTCGAGCGAGAAGAAGGCAACGATCCCTCCGGAACGGACTTGTGGAGAGCCAGCGCTCGCAACAGGCGCCTCATAGGCTTTAGCGACGTTGTAGGCGATGTTCGTGGCGAGCGATGTTTTGCCCATGCCGGGTCGGCCGGCAATAATGATCAGGTCCGAGGGCTGGAGCCCTCCCATCATTGCATCGAGGTCTTTGAGACCTGTCGGCAGGCCCGAGAGTTTCCCATCGGACTGATAGGCGAGAGCGGCGTTGTCGATCGCTTGTGTCAGGGCAGCGTCAAATGTCTCGAATCCGCTGCCGAACCGACCCGTTTCTGCGACCTCGTAGAGACGCTGTTCCGCATGTTCGATCTGCTCGCGCGGCGCGGAGTCAACGGCTGAATTAAACGCCGCGTCGCGGATGTCGTCCGCGATGTTGATCAACTCGCGCCGGGTCGCCAAGTCGTAGATGGAGCGACCATAATCCGCCGCGTTAATCACGGTCGTCGCTTCGGCCGCCACGCGCGCGAGATACTGCGAGAGCGACAGTCCGCCGATATCCAGGTCGGCCGGAAGAAAGGTTTTGACCGTAATCGGGCTCGCGATTTTGTTTGCTTCGATCAAGCTGACCATCACGTCGAAAATCGCGCGATGCAGCGGCTCAAAGAAGTGATCGGATTTCAAGAAGTCCGACACGCGATAGAACGCATCGTTGTTGATGAAAATCGCGCCCAACAGGGCCTGCTCGGCTTCGATGTTATGCGGCATCGCCGGGAGCGACGTCCGCATCGCTTCAAACCTCGTCGCTGCTTCTGCCATCGTTCACCTTGTCCCGAGCGTTCCGCTCTCTGGGATGTCTCATCCGAGAATCGGTGTCGTCGGGAAGATTACCGTCTTCCCCCACAGGGCAGCCAGCCGGGGCGTGACTAGAGCTAGGGGAAATCAGCTCTTGCAGACTGTTGCGAATCGCGCGTACTGATCAGGTGTGAGGCGCCGCCCGTTTGACTTGCCGCGCCGGCTTGTCTTGGCGCTCACCTTGGTACGAAACCTGGCGCAACAGGCCATCTTCCGTCCAAGTGAGATACGTCACCTCGACCACGAGTTCCGGCTTGACCCAATGAACTCGGGAGAGCTCCAGCGGCGTACCGTAGCGACTCTCACGCGGCGGAGGGACATCGAGCGGCATGCGCGCTCTTTTCAGAGGCGCGAGCCGCCGAGCCAATCGTTTGAGCTCGGCGACCGTGATCCCCGTGCCGGCCCGGCCGGCATATCGCAGGCTTCCATTCTCGGTGTAGTAGCCGAGGAGAAGTGAGCCAATGTGCGGCCGCTTTCCTGTCGGATCGGTCCATCCGACGACGACGAATTCTTCGCGGTTGAGACATTTCGACTTGACCCAGAGACCGCGATCGCCCGGCGCATATGCTCGGTCGACGCACTTGGATACGACGCCCTCGAGCGTCATCCGGCAGGCGTGTTCGTAAAATTGGGGGCCGCCTCCAACGATGTGGTCGCTGAACAGAAGTCTTGGCCGTTGCGTCGCGAGGAGAGTTTGCAGGCGCGTCTTGCGCTCGATGAGCGGCCGGTGCGCTATGCTTTCGCCGTTCAGAAACAGAAGATCGAACGCGAAGTAGACGAGCTCACCCGTTCGGCCCTCGTCCATCGCGGCCTGCAGCTGGCTGAAGGATGTCACGCCATCCGACCGGACCGCGCAGAGCTCCCCGTCAAGATAAGCGTTTTGCAGAGGCAGCGCACGAAGCGCCGAGATTGTCGTCCGGTAGCGATGGCTCCAGTCGAGTCCCGTCCGGGTCAGAAGCCGGATATCAGCGCCGTCGATGCGTGCATGCATGCGGTATCCGTCCAACTTGATCTCGTGAAGCCACGCCGAGCCGTCGGGTGCATGCTCGACGAGGCGCGTGAGCTGCGGCTTGATCCAGTTGGGCGGCCGACCGATAGCAGGATCGTCGGTCTTTTTCGCTTTACGCGACATTCCACCTCCCCTGCCCCGACCGGCTCACCGGGGATCGCCGACCTCCGCCCAGTAGAGGCGTTCCTGCTCGGCTTTCAGCTCCTCGAGTGTCACAGGGATCGGATCGAGATCGACATTGTACATCGGCAACGGCCAGTGCCGGTACAATACGTTGACGTGATCCTGCGTGGCAGATTCGCTCGGCAGACCAT
The DNA here is from genome assembly GCA_019746355.1 of Xanthobacteraceae bacterium. The sequence continues at coordinate 2,473 of JAIESC010000304.1, read as the reverse complement.
CGGCAATCAACCGCGCCAATAGTTCCTGCGTCAGGCGCTCCGCATCCTGCAACGTCTCGGTCTCCTGAAACTCAAGCCGCCCCCAAACCTCAGACGCGGCTTTAAGCCCCGCCAGCGAAAACATTCCGCATGCGGCCATCGCGTCGACAACCTGCACAACGGCAGGCATGTGCGCTGGGAAGCCGGTTGGGTGGACGACGGGCGCATTCCAGACCGGCGTGCCATCCTCGTAGGCCTCGACGTCGGCGTAGAGTTTGCTCTCGCGTCGATAGAGGGTGGAGTTCGGCACGATGAATTCGCCCATGTTGCCCTCGAGATCATGGACTTTGCGCAACGGCTCGACCGATTTCCGAAGATCCGCGACATTGGGGGACCACCACTCTGCGAGCTGGGCGACGATCAGCCGCTGGTGGTGGCCGTAGAACCAGCGGAGCAATTTGTTGAGCTTGCCGGCGACCCGATTTTCGGGACAGCGCACAGCATCGAGCAGGATGAGAGTCTTCGCCGCTTCTTCTTTGGCAAATCCCTCGAGCACCTCCGCCTCCCGCGGTTTCTCTCGCAGCTCCGCGGAGGCCGACCAGAACCCCATCGCGCTGGCGTGGATGATCGGAAGGCCTTCGGCGATAAACGCAAGCCGATCAGCCGCCGACATCTGGCAAATGCGGCTAGCCTGTCTCTGTCCGATCTGCAGCTTCTTCGTCATCGTCCCGATCTTCGTCATCTTCCGGAAGGGGGTCCGGAAACTCTCCCGCCAACAGCTTGTCCTTGCTGAGCAGCCCGGCGTCCTCGAGCATCTCCATGTCCGGCAGATCGCGCAGCGTGTTGAAGCCGAAGTGCGACAGGAACCCGGTCGTGGTGACATACGTGTAGGGCGCGCCGGGCTGGGGCGCGCGCGGGCCGGAGGCGATGAAGCCAAGGCCGCGCAGGTGGGCGATCAGATCGCGACTGACCTCTTTGCCGAAGAAGTGGCCGAGCTCGCCGCGGGTGATTGGCTGATAGTAGGCGATGCACATCAGGATCAGGCTCTCCTGTTGGGAGAGCGGCCGCACCTGGTCGCCTAAGCCGGTCGCGGTTCGGATCGCCGTGGCGAACACCTTGCGGGTGCGGTGCTGCCAGCCGCCGGCGACCGCGACCAGCTCGTAGGGGCGTCCGCGCAGCTCGCCGCGGATGTCGTCGATGATCAGATCGATATTGCAGTCGCCGCCGACGACGCGCGCCAGAACCTCGCGCGTCACCGGCGCGGGCGAGGCGAAGATCACCGCCTCGACGCGGCCCATCCATTCGCGCCAGCGCAGCTCCGGCGGCAGGTCGGCGAGCTCGGTGTCGAGATCCTCCGTCGGTCGCGCGCGCCGGCCCAAATCAATCTCCCCAAAAAGTCAGAGCCCGTAGAGGCGAAAGGTCGGGCGGCCGGTCAGCTCGCGCACCGCGCCGAGCGAAACCAGGCGCTCGAACAGACGTCGGCTGGATCGGTCGCTCGCCGATTTGCCCTGCTCGGCGGGCTGGGCATCCTCGCTCATCAGCACGGACACGGTGAGGTCGGCGTCCCTGCCGCGCAGCTTCGGTGCGACCGCGAGAAGGCGCGTCGCCCGGCGGGCGAGATCGTTGTAGAGGTCGATCGCCGTGACGGCCGCCGTCGCGTAGGCCGTGCAGAGCGCGCTCATGAACACGGTCTCGCCCTCGAGGTGCTGCGGCGCTTTGCGCAGCGCGCCGCGTGACAGATGCGCCGCGAGCAGCGGCACCGGCGCCGGCCAGCGAAGCTGGTGGGCGATGACCGCGTCGGCGAGCCACAGCGGCAGCAGCCCCTCGTCCGGAAGGACACGTCCGCTCGCCGCGATGATCTCGGCGGCGGCGAGCACCGGCATGGCGTGCGCCCGCTTGGTGTGGCGGCCGGCGAGCTCGACGATCTCGATCGGCAGCGAGTTGAGGGAATGGCCGAGCGAGGGCGCCACGGCCCAGATCCACTCCTTCTCGTCGCTCGTCGCGCGTTCGGCGAGCCGGCGCCAGGCGTCGAGGATGCGGCCGCCCGGACCGGGGTCGTCGCCCGGCTTGCGCAGATACCAGTGATCGCGCAGCGTTGCTTCGTCTTCCGTGCGCCCGCCCTGGCGGGCGAGCGTGGCTGCGCACGACAGCGCAAGGCGCTGCCGCCAAAGCAGGCCAAGCTTGTGCTCGTCTCGGGCAATCGGATGCAGCGCCGCCAGCGCCGCGCCGGCGTAAAACACGGCTTCCGTGACGGTGTCGGGCGGCGCGCGCCGCCGCAGCCAGGACGGCGCCGGCGCGAACGTCGGCGGCGGCTCGGGGAGGATTCGCGCGCGTGAGGCCATGCCGCAGCATGATTCAGCGCGGCGCTTATGGCAACGGATTTCGCATCAAACCGCCGCGCCTGTCGAGAAATAACAACGTCCGATAATGTTGCATTATCGGACGTTTTTCCCTCTATATAGCGAAATGAGCCCTGACGCCCCGCGCACCGGCA
>JAIESC010000239.1 GCA_019746355.1 Xanthobacteraceae bacterium | reverse complement strand
GGTTGCCGCTTTCGGGCGCGCTGGCCCAGTGACGTAGGGCCCGGCGCCTCCCGGCGCTCCAACGCGATGCCAGTTGTCGGGCACCGCATTCTGCTCCCGCTTCGGACGCCGCGATCGACGGCAACCGCCATAAGAACAAAACAGGAACAGTTATAGGGTCTGCGGAGCAGGAGTCAACCCGCGGATCAGCGGAATGACCGCGGGGAGAGATGGCCGCCAACGAACGGCAGCGTCTTTTGACGCAGTCGAATGCAGCCGCCCTACTCCGCCGGCTTGACCTCGGTGCCGGTGCCCGCGGCGGGCTTCGCCTTGCCCTCGATCATCCGCACCGACCAGATCGAGCCCTCGTAGAGCAGCATCAGCGGGATCGCGAGCGACATTTGCGACAAGACATCGGGCGGCGTCAGCACCGCGGCGATGACGAAGGCGATGACGATGAAGTAGCGCCGCTTCTCGCGCAGCATCTGCGAGGTGACGACGCCGATGCGGCCGAGCAGCGTCAGGATCACCGGAAGCTGGAACGCGACGCCGAAGGCCAGGATCAGGCTCATCAGCAGCGACAGGTACTCGCCGACCTTGGGCAGCAGCGCGATCTCGGGATGTCCATCGCCCGCCGCCTGCTGCATGCCGAGCGAGAAGCGCACCAGCATCGGCATGACGATGAAGTAGACCATCGCCGCGCCGAGCACGAAGAAGAACGGCGTCGCGACGAGATACGGCACGAAAGCGTGGCGCTCGTTGCGGTAGAGGCCGGGCGCGACGAACATGTAGATCTGCGTCGCGATCACCGGAAAGGCGATGAACGCCGCGCCGAACAGCGACAGCTTCAACTGGGTGATGAAGTATTCGAGCAGCGCGGTGTAGATGAACTTCGAGTTCTCGACGCCGGCGACGAAGACGTAGGGCCAGACCAGGATGTTGTAGATCTGCTTGGCAAAGAAGAAGCAGACGATAGCCGCGATGAAGAACGCCGCCAGCGCCTTGATCAGCCGCGAGCGCAGCTCGATCAGGTGCGACATCAGCGGCGCCTTGGACGCCTCGATCTCCTTCTCGTCTTGCTCGGATCTCACGCGCCACTCCCGGCCTTGGGTTGCGGCGCTTCAGGCGCGAGCGTCGTCGTGTCGGCGCCGGCCGGCTGCGGGATGGTCGCCTCCGGCGAGACCGGCGCGGGCGTGGACGATGCTGCGGCCTCGGGCGAGACGGTTTCCGGCGCGGGCGAGGTTGCCGGCGACGTGTCCTGCAGCGGATCGGCGGAGAAGCTCTCGATCTCCTTGCGCACCGAGCCGATCGGGTCGAAGTCGGTGAAGCTCTTGGTCGCGCTCTCGGTCATCTCGTCGACCGACTTCTTCAGGTCGGCCATCTCGGCCTCACGCATCGCCTCCTGGAACTGGCCCTGGAATTCGGAGGCCATGCGGCGGATCTTGCCCATGTAGGTGCCGACGGCGCGCAGCACGCCGGGCAGCTCCTTCGGCCCGATGGCGATCAACGCCACGATGCCGATGACGACAAGCTCGCTCCAGCCGATATCGAACATCTTTGAGAGGCCTTACAGACTCCAAGAGGCGCAAGCCTCGCGGCCGGCGCCCCTCATCTCGACGCGGACGCCATGCGCTCGCCCGATCAGGTTGAACTCTTCTCCGCCGTCGCTGCGGGCTTGACCGGATCGACGGGCTTTGCGGCATCGGCCGCATGATTGATCGTCTTCGGATCCGCCGCGGCGTCCGCTTTTGCCGCTTCGTCCTCGGTCATGCCCTTCTTGAACGCCTTGATGCCCTGAGCGACGTCACCCATCAGCTCGGAGATCTTGCCGCGTCCGAACAGCAGCAGGACCACGGCGATCACCACGATCCAGTGCCAGATACTCATGGAACCCATCGAAAATCCTCCGCAACGCCGGCGGAATGCCGCCCCCTCGATATTGGCCCGAACCTAGGCGCAGAGGCCCGCAAAAACAAGGACAACCGGTAGCTCAATACGGGGCGCAAGAAAGAAGGCTAACCCGTTCGGATTTCAGCGGAACCCGCCTTCGCCCTGCGGGCGTAGCCTGTCATCGGGCCGCGCTTTGCGCGGACCCGTTGGGCGGGCGCGCCCGGGTTCTCACCTCACGGTCATGCTGGGGCGCGGCGGCCCGCCTCCGCCCGCCATAGCGCGTCGAAGACGCGCGTGAACGCGCTGGTGGCGAGCTACGGCGGGCTTGGATTCCGCCGAAGCGCGTGAGCGCGAAGGCGGAAAGGCGCGAGCCCGGAATCCATGCTCCGCAGCAGTGGTCATGGATTCCGGGTTCGGCGCCATAGCGCGTCGAAGACGCGCGTACACGCGCTTATGGCGCCGCCCCGGAATGACACCGAGCGCGTTGCGAGAGCTACTCCTCGACGCGCTCCGGCGGCGGCGCGAGGCCGAGATCGAGGTCGCCCGGCTCGAGCGGGTCCTCGTCGTCGCGCAGCTGCGGATCGTCGGACGGCATCGGCACCGCAAAGCCCGGCGGCAGGCGGTGATCGAGCAATCCCGAGCCCTTCAACTCCTCGAGCCCCGGCAGATCGCCGAGCACTTCGAGACCGAAATGCGAGAGGAAGTCCTCGGTCGTGCCGTAGGTGATCGGCCGGCCCGGCACCTTGCGGCGGCCGCGCGGCTTGATCCAGCCGGTCTCCATCAGCACGTCGAAGGTGCCCTTCGACATCACCACGCCGCGGATCTCCTCGACCTCGGCGCGGGTCACCGGCTGGTGGTAGGCGATCACGGCGAGCGTCTCGACCGCGGCGCGGGAGAGCTTCTTCGGGACAATGGCTTCCTTGGTCAGCAGCCACGACAGGTCGGCCGCGGTGCGGAACGTCCACTTGTTGTTGATCTTGACGAGGTTCACGCCGCGCGGCGCGTATTCCATCTGCAGGGCGCGCAGCGCCTGCCTGACGTCGACATCCTCCGGCAGCCTCGAACCCAGCGTTTTCTCGTCCAGCGGAGCGGACGCGGCAAACAGCAGCGCTTCCAGAAGCCGCAGGTATTCCGGCCGGACCGCGGGCTGCTGCTCTGCGCTCTCGACGGCCTCGTCCTCGGCCTGAGCCTGCTCGGCAGCATGCTCCGGGGTGCGTTCTTGAGCGATCTCCTGGGCGAGCTCTTGGACGAGCTCTTGGGCGCGCTCCTGGCTGCGCTCTTGGTTGCGCTCTTGGTTGCGCTCTTGGGCCCGCGCCTCCGACTTCTCCTCGGCCCGCGCCTTGAGCTCCTCGTGGGGAATGATGCGCCGTTCCGCCAATGCCGCCATGCCTCCGAATCTCCCCTACCAGTCTATTCCGTTGCGCGGGGGATCGCTGCGCTGGATTCCAGCGCCGCAAGGCCCGCCGCATCGCGCTTACGCAGGTAAATCGGCGAAAAGGCCGACTGCTGGTGCACCTCCAGCGAGCCCTCCCGCACCAGTTCCAGGGTGGCCGCGAGACTCGACGCAAACACCGTCGCCCGCATCGACGGCTCGACCAGATACTCGAACAGGTACTTGTCGAGCGGCGCCCAGTCGCCGGCCTGGCCGACCAGCCGCTCGAGGACTTCGCGGGCCTCCTGCAGCGCCCAGACGTTGCGCTTCTTGAACTGGACGTGGCTGAAGGCCGACTGCTGGCGCTGCTTGGCATAGGCCGACAGCAGGTCGTAAAGCGTCGCGGTCCATTGCGGATGCTTGATGTCGGCGATCGGTTCCGGGTCGCCGCGCTGGAAGATGTCGCGCTGCAGCTGCGGCCGCTGCATGAGCTGGGTGGCGGCCTCGCGGAACGCCTCGAGCCGCTTGAGCCGCCAGGCGAGCGCATTGGCCATGTCCTCGGCGGACGGGCCGTCGGGACCTGTCGGCTCGGGCAGCAGCAGGCGCGATTTGAGATAGGCGAGCCAGGCCGCCATCACGAGATAGTCGGCGGCGAGTTCCAGGCGCAGCTTCCGCGCCGCCTCGATGAAGGCGAGATACTGCTCGGCCAGCGCCAGCACCGAGATCTTCGCCAAGTCCACCTTCTGCTGCCGGGCGAGCGCCAGCAGCAGGTCGAGCGGGCCTTCGAAGCCCTCGACGTCGACGACCAGCGCCGGCTCGTCGTCGCCGCGGTCGGCCAGTTCCGCTTCAAACGGTTCGGTTTCGGTCATCAGGCGATCTGTTGATTGATCATTGCGGCAAACTCGCGCCGCGCGGCCTCGATATCAATGGCCTCAGGCTTCTTGCGCGCGGCCAGCGCCGCCGCGGAGCGCCGTGCGGCATCGCCGGAAAGCCCGGGCGCCTCGCTTGCGGCCTGCCGCATCTCGTCGATCTTGCCGTTGCAATGAAGCACCAGATCGCAACCGGCCGCGAGCGCCGCCCGCGTCCGCTCGGCGATCGTTCCTGACAGCGCTCCCATCGACACGTCGTCGGTCATCAACAAGCCGTCAAAGCCGATGAAGCCGCGAATCACCTCGCGGATCATTGTCGGCGATGTCGTAGCGGGTAGCACGGGATCGAATGCGGTGAAAACCACATGGGCACTCATTCCCAAGGGCAATTTTTTCAGTGGACGGAATGCGGCGAAGTCATTGCTTTCCAGCGTTGCACGGCCGGCGTGCACCACCGGCAGCTTGAGATGGCTGTCGGCGGTGGCGCGGCCGTGGCCGGGGATGTGCTTGAGCACCGGCAGAACGCCGCCGTCGGCAAGGCCGTCGGCGATGGCCTGCGCAATCGCGGACACCTTCGCCGGCGTATCGCCGTAGGCGCGGTCGCCGATCACCCGGTCGGCACCGCTGACCGGCACATCGGCAAGCGGCATGCAGTCGACATTGATGCCGAGCGGCAGCAGATCCGAGGCGATCAGCCGCGCGCCGAGCCTCGCCGCCGCAAGCCCGAGCGCCGGATCGCGGCCGTAGAGGTCCGCATAGGTCCTGCCCGACGGATAGGCCGGCCAGTGCGGCGGCCCGAGCCGCTGCACCCGCCCCCCCTCCTGATCGACCAGCACGGGAGCCTCGCCACCGACTTCATGTAAAGCTTCAGCAACAAGTGCAGCGACTTGCGCCCTGTCCTGGATGTTGCGCTTGAACAGGATCAGGCCCCACGGCCTACTCTCGCGCAGGAAGGCGCGCTCCTCGGCCGTCAGGGTCAATCCAGCCAGTCCGGTGATGAATGCGCGCGGCGCCATCGGCGCGGCTTAACGTGCGCCGGAGCATAGGGTCAAGGCGAGGCTGCCCGTTTCCCACTTCGCTCGTTCAGCAAGCCCTCTCGTGTCCCGGGCGCAGCGCAGCACGAAGTGGTGCGCTGCAGACCCGGGACCCCGGTTGCTATCCACGTAAAGAAAGAAACCGGGGTCCCGGATCTGCCATAGCGCGTCGAAGACGCGCGTAAACGCGCTTATGGCACCGCTCCGCTGCGCGCTGCACCGCGTCCGGGACACGCGAGCGCGTGTGGCGTCCGCGACGAACGGCCCCAATCAGTTGGCTTGCACAACGCAATCGCCGCCGGCCGACTTCAGGCTCGAGCAAAGCTGCACGGCCTCCTCGCGGCTGCCGAACGGGCCGACCATCGCGCGGTAGTAGACGCCCTTGGCGCCGAGGTCGGCGCGGCGGACGGTGTGCGGCTGTCCGCCGAGCACGCCGGAATAGCGCGACTGGATGCTGCGGTACGACGCTTCCGCGTCGGCCTCGCTCTTCTGCGACGACACCTGCACGTGGAAGCGCCCGCCGGCGGACGCGCGCGGCGCAGGCGCTACCGGCGCTGCATTCGCCTGGCGTTGCGGCGCAGGCGTAGACGCCGGCGGCGGCAGATCACGCACCGCCGCAGGCGGCGGCACCGACAGCTGCGAATTGCTCGACTCGGGGCTGAGCGACAGCGGCGCGTTGGCGGACGGCGCCGGCGCGTTGCGCGAGGCGACCGTGGCCCTGGATTCGCTCCTGGGCTCAGATCTGGGCTCAGATCTCGGCTCAGATCTGGGCTGCGGCGGCGGAGCGGCCGCGCGCTGCGGAGGATCGGCCGGCCGGGTGGCAGGAGCCGCGCTCGACTGCCGCGGCGGTGGCGGCAACTGATCGCCCGACGGCATGTTCGCCGCCATGTCGTTTGCATCCGGCTTGATCGGAACGGTGCGGACGCGGCGCGGCTCGCCGATCGCGCTCGGCGCAGTGGCGGAGGCGGTCGTGCCGGTGCGGCTCGACGGCGAATTCGCCACCGGCGCGCCCGGCGCCACCACGCGCGGCGTGGTCGAGCGCTGCAGCTCGCGCTGGTCGATCGGCGTTTCCTCGCGCTTGACCACCTGCTCGTCCTTGCCGCGGTCGGCGAAGCGGTCGTAGCTGAACTTGCTCGCCGCGGGATCGCTCGACGTGGCCGCCGACTGCGGCGGCGCGACCTTGTTCGGCTCGGCGCTGGCGCGGATCACCGGCGGGGCCGACGACTTGCCAGGCCCGCCGAAGAAGCTGCGATAGCCGACGGCGCTTGCGGTTCCGACCACCGCGAGCGCGAGCACGGCGGCAACCGTCAGCAGGCCCTTGCGGCGCTTGGGACGCGGCGCGTCGTCGTAGAACTCGTCGTCGTGCGGCGCGGGCATCGCCCCTGCTTCGGGCGCGGCCGGATAGATCGGCGCCTGCGGCTCCGTGAACGACGGCTGCATGAACGGCGGCGGACGATCGGCGGTGAGGAAGCTCGGCGGCGGATCGAACGACGGCCGGCCCGGCTGGAAATCCTGCTGAAAGTCCTGCTGGAAGTTCTGCGCCGGATGCTGGTCCGGATAGCTCTGGTGGGTGCCGTGATCGGCATAGGCCGGCGGATCGAAGCCCGGCACCGGCGGCAAGTGCTGCGGCGGCAGCGGGAACGGGTCACGCGGCTGATAGGACTGCGCGGGCGGTGGCGAACCGGGCCAGCCGTCGTGCTGCGGCTGCGGCGCGCTGAAACGCGGCAGCGGCGGCAGGTCGACCGGCAAGCGCGGCTCAGGCGGCGGCTGATCGTAGCCAGGCGCCTGGTTGTAGGAGTCTTGATCGTACGGCGCCTGACTGTAAGGCGCCTGGTCGTAAGGCGCCTGGTCGTAGGGCGCCTGGCTGTAAGGCGCGGGCTCCTGCGGATAGGACTCGGGCGCGTGCTGCGGCGGCAGCGGATCGTAGTTCGGGTAGCTGCCGTACTGCGGGCCGCTGTCCGGCTGCGCCGGCTGACGGCTGTCTTGCTGACGGAAGCCTTGGCCAAACTCGGCGAAGGGATCGTTCTGCCCGATCAGCCGGGCAAGCTCCGCGAGCGGATCGTTGGCCTGAGCCGACGGTCCGGTGCTGCGACCATAAGGATCGCTCGATCGGAAACGCGCAGTGTTGTCGTCCGCCATTACAAACCCGATTTCGGTACTCGGCGGCCACACCAGGCCGTCCCACGCTATGGTCCGGGCCCACAGGCCTCACCCGTGGACCGTGCCCGACAGCTTCCGAGCTACCGCATC
>JAIESC010000302.1 GCA_019746355.1 Xanthobacteraceae bacterium | reverse complement strand
TCGGCGGTGCGCTCGGCGACCTGCGCCTCGAGATTGGAGGTGAGGCCGCGCAGCGTGCGCGAGGTCCGCTCCAGCACGGCGCCGACCTCGTTGAATTCCTTGACCACCGAGCTGGGCGCCTCGATCGCCGCGCCGCGGCCGAGTGCGCTGGCCGCGCCGGTCAGTTCGCCGATCGAAAGGTCGAGCGAGCGTGCGACGAGGAAAGCAAGGAGGAACGACAACAGCGCGAGGATCGCGGCGATGACCAGCAGCTGGCCGAGCGTCTGCCACAGCGGCGTCTCGAGCGAGGAGAGCGGCAGTCCGACCGCAGCCGCCCAGTGGCTCATCGGCGCATACTGGATGGTCGAGATCAGCGGGATGCCTTCCAGAGACGTCGTTTTGAGAACGCCGGTGCTGCCGGTCTTCATGTAGTCGATCAGGGCCGGGACCAGCGGCTGGCCGGCGAACTGATCGTCGTTGCGGGACCGCGCCATGTGCCGCCCGTTGCTGTCGACGATCGAGACGATCCAGTCGCTGGGCACGCCGGGCTCCAGGATCACCGGCCCGAAGTCCTTGGCGAACAGGGCCGCCGCGAGCGCCCACCGCACCTTGCCGCCGCGGATCACCGGAACCGCCACCGCCGCCTGCAGCCGCCTGGTGACCGGGCCCTCGATCACGTTGGAGACGACGGTTCGCTTTGCGGAAAACACTTCGGCCCACAATGCGGGATCGTTCCGCCCGGGCGGCTGGCCTTCCGGCAGCAGCGTGTTGATGAGTTGTCGTCCGTCAGCCTCGACCAGCGAAAAGTCCCGGCCGGTTTCGGCGGCGGTCCGGCGCAGCCGTTGCTCGAACTCCTTGAGGTTGCCCGAATCGAGCTGGGCCGAATCGCGCAGCGTCAGGACCGCGGCCTCCGCGGCCCTGAACTGCGAATCGATGCCGCGGGCGATGCCCCGGGTGCTTTCGATCAGCGTCCGTTCCGCGCGCAACCGCTCATTGTCGGCAAACCGCTTCAGCAGGATGCCGGAAAACGCCACGGCCGGCAGGATGCCGGCGATGGCGATGAGAAAGAGGATGGTCCGAAACGAAAGGGCCGGGATTCGCGATGCTGGCATCGGGCGTGCGGTTTCGCTTCGAAACGCGGTCGTTTGACGACGATATCAAGCGGTTCGCGGCTTGAAAACGAAGCCGGAGACATATTCCTGCGGCAAATGCGGTAGGACCTTGGGGCACTTGCCGACGGCCGAAACTCGGTGTTTATGGTTTCTGGGCAGAGGGGTGGCACTGCGTCGGGGGCCCGACGCGGCGGGGCATTCAACAAAGGGAATGTTGCGATGACGCTGCTTCGTTTTTTCCTTGCTCTCCAGATTGCGATGGTTGCCGCGCTCGCCAGCTCTCAGGCTGGGGCGCAGGCTTGGTCGCCAACCCGAGGCGACCCCGGCGATCAGCCGGGTCACGTCCCGAATGCGGGCGACGAGCAACTCGATCCGAGGTGGCAGAAGACCGTGGTGTTCTACCGCACCAACGAGGCGCCCGGGACGATCATCGTCCAGTCGCACGAGCGCTATCTCTATGTGGTCCAGCCGGGCGGCCGGGCGCTGCGCTACGGCATTGGCGTCGGCCGCGACGGCTTCCGCTGGCAGGGGCTCGTCACGATCACGCGCAAGCAGGAATGGCCGGACTGGACGCCGCCGGCGGAGATGATCGAGCGCCAGCCCTATCTGCCGCGCTTCATGGCCGGCGGTCCCGGCAATCCGATGGGCGCGCGCGCGCTTTATCTCGGTACCACCGTGTACCGCATCCACGGCACCAACCAGCCGCAGACCATCGGCAGCGCGGTGTCGTCCGGGTGCTTCCGCCTGACCAATCCCGACGTCAGCGATCTCTACGAGCGCATTCCGGTCGGGACCAAGGTGATCATCCGGCAGCGGCCGGAAGTCTGATCGCTGCGTCGGGGGAGGGGTTTCATGGCATTCTTCGGACGTAATTTTGCGACCGGCCTGCTGGTCGGCTGCGTGGTCGCCGTCGGCGTCGGCGTCGCGGCCTTCGCCTACGAGCGTTACGACACCCGCACGCTCAAGCGCACCGAGCGGCGCGGCGCGGTGCATTGCGGCGTCAACACCGGCCTGCCCGGCTTTTCGGCAAAGGACGCGCAGGGCAACTGGTCGGGCTTCGACGTCGATTTCTGCCGCGCCATCGCCGCGGCGGTGTTCGACGACCCGAAGAAGGTCGTGTTCGTGCCGCTCGACGCCAAGGAACGGTTCGACGAGCTCGGCAAGCGCAAGATTGACGTGCTGGCGCGCAACTCGACCTGGACCATGTCGCGCGAGACCGAATACTACCTGCATTTCGCCGGCGTCTCTTATTACGACGGCCAGGGCTTCATGGTGCCGCGCGCCAACAACAAGACGTCCGCGCTCGAGCTCGACGGCAGCAAGGTCTGCGTGCAGACCGACACGACGACCGAGCTCAATCTGGGCGACTACTTCCGCGCCAACAACATGAAGTACGAGGTCAAGAAGTACCCCTCGCTCGACGAGATGTTCAAAGCCTACGAAGGCGGGCAGTGCGACGTGATGACGGCGGACGTGTCGCAGCTCTATGCGCTGCGGCTGAAGCTCGGCAGGCCCAACGACAACGAGATCCTCGCCGACGTCATCTCCAAGGAGCCGCTGTCGCCGGTGGTGCGGCAGAAGGACGACGACTGGCTTCTGATCGTCAAATGGACGCTGTTCGCGATGATCAATGCCGAGGAGCTCGGCATCGATTCGAAGAACATCGGCGAGGCGATGAAGTCGACCAAGCCCGACGTGAAGCGCTTTGTCGGCACCGAGGGCGAGTACGGCGAGTGGCTCGGTTTGAACAAGGACTGGGCGGCGCGGATCATCCGCCATGTCGGCAACTACGGCGAGGTCTACGAGCGCAACGTCGGCACTGGCTCGCCGCTCGGCATCCCGCGCGGGTTGAACCAGCTCTGGAACTCCGGCGGCATTCTCTACGCGCCGCCGATCCGCTGATCTCTCCGCTTTGACGTCAACAGGGCGGCCGTGAGGCCGCCCTGTTGATTCAAATGACGTCGACTTGCATCACCCGACGCATCGTCCCGGGATGTGGGCCATCGACGGCGTGGTGACCGGGCTGAACAGCGGGTCGCAGCCGTCCATGATCCGCTGCTTTTGGTTCGGCCCGGAAGGCTTGCGGATCGCCTGCTCCGGGGTCTGTTTCGGGACGGTCCGCCGAACCGCCAGCAAGTCTCCCTTGGCGGCACGGTTGACCTTGACCTGCGGCGCAGGCGTCAGCGTCACGGCGTCGATCGCCTTTGCCACCGGCAGCGCGACGATCGTTGCGGCCGTCAGCGCCAATGCGCCCAGGACGCCCACGCGGATATGCGAGTTCGCGGCCATGATCTGGCTACTCCCCTGACCACGCGATCGGTTTCCAGGAAACAGGCCGCTGAAGCCGGCCCGTCGCTTCGTGTGCCATCAACGCCCGGCGCCAATCGGGGTTCCGGCGGACACGGCAATTTTGGCAACGGATCGGAGCCCGGAAGTTCGCCTGAGTTTTCAGCGGGAAACCCACAGGACGGCCGCCGATCTGCCTGTTTCCCGGTCAGGGTTTGCTATGGTCGGGCAGGTTTTCTCGATCCTGCCGGGACCCCTCCTCGAAATGCCCTCGATCGGCGCGCTCGCCCCATTTCGCATCCGCAGCTATCGCTTCCAGTGGCCGGCAGACCTGCTGACGTCCTGGGCGTTCGAGATGGAGACGCTGGTGCTCGGCTGGTACGTGCTGGTCGAGACCAATTCGGTGCTGATGCTGACGATATTCGGCGCGCTGCTGTACGGCGGCACGCTGATCGCCCCGCTGATCGGGGTCTGGAGCGACCGGATCGGCCACCGCGTCATGCTGTCGTCGATGCGGGCGGGCTACGCCGTGGTCGCCGGCATCCTGATGACGCTCGCCTTCACCGGGACGCTCCGGCCGGAGGTCGTGCTGGTTCTGGCAGCGCTCACCGGGCTGGTGCGGCCGTCCGACATGGGGCTGCGCGGCGCGCTGATCGCCGACACCATGCCGCCGGCGACGCTGACCGCGGCCATGGGCATCGCCCGCACCACCACCGACACGGCGCGCATCTGCGGCGCGCTGACCGGTGCCGGCATGTTCGCGGTGATCGGCATCGGCCCGACCTACGTGGTGATCACGGCGTTCTACCTGCTTGGCGCGATCCTGACCTGGAATGCGCTGGTGCCGGGCGCGGTGCAGGCGGCTGCCGCAGAGCAGGACGGCGAGCCCAAGAACGAGCTCAAGGCCGAGCTCAAGAACGAACCCAAGAACGAACCCAAGAACGAACCCAAGCCCTCGCCGTGGCGCGAGCTGTGGGAAGGCCTGGTGCTGGTCTGGAACACGCCGCGGCTGCTCGCCATTGTCTGGTATGCATTCCTATTCAACTTCGCGGTGTTTCCGCTGACCAACGGCCTGATGCCCTACGCCGCCCGCGACATCTTCCACACCGACCAGACCGGCCTGGGCTACCTGGTCGCGAGCGGGGCGATCGGCGCCTTAATCGGCTCGATCGGCATGACGCGCTCCGGCATGCGGACCGAGCTGGCGAAGATCATGATCGTCGCCGCGGTGATCTGGCACATTCTGGTGCTGGTGTTCGCCCAGATGACGACGCTCGAGTCCGGCATTGTGATGCTGCTCCTGTGCGGCTTTGCGCAGAGCCTGACCATGGTGTGCCACACGGTGATCCTGCTCAGCGCGTCGGAGCCGCGCTACCGCGGCCGGATCATGGGCGTGCGGATGCTCGCGATCTACAGCCTGCCGCTGGGCCTGCTGATTGCCGGGCTGCTGATCGGCCTGATCGGCTACCGTGCCACCGCCTCGCTCTATGCCATCGTCGGGCTCGCGTTCACGGTGCTGATCGCCGTACGCTGGCGGGCGTCGCTGTGGCAGTCGCGTACGCTCACAGGGGTTTCGTGACAGGTTTCGGGGGCTGAACCGTCATGGCAAAACGAAAAGCACGACGCCGCAAGGCCAAAGCCGACCGACGCAAACCGGCAAGCCGGAGTGCCCGCAAGCGTTGGGCCAACTGGTCCGACGAGCGGCTCATGCAGCTGCGCTTCAAGGATCTCAAGCTCGGCTGGCGTCAGACCTGGCTCGCCGACTGCGTGCGTGAGCTCAATCAGGAACTGGCCGAGCGCGGCATCCCGGTGCGGCCGCATGCCTGGCTGTCGAGCGAATGGTTCAGCCCGTCCAACACGCCGGGCATCGCGATTCCATTTTATCTTGCGCATCCGCGGCTGATGCGGCTCGAGCGCAAGATGATCATCGACGTGGAGGGCGGCACGCACGCCGAATGCATGCGCATCCTTCGCCATGAAACCGGCCATGTGATCCAGCATGCTTATGCCCTGCACCGCGATCGGCGCTGGCGCCGGCTGTTCGGCCGCTCGTCGACACGATATCCGAGCTATTACCGGCCCGATCCGGCCAGCAGGAATTTTGTTCAACATTTGCGGCTATGGTACGCGCAAAGTCATCCGGATGAGGATTTCGCCGAGACGTTCGCCGTGTGGCTCACGCCGCGATCGAACTGGCGCAAGCGATACGAAGGCTGGCCGGCCCTGAAGAAGTTGCAATACGTGGACGAGCTGATGGCCGAGATCGGCGAACGCAGGCAGGTGGTGAAGCAGCGCAAGGAGCTCGAGCCGCTGCGGTCGCTGCGCACGACGCTGGGCGAACATTACCGCAAGAAGCTGCAGCACTATTCGGTGGACACGCCGCGCGCTTACGACCGCGACCTGATGCGGATCTTCTCCAGCGATCCGCGCCACCGCCACTCGCTGCCGGCCGCGAACTTCATCCGCCGTCACCGCGCCGAATTCCGCCGGCTGATCTCGAAATGGACCGGCGAATACCAGCTCACGCTCGACACCGTGCTCGATGCGATGATCGAGCGCTGCCGTGAGATGAAGCTGCGCGCGGCGGGCGCGGACCGTCAATTGCGGACCGATTTCCTGATCCTGCTCACCGCCAAGACCGTGCACTCGCTCTACAGCCCGCTGCGGCGGCAGTGGGTCGCGCTATGAAATCGTGCCGCGTCCTGCTGCTGACGCACCCGGACCTCGTGCCTCCGGAATCGCTGAAAGGATTCAGCGACGAGGAGATCAATGTCTGGAAAACCGAATACGACGTGGTTTCGACCCTGCGCGGCAGCGGCCACGAGGTGATGCCGCTCGGTGTCAGCAACGAGCTCAGGCCGATCCGCGACGCGGTGGAGAGCTTCAAGCCGCACGTGGTGTTCAACCTGCTCGAGGAGTTTCACGGCGAGGCGGTCTACGACCACAGCGTGGTGAGCTATCTCGAACTGATCCGCGTCGCCTATACCGGCTGCAATCCGCGCGGGCTGGTGCTGGCGCGCGGCAAGGACCTGGCGAAGAAGCTCGTGCACTATCACCGCGTGCCGACGCCGGCCTTCGCGGTGTTCCCGATCGGGCGCAAGATCAAGCGGCCGCCGCGGCTCACGCTGCCGCTGATCGTCAAGAGCCTGAACGAAGACGCCTCGATGGGCATCGCCCAGGCCTCGGTGGTGGAGACCGACGAGGCGCTGGCCGAGCGGGTGACCTTCATCCACGAGCGGATCGGCACCGCGGCGATCGCCGAGCAGTACATCGAGGGGCGGGAAATCTACGTCGGCGTGCTCGGCAATGACCGCCGCCGGGTGCTGCCGATCTGGGAGCTGCAGTTCGGCACGCTGGCGGAGGGCAACCGGCCGATCGCGACCGAGAAGGTCAAGCACGACATCGAGTACCAGCAGCGCCACGGCGTGGAGGAGGGGCCGGCCAAGGGCCTGCCCATGCCGGTCGCCGCCCGCATCCAGAGCATGGTCAGGCGCATCTGCCGGACGCTCGACCTCGACGGCTACGCGCGCATCGACTTCCGGCTCGCGCCCGACGGCACGCCCTATTTCATCGAGGCCAATCCCAATCCGGAAATCGCCAAGGTCGAGGAATTCGCCCGTTCGGCGCAGCACGACGGCATAAAATATCCCGACCTGCTCAACCGTATCATCGCGCTCGGCATCGCCCGGGCCAAGGCCGGCGGCATCGGCGCGTAGAGCGCCGTCTCAATAGAGACCTGGCGCAACGCAGGCGGTGCGCTCCCTCCCTCTGAAAGGGGGCAATCGCATATGGCGCGACGCAGGCGGTGAACTCCCTCCCCCTGAAAGCTACGAGATTCACACATTTCGGAGTCTCCAGCCATGCTTGATGGCGTGGAACTGAGTAAGGCCTCTGACCATGA
>JAIESC010000245.1 GCA_019746355.1 Xanthobacteraceae bacterium | reverse complement strand
GCGCTGGTCGCGGGCGAAGTGTCGGCGATGTTCGGCGGCGGCTCGCTGGTGCCGACCGTGCACTCCGGCAAGGTGCGGGGCCTGGCCTCGACCGGCACCGTGCGCAACCCGGCGACGCCGGAGCTTCCGACCATCGCCGAGCTCTATCCCGGCTACGAGGCGCTGATCTGGCACGGCCTGTTCGTGCCGGCAGGTGTGCCGCAGCCGATCATCGACCGCCTGCGCGGCGCGATCGCCGAGATCCTGGTCGAGCCCGAGTTCAAGAAGCGGCTCGCCGACTCCGGCTCCGGCGAGCCCTACATCACCACGCCCGACGGGTTCGCGGCCCGCATCAAGGGCGACTACGAGAAATACGGCAAGCTGATCCGCTCGATCGGCGTCAAGATCGACTGAGGCTGTGGAAAGCGCCGGGCCGTCATTCCGGGGCGCGGGCGAAGCCCGCGAACCCGGAATCCAGTCACAACCACCGCCGCCGTTCTGGATTCCGGGCCTGCCGCCGTAGCGCGTCGAAGACGCGCGTGAACGCGCTTATGGCGGCGTCCCGGAATGACGACGGTGTACCTTTCAGTCGTTGCTACGGCCCGAACCAGCCGATGATCGCGCCGATGATCAGCATCGCGCCGAGCCAGCCGATGGCGTCGATCACGGTCAGCATCACCTTGCGCCCGGCGAACGCGTAGTTGACCGTAACCGTGGTCAGCACGAAGCCGAACCAGCACACCGCGCCGGTGATCGCGCCGGCGCGCACGCTGAACATGTTCAGGTGAAACAGGATCCCGTAGATCGCCCAGGCCATGATCAGCTCGCCGATGAAGGCCAGCACGAACGGTGCGGCGTTGGCGAGCGCGGATTTTGCCGCCTGCTCGGCCTTGCACTGCTCCAGCGTCTTGCCCATGGCCTTGAGCCACGGCCCGTTCAGCGCGGTGTAATAGGCGCCGCCGAACAGCCACGCCACAACCGCGGCGGTGACGATCGCGAGGATGTTGCCGGTATGGCCCATGCGCTCCTCCTCCTGGTGCCCCTTCCTGCCTTTACGGCCAGTATACTTCGCGGCACGAAATCTGCTTAAGGTTCGGCAAACGTCATCAGGAGTCGCCGTGCCCGCCATCAATCCCGCGCGCCTGCTGGGCGACCTCTACGCGCTCCGCAGGATCGGCACCTACAAGACCGGCGTGCACCGGCCGACGCTCTCGCCCGACGACGTGGTCTCGCGGCAATGGCTGCTCGAGCGGATGACGCAAGCCGGTCTCGACGCGCAGATCGACGGCATCGCCAACGTGTTCGGCAAAAGCCGCGCGCCGGGGCCAAAAGTCCTCGCCGGCTCGCACATCGAAAGCCAGAACCACGCCGGCTGGCTCGACGGCGCGCTCGGCGTGATCTACGCGCTGGAAGCGGCTCGCGCGCTCAGCGAGGACGCATCAACCCGCGATCTCGGCGTCGACGTCATCGCGTTCTGCGACGAGGAGGGCCACTTCGGCAGCTATCTCGGCAGCCGCTCGTTCATCGGCGACGTCACCGAGGCCGAGATCGACAGGGCGCGCGACCGCACCCACGGCCGGATGATGCGCGACGCCCTGCAGGAGGCGGGCTACGCCGGCCGCCCGCGGCTCACCGTCGAGCCCGGCCGCCACATCGGTTACTTCGAGGCGCATATCGAGCAGGGCCGCACGCTCGAAGCCGCGCAGCTCAGGATCGGCGTGGTCACCGCGATCGTCGGGCTCTGGGACTATCGGCTCAAGGTGACCGGGCACCAGAACCACGCCGGCACCACCACCATGGCCGAGCGCAAGGACGCCGGCATGACACTGGTTCGCCTGATCGCAGCGATCGACGCAAAGTTCAAACAGCTCACCGGCCCGCGCTCGGTCTGGACCTGCGGGCGCATGGACTTCGATCCCGGCGCGCCGAGCGTCATTCCCGGCGAGGCGCGGGCGCTGCTGCAGTTCCGCGATCCCGATCGCGCGATCCTCGACCGGCTCGAGGCGGCGCTGCACGCCGAGGTCGCCGCGTTCAACGCGGCTGGGCCGTGCAGCATCGCCGTCGAAACCATCCGCCAGAGCAAGCCCGCGGTGATGGACGAGAAATTCCAGCAGGCGATCGAGGCGTCGGCGGCGCGCCACGCGCCGGGCCAGGCCATCCGCATGCCCTCCGGCGCGGGCCACGACGCGCAGCATGTCGCCCGCGTGATGCCGGCGGCGATGCTGTTCGTGCCGAGCATCGACGGTATCAGCCATCACTGGGCGGAGAACACCTCCGACGAGGACATCGTGCTCGGCGCGCGGGTGTTCACCGATGCGATTGCCAGTGTTTTGAAAAGCTGAGATCCAACAAGAGCTGGGTCCCCGCTTTCGCGGGGACGAACGTGGAGAGAGCGCGCCACTCTCTCAACCGCTCGTCCCCGCGAAAGCGGGGACCCAGGGCCACGAAGGCGGCGGTAGCGATAGCTACCCCTTCACCCCGCCCATCTTGCAAACCACCTTCCACTCTTCCGCCGTCACCGGCTGCACCGACAGCCGCGAGTACTTGATCAGCGCCATCTCCTTCAGCTTCGGCTCCTTCTTGATCGCCTCCAGCGACACCGGCTGCGGCACGCCCTCAACCGCCTTGAAGTCCACCACCACCCACGGCTCGCCCTTCGCGGTCGGGTCGGGATGCGCCTCGCGGACCACCTCGACGATGCCGACGATGTCCTTGCCCACGTTGGAATGATAGAAGAACGCGCGGTCGCCCTTCTTCATCTTCTGCAGGTTCTGCTTGGCGGTGTGGTTGCGCACGCCGGTCCACTCCGTGCCCTTTGCGCCGGCCTTCATCTGCTCCTCCCAGGACCAGGAGTCGGGTTCGCTCTTCACCAGCCAGTACGCCATGTCGTCCTCCAGCAGCAATTGTTCGGCAGCAGCGCCACACGGGCGGTGTCATGCCCGGACTTGATCCGGGCATCCATGAGTCCTCGCGGCTCGATCAACTCTTACCGCTGCCTTCGCCGCGCCGCATCATGGATTTTGCCGGGGCATAGGCGAGCGAAGCGACGCCGTTCTTCGAACGGCTATGCCCGGCAATGACCGCGGCGAGGCTTGTGCAAAGTCTCTAGTGTTCGGGCCGCAGCGGCCGCGCCAGCAATGACTCGATCGCCTGGTCCACGCTCATCTGTCCCGCCAGCACCGCCGCGATCGCCGCGGCGATCGGCATATCGACCTGTTTCTCCCGCGCCATCTCCAGCAGCACCGGCGCGGTGAACGCGCCTTCGGCGAGTCCCGTCTTGCCGTGGATGTCCTTCGCCGCAAGCCCCTTGCCGAGGTTCATGCCGAAGCTGAAGTTGCGCGACTGCGGGCTCCCGCACGTCAGGATGAGATCGCCCAGCCCCGACAGCCCCATCATCGTCTCGGTCCGCGCCCCATAGGCGCGGCCGAACCGAACCAGCTCGGCGAAGCCGCGCGTGGTCAGCGCCGCCGATGCGCTGGCGCCAAGCCCGCGTCCGGTGACGATGCCCGACGCGATCGCCAGCACGTTCTTCGCCGCCCCGCCGATCTCGACGCCGCGCACGTCGGACGACTGGTACGGCCGGAACGTCCGCGACGCCAACGCCTGCGCCAGCGCCGCCGCCAATCTCTCGTCCTGTGCCGCAAGCGTCACCGCCGTCGGCAATCCGCGCGCCACGTCCGCGGCAAAGCTCGGCCCCGAGAGAATCGCCGGCACGGCCTTGGGCGTCTCCTCGGCGATGATCTCGGTCATGAACTTGCGCGTGCCGTGCTCGATGCCCTTGGCGCAGGTGATGATCGGCGTGCCGGGCGCGGCCGCGGTCGACAACGTCTTGCAGACCGAGCGCATCGCCTGCGCCGGAACCACCAGCAGGATCGCCTGCGCGCGCGCGGCTTCGGCAAGATCGCGCGTCACGCTGATGCGATCCTCGATCTTCACCCCCGGCAGGAACCGGCTCTCGCGCTTGCTCGCCAGCTGCTCGGCATTGCCGGCGTCATGCTCCCACAGCGCGACGCTGCGTCCGGCCCGCGCCGCGCAATTGGCGAGCGCCGTGCCCCAGGCGCCGCCGCCGAGCACCGCGATGCGGTCGAACGTCATGAGCCATTCCTCGCACCGTCGTTGACTTGCACCAGCCGAGCGGCGTCTTTCGGACGGCTAACCCCGCGCATGACGGTGGAGATGGCGGGCCAAGTCAACCTAAGCACCCTGCTGCGACACCCGCAGCGGTTTGGTCTGCGGCCCCGCCACCTCGTCCAGCGGCCAGCGCGCCCGCGGCGCAAAATCCAGCGGATCGCTCAGGCCCAGCGCCAGCCGCTCCGCCCCCGCCCAGGCGATCATCGCGCCGTTGTCGGTGCAGAGCTCGCCCGGCGGCACCACGAGCTTGATGCCGGCCTCGAACGCGACGCGCTGCAGCGCCTTGCGGATCGCCTCGTTGGCGGCCACGCCGCCGGCCGCGACCAGCGCCGTCGGCGCCCCGAACCTGCCGCGGAACATCTTCA
Organism: Xanthobacteraceae bacterium; assembly: GCA_019746355.1. Next base: position 2,721 of record JAIESC010000245.1, on the reverse strand, counting down.
TCCCCGCGCGCAGCCGGTCGAGGATGAGCTCCACCACCGCCTGCTGGAACGACGCGCACAGGTCGGCCACGTCCTGGTCGGTCAGCGGCGCGATCCGCTCGGCCTCGAGCCGCAGCGCCGTCTTCAGCCCGGACAAGGAAAAGTCCGGCTGCGCCCGGCCCTGCATCGGCCGCGGCAGCGCAAACCGCGCAGCGTTGCCCCGCGCCGCCTCCTTCTCGACCTGCGGCCCGCCCGGATAGCCGAGCCCGAGAAGCTTCGCGGTCTTGTCGAACGCCTCGCCGATCGCGTCGTCCTGCGTCGTGCCGAGCAAGGTGTAGTGGCCGATCCCCTGCACCGCGACGATCTGGGTGTGGCCGCCCGAGGCGAGGAACAGGCAATACGGGAACTGCGCCCCCGAGGTGAGCCGCGCCGTCAGCGCATGCGCCTCCAGATGATTGATCGCCATCAGCGGCTTGTCGTTGACCATGGCGATCGCCTTGGCCGTGGTCAGCCCGACGATCACCCCGCCGATCAGCCCGGGACCGGCCGCCGCCGCCACCCCGTCGATCGCCTCGATCTTCAGGTTGGCATCGGCCAGCGCCCGCTCGATGATGCGGTCGAGCGCGTCCACGTGCGCGCGGGCGGCGATTTCGGGAACCACGCCGCCGAACGCCGCGTGCTCGGCGACCTGCGACAGCACCACATTGGACAGGATCCGGCCCGGCAAAGTCCCGTCCGAGCCCTCGCCGCGCTCGACCACCGCCGCGGCGGTCTCGTCGCATGTCGTCTCGATTCCGAGTACAAGCATGCCCAAACCGCTACCATTGTGAGGTTCCGTGGCGCAACCCTCCGGCCCAACCCTGAAGCTCGGCACGCGCGGCAGCCCGCTGGCGCTGACCCAGGCGCGCATGGTGCGCGAGGCACTCGCCGAAGCCCACGGCCTGCCACGCGAGGCAATCGAGATCGTCACCATCCGCACCAGCGGCGACCGCATCCAGGACCGGCCGCTGGCCGACGCGGGCGGCAAGGGCCTGTTCACCAAGGAGATCGAGGAGGCGCTGCTCGCGCGCGACATCGATCTTGCGGTGCACTCCTCCAAGGACATGCCGACCGTGCTGCCCCGCGGCCTGGTGCTCACGGCCTTCATGCAGCGCGAGGACCCGCGCGACGTCTTCATCAGCCGCAAGGCGAAATCCCTCGCCGACCTGCCGCACGGCGCCACCGTCGGCACCGCCTCGCTGCGCCGCCAGGCGATGGTCAAGCGCGCGCGCCCCGATCTCGCCGTCGTGCCGCTCCGCGGCAACGTCGAGACCCGGCTCAGGAGGCTCGACGAGGGCGTGGCCGACGCGACGCTCTTGGCGCTCGCCGGCCTCAAGCGCCTCGGCCTCACCGACGCCGCGACCGCGGTGCTCAGCACCGACGATTTCCTGCCGGCGGTCGGGCAGGGCGCCATCGGCATCGAGACCCGCGCCGACGATGCGAAAACCCGCGAGCTGCTCGCCGCCATCAACCACGCCGACACCGCCTCGGCGCTCGCCTGCGAACGCGCCTTTCTTGCCGTGCTCGACGGCTCGTGCCGCACGCCGATCGCCGGCCACGCCACGGTCCTGCATCGCAAGATCCGTTTCCGTGGTATGATCGTGAAGCCCGACGGCAGCGCCTCGTTCGAAACCGCGCGCCAGGGCGATGTGCGCGACGCCGAACGTCTCGGTGCCGATGCCGGCGCCGAGCTGAAGCGCCACGCCGGCCCGGATTTCTTCGCGGCTTTGTAGCCACGGTCATTCCGGGGCGCGCCCACCAGCGCGTTTACGCGCGTCTTCGACGCGCTATGGGCGCGAGCCCGGAATCCAGTTCCGCAGGGACTTTCTCCTGAGCTGGATTCCGGGCTCGCCCGCTTACGCGGGCGCCCCGGAATGACCGTGGGGCTTTTTCAGCGTCCTGCAAAGGCGTATTCCCTCTGACATGCGCCTGCTCATCACCCGCCCCAACCCCGACAACGAGCGCACCGCGGCGGCGCTGCGCGCGAAGGGCCACGAGCCGCTGCTCGCGCCGATGCTGCACATCGAGATCATCGCCGACGCCGACCTCGGCCCAACCCCCGCAGCGATCCTGCTCACCAGCGCCAACGGCGCCCGCGCGCTCGCCGCGCATCCGCGCCTTGCCGAATTTTTGCCGCTGCCCGTCCTCGCCGTCGGCCGCACCAGCGCCGACGCCGCCCGCGCCGCGGGCTTCGCCGACGTCGCCTCGGCCAACGGCGACGCGAATGACCTTGCACGCCTCGCCGCCGCCCGCTTCGCCGGCTCGAAGACGCCGCTCCTGCACGTCGCAGGCCTGGACCGCTCCGGCGAGCTCGCCGGCGCCTTGTCGGCGCAAGGCGTCCCGGTCCGCATCGCCGTCGCCTACCGCGCCGCCGCCGCCACCGGATTTCCCGCGGAAATCCTCGGCGCGCTCACCCACGGCGACGTTGCCGGCGTCCTGCATTTCTCCCGCCGCAGCGTCGAGACCTATCTCGCCTGCAGCCGCGATCTCCTCAGCCAGGCGCTTGCGCCGGACCACTACTGCCTGTCCGCACGCGCGGCCGAGCCGCTGCAACACGCCGGCGCCACCGACGTTCACGTCGCCGCGCGCCCCGACGAGGCGCATTTGCTCGCGCTGATCACGTAGCCACCGCCGTCATTCCGGGGCGCGCCGAAGGCGCGAACCCGGAATCCATACTCCGCAGCAGTGGTTATGGATTCCGGG
>JAIESC010000141.1 GCA_019746355.1 Xanthobacteraceae bacterium | reverse complement strand
TCCCAACCGGACGGTTCGCGCGGTCGGCCCGACCTTCCTGCCTGCGCGCTGAAAGCCGCCGCTCGAAATTTCGACAGTCGTCTGAGCACGACCGCCCCGCTCCGGAACGCGCGGCAAACGTGCTTGTTTTGCAGGCGTTTTTCCCGGTTCCGTGATACGCAAAAAATATAGTTCCAGTTTTCGCGGCACCGGACTCCGGCTCGCGCGTTAACCGGCCACCCCCAACCACAGCAGGAAGCCAGCAATTCTGCATTCGCGGAAGGAGCAAACTCATGGCTGAGGCCAACAAGCCACGCTGCCCGGTTTGCGCACGCGAGATGCTGCTCAAACAAGTGCTGCGGCAGCAGTCGTTCGACCACTACGTCTTCAAATGCAAGCCTTGCGATCTGGAATATCCGGTCGTGAAGCAAAGCGATTGATCATCCGCCCGCTGCACGGCGCACGCGGCTTATCTTGCGCTGTGCAGCGGCATTGCCCGTCTCAGGAGACCGCCAGCATCCGCCCTGCCCCAACAATCAGAAATCGAATGCCTCGTTTTTCGCCGAGGCGCCGGCTTTGAACAGCGCGCGGTCCGGCTCGGGCAACGGCTCGCCTTGATCGCGGAAGCGGTTGACGATCGGATAGCGGCGGTCGCGGCCGAAATTTTTCAGCGTCACCTTCACGCCCGGAGCCGCCTGCCGGCGCTTGTATTCGGCGATGTTCAGAAGCCGCTCGACCTTGAGCACGATGTCGCGGTCGAAGCCTGCGGCGATGATGGCCGCGACCGGCTCCTCGCGCTCGACGAGACGCTCGAGAATCTGGTCGAGCATGTCGTAGGGCGGCAGCGAATCCTGGTCCTTCTGGTTCTCGCGAAGCTCGGCGGTCGGCGGCTTGACGATCACGTTCTCGGGGATGACTTCGCCGGAAGGCCCAAGCGCGCTTTCCGGCTTCCAGGCGTTGCGCAGCCGCGACAGACGGAACACCTCGGTCTTGTAGAGGTCCTTGATCGGGTTGAAGCCGCCGTTCATGTCGCCATAGAGCGTGGCATAGCCGACCGACATCTCCGACTTGTTGCCGGTCGTCACCACCATCAGGCCGAACTTGTTGGAGATCGCCATCAGGATCACGCCGCGCGCGCGGGCCTGGATGTTCTCCTCGGTCACGTCGCGGGCGCGGCCCGCGAAGGCCGGAGCCACCGCCTTCTCGAGCCCCAGCACGGCGCTTTCGATCGGCAGGATGTCGTATTGAATGCCCAGCGCCTTGGCGATCCTGGCCGCGTCGTCGAGCGAGTCCTGCGAGGTGAATTTGTACGGCAGCATCACGCAGCGCACGCGATCCTTGCCGAGCGCATCCACCGCGATCGCTGCGCAGAGCGCCGAGTCGATGCCGCCCGACAGGCCGAGCACCACGCCCTTGAAGCCGTTCTTCTCGACATAGTCCTTCAGGCCGAGCACGCAGGCGCCGTAGTCGGTCTTCTCGTTCTCGTCCTGCCGGGTGACCGGCCCGCCGACGCATTTCCAGGCGCCCGCCTCGCGCTTCCATTCGGTCAGCGCGACGCTCTCGCGGAACGTCGGAAGCTGCGCGCCGACGCTGCGATCGGCGTTGATGACGAACGACGCGCCGTCGAACACCAGCTCGTCCTGTCCGCCGACCATGTTCAGGTAAACGAGCGGCAGGCCGGATTCGACGACGCGGGCCACCGCGATGTTGAGGCGGTGCTCGGTCTTGCCGCGCCAATAGGGCGAGCCGTTCGGCACCAGCAGGATCTCGCCGCCGGTCTCGCTCAGACATTCGACGACCTCCGCGCCCCAGATGTCCTCGCAGATCGGAATGCCGATGCGGACCCCCTTGAACAGGACCGGCCCCGGCATCGGCCCCTGCGCGAACACGCGCTTCTCGTCGAACACGCCGTAGTTGGGAAGATCGACCTTGTAGCGGATTGCCTCGATCACGCCGCCTGAAAGCAGCGTATAAGCGTTGTAGAGCTTGCCGTCCTCGACCCAGGGCGTGCCGACCAGCAGCGCCGGGCCGCCTTTGCTCTCCCGCGCCAGCGCCTCGACGGCTGAGCGGCAGGCGGCCTGAAACGCGGGCTTGAGCACCAGGTCTTCCGGCGGATAGCCGGCGATGAACAGCTCAGGAAACGCCACGAGGTCGGCGCCAAGCTTTTGCGCCTCATCGCGGGCGCGGCGCACCTTGTCGGCGTTGCCGGTGACGTCGCCGACCGTCGGATTGAGCTGTGCGAGCGCGATTTTCAGGCTGTCGGCGGGACGGGCGTTCATGACACTGATCTAGCCCGTTCGGGCCGGCGGCAGCAATCGCCGGGCCGTCATAGCAGGCCGAACCGCTCCACGAGCGCAACCAGCCAGACCAGCCCGGCGAGCAGCAGCGACAGGCCGACCGCAGCCGAGGCCATGTCCTTGATGCGGCCGATGGCGTCGTGGTGATGCGGCGTGACGTGATCGGAGAGCTTCTCGATCGCGGTGTTGAGCAGTTCGACGACCATCAGCAGCACGACGACGCCGATCAGCGCCACGCGCCGCCACGCATCGGTGGCGACGATGAAGGCGAGCGGAATGGCGATCGCCAGCGCAATCAGCTCCTGGCGGAACGCCTCCTCGCTGCGGGCGCAGGCGATGAGCCCGTTCCAGGAGTTGCGGCTGGCCTTGAGAAGTCGCAGCACGGCGGCTCCGTCAGAGCCCGGCAGCCGCCGGCAAGGGTCTGGTGCGGGCGGCGCGTTCCTGCTTGAGCAGATCGGCCATCAGGAAAGCGAGCTCGATCGCCTGCTCGGCGTTCAGCCGGGGATCGCACAGCGTATGGTAGCGGTCGTTGAGGCCCTCGTCGGTGATCGCATGCGCGCCGCCGGTGCATTCGGTGACGTTCTGCCCGGTCATCTCCAGGTGAACGCCGCCGGCATGGGTGCCTTCGGCGGTGTGGATCGAGAAGAACGACTTCACCTCTTTCAGGATCAGGTCGAACGGCCGGGTCTTGTAGCCGGTTGTCGCCGTGATCGTGTTGCCGTGCATCGGGTCGCACGACCACACCACCGATTTGCCTTCGCGCTTCACCGCGCGGATCATTCCCGGCAGCATCTCGGCGACCTTTTCGGCGCCCAGGCGGACAATGAGCGTCAGCCGGCCCGGCTCGTTCTCCGGATTGAGCGCATCGATCAGGCGCAGCATGTCGTCGACCTTCGACGACGGGCCGCACTTCAACCCAAGCGGATTGACGATGCCACGGCAGAACTCGACATGGGCGTGGTCGAGCTGGCGGGTGCGATCGCCGATCCAGACCATGTGCGCCGAGGTCGCGCACCAGGTGCCGGGCCGCGTCGAGTCCTCGCGCGTCAGCGCCTGCTCATAGCCGAGCAGCAGCGCCTCGTGGCTGGTGTAGAAGTCGGTGGTCTTGAGCTCCGGATGTTTTTCCAGGTCCAACCCGCAGGCCTGCATGAAGGCCAGCGCCTCGGAAATCCGGTCCGCCAATTCCAGGTAACGCTGGCTCGACTTCGGATCGAGATCGAGCATCCACTGGTGCACGCGGCCGAGGCTCGCGTAGCCGCCATGGGTCAGCGCGCGGATCAGGTTCAGCGTCGAGGCCGAGTGCCGGTAGGCCTCGATCAGCCGCTGCGGATCGGGCATGCGCGCGGCCGCCGAGAACTCCGGCCCGTTGATGATGTCGCCGCGGTAGCTCGGCAACTCCTGGCCGTTCTTCTTCTCGACCGGCGAGGAGCGCGGCTTGGCAAACTGGCCGGCGATGCGGCCGACCTTCACCACCGGCACCGAGGCGGCATAGGTCAGCACCACCGCCATCTGCAGGAACACGCGAAGGAAGTCGCGGATGTTGTTGGCGCTGATGTTGTTGGCGCTCGGGTCGGTGAAGCTTTCGGCGCAGTCGCCGCCCTGCAGCAGGAAACCTTCGCCCTGGGCGACGCGGCCGAGCGCCTCCTTCAGGTTGCGCGCCTCGCCTGCAAAAACCAGCGGCGGGTAGCTGGCAAGCTGCTTCTCGACGGCCTGCAACACCGCCTGGTCCGGGTACTCCGGGACCTGGACAATCGGCTTGCCTCGCCAGCTATCGCGCGTCCAACGTTCGGCCACGACGCAACACTCCGCTTGATTGATTTTCCCCTGTCGGGACCGGGGTTTATAACGGCACGTCAACGGAATTGCCAGCGCGGCCGCGCCGCCGAGCGAAGCGAGGGGCCGGCGCGGCCTGCGCTATGGAGTTCGCGCCGGCCGCTCGCCTTCGGCGCGCCAGCGCGAACCCAACCCGCCGTCACAAATCCCGCCAAGCCTCTGACAACAAACCTATTCCGCCGCCTCGCGGACATGGGTCGCAAACTTCGTCCGCATCGTCACCAACTCCTCGGCGGCGGTCGGATGCAACGCCATGGTGGCGTCGAAGTCGGCCTTGGTGGCCTTCATCTTCACCGCGATGCCGATCAGCTGGATCATCTCGCCGGCGTCCGGTCCGACGATGTGGCAGCCGACCACCCGGTCGGTCATGCCGTCGACCACGAGCTTCATGAAGGTGCGGGTGTCGCGGCCCGACAGCGTCGCCTTCATCGGCTTGAACGAGGTCTTGTAGACGTCGACCTTGGGCAGCGTGCAGCACGCCTCGGCTTCGCTCAGGCCGACGACGCCGACCTCGGGCTCGGTGAACACCGCGGTCGGCACCTCGGTGTGATCGACCTTGGCCGGCTTCCCTCCGAACACGGTGTCGGCGAACGCATGGCCCTCGCGGATCGCGACCGGGGTCAGCGCGATGCGGTCGGTGACGTCGCCGACCGCATAGATGTGCGGCACGTTGGTCTGCGAGAACTCATTGACCGCGATCGCCCCCGCTTCCGTGAGCTTCACGCCCGCGGTTTCGAGGCCGAGGCCCTTGACGTTGGGCCGGCGGCCGGTTGCGAACATCACCTTGTCGACCATGACGTCCTGGTGACCCGAGAGCTGCACGCAAAGCCCGTGATCCACCTTCTCGATCGCCTCGACGATCCGGCCGGTGATGATCTTGATGCGGCGCTTTTCCAGCTCGCCGCGCAGATGGCTGCGGACCTCGTCATCGAAGCCGCGCAGGATGTTCTCGCCGCGGTAGACCACGGTCACGTCCGCGCCGAGCCCGTTGAAGATGGTGGCGAACTCGAGCGCAATGTAGCCGCCGCCCTGGATCAGGATGCGCTTCGGCAATTCCTTGAGGTGAAACGCCTCGTTCGACGAGATGACGTGCTCGCGGCCCTCGATGTCCTTGCCGAGCGACGGCGAGCCGCCGGTGGCGATCAGGATATTTCTGGCGCGCACGGTCTCGCCGGTCGCCAGCAGCTTCACGGTGTGCGGACCGGTGATCTCCGCACGGCTTCGCACCGCCTTGACCTTGGCGCGCTCGAGGATGCCGCCATAGGCGGCTTCCAGCCGGTCGATTTCCTTGTCCTTGTTGGCGATGAGCGTGGCCCAGTCGAACTTGGGCTCGGGCAGCGTCCAGCCGAACCCCTTCGCATCCTCGAACTCGTCGTGGAAGCGCGAGGCGTAAACCAAAAGCTTCTTCGGCACACAGCCGCGGATCACGCAGGTGCCGCCGAAGCGATACTCCTCGGCGATCGTGACCTTGGCGCCATAGCCGGACGCGATGCGGGCGGCGCGCACGCCGCCCGAACCTGCGCCGATGACGAACAGATCGACCTCTTCCGGCATGGTTTCTTCCGACTTGGCCTCACCTGCCCCGCGACGTCCGACTTCAGCGTTGGCGCATGTCCTTTTCGGAAAACCGGTGCCCCTTTTCCGGGACCTGCGCTGAGACCGTCAGATAAGGTTGTGCCCGCGCTTTTGCATCTCGGCGCGGAACTTGGCGTCGACTTCGGCCGCAAGGCGGCGCGACCAGTCGTCGGCGGCCTTCATGGATTCTTCCAATGCCTTGGGCTCTTCGGAAATGAGCTTCCGGCCCAGCGGCGTTCTGAAGAACGCAAGCGCGTCCTTCAGCTCCTGCTCGGTGAAATGCGCGGCGTAGATGCGCGTGAGCTCCTGCTGCATCTCCGCCTTGCGCGGCGCGAAGTCGGCGGCGAGCTTCTGCGCCACCGCGTCCAGCTCCTTGGCGAGATTGGGGTTGGTCTGCATGAAGAAATTGCGGTGATACTGGATCACGCCGTTGACCAGCGGGTCGTAAGCCGCGGCCGCGCCTTTGAGGTCAATCAGCTCTTTCGCCAGCAGGAGCTGAGCCGGGGTGACGGGTGCGGCCGCCGGCCTCTGCGGCGCGGCGGGCGCCTGTCTCGGCTGCTGCTGAGCGATCGACGTGACCGACAGCGTGGCTCCGAGCAGCGCGGCGGCACCAAGCACGGTGGCGGAATGGCGAAGTGACATGCTGCAACTCCCTTCAAGGCTTTCGTTATGACCGTTCGACCACGCGGGCGCCGGCTGGCCCGGCCAGAATAGCGGCTTGCGCCATCCCGATGAACAGCCCGTGTTCGACCACGCCAGGTATGCTGAACAGCCGTTCTGACAGCGATTTCGGGTCGGCAATACGCTGAAGCCTGGCGTCCAGGATCCAGTGGCCGCCGTCCGTGACGAAAGCGTGGCCGTTTTTGCCCTGCCGGAGCGCAGCCGGTGCCCCGCACACCGCCTCGACGGCGCGCTTGGTGGCCCTGAAGCCAAACGGCATCACCTCGATCGGCAGGGGGAAACGGCCCAGTACCGGCACCCATTTGCTTTCGTCGGCGATCACGACCATCCGGCCGGAGGCGGCTGCCACAATCTTCTCGCGCAACAGCGCCCCGCCCCCGCCCTTGATCAGGGTCAGGTCGGGGCCGATCTCGTCGGCACCGTCCACGGTCATGTCGAGCTCGGGCGTGTCATCGAGCGTGGTCAGCGGCACGCCGAGCTGTTCGGCCTGTTGGCGGGTCGCTTCCGACGTTGGGACGCCGACCACCTGCAAACCGGAGCGGACGCGTTCAGCGAGAAGCTCGACGAAGTGCTTTGCGGTCGAGCCGGTCCCGAGGCCAAGCCGCATGCCGGGGCGCACCCATTCCACGGCGACCGCGGCGGCTTGACGTTTCTGCGCTTCGATGTCCATGAACGGGCAGGCGCTTCAAATGGAAAACCGGCCGAACTTCTAGCCGCGTTTACGACCGCAGGATAGCTCGAACATGGCCTTGACCGTCGTATTCGACCTCGACGGCACACTGGTCGACACCGCTCCCGAC
>JAIESC010000173.1 GCA_019746355.1 Xanthobacteraceae bacterium | reverse complement strand
CGGCAAACTTCCTCGGCTTCGTAAAGCTCGCCAGCATCATGCTCTGGCTCAAATAGAAATTGTCACCACAGCCTAGAGCATGCCAGTGAACGATCCACAGCGTTCAAGCTCTGGGTTCATGAGCCCCTGCGGCCTGCCGAAGGCAGCAACAACGGTTTCCCATCTGACAAGCTCGACATGATGGCCGAGGGGATTTGCAGGAATGTCGTTAATCCCGTCAACAACGCCCTCGGCTGCCCGGCGTTCGTCCTCACGGTCTCCCGGCGAGCCGCGAAACACCCGCACGACCCTTCTTGGCTCATCCACAGCGCTCGCCCCCGGAACCGGCAAGCTGCACGAACTCTGACGGATTTTACGCTGTGTGGAACTCCTGCGAGGAGACACGCCCAGAGCGCCCATTTTACTGGGCTTCAAGGTAATGGCGGGCCACGTCAGATGAAAATGAGTACTACATTTACCCCATAGCACTCTAATCTATCCAATGGGAGCTGGGTGCGCTTTGGAAGAATTTGCCTATCGGAGTGTGGATTCCGAGGGAAGTCGGCCACCCCCGGGGTTGCAGCAGGGGAGAGCCGATGCCAGCCGAGAGAGTGCCGATGCGTTGTGTCAAGGAGATATTGCGGCTCAAGGCCGAAGGACTGAGCGAGCGGGCGATCGCGCGCAGCACGCGCTTGGCCCGCAGCACGGTAGGCGACTATCCGAGCGCGCGTCCAACCGCACACCATGCTGAAGATGCTGGACAAGAGCATTTTCGCCCATTTGCTGTTCGACCGGATGCGCAGCCGCGCAAAGCACGACTTGAGCGGCTCATTCGTGCCCTCTCGCCAAGTGATCGTCCGCCATGCTCCGGTCGGCAGGCTGAACGCAAGGTCTTTGACCCTGACCGGCTGATGTTCGGCGTCGCGGCGCAGGCACGTGGTCGGCCGCCCACACCGTGGTGTTCGACAGAATGCCGGCGACATAGGGCAGGCCAAGCGTCGTGATGGCGGTGCGCAGATCGCTATGGGTCCATATCCCGCATCCATCAGCACAGCTCCACGCGGCAGGCCCGCCGCGTGGGCGGCCCGGATCTGATCGAGCGCGATCTCGACCTTGGTCTGAAAGCCGATCTCTTCCGGCACACCAGCCTTGTTGCGGCGAGCCGCGTCATTGGCCCAAGCCTGCGGAAGATACAGCCGGGAGGCCACCGGCAGGCTCGCGTCGGCATTGGCCAGCGACAGCGACACCGCGACTTGGCAGTTGTCCTGCTTGCCCAGCTGGCCGCAATACTGCCGAGCCACCCCCACCGAATGTTTGCCCTTCTTGGGGAAGCCCGTGTCGTCGATGATCCAGGCCTCGATCGGCCTGTGCCGCTCGATCGCAGGCAGAACCGTCTGCCGGACCTTCGCCAGCACTCTCTCGTCCGACCACCGACCTTCGCCGGCAAAATGCAACAGCGACTGATGCTGGGCCGCCGTCCGATGCGGCGCCGTCACTGCCGCCATCGGCTCCACGCTCTTGCGCTCGCCGGGCGTCAACAGCCCAGCGCAATAATCACGCAGTGGCTAAGCCCGATCGGCATGGCCGATCACACTCACAGGCCCTTCGACATAAGCCGAAAACCGACCTTCGCTGCTTCTCGTTCAAAGACCCATCCCAGCCCTCGTTCGCTGAAAATGAATCTTCCAAAAAATACCTCAGCTCCTAAACCGCTACCCTGTGGCTTTCTGACTCAGTAAGACTAGCGCCGATCAGGCCGGCGAAGCCCATGCCCTATCGCGTTCCTCCCATCTCGTCGAATCGGTCGCTCATTCGGCGACGGCCTTGAGTTCGGCTGGTTCCGGTCCGCTCGTAACGTCGTCGTCCGCCGCCCTGCGCGGCAGTCGCCAGCCCTTCACCAGCCCGTAGACCGCCGGAATCACGATCAGCGTCAGGACCGTCGAGGACACCATGCCGCCGATCATCGGTACCGCGATCCGCTGCATCACCTCTGAGCCAGCGCCCGCGCTCCACAGGATCGGAACCAAGCCCGCCATGATGGCAACGACCGTCATCATCTTCGGCCGCACACGCTCGACGGCACCAAGCATGATCGCCTCGTAAAGGGCGGCGCGCGTGAAGGCTCGACCTTGTCGGGTCCGCTCCGATTTGACCTCCGCCATCGCCTGCTGAAGATAGATCAGCATGATAACGCCGGTCTCGGCGGCGACGCCTGCGAGCGCGATAAAGCCGACCGCCACTGCTACGGACATGTTGAAGCCGAGCCACCACATCAGCCAGATTCCGCCGACCAAAGCGAAGGGCAGCGAAAGCATGACGATGAGTGTTTCAGTGAGCGCTCGAAAATTGAGATAAAGCAGCAGGAAGATGACGAGCAACGTCACCGGCACGACGATCTTCAGCCGTGCCTCGGCGCGCTGCAGGTACTCGAACTGGCCGCTCCACGAGACGTAGGTGCCGGGCGGCAGCTTCACCTCATTCGCCACGGCTCGCTGCGCCTCGGCGACATAGCCGCCGAGGTCGCGGCCGGTGATGTCGACGAAGACATAAACCGCGAGCTTGCCGTTCTCGGTCCGGATCGAGGTCGCTCCACGTGTGAGCTCCACCTTGGCAACCTCGCCGAGCGGCACCGTGCCGCCGCCCGGCAACGGCACCTGCACGTCGCGAGCGATTGCCTGCGGATCGCTCCGGAAGTCGCGCGGATATCGAATCGCGACTCCGTAGCGCTCACGACCTTCGACCGTGGTCGTCACGGTCTCTGCGCCGAGCGCGCTCGCGATCACCCGTTGAACGTCGGCAATGGCCAAATTATAGCGGCCAAGCACATCCCGATCCGGCACGATGTCGAGATAGTAACCGCCGATCACCCGCTCCGCGTAGGCGCTCGAAGTCCCCGCTACGGACCGCAGCACCCGCTCGATCTCGCGGGCGGTCTGCTCCATCTGCGCCAGATCCTGGCCGAACACCTTGACGCCGACCGGCGTTCGGATGCCGGTCGCGAGCATATCGATCCGAGCGCGGATCGGCATGGTCCAGGCGTTTGAGACGCCAGGGAACTGCAGCGCCTGGTCCAGCTCCGCTTTTAGACTGTCCATCGTGACCTGCGGCCGCCATTCGCTCTTCGGCTTCAGATTGATGATGGTCTCGAACATCTCGATCGGCGCCGGATCGGTCGCGGTAAGCGCGCGCCCCGCTTTGCCGTAAACCGAGGCGACCTCCGGAAAGCTCTTGATGATCCTATCCTGCATTTGCAGGAGTTCGGCCGCCTTGGTGACGGAAATCCCCGGCAATGTTGTCGGCATATACATCAGTGTTCCCTCATCGAGGCTCGGCATGAACTCGGAGCCGAGCTGCCGCGCTGGCCAGACGGTGACGCCCAGCACGACGAGGGCGATGAGGATGGTCAGGATTTTCGCTTTGAGAACACCACGGATTATCGGCCTGTAGATCCAGATCAGGAAGCGGTTGATCGGGTTCCGGTGCTCGGCAACGATCCGCCCGCGCACAAAGACGACCATCAAGGCCGGCACCAGCGTCACCGAAAGGAGTGCCGCCGCCGCCATGGCGAATGTCTTGGTGAAGGCAAGCGGACCAAACATCCGCCCTTCCTGCGATTCCAGCGTGAAGATGGGCAGGAACGAGACGGTGATGACCAGCAGGCTGAAGAACAGTGCGGGGCCGACCTCGCTCGCCGCCTCGATCAGGGTCTCGACACGCGGCTTGTCAGGCGGAGCGCGCTCCAAATGCTTGTGAGCGTTCTCGATCATGACGATCGCGGCGTCGATCATAGCACCGACGGCGATGGCGATGCCGCCGAGGCTCATGATGTTGGACCCGAGTCCGATGACTTTCATCGCCGCGAACGCCATCAGGATGCCGACCGGCAGCATCAAGATGGCGACCAGCGCGCTGCGCACATGTAGCAGGAACACGACGCAGACCAGGGCAACGATGATGCTCTCCTCGATCAGCGTGCCCATCAGCGTTTCGATCGCCCGGTCGATCAGCTCGGATCGGTCGTAGACCGGCACGAGCTCGACGCCCTTGGGCAGGCTCGACCCAATCTCCATGAGCCGCGCCTTGACGTTCTCGATCACGCTCAGCGCGTTGGCACCGAAGCGCTGCAGCACGATGCCGCTCGCCACCTCGCCTTCACCGTTCAGCTCGGTGATGCCGCGCCGCTCGTCCGGTCCGACCTCGACACGGGCAACATCCTTCACCCGCAGGGGTACGCCCCGGTCGGTCTTCAGCACCACGTTCTCGATGTCGGCAACGCCGCGAAGATAGCCGCGGCCGCGTATCATAAACTCAAATTCGGAGAGCTCGACAGTGCGTCCACCGACGTCGGCATTGCTCCCCTTGACGGCCTCGCGCACTCTATCGAGCGAAATGCCTAGCGCACGCAACCGATTCGGATCAACCACGATCGAATATCGCTTCACGAAGCCCCCGACGCTGGCGACCTCGGCGACGCCCTCTGCTTTGGACGCGCCGAAGCGGATCACCCAATCCTGCAGCGAGCGGAGCTCGGCGAGTGTCATCTCCTTGGCGACAACGGCGTACTGGTAGACCCAGCCGACGCCGGTGGCATCCGGTCCAAGGGTCGGCGTCACGCCAGCTGGCAGGCGCTGCGCGGCCGCATTGAGGTATTCCAGCACACGGCTTCTCGCCCAATAGGGATCGGTGCCGTCCTCGAAGATCACATAGACGAAGGAGACGCCGAAGAAGGAGAAGCCGCGCACCACCTTCGATTTCGGCACTGTCAGCATGGACGTCGTGAGGGGATAGGTGACCTGGTCCTCCACGACCTGCGGCGCTTGACCGGGATAGTCGGTATAGACGATCACCTGCACGTCGGAGAGATCGGGGATGGCGTCGAGCGGTAGCGTCTTCAGCGCATAGGCACCGGCCGCGACAGCGAAGATCGTGCCGACGAAGACGAGCACGAGATTGCGGGCGGACCATCCAATGAGACGGGCGATCATGGCTGCGCCTCCGGAGTTGCCAGGCTGCGCAGCGCGGCCTTCAGATTGCTCTCAGCGTCGATCAAGAAGTTCGCCGCCACGACGACGCGGTCGCCCGCGGCAATCCCTTCGCGGATTTCGGTGAAACCACCGCCGCGGAGTCCGACTTTGACCACACGCGGTTCAAATTTGCCTTCCCCCCGATCAAGGATCACTACCTGCCGAGTGCCTGTGTCTATGATGGCGTCGTCCGGAACGGCGACCACCGGCAGCACGCCGCCGGTGCCGATCTCCACATCGGCATACATGTTAGGAAGCAGCACGCCGCCGGGGTTCGCGATCTCGATGCGTACCCTTGTGGCCCGCGTCGCCTCGCCCACTTGCGGATAGATCAGCGACACGTGCCCTTCGAACCTGCGCCCAGGCAGGCTTCGCACCTGAATCGCCGCCGGAGCGCCAAGTCGGACGACACCGAGGTCAAACTCCGGCACATCCGCAAGCACCCAGATATTCGAGATGTCGGCAATACGGAAAAGCACCTCCCCGGGGGCGGCTTTCATGCCGTCGACGACATTGCGCTCGAGCACAATGCCATCGCGTGGTGCGTGCCACGTCACCGATAGTGGGACCTTGCGCGTCCGCTCGATCTCGCCAATCACCCGAGATGACAGCCCTAGGTTTTCGAGGCGCTGGCGGGCACCGCCGACTGCGCCGTCGCGGCCGCCGATACTGAGGTCGGTGAGAAACTGAGCGCCCGCTGCGGCGATGTCAGGTGAATAGAGCCGGAGGAGCACCTGACCCTTTGTCACCTGGTCGCCTGTCGTCACGTTCGCCACCTCGTTGACGAAGGCGTCGCTCCGCGTTGCGACCACCGAGATGCGACGCTCGTCGAGCTGAACCGTTCCCGGCACCCGCACTAGCCGGCCGACGGCGCGCCGCTCGACCAGCTCCGACCGGACGCCGGTGCGCTGCAGCCTGCCGGGGGACACCTTCACGACCGAGCCGCCGTCGTCCTCTCCCTCGTAGACGGGGATATAGTCCATCCCCATGGAATCCTTTTTCGGCGTGGGCGAGGTGTCGGGCAGGCCCATTGGGTTGCGGTAATAGAGGATGCGCCGCGCGCCTGCCGGGACGGTCGCCTCAGCCCTGGCCGGCGGTTTGACCTCGAAACTTACGTCCTCGCTGGTGCGAACGGCGCGGAAAGCCCGACCGTCCTCGGTCTGGCGCGGGGTTGCCGAATAGAAGGGCTTGCCGTCGGGATCCTGATAGTAGATCACCATACCGGTGCCGGCTGGCTCAACAGCCGCAAGCGTAGGTTCGACACCGAACCATGCGCCGACGCCAGGCGCGGGAAGACCCCGGACACCTGCCCAATTGCCTCCGATCCCCGCCGCCACAACGGCGGCCAAGGCGAGGCCTGTGAGGACAATCCGTTTCATGGCACGGCCCTCAGGATCAACTTGTTCTGAAGCGTGCCCGTCTCACCTTGAATCTTGGCCCCCAGCGAGAGCTGCCAGCCGCCCTCCATCGTCAGGTTAGTTTTGAAACGGTAGATGCCGGGTTCGGTCGACGGCAGGGCCTCGATCGGAGCGGTCATGGTCGGCATGCCGTCAGGCGCCATATCGATCCGCATGGCGAAGATGACCGCGTCCGGAACCGCCTTGCCCGTCCGCTTGTCGACGAGCCGGACAGAGATCATCGCACCGTCGCCTTGCTTTAGATTCGCCTGAACGAGACGAAATTCATAGTCGGCAATGTCGGCGCGCGCCGTCGAGAGAGCCGATACGGAGAGCGCGGCGGCGAGCGCCGCCATTACGGCGCGCTTGGTATGAAAGGTCGTCATGGTTTGGACATCCCAGATGCATCGGAGCACCGTGCACACGGCCCGGCGTTGCGCGGCCTATGGCCACGCGCTCTTAACCGCCCGAGCCTCGCTGGAGCGGCGCGAGCCGGCGTGCAAACGCCGGCGATGTTCTAGGTTCGCGGAGGTCGGGCGGGAGGCTCTACCGCGAGCGCGTCACCCGCGACGTCGCTGCCAGGGCGGATAACCTCACTCTGCTCCCAATGAACGTAAGCCACACCCGAAAGCAGCGGCGTGATTGAGAAGCACTTCGCCATACACGTTGTCGTCAACGGGCAGGCCTTCTGGCAGTCTGGAA
>JAIESC010000112.1 GCA_019746355.1 Xanthobacteraceae bacterium | reverse complement strand
CTTCGGGCATGACCTCAACCCGTTGGAGGGCGGCGGCGCACCGCGCCACCGGACTACGCACCTACGGCTGGCGCGGCAAAGTGCGCGGAATGCGCTGCCGCGTCGTTCCGGTGTCCTGACAAGGGTCTCGGCTTCGATCGGTCGCCGCCGTAAACGCCGGGGGTTGCAACCCTTTGGCGCAGGGCGGGAAGACCGGTCGGATAACGCCCACCAAATTGCCCCCCAAAAGCCTCCTGACGGGAGCAGTTTCCTTGGCGAGCGTGCCGGAGGCCCGAACGCGGCACACCCGGTGACTCAAACCGTAAGCAACCCTTACTTACGGCGCGCGTGGGGTGATGGCAAGCACATCGCTGAAAAGCCACAGAAACCCGTGGGTTGTGGTTGACCGTTAAGTTCCAGTTAACCAACGGCCGCCTAATGGAGTACCAAGAGGCTCGGAGGCTCTGGATTCGTGGCATTTCGGGCAAGAGACCTCATTTTCCTGGTTTTGGCAGCGCTGCTGATGGGGGCTCAAGCGGCTCCGTCGGCCGCACAGAACGCCGCGCGCCCCCTGGCGCCGTTTCCGGTCGCGACCGATACCAGGGTCGGCGGCGACGACAATCTCACCCGCTTCGTTGTGGACTTCTCCCGCAAGGTCGATTTGCGGGCGTTCACGCTCGCCGACCCCTACCGGGTGGTGATCGACCTGCCGCAGGTCACCTTCAACCTGCCGCCCAAGACCGGCGAGACCGGGCGCGGGCTGGTCAAGGCGTTCCGGTTCGGGCTGGTGATGCAGGGCGGCTCGCGCATCGTGCTCGACGTGAGCAAGCCGGTGAAGGTCGAGAAGGCGTTTGCGCTCGAGGCCCAGGGCGGCCAGCCGGCGCGGCTGGTGATCGATCTCGTGGCGACCGACCGCGACAGCTTCATGCGCAACCTCGCTGCGGAAAACCGGGCGCAGCCGTCCGGGGCGACCGGCGGTATCACGCAAGGCGTCGCGGAGACGCGCCGCGGCGACACGCGGCCGATCGTGGTGATCGATCCGGGCCACGGCGGCATCGACAACGGCACCATCGCCTCGACCGGCGTGATGGAAAAGCAGATCGTGCTCGATTTCGCCATGCTGCTGCGCGAGCGGCTGGAGCAATCCGGCCGCTACCGCGTGGTCATGACGCGCACCGATGACAGCTTCATCCCCTTGGCCGATCGGGTCCGGATGGCGCGCATCCGGCAGGCGGCGCTGTTCATCTCCATCCACGCGGACGCGCTGAAGAAAGGCGAGGGGGAGGCGCACGGCGCCACCGTCTATACGCTGTCGGAGACGGCCTCGGACGCCGAGGCGGCGCGATTGGCCGAGAACGAGAACCGCGCCGACGTGATCGCCGGCATCGACCTGTCACACGAATCGAGCGAGGTGGCCGATATCCTGATCGATCTCGCCCAGCGCGAGACCAAGACGTATTCGACGCAGTTCGCCAAGTCGCTGGTGGCGAACATGCGCAAGGTCGCCAAGATGCACAAGAATCCGCTGAAGTCGGCCGGCTTCAAGGTGCTGAAGGCACCGGATGTGCCGTCGGTGCTGATCGAGCTCGGCTATGTTTCGAGCGAATCCGACCTCAAGCAGATCACCTCCGGAACCTGGCAGGCCAAGACCGCCGCCTCCATCGCCCAGGCGGTCGACACTTATTTGGGCACCCGGACGGCGGGCACGGCGGCCGCGGCCGGCGGCGGCAAGGGCGGCCGATGATGCCTAAGCCTCAGTTTCAACATAAAAACCGGCGACTTTTCCGGGTGCTGAAGTGGGTTGTACGGGGCTTGCCGTCCAACGGCCGCCGCAGGGACGCTTTGCGCCGGGACCGGACAAAATCGTACAATGCGGTTGCGCTACAGTGGCGATCCGCTCGCGGCTGGACGGGACAGATGGGAATTCCGCAATGAGACTGCTGCTGCGCTTCTGCGGCTTCGTGTTTGCGGTGGGCACGATCGTGTTCCTGGTGGGCGTCGGCGCCGCCGCCGGCCTGCTCTGGCATTTCTCCAAGGATTTGCCCGACTATTCGCAGCTCCAGGATTACGAGCCGCCGGTGATGACGCGCGTGCACGCGTCCGACGGCTCGCTGGTCGCCGAATATGCCACCCAGCGGCGGCTCTACATCCCGATCCAGGCCGTGCCGAAGATGGTGATCAACGCCTTCCTCGCCGCCGAGGACAAGAATTTCTACGAGCACAACGGCCTCGACTTCCAGGGCATCATGCGGGCCGGCGTTCTCTACGTGCAGACCTACGGCTCGGGCCGCCGTCCGCAGGGCGCGTCGACCATCACCCAGCAGGTCGCCAAGAACTTCCTGCTCACCAACGAGGTCTCGCTCCAGCGCAAGATCAAGGAGGCGCTGCTGGCGCTGAAGATCGAACGCACCTATTCCAAGGAGAAGATACTCGAGCTCTATCTCAATGAGATCTATCTCGGCCTTGGCGCCTACGGGATTGCCGCAGCCTCGCTGATCTATTTCGACAAGTCGGTGCACGAGCTGACCGTGCCGGAGGCGGCCTATCTCGCGGCGCTGCCGAAGGCGCCGAGCCAGCTCAATCCGTTCCGCCAGCGCGAGCGCGCGATCGAGCGGCGCAACTACGTGATCGACCAGATGGAGGTCACCGGCATCATCAAGCGGGCCGACGCCGAGAAGTTCAAGAAAGAGGCGCTGACGGTCACGCCGCGGCCGACCGGCGCGCACATCTTCGCGGCCGAATATTTCGCCGAAGAGGTCCGCCGCTGGATCTACGAGAAGTATGGCGAGAAGACGCTCTACGAAGGCGGCCTGTCGGTCCGCACCACACTTGATCCGAAGCTTCAGGTGGTCGCGCGCAAGGCGTTGGTCGACGGTCTGATCAAGTTCGACCAGAACCAGGGCTGGCGCGGTCCGGTGCAGAAGCTCGCGCTTGCCGGCGACTGGGGTCCGAAGCTCGCCGAGGTCAAGCAGATGAGCGACATCGCGCCGTGGCGGCTTGCGGTGGTGCTTGAATCCACCGACCAGTCGGCGCGCGTCGGGCTTTATCCCGCGCGCGAACCGGGCGGCTCGCTCTCCAAGGAACGGCAGACCGGCATCGTGCCGCTCGATGCCGTGAAGTGGGCCAAGTGGACCGAAGGCCCGCTGCGCGGGCGCGTGCCGACGAAGGTCAGCCAGGTGCTCGAAGTCGGCGACGTGGTCTATGTCGAGCCGATCGACAAGGACGCCAACACCTGGCGGCTCCGCCAGCCGCCGGAAATCTCCGGCGCGCTGGTCGCGATGGATCCCACGACCGGCCGCGTGCTGGCGATGGTCGGCGGCTTCTCGTTCGACCAGAGCCAGTTCAACCGTGCGACGCAGGCGATGCGTCAGCCGGGCTCCTCGTTCAAGCCGTTCGTCTATGCGGCGGCGCTCGACAACGGCTACACGCCCTCGACCGTGGTGATGGATTCGCCGATCGAGATCGATCAGGGACCGGGCCAGCCGCCGTGGCGTCCGGAGAACTATTCGACCGGCAAGTATTACGGCCCGCAGACCTTGCGGTTCGGCATCGAGCACTCGCGCAACGTCATGACGGTCCGGCTCGCGCAGGACGTCGGCATGCCGCTGATCTCCGAATACGCCAAGCGATTCGGCGTCTACGACAACCTGCCGACCTATCTCTCCTACGCGCTCGGCGCCGGCGAGACGACGGTGCTGCGCATGGTCAGCGCCTATTCGATGTTCGACAACGGCGGCAAGCGCATCATCCCGACCTTCATCGACCGCATCCAGGACCGCTACGGCCGCACCGTCTACCGGCACGACCAGCGTGAATGCCGCGGCTGCGCCGGCGGCGACAAATGGCAGAACCAGCCCGAGCCGAGCCTGGTCGACCGCCGCGAGCAGGTCATCGACCCGATGACCGCCTACCAGATCACCTCGATGATGGAGGGCGTCGTGCAGCGCGGCACCGCCACCGTGGTGAAGCAGGTCGGCAAGCCGATCGCCGGCAAGACCGGCACCACCAACGACGAGAAGGACACCTGGTTCGTCGGTTTCTCGCCCGACATCGCGGTCGGCGTCTATCTCGGCTACGACAAGCCGCGCAACATGGGCCGCGGCGCGACCGGCGGCCAGCTCGCCGCGCCGATCGTCACCGAGTTCCTGAAGGTCGCGCTCGCCGACAAGCCGGCGGTGCCGTTCCGCGTGCCCGCCGGCATCAAGCTGATCCGCATCGATGCCAAGACCGGCATGCGCGTCGGACCGGGCGCCACCGGCGGCGTGATCCTCGAAGCGTTCAAGCCGGGCACTGCGCCGCCCGACAGCTATTCGGTGATCGGCTACTCATCCGATCAGCAGGACCCGCCGGGTTACAGCAATCCGGGCTACAACCCCGGCTATATCGGTGCATCGCCCGACGCCGACCGCGCCGTGCGGCGCGGCTCCGGTCTCTACTGAGAGATCGACCGGTTCTCGCTTTGCGCGTCAGTACGACGGCACGCAACTGCCGTCGCGCTGCACGTAGCAGACCGTCGCCACCACCGGCGCCTGCCGCTTCGGCCTGACCGGCACCAGCGCCGGATTGGTGCTCGGCGGCGCGGCCTCGATCTTCCGCGCCTCGCTCGCCGCGATCTGATCCTTCGCCGGTTCTTTGGCGACCAGCGGCTCCTTCGCGACCACCGTCTGCGGCGTCGTCAGGCATTCCGTCGCGGGCTTGGCTGCTGCGGCCGTGTCCGACGCTGCGCCCTTGTCGTCCATGACCGCCAGCGTCGGATCGAACCGGAGCGGCCCCGAGGCATCGTCGCCCATGGCGCGTTGCGGAGGCGCACCTTGCGCGTTCGCCGATCCCGGACGCGCGCCGCCGCCGAGCACCACGAAGGTACCGCCGCCGACCGGCTGCGGATTGGCGGGCTTCGCCGCGGCAAACGGCTTCGGCTCGGCGGCAGGAGAGCCGGGCCTGGCCGTCTGGCCCGCCAGCGGCTTTGCCATCGGCGCCGCTGCCGCGGGCTTGGGCGAGGCAGCCGCCGGCTTGGGCGAGGGCGAGGACATCCGCAAGCGCGCCCGTGCGTCGGCGTCACCGCTCGCAAAAACGACCGTGCAGGCAAGAGCGGTGGCTACGGCAATTCGCGACACGGATTCCTCCCTCGTTCCGCGCATTCAACCGCGGCATGGTTGAAATCGGGTGTCGGCACGCGGCGGACGCTTGGGAGCGGTCAGCGCCTGCTTTCCGGGATCGGTAAAATTCTATCGATCCCCGCATTGCACCCCGCCGTCCGAGACGATACATCGCACCGCGTGTGCGGGGACGGAATCGGTCATGCGAAGCGAAATTGAAGCGGTGGTCGAAGACATCAAGCGGTCGGTTGGACTGCTGAGGAGGCATCTTTGACTTCGACAAGTCGAAGGCAAGGCTCGCCGAGCTCAACGCGCTCGCCGAAGATCCCACGCTCTGGAACGACACGGCGCGCGCGCAGCGCGTGATGCAGGAGCGCACCGCGCTCGAGGATCAGCTCAACGCCATCGGCCGGATCGAGCGCGACCTGGAGGACCAGGTCGGCATGATCGAGCTTGGCGAGGCCGAGAAGGATCAGGCCGTCGTCACCGAGGCGGAGGAGGCGCTGAAGAAGCTCAAGGCGGAGGCCGCACGGCGCGAGCTCGAGGCGCTGCTCTCCGGCGAAGCCGACGGCAACGACAGCTATCTCGAAGTCCATGCCGGCGCGGGCGGCACCGAGAGCCAGGACTGGGCCGGGATGCTGCTGCGCATGTACACCCGCTGGGCCGAGCAGCACGGCTATAAGGTCTCCGTGCTCGACGAGTCCGCAGGCGACGGTGCCGGCATCAAGTCGGCGACGATCCAGGTCAAGGGTCACAACGCCTACGGCTGGCTCAAGACCGAGGGCGGCGTGCATCGGCTGGTTCGCATCTCGCCGTTCGATTCCAACGCGCGCAGGCACACGTCGTTTGCCAGCGTCGCGGTGTTCCCGGTTATCGACGATCGCATCAAAATCGAGATCGATGAGAAGGACGTGCGCACCGACACCATGCGCTCGGGCGGCGCCGGCGGCCAGCACGTCAACAAGACGGAATCCGCCGTGCGGCTCACCCACATCCCGACCGGTATCGCGGTGGTGTGCCAGCAGGAGCGCTCGCAGCACAAGAACCGTGCGCAGGCCTGGGACATGCTGCGCGCCAAGCTCTACGAGATCGAGCTGAAGAAGCGCGAGGAAAAGGCCGCCGCCGACCAGGCGGCGAAGACCGACATCGGCTGGGGCCACCAGATCCGCTCCTACGTGCTGCAGCCGTATCAGATGGTGAAGGACCTGCGGACCGGCGTGACCTCGCCGACGCCGGGCGATGTGCTCGACGGTGACCTCGATCCGTTCATGGCCGCGGTGCTGGCGCAGAAGGCGTTCGGCGGCGGGCCCGACGAGGTCGAGGACGTGGAGTAGGAAACTACCGTCGGCATTTGATTCATTCTGTGGCTTGGCGCGATACGCGCCATTCAGCGTTTAGAACGCAACATTCTCGCTCATAAAAAAAGTTTGGGAACCGGCGGTTCCATTTGGAACGACTGTTCATCGAGCGCGTTGTCCGGCGCCTGCATCGAGAATGGGCTGATGGAACTTGCCCGGAACTCGATGGAACCGCGGGTACACGATGGAGGAAGGCGTTATGTGGATCGCTCTTTTTTCGATCGCTTCAGCCTTGGCGGTTGGCCTGAGCGTGGCTGCGTTTGTGATTCAGGCAAATCAGGGTGGTGATGCGCTGCCTCGGGACGAGGCGGCGCTGAGTGTCTGACTGAGCAGAGAAGCGTGATCCCCGAATGGGGACAAAAGACTCGGGCGGCAGGTTTGCCGCCCGAATTTTTTTATTCGAATTGCTGGAGCTTTTCCGGCGAAAGCCTGCCCGGACTTGATCCGGGGTGTGCAGCGGTTCGCCGCGGAAAACGCGACCCAATTAAAGAAGCCAGGGTCGCGGCGCGCTGTCAGAGCGCGTTGCCGAGCCGCAGGCCGGCGCGCAGGAACTTCTGCGGATCGACCGCGTCGCCGTCGA
>JAIESC010000108.1 GCA_019746355.1 Xanthobacteraceae bacterium | reverse complement strand
GTCTCCCGCGACGGCGACCTGTGGCGCTGGGACGGCTTTGCCGCCGACGCGCATGCGCCGACCGGCGCGGCGCGGCGTCTGGCGCAGCGAAGCCGCCTCGCCGACATCGACGGCGAATTGACCGCGGCGCGCATGAACGTCGACGAAAAGCGTAACGCCGCAGAAACCGCGCAGACGGACCTCGCCGCGGCCGGTGCTGCCGAGGCCGCCGCCCGCGACGCCTGGCGCGCCGCCCAGCGCGAGGCCGACAACGCCCGCGAATTGCAGGCGATGGCCGAGCGCGAGATGGCGCGCAATGCCGCGCGCATCTCGGCGCTGACCGAGGCCAAGTCACGGCTGGTTGCCAACCGCGACGAAGCCAAGGCCGCCGCCGATGTCGCCGAGGCGGGCCTTGCCGAGCTGCCGCCGTCGGCCGACCTCGAAGGCCGTCTCGCCACGGTCCGCTCGGAGATCGAAGGCAAGCGCACCGAACTCGCCGAAATCCGCGCCGAGGCCCAGGCGCTCGCCCGCGAGGCCGAGCTCGCCGACCGCCGCCTCAACGCCATCGGCGGCGACCGGCAGGCGTGGAACGAACGCCGCGAACGCGCCGTCGCGCAGATCGCCACGCTCGACACCCGCAGCGCGGAAGCCAGGCAGGAGCGCGACGGCCTTGCCGACGCGCCCGCCGCCTTCGAGGAAAAGCGCATGGCGCTGATCACCGAGGTGGAGGCTGCCGAGGCTGCCCGCCGCGAGGCCGGCGATCGCCTCACCGAGGCCGAGAACGTGCTGGCCGCCTGCGACCGCGCGGTGCGCACAGCGCTCGAGGCGCTCGGAGCCGCCCGCGAGGAGGCCGCCCGCGCCGAGGAGCGCGTCGAAGGCGCCAAGCGCCGCCTCACCGACGTGGCCCACGAGATCCACGAAATGCTCGAGGTCGAGCCCGATGCGGTCGCGGGGCTGGCCGGCATCGAGCCGAACACCGAACTGCCGGATGTCGCGGCTGTCGAGCAGGACCTGGAGCGGCTCCGCCGCGAGCGCGAGCGGCTCGGGGCGGTGAACCTGCGCGCCGAGGAAGAGCTTGGCGAGATCGAGATCCAGCACAACACGCTGACCGCCGAGCGCGACGATCTGGTTGAAGCGATCAAGCGGCTGCGCCAGGGCATCATCAGCCTCAACAAGGAGGCGCGCGAGCGGCTTCTTTCCTCTTTTGCGAGCGTTAACACTCAGTTCCAGCGGCTGTTCACCGAGCTGTTCGGCGGCGGCACCGCGGAACTTCAGCTGATCGAGGCGGAAGACCCGCTGGAAGCGGGCCTGGAGATCATGGCCAAGCCGCCGGGCAAGAAGCCCGCGACGCTGTCGCTGCTCTCCGGCGGCGAGCAGGCGCTGACGGCGCTGGCGCTGATCTTTGCCGTGTTCCTCACCAATCCGGCCCCGATCTGCGTGCTGGACGAGGTGGACGCGCCGCTCGACGACCACAACGTGGAGCGGTTCTGCGACCTGCTCGACGAGATGGGCCGTTCCACCGACACCCGCTTCGTCATCATCACCCACAACCCGATCACCATGGCGCGCATGAACCGCCTGTTCGGCGTCACCATGGCCGAACGCGGCGTTTCCCAGCTGGTTTCGGTCGATCTCGAGGCGGCGGTGAAGATCAGGGACTCGGCCGCATAAAACGCGGCGGCGCAGCGTCCAAGCGGTATCCGGTTCTGACGAGGCCATTGGAACCGCGCCCAAATATCGCGCCACATTTTTTGCTGGACCCGTGGAACTGACGCCGGGGAGCCCGGTTATTTGCCCGTAACCGACCGGGAGGCGCCCCCCTCCCCCCGACCGCCGACCGGTCGCAAAAACCCGGGTCCTCTTGCAGGGCTCGGGTTTTTTGCTGTCCCCAACGCTTTCTTTGGGGCTGTCTTTGGCGGAACTCGAACCTAAGTCATGATGGCGGCGACCAAGCGGGAGCGCCCCGCTTGAACCGGCCCGCATGCCGCGGGCCGGCCGTTTCCCGTCCCCGCTGCAGGAGCCTTCCGATGTCCACGACCGGCTGGATCGTTCTCGGAGTGATCGTCGTCATCGTGCTGTGGATCATCATGATCTACAACCAGCTCGTCGCCATGCGGCAGCGGGTCAGTCAGTCCTTTGCCGACATCGACGTGCAGCTCAAGCAGCGCCACGACCTCATCCCGAACCTGGTCGAGACCGTCAAAGGCTACGCCGCCCACGAAAGAGGCACGCTCGAAGAGGTGGTGAAGCTCCGCAACTCGGCCATGACCGCGCAGGGCCCGGCCCAGCAGGCCGCCGCCGAGAACATGCTGACCGGCGCGCTCGGCAAGCTGTTTGCGCTCGCCGAGGCCTATCCGGACCTGAAGGCCAACCAGAACTTCCAGCAGCTTCAGTCCGAGCTTGGCGACCTGGAGAACAAGATTTCTGCGGCGCGCCGCTTCTTCAACAACGCGGTGCAGGAGTACAACACCGGCATCCAGCAGTTCCCGGCGGCGCTGTTTGCGGCGTCGCTCGGCTTCACCCCGCGCACCTTCTTCGACGTCGGCGAGGAGCGCGCCGTGGTCGAGAAGGCTCCGCAGGTGAAGTTCTAGCGCCCAAGGGCAACGGCGGGAGCGGCGCATGGCTGCCGCCTTCGGACTTTACACGCACATCCAGTCGAACCGGCGGCGGTCGATCGCGCTGCTGCTCGGCCTGTTCTTCCTCGTCTATCTGATGGTCTATGCGGGCGCGCTGCTCGCTGAGGCGATGATGGGCGATGCCTCGCTCGCTTGGCTGCTGCAGGCGGCCTGGCGCGACCTGATCTGGGCCGCGCCCTTCGCGACGGTTGCCACCGCGCTCTGGATCGCCATCGCCTACCTGTTCAACCAGTCGCTGATCGACGCCGTCACCGGCGCCAGCGGCGTCACCCGCAAGGAGCAGCCGCGTCTCTACAATCTCCTGGAGAACCTCTGCATCTCGCGCGGCATCCCGATGCCGAAGCTCAAGGTGATGGACGATCCGGCGCTCAACGCCTTCGCCAGCGGCCTCAACCAGAAGCAGTATTCGATCACGGTGACCACCGGGCTTCTCGGCCGCCTCAACGACCAGGAGGTCGAGGCTGTGCTGGGCCACGAATTGACCCACATCCGCAACGGCGATGTGCGCATGCTGGTGATCGCCGTGATCATCGCCGGCGTCATCGGCTTCTTCGCCGAGCTGGTGTTCCGGATGTTCTTCCAGAGCGGCGTGCGCTGGAGCCGCGGCCGTTCGAGCTCCGGCGGCGGCAGCAGCGACCGCGGCAAGGGCGGCGGCGGTGCCGCGGTCCTCATCGCCATCGCGATCGTTGCGGTGGCGTGGCTGCTCTCGACCGCGATCCGCTTCGCGCTGTCGCGGCGGCGCGAATATCTCGCCGACGCAGGCGCAGTGGAGCTCACCAAGAACCCCGACGCCATGATCATGGCGCTGCGCAAGATCGAGGGCCGCGGCGAGCTCGAGGGCGCGACCTCCGCGGTCATGGAGATGTGCGTCGACAATCCGCGCCAGGGCTTCGCCGATCTGTTCGCGACCCATCCGCCGATTGAAAGCCGCATCAAGGCACTCATCGAGTTTGCCGGCGGCCACGATCCCGGCCCGCTCGATCTGCCCGAGCCGGGCGACGAGACGCAAACTGCCGGGGAGCAAGGCGACGCCGGCACCCCGCCGCCGAAACCTTTCCTGCCCGCAGAGCCGCCGGTCGTGCTCGGCGGCAGCGCTCCCGCTGCGCAGCCCGAGGTCACCGGTCCGCCTTCCGGTCCTTGGGGTCCGACGCGCCAATAGCGACGGGCGATGGAACTCCAGGATATCCCCAGCGCCAAAACGAATCGCCCGCGCGATTTGCCACCCCGCCCGCCATCGTTACCCTGATATCGCGCTGATTCGCGGGGCGCGGAGGGACTTATGGCAAAACCGGCAGTCGTATTGGTGGGGGCGGACAAAGGCGGCGTCGGCAAGACCACCCTCGCGCGGTCGCTGCTCGACTACTTCGTCGCGCACAGCATCCCCACCCGCGCCTTCGACACCGAGGCCCCGAAGGGCTCGCTCAAGCGGTTCCATCCCGAGATCACCGACGTGGTCGATATCACCTCGACCGCCGACCAGATGAAGATCTTCGACACGCTGGCGAGCTCGGAGGCCAAGATCACGGTGATCGACATCCGCGCCGGCCAGCTCTCAAGGACGCTCGAGGCGCTGCGCGACATCGGCTTCCTCGATGCCGCGGCCAAGACCCAGATCACCTTCACCGTGTTCCACGTGCTGGGCCCCTCGATCGCCTCGCTGGAGGAAATCCGCGAGACCGCGGACTTCATGGACGACGCCCACTACATCCTGGTGAAGAACTTCATCAACAACACCACGTTCTTCGAGTGGGATCCGGCGACCTACAATTCCTACTTCAAGAAGATCAAGGACGCCCACGAGATCACCATCCCGAAGCTCAACGAGATGGCCTGCGAGCAGGTGGAGCTCGCCTCGGTGCCTTACGTCTCGTTCGTCGCCAACAAGACGGCCGACGGACAGAACGCGGCGTTCTCGTTCGTGCTGCGCGGCTATGTGCGCCACTGGCTCGGCAACGTCTGGGCCGAGTTCGACCGCGTCAAGCTGACCGAGATGGTCGAGATCGACCAGCCACGCAAAGGGGCGGCCCGCCAGCAGGCTTGATCCCGGGCATGATCCCGAAAAGTGTGAAGCGGTTTTCGGACAAGATCGTGCCCAAACAGGAGAATGAGCGACGGGCCTGATTCAACGAAGTTGAAACAGCCCTAGCACATGCCATGCAACGGCAGACGCCCGTCTTCATCGTCACGTCGTCGCGCCCGCGCACCGGCAAGACGCTGATCGCCCGCGCGCTGACCGAATATTTCTGCGCGCTGCGGCGGCCGGTGACGGCTTTCGACGTCAATCCCGACGAGTTCAAGCTGATCGACTACCTGCCGGCCTATACGGCTGCGGCGAGCCTCAACGACATCCGCGGCGAGATGGCGCTGTTCGACCAGTTGGTGCTGCCCGACCGCACGCCGAAGGTGATCGATCTCAACCACACGCTGCTCGAAAAATTCTTCACGCTCTACCAGAAGCTCGACTTCGCCCGCGAGGCGCAGCGCCGCGGCGTGGCCCCCATGGTGCTGTTCGTCGCCGATCCCGACGACCGCGCCCGCCAGGGCTACAAGATGCTGGCCGGCCGCTTCCCCGACATGGCACTGGTGGCGCTGCTCAACGAGGCGATCGGGCAGATCGACAGGTACGCCGGCAACTTCCCGCCAACCCGGCGCGGCGGCCCGGCGGTCGCGATCCCGTCGTTGTCGCCGGTGTTGCGTTCGATCATCGAAAAGCGCGAGTTCTCGTTTCTCGACTATGCCGCCAAGACCATGGACGGCACCACCGAGCTTTACGGCTGGATCCGCCGCACCTTCGTCACCTTCCGCGAGCTCGAGGTGCGGCTGCTGCTCGGCGAACTGCCGCGGCTTCCCCGCGCGCCGACGCTTCCGCCGATCACGCGGGGCGACAGCTTTGGCGGATTTGGCCCGCCGGAGCGGCTCGGCTTCCTGCGCGCGCGGCGCTGATTGCTTTCGCTGACGCACGGGTGGTGCCCTCCCTCCCCGCGAGGGGAGGGTCCGCGCCATCAGCGCGTTTACGCGCGTCTCCGACGCGCTATGGCGCGGGGGTGGGGAGAAGCCAGCGACAAGACGCACCTTCTCCCCACCCGGCCGCTCGCTACCGCTCGCGTCCACCTCCCCTCGCGGGGAGGGATGAGACCGCCCGAGTTGCTAGCATTCAGTGCGAGGCGAACGCTCAATGCCCCTCGAACGCGATCAGCGTCCGCACCGGCACGCCGAGCTTCCTGATCTTGTCCGCGCCGCCGAGCTCCGGCAGGTCGATGATGAAGCAGGCGGCGAGCACGTCGGCGCCCTGCTGCTTCAGGAGCTTCACCGCGCCCTCGGCCGTGCCGCCGGTCGCGATCAGGTCGTCCACCAGGATCACCTTCTCGCCCTTGCTCACCGCATCCTCGTGCATCTCCATCTCGTCGAGGCCGTATTCGAGCGAATAGGCGATGCTGACCCGCTTGTGCGGCAGCTTGCCCTTCTTGCGGATCGGGATGAAGCCCGCCGACACCTGATGCGCCACCGCGCCGCCGAGGATGAAGCCGCGCGCCTCCATGCCCGCGACCTTGTCGATCTTGGAGCCGGCCCAGGGCTGCACCAGCTCGTCGACCGCGCGGCGGAACGCGCGCGCGTTGCCGAGCAGCGTGGTGATGTCGCGGAACATGATCCCCGGCTTCGGATAATCGGGAATGCTGCGGATCGAGGAGCGAAGGTCGAATTCGAGCGAATCGGACGGCATGAAAAATCCCGGAAAGCCGCGGAAGGGCGGCATAAGCGCGTCCACGCGCGTCTTCCGCCTTCGCGCTCACGCGCTACGGCGGACTTCAGCCCGCCGTAGCTCGCGCAGCGAGCGAAGCCGGGTCGACGCGCTATGGCCGGGCGCACTGTGGCGAAGCCTGCGGCTCCGCGCAACAATTGATCAGGCCGGCAGCCAGCGCCGGGGCGTTTCGCGCTTGTCGTCGTAGGCCGCCTCGAACACCGGCGAGGCCAGCGTCGAGCGGATATGCAAGGTCGAGCTGCCGGTGTTCGAGAAGCCATGCTTGCGCCCGGCGGGCACGACCACCAGCTGGCCGGCGGTCAGTGTCGCGCGCGCATCGCCGATCCAGACTTCCGCCTGCCCGTCGAGCACGTGCAGAACCTCCTCGACCGCGTGCAGATGCGTCGGCGCGCCGTGGCCGACATCGCACCACTGCTCGAAGATGCAAAGCTGGCCCGCACCGTTGGTCGCGGAGCTGCACATCCGCGTCAGCACGCCCTGCCGCCATTCCTCGGCCGGCTGCCGGTTGAGGTCGATGACTTGCATGGGTGTGCTCCTGTGCTTGGGCGTGTAGATCCTATGCAGGGTCGGCGGGTGGTCGGGAGGTTAGGATTGGTTTTCCACGACCTTCCAACCCCTGAGGATC
>JAIESC010000160.1 GCA_019746355.1 Xanthobacteraceae bacterium | reverse complement strand
TTCGCAGGCCACAGCGTGCCTGCCGTCAGGCAGAAATTCCACTTATCGTCCTGTTCAGATTTCCGGGACCGGCTCTAACGCCGCGATCGATAGCGCGAGCCAAAAACCAAACGATTTACGCTGATGTGACATCTTCATGTCTCCCCCAATTTGTTTGGAAGCACATCAAGCTCACGTGAAATACAAATGCGCTTTGCGCAAACATGCTTGCACACACGCGACGCGTTGACAACTATCGCGGGCATTGCCTAACATTCCGTTCGCTGTTGCATGGGAGGCATTTCATGCTGGCTAAATTTTTTTGCACGGCATTTGCACTCGCTCTCACTGCAAGCGCAGCCGTCGCGCAATGCGGCGCCATCCCGAACACGCTGACGAACGGACAAAACGCCGACGCGACTCAAGTGATGACGAACTTCAATCACCTGCGCGACTGCATAAACAATGCGCCGCCCCCGTCGGGCATCGACGATGTCACGCGTTGGAATATTCTGCTCAACACCGCATCGTTGGCGAAGCTGAATAGCGGGTATGTCCGCAACATCAATGTTTTCGCTGACGGTTATAAGGCGTCGGATGGCGTCAATTCCGCGCTGTCTTCGAGTTACTCGGTCGACACGACCAACGGCCGGGTGTCCCCCACCGCCAGCGGCGGCACAGACATCACCACGACCGGTGGCGCGATTTCCGGCGGGGATTTGGGCGGCAACACCAAGGACAAGGCATTCGACAACAACAACGCGACCACCTGGTACTCGAGTCAAACGGGGGCGGGCGTCAATGGCGTCGCCTACATCGGCCAGGATTTTGGCACCGGCGTTACCAAAGACGTCATTCAGTTTGTTATCCGCCAGGACACCGGCAACGGCAATGCGATTACATCCGCGAAAATCCAGTATTCCGACAATGGCTCCTCCTGGACCGATGTGCAGACCATATCGCTGGCGTCGGGCGGAGGGGTCGATCAGACATTCAATTTCAGCAGCGTCGGCTCGCACCGCTATTGGCGCTTGCTGGCGAATACAGCCGCGGGAGCGTCGGCGGCCTGGGGCATTCAGGAAATGCAGATGTCGGAGCCGGGCTCCACCGGCAACATGACGCTCGTGACCACGTCGCAGACCGCCGACAGCACGGTCAGCAGCGGTCGAGTACTGATGGAATTCAACCCGGTCGATTCCATCACGCTCAACACCGACCTGACGGTTGAGGTGACGTGCAACAACGGCACCAATTGGACATCTGCGACACTGTCCACGGTAGGAACCGCTCAGGCTGGTCGTAAGATAGCCGAAACGGCTGATACGGTGTGCGGCACAAGTGGCACATCGTTCGCTGCGCGGATCAAGACGCAAAACTTAAAGAATGTGCAGATTTACAAGACTGCGATCAGCGTGCATTAGAGCTCGTCGGGCTGACGAAGCTTGCTGCCGCGCGTGGGGACGTTCTTGCCACGTTGGTCGAGGCCGGATCTATGCCATCACCGCTCATGTACCCGTCGGCGAAGACATTAATGTTGCGGACGTATCCGCCAGTCGCCTTGGCGACGGCCGCCACGGTCAGAAGCATGTTACGACGGGCGGTATCGTCGATACCATGACCTGCGTGGCGTCGGCGTTCTGCCCGTCCGTCAGGGGGTTTGGGATGCTTCCGCACTGAGCCGCGGCCACGGCAGGGAAAGTGCGATGACAAAGAACGTGGGTGAGGCCGCCCGCCGGCAATCTAATCCGCCGCCGCGCCGTCGCCCCGTGCGGCATCCCGCCGAACCCGCCGCACCCACAGCACCCACATCACCACCAGCACGCCCGCGAGGCTGTACCAGGTGATCGCATACTGCAGATGATCGTTGCGGAGCCGGACCTTGAGCGCGGACGGGTGCGGCAGGCCGCCCGGCGGCACCGGCCCCTCCTGCTCGATGTAGAACTCCGCAACGTCGCCCCAGCCGAGCGCCTGCGCCATCGCCTGATGATCACGCGCGAACCAGGTCGTGCCGGCGCTGTCGCGCTCGGGCACGAACAGCGACGGGCTTTCCGGCCAGCGCAGCGCGCCGACGATCTCCTGCGTGCCTTCCGGGTGCGGATAGTTCCGGTCGGCGGTGAACCCGCGATTGACGACCACCGACGGCCCGTTCGCGAGCTTCGCCAGGCTGAACACGAAATATCCGGTGCCTTTCACGTCGTCGCGCAGCGCCGAGCCGCTGGTGTAGACCAGTGCATCCGTGGATCTGGGAAAGCTGACAGTCAGCCGGACCCGTTTGAATTCCGCATTCTCGGGCCCGAGCAGCGGCCAATAGGCCGGCGGCGGCAATTCGCCGGGCTCCGACCCGAGCCGGGTCGTCAGCGTCTCGATCAGACCCTCTTTCCAGGCCTTGCGCTCGATCTGCCAGGTGCCGAGCCCGAACAAAGCGATGAAGCCCGCCAGCGCCACGATGCCGGGAATGAGCAGGCTCCTGCGCGGTGCTGCCGCGGCCATCACTCTTTCTGCTCCATCCGCCCTTCGGCCGCCTTGTGATGATACTGGAGCGCGATCATCAGGCCCTTCATCAGCCGCAGCGGCAGCAAGGTCGTGGCGAGGATCAGCGGGCCCCAGAGGAGCGCGTGCAGCCAGAACGGCGGCGCATACTTGAATTCGACCACCAGCGCCGCGCCGACCACGACGAAGCCCGCCAGCAGGATCACGAACACCGCCGGGCCGTCGCCGGAATCAATGAAAGCATAGTCGAGCCCGCACGCCTCGCAACGCGGCCGCGTGTTCAGGAATCCCTGAAACAGCTTGCCCTTGCCGCAGCGCGGGCAGCGGCATGTGAGCCCGGTCAGGGCCGGTGACAGCGCTGGATAGGCGGCATCAGGCATCGGGCAAGCCTTCCAAAAAGGACAAAGGGGCGGCGCGGGCGCCACCCCTTTGCAGCAGATCGACGGCGGCGCGCTCAGGGTCTGATTCAACTTCGTTGAATCAGACCCATCGCTCACTTTCCTATTTGGGCATGATCTTTCCCGAAAACCGCTTCACACTTTTCGGGATCATGCCCTAGTGCGCGAGCGGCGTGCCGCCACCCCAGACATAGATAGCGGCGAACAGGAACAGCCAGACCACGTCGACGAAGTGCCAGTACCAGGCGCAGAACTCGAAGCCGAGATGATGCGACGGCGTGAAGTGGCCCTTGTAGGCGCGGATCAGGCAGACGATCAGGAACGTCGTGCCGATCAGCACGTGCGCGCCGTGGAAGCCCGTCGCCATGAAGAAGGTCGCGCCGTAAATGTGGCCCGAATAGGTGAAGGCGGCGTGCATGTACTCGTAGGCCTGCACGAAGGTGAAGGTCGCGCCGAGGATGATGGTCAGCCACAGGCCGTTGATCAGCCCCTTGCGGTCGTTGTGCAGCAGCGCGTGGTGCGCCCAGGTTACCGTGGTGCCCGAGGTCAGCAGGATCAGCGTGTTGAGCAGCGGCAGGTGCCACGGATCGAACGTGCCGCGGAACGTCACGTGGTCGGGGCTCGGCGCCGGCGGCCAGACATGGCCGAGCAGGTCATAGCGCAGGAACTGCTGCGCGTCGGCGGGAAACAGCGCGGTGTTGAAGTAGGCCCAGAACCAGGCGACGAAGAACATCACCTCGGAGGCGATGAACAGGATCATGCCGTAGCGGTGCGAGATCTGCACCACGCGGGTATGATAGCCCTCGTGCTCGGCCTCGTTGATGACGTCGCGCCACCAGCTCAGCATGGTGTAGAGCACGCCGAGCGTGCCCGCGGCGAACACCAGCGGCGCGCCGGGGAACATGTTGTGCATCCAGGCGATCGCCCCGACCGCCATGATGAACGTTGAAATCGAGCCGACCGCCGGCCACGGACTCGGGTTGACGAGGTGATAGTCGTGGCGGGGCTTGGCGTGGGCGTCGGCCATTTCGGTCTCCGTTAGTCCTTCGTCTCGTCAGGCGCGGCTTAGTGAGCGCCCGTATTCAGATTGACCCCGGCCGCTTGGCCGGAGCGCTGTCCGCCACCGGCCGCGCCGGCTCGCGTTGCGGATAGAAGGTGTAGGACAGCGTGATGGTGTTGAGCTCGGCGCCGTCGGCGTCCTTGACGATCGCGGGATCGATGTAGAACACCACGGGCATCTCGCGCTTCTCACCGGGCTTCAGGGTCTGCTCGGTGAAGCAGAAGCAATTGATCTTCTGGAAGTAGGCGCCCATGTTCAGCGGCACCACGTTGTAGGCCGCGGAGGCGGTGATCGGGCGCGCAGTCTCGTTGATCACCAGATAGTTGACGGTGACGACCTCGCCGACCCGGACCTCGATAGACCGCTGCTCCGGCTCGAACCGCCATGGCAGCCCCGGCCCGGTGTTGGCGTCGAAGCGGACCGTGATCTTGCGGTCCAGCACCGCGCCCGGCGCCGACGTCGCGACCTGGGTGGTGCCGTTGAAGCCGGTGACGCGGCAGAACCAGTCGTAGAGCGGCACCGCCGCATAGGCCGCGCCGACCATCACCGCGACGAACAGGCCGCAGGACACGGCGACGATCTTGTCGCGGCGGCGGAGCGGTCTATCGGATTGCGCGGTCATGTTGCGTTTTTGGCCTTCGGTCACAGCGGGCGGATGAGCACGCCGGGGCCGAGCTTGACGATGGTGACGACGTAAACGAGCAGCACCAGGACGCCGAGCGAGAGGGCGATCGCGATCGAGCGCGCCCGGCGGCGGCGCTTCTGCTCCTCGGTCAGGACAATCCCCGGCTCCTTCTGCTGATCGCTCATCGCAAGACTCATGTCACAAGACTCATGCGAATACCCGGCCGAACGGCAGGCCCCACCCTGCCGCACCGATGCTCTGCTCGATCAGCAGCACCGAGAACAGCACGAAGAGATAGAGGATGGAGAAGGCGAACAGCTGCTTGGCGGTCTGCTGCGCGGGCGCCTGATAAAGCTTCACGGCAAACGCGATCATCAGCACGCCGCCGGCGATCGCGGTGAGCCCGTAGATCAGGCCGGCATAGCCGAACAGCCACGGCAGCGCACCAACCGGCGCCAGCAGCACCGAATAGAGCAGGATCTGGCGGCGCGTCTCGGCGGCCCCGGCGACCACCGGCATCATCGGGATGCCGGCGCGCCGGTATTCCTCGACGCTGTACAGCGACAGCGCCCAGAAGTGCGGCGGCGTCCAGACGAAGATGACGAGGAACAGCAGGAACGATTCGAGCCCGAAGCCGCCGGTCATCGCCGCCCAGCCGATCATCGGCGGGAATGCGCCGGCCGCGCCGCCGATGACGATGTTCTGCGGCGTCGAGGGCTTCAGCCACATCGTATAGACGACGGCGTAGAAGAAGATGGTGAAGGCGAGGAACCCGGCGGCGAGCCAGTTCACCATCAGGCCGAGGAACGCCACCGAGCCGACCGCAAGCGTCAGCCCGAAGGCCAGCGCCTCGCCCGGCTGGACGCGGCCCGCAGGAATCGGCCGGCCCGCGGTGCGCTTCATCTTCGCGTCGATCTCGGCCTCGTACCACATGTTGAGCGCGCCGGAGGCGCCCGCGCCGATGGCGATGCAGAGCAGCGCGAAGAAGCTCAGCACCGGATGCGCGTGGACCGGCGCCACCACCATGCCGACCAGCGCCGTGAACACCACGAGCGACATCACGCGCGGCTTGAGCAGCGCGAGATAGTCGCCGACCCCGGCCATGCTCGGCTCGGCGTGGATCACCTCGCTCCGCAACGAAGGCGCGAGGCCGGCGCTGTCGGTGGTGAACGACATCACTTGATCCGCGGCAGCTCGTTGAACTGGTGGAACGGCGGCGGCGACGGCAGCGTCCATTCGAGCGTGGTCGCGCCCGGCCCCCACGGATTGGCCGCGGCCTTCTCCTTGCGGGCGAACGCCTGGAACACGCCGACGAAGAAGATCAGGAGGCCGAACGCCGAGATGTAGGAGCCGATCGAGGAAACCAGGTTCCAGCCGTGGTAAGCGTCCGGATAGTCGGCGATGCGGCGCGGCATGCCGGCAAGACCCAGGAAGTGCTGCGGGAAGAAGACGATGTTGACGCCGATGAACGTCGTCCAGAAGTGCAGCTTGCCGATGGTTTCGTTGTAGGTGTAGCCGGTGATCTTCGGGAACCAGTAGTACCAGCCCGCGAACACCGCAAACACCGCCCCGAGCGACAGCACGTAATGGAAGTGCGCCACGACGTAATAGGTGTCGTGGAAGGCGCGGTCGACGCCGGCGTTCGCCAGCACCACACCGGTGACGCCGCCGATGGTGAACAGGAAGATCAGGCCGATCGCCCACAGCATCGGCGTGCGGAACTCGATCGAGCCGCCCCACATGGTGGCGATCCAGGAGAAGATCTTCACGCCGGTCGGAACCGCGATCACCATCGTCGCCGCGACGAAGTAGGCCTGCGTCGCGGTGTTCATGCCCACCGTGTACATGTGGTGCGCCCACACCACAAAGCCGATGCCGCCGATCGCGACCATCGCGTAGGCCATGCCGAGATAACCGAATACCGGCTTGCGGCTGAAGGTCGAGACGATCTGGCTGACGATGCCGAAGCCCGGCAGGATCAGGATGTAGACCTCGGGGTGGCCGAAGAACCAGAACAGATGCTGGAACAGCACCGGATCGCCGCCGCCGGAGGCGGTGAAGAAGGTGGTGCCGAAGTTGCGGTCGGTGAGCAGCATGGTGATCGCGCCGGCGAGCACCGGCAGCGACAACAGCAGCAGGAACACGGTCACGAGCTCGGCCCACACGAACAGCGGCATCTTGTGCAGCGTCATGCCGGGCGCGCGCA
>JAIESC010000188.1 GCA_019746355.1 Xanthobacteraceae bacterium | reverse complement strand
TGGTGACAAACGGATCGGTGCAGACGAACAGCGCGTCCACCTTGCCGCCCAGCGCCTTGATCTTCGGCGCGATCTGCACAGGCTTTCGCACGTCGGCGACCACCGTCTTGATCTTGAACTGCTTCGCCCGCGCCACGAGCTTCTGCATCTCGAGATTGACGTTCTTGACGCCGCCGTTGCCGACGATGCCGAGCCGCTTGAGCGTCGGCACGACGCGATGCAGCCGGTCGAGCCGGTCAACCGCGAGATCGGTCTGCCGGTTCGAGTAGCCGACGATGATGCCGTCACCCGGCTTCGGCCAAAGCCCGGTCCGGCGCGGATCGCCCGCTGCCGCAAACACCAGCGGGATTTTCCGGCCCGCCTTCCTCGCGGCGAGCGCCGGCGCGGTGCCGGAGGTGACGATCACGTCGACCTTGTCGCGCGCGAACTTCTTGGCGATGGCGTCGAACTTCTTCGACTGCCCCTCGGCCCATTCATAATCGATATCGACGTTGGCGCCGTCGACCCAGCCGCGGCGGCGCAGTCCCTGTTCGAATGCTTCCACGAAGCCGTGCCACACGGTCGGTGTGGTGGCGCCCAGAAAACCAATGACGGCGCGTTTCGCCGAGCTGCGCGAAGCCATGCTGCCCTCCACCGCTGCCCATCCGCGGCATTGCGCCGGGATCAAAAAACTTGCGAAGGATCAAAAGGTCTGCTGATGGAACCCGCGCGTCAAGATGGCGCAGCAGCACAAAGCAAATAATCGCTTGCCGCAGCACGCCCTGCTTCGCACTGGCCGCCCGCCGCGAACTCAAGTCCCCGCTGGATTCCGTGACGCCTCGATGACATGCAGGCTGACAATCATTTCAGATGAAACAGATTAAAAGGCGAACGGATGCGCAAAGCCTGTCGTGAACGTTCTGATGTCTTTCAATAGCATCATGATACCGCCGCTCCGGGAGATGCACGCATGAGCCAGGTACGGGTGGGCCAAGTCCGTGTGAACCACGACGAGCTGTTGCGGTTTGCGGCCACGGTGTTCGCGGCCAACGGCATGGCCGCGCCGGATGCTGCCACCGTCGCCGAGGTGCTGGTCTGGGCCAATGCGCGCGGCGTCGACTCCCACGGCGTGGTCCGCATTCCGATCTACCTCAAGGAAATCAAGCAGGGCACCTACAAACCCACCGGCCAGCCGGTGATGCACCAGCTGCTGCCCGCGACCTTCAAGCTCGAGTGCAACCGTGCGCCGGGGCCGGTCTGCATGATGCGCGCGGCCGCGCACGCGGTGCAGCTTGCGGAAACCTACGGCGTCGCCACCGGCCTCGTCAGCAATCCCACCCATGTCGGCGCGCTCGGCCGCTACGCGCAATGGATCGCCGGCCGCGGCCACGCCGCCATCGTCCTCGTCGCCGGCATCCCGCTGATGGCCTATCACGGCTCGAGCGTGGCGAGCATCGCAACGAGCCCGATCGCCATCGCCGTACCGGGCGCGGACGCAGGCGGCGCGCCGGTGCTGCTCGACATGTCGACCAGCATCATTCCCGGCGGCCGGGTCAGCGAAGCGCTCGCCGCGGGCGTCTCCCTGCCCGAAGGCACGGCGATCGACGCGCAGGGCAAGCCGACCACTGACGCGAAGGAGGCCAAGACCCTGCTGCCGATCGGCGGTGCGAAGGGCTCGGGGCTGTCGCTGCTGTTCGAATGCCTGACCGGCGTGCTCGCCGCGGCGCCGATCTTCACCGCGCCGCCCGGCGGCAGCGGCGGCGTGCCGCTGCGGCCGATCCAGAACGCGATGGTCGTCGCGCTCAATGTCGCAAGCTTCCGCGCGCTGCCGGACTACCGCGCCGACATCGAGAAGCTCAAGGCGCGGGTCAAGTCGCTGCCGCGGCAGGACGGCGTCGACGAGCTGCTGCTGCCCGGCGAGCGCGCCGACCGCGAGACCGCGCGAAGGAAGCGCGACGGCATTCCGCTTCCGGACAAGCTCGCGGCCGAGTTCGACGCCATCGCCAGGGAATTCGGCGTGCCGGCCTTGCGCCGCCGGTGACGGACGACGGAAACCTCCGTGCGTTCAGAATCGGCCGCCGGCCGGCGCGAGGCCGCTGACGTCGAGCGTCATCGCGGCCTTCGCCAGGCGGTCGAGCCCCCGCACCAGCACGGCGCGATCCGCATGCGCCAAGGCGCTCTCCAGGTCGGTTGCGAATTCGGCCACGGCTTTCGCGCATTCCCGGTATATGGCGCCGCCCTCCGGCGTGAGCTGCAACTCGACGAGCCGCCGGTCGCGGCGATGCAGCGCCGTGTTGATGAGCTTGCGCCGCAGCAGCGCCGACACGCCGCGCGACACCTTCGCCTTCTGCATATGGAACGTCGCGCCGATCGCCTTGGCCGTGGTCCGCGGCTGCTCGGCGATCGCCGCCAGGATCACCCATTCGGCCTGGGTGAGCCCATGCGCGGCATGGACCACGGCAAGAGCCTGCGCGGTGAGACTCGCGAGCACGGCCAGGCGGTAGGGCAAGAACGTGTCGAGCTGCAGCGCAGCCGCCTCAGGGCCCATCAGCTCGGTCACGGTTGCAATCCAGTCCCACGGCCGACTGCGCGGACGGCATTCCGCGCTTGACTTTAGAATTTCTGCAGAACAATGCATGCTGTAGCGGGTACAGGAGCAAGGGCGTTCAGTGAGCCGCGACCGGCAATTCACCATCGGCCAGCTCTCGAGGCTGACCGGCATCGGCATCGAAGCCATCCGCTACTACGAGCGGATCGGCCTGATGCCGCGGCCGCCGCGCACCGATGGCGGGCGCCGCGCGTTCGGGCCGGACAACCTCGCCACGCTCTGTTTCATCAAGCGCTGCCGGGAGCTCGGCTTCAGCCTCGACGATGTCGGCGCACTTTTGCGGCTGCGCGCCTCGGACCGGAGCTGCTCCGACGTGAAATCGATCGCCGCCCGTCACCTGGAGGCGGTGCGCGTCAAGCTGCACACCCTGGCGGAGATCGAGGAGAGCCTCACCGCGCTGATCGCCCGCTGCCCGGGCGACGCCGGCCCCGAATGCCCGGTGTTGGAGGTCCTGGAAACGCCGGGTCCGACCGGCCGCGCGGCAGCCCCGGCCCGGGCCTGAGCGTCAGTCCCTGGTTTTCACCACGCCCGCGGCCGACCACTTGCCGTACATGTCGAGGCAGAACGGCGCGGGATTGCGCTTGTGCTTGACGCGCTCGTCGCCGGCGAGCCGTTGCACGTATTTCTTGACCCGCGTCTCGTTGCCGTCGAGGCCGTACTTCTCCATCTCCGCCTTCACCGCGGCCGTATCCACCGTCAGCCGCTTGCAGAGCTCCTGCACGGTCTGCAACTGCGCGGTTTGCAGCATGGTCACCGACTGCTTCGACAGGAACTGCTTGTCCGGCACCAGCATGGTCGCATCGGCGCCGGCGATATACGCCTTGCGGAACGCCGCCTCGCAGGCGCCGGCCGCGCCCGCGACCCTGGTGTTCAGCTCGAACTCGCTGACCACGTTGGCATAGGCCTCGCCGCCGTCGGCCTTCACCGCGGCCTTGATCTTGTCATGCTCGCTCCGCGGAAACGCCAGCGCCACGCGGTAGCCGCGGCAACTGTCGTCGATCAGCGCCAGATAGCTGTTGCGCAGGCTCTCGTTCTTCTGCTGCGCGCCGGCCGGCCCGACCGCCGCGACGGCGACGGCAGAGGCGAGAAGGCATCCGGCGGCGGCCGGCCTCAGGCGTGCTGCAAATGTCATGGTGCCCTGGGATGGTTGGCGAGTGTGGTGAGCCGTAGGGTTGCAGTTTCGGGTTTGCCGCTTAGAACGGCAAGGCCTGCTCCAAGCTACGGACAAGTTCACAGGGATTGTAATTACTACGGCAATGCCGTAGTATACCCAACGATGCACAGCGTCGTCGAAACTGCGCCATATCTCGCCGACGCGGAGCGCCTGTTTGGCGACGATGAACGCGCAGCGATTGTCGATCTCGTAGCGGACGATCCTCAATGCGGCGCGATAATCCGCGGCACAGGGGGTGTACGGAAAGTTCGAGTCGCAGCCAGCGGACGCGGCAAAAGCGGCGGAGCGCGAGTGATCTATCTGTTTGGCGGCGGCGACGTCCCGATATTTCTTTTGGCTGTATTCGCCAAGAACGAGAAGGCGGACCTCACTCCCGCCGAACGCAACGAGTTGAAGAAAAGCACAGCGGCCCTTTTGAAGAGCTATTGAGGAAAACCATGAGCAAAAAAGCATTCGAAAAAATCAAAGCCGGTCTCGACAGCGCCAAGGCGTATCTGGATGGCACCGCGGACAAGCGCCTCTATCGGGTGCATGTCCCGCAAAAAATCGACGTGAGAAAGATTCGCACGCGACTTGGATTGTCGCAGGAGGCATTCGCCGAGAGATATGGCTTTGCAGTGTCGGCCGTGCGGGATTGGGAGCAAGGCCGCCGCAAGCCGGAGCGCAGCGCGCGAATCCTGCTCAAGATTGTTGACAAGGAGCCTGAAGCGGTGACGAGGGCTTTGGCGAGTTGAAAAGAACAACGGAGGCGTACATCCGACTTGCTAGATTTTTCCTATGACCGACATGAGCGAAGAATTCGAGGACGTCTGCCAGGGCCGTTAGTAGTAGCGTGAGTGCGGCTCACGCCCCGGCAAGTCGTCCAGCCCCGTACCACGGGGCCGTTGATGGCTGCCCGCGGGAGCGAAGCGAAAGCCCCGTGCCGAAGGGCAGAGAAGGGCCGCCCGCAAGTCCTCGTGCACAGGAACCCGTGTCCAAAATGCCGCATCGGCTGGCAATGACGACGCGCCGAGCCCCGCGCGGTTTGACAATCGGCCCGGGCGATACGACATCGATTACGGCGATGCCGAATCAATCCGCGGCGTTTCGGGCGGCGACCAGCGCGTCAACCCAGTGGGAAAGACCTCCGATGCGGCCGATCACCGTCCTCCTCTCCTGCCTCCTGCTGTCTGTGCCACTCGCGGGCTGCCTCTCGGCCGGCGCCACGGGCGATGCGAAGCCCGACGTCTCGGCCGCAGCCCCGCCGTCCGCCAGCCCGATGCCGGCGGGACGCACCGCGACCGCGCCGAAGCCGCCGCGCGGCGCCGCCGCCGATGCCCAGGCGTCGGGCAGGAAGGACGAATGGTGGAAGGAAGGCGGCGTCACCCGCGAGAAGATCAACAACATGTGCTGGATGAAGGCCGAGGAGGCCGGCGGCCGGGGCATGTCCGCCGACAAGAAGGCCGATCTGGTCGACAAGTGCGTCGCCGAGACGCTGAAGCAGTATCCGCTCAATTGAGTTTGGGAGCGTGCCGTCCCCCGGGCGGATGAGGGGCTGCGCCCCGCCGGCGATTTTCCGCCGCCGTCTGCGGTGATAGGTTCGTGACGTTAGGCAAACTTCAGAGGAGGAGCCGTCATGGCAAAAGGTCAGCAGCGCCAGCCCAAGGAAAAGAAGAAGCCCAAGGCCGACCCGAACAAGCAGAAGTCGGTGTCCGGCTACAAGGCGAGCTACGGCACGGGCAAGAAGTAGTGCGGAAATAAACCCGTCACGCCGTGAACCGAACGGCTGTCACACGACACAAACAGGCAAGTGATCCCGGCGGGCGCATCAGGTCTTCTGAAACGCCCGGCCGGATGCCTTGAAGAAGAAGGATACGTGTCGTGATTGCAACTTTGATGTTTGTGTGCAGCACGCTGATGCGTGCGATCCGCAAGTCCGGCCGTGGCGTTTCGCTGGTCGCCAACAGCTACAACGAGGCCGCCGACCTGCGGCTCGCCGCGCGCAAAGCTTTTCCGTTTTCGGAAGGCTGACGGCCGGCCGACAAATTCTCCGTGGTCATTCCGGGGCGCTCGCCACAGGCGCGTTCACGCGCGTCTTCGACGCGCTATGGCGAGCGAACCCGGAATCCATAACCACTGCTGCGGAGTATGGATTCCGGGTTCGCGCTAACGCGCGCCCCGGAATGACTGCGGAAAATCATGCCGGCGGCGCAACCACCGCATCCGGCTGGTTGCTGCGTTTGAGCGCATCCGCGCAGAAGCCCGATGCCTTCATCTCCTCGATGAACTTCAGCAGGTAAGCGTGCGCCTGGCTGCGGCCCTTGGGCATGCCCATGGCCTGCTGGATCGCCATGAAGCGTCCGTCCATCACCTTGAGGCTCGGGTTCGCGGCGGCGAACTCGACCAGCGGCTGCTTCACGCCGCCGCAGGCCTCGAGCTTGTCGCGCACGAACATCGCCATCGCGTCGGGGCCGGTCGGCGCCCGAACCAACGTCGCGTGCTTGATGGTGCGCGTCAGGTAGAGGTCGTAGGCCGAGCCGGTGGCGACCGCGATCCGCACGCCGGCCTTGTCCACGTCCTCGATCTTCTTCAGGCCTGAATCCTTCGGCACCATGTAGGTGCCCTCGATCAGCACATAGGGCGCGGTGAAGTCGATCTCGGCGGCCCGCACCGGCTCGACCGCAAGAAAGGCGATGTCCCAGACGCCGCGCTTGAGCGCTTCGAACACCTTGCCGGCCGCGTCGAAGGTGATCAGCTCGATCGGCAGCCCCAGCCGCTTC
>JAIESC010000024.1 GCA_019746355.1 Xanthobacteraceae bacterium | reverse complement strand
CGCCTCGTCGACACCTATGCGCGGCGGCTGCAGACCCAGGAGCACATGAACTCGCAGATCGCCACCGCGATCGAGGAAATCCTCAAGCCTCGCGGCGTCGCGGTGATGATCGAGGCCGAGCACACCTGCATGTCGTTGCGCGGCGTGGAGAAGCCCGGCGCCCTGACGGTGACCACCCAGTTCCGCGGCGCGTTCCGCGACGACCCGAACGAGCAGTTGCGCTTCATCAATCTCGTTCGCGTCAACC
This sequence comes from Xanthobacteraceae bacterium, assembly GCA_019746355.1. The sequence goes on along the minus strand of JAIESC010000024.1, from coordinate 6,263 downwards.
AGCGCTGATCAATACGGCGCCGTCAGTCCGGGCGGCGCCATAATTGTGCCCACACGCGCCGCTTGGTGCGGCGGCGCTGTTGTTCGCGGCCTCAATGCACTCCGCTCGAATGCTGCGGGCCGATGCGGTATTCTCCGCGCCGCCGAAAAAAAATCCACGTCGGATCGTTGATGGCCATGACCGAAACCCCGTCGAAGCACGCCGTCGAGGAAGGCCTGGCGTTCGCGCCCAGGTTCGATCCCGATGGCCTTGTCACCGTCGTCGTCACCGAGGTCTGGACCGGCGAGGTGCTGATGGTCGCGCACATGAACGAGCAGGCGCTGCGGCGGAGCATCGAGACCGGCGAGGCCTGGTACTGGTCGCGGTCGCGCCGGGCGCTGTGGAAAAAAGGCGAAAGTTCCGGCCACACCCAGCGCATCACCGAGATGCGGGTCGACTGCGATCAGGACGCGATCTGGATCAAGGTCGAGCAGAGCGGGCCGGGCGCCTGCCACACCGGGCGGAAGTCCTGCTTCTACCGCGCGGTGCCGCTGAAGCAGGTCGGCGCGATCACGCTCGAGTTCCACGACGCGGCCAAAACGTTCGACCCGGCCGAAGCTTACGGCAAATCCGAGTAGGCCAGCGGCCGACTGCGTCCCGACTTCAACGGGACGTTGCAGGAATTCGGTACAAATCTCTCACCTCCGCCTGTATGGTGGTTGCCGGTGTAGCTTGAGGGGGGTGGTTATGTCCGGTGGGGGACAACGACGCCGGTTCTGCCTCGTGCTGGTGAAGCCGTCGCACTACGACGACGACGGCTACGTCATTCAGTGGTATCGCTCCGCCATCCCCTCGAATTCGCTCGCCGCCGTCTACGGCATCGCCAAGGAGCTTGCCGACGGGCAGGTGCTCGGTCCCGACACCGACATCGACATCCACGCCATCGACGAGACCAACAGCCGCGTCCGCATCGATCGCATCGCCACGATGGTCAAAGCGGCCGACGCCGGCATGGTGATGATGGTCGGCGTGCAGTCGAACCAGGTGCCGCGCACGCTCGATCTGTCGCGGCCGCTGCGCGCGCAAGGCATCCAGGTCGGCATCGGCGGCTTCCACATGTCGGGCGTGATCTCCATGCTCGACGGCAACGACAAGGCGCTGCGAGAGGCGCAGGCGCTCGGCATCTCGATCTTCGCGGGCGAAGCGGAAGGCCGGCTCGGCGACGTGCTGATCGACGCCGACAAGGGCGCGCTCAAGCCGCTCTACAATTTCATGAACGACCTGCCCGGCATCGAGGGCGCGCCGATCCCGCTGCTCAAGCGGGAGCGGGTGCGGCGGACCGCCGGCGCGGTCACGAGCTTCGACGCCGGCCGCGGCTGTCCGTACCAGTGCTCGTTCTGCACCATCATCAACGTGCAGGGTCGCAAGTCACGCCGCCGCTCGCCTGACGACATCGAGGAGATCGTTCGGGTGAACGTTGCGCAGGGCCTGAACCGCTTCTTCATCACCGACGACAACTTCGCCCGCAACAAGGACTGGGAGGCGATCCTCGACCGGCTGATCTATCTGCGCGAGATCGAGAAGATGAAGTTCGGCCTGATCATCCAGGTCGACACGCTCTGTCACAAGCTGCCGAACTTCATCGACAAATGCCGCCGCGCCGGCGTCCGCCGCGTGTTCATCGGGCTCGAGAACATCAATCCCGCGAACCTGATGTCGGCCAAGAAGCGGCAGAACAAGATCACGGAATATCGAAAAATGCTGCTCGCCTGGAAGCGCGCGGCGATCATCACCTATGCCGGCTATATCCTCGGCTTCCCCAACGACACCTACGAGTCGATCGCCCACGACATCGAGGTGATCAAGAAGGAGCTGCCGGTCGATCTGCTCGAGTTTTTCTATCTGACGCCGCTGCCGGGCTCGGAGGACCATCAGCGCCTGTTCCGTGCAGGCGTGCCGATGGACGAGGACCTCAACCGCTACGACCTCTATCACATCACCACCGGCCATCCGAAGATGTCGCGCGGGGAATGGGCGCGCGCTTACCAGATGGCGTGGGACAACTACTACACGCCGGAGCATGTGGAGACGATCCTGCGCCGCGCGGTTGCGACCCGTGCGTCCGGCGGCAACACCCTGTTTCTGGTGACGTGGTTCAAGGGCTGCACCCATATCGAGAACGTGCATCCGCTCGAGGGCGGCTTCCTGCGCATGAAGTACCGCCACGACCGCCGCTCGGAATTGCCGATCGAGCCGGTGTGGAAGTTCTACCCGAAATACTGGTTCGAAACGGTATCGAAGCAGTGCCGGTGGGTGTCGATGTATCTCAAGCTTCGCTGGATCTATCTCGCGATCAAGCGCGACCCAAACAAGCACGCCTATACCGACGTGGCGCTGACCGAGCCGAAGGACGAAGACGTCGAGAACCTGGAGATGTTCAGGAACGAGAAGGCGCAGGCGTTCGTATCGCAGCGCCGCCGTCTCGACGGCATCGCGCATGGTGAGCACGCGCCGCCGGTCGCGCCGGCCGCCGCCGATGAGGTGGCGACGGTGGCGCCTGGGCCCGCGCCTGTGGCTTCAGCCACCAAGCAGGCCGTGGTGCGCTGATCGTTCCGCACGGTCATTCCGGGGCGCGCCGAAGGCGCGAGCCCGGAATCCAGTTGCGGAGCAGATCCCTGCTTGTCTGGATTCCGGGCTCGCTTGCTTCGCAAGCGCCCCGGAATGACTCGTGGATAGAGTCTCGTCTATTTCAAAATCGCCTTCGCCCGCGCCAGCAGTTGTTTGGCGCGTTCGAGATGCGGGCGGTCGTACATCACGCCGCCGATGCCGACCGTGCCGGCGCCCGGGTTCCTGGCGAATTCGGCGATCACTGCTTCAGCGCGTTTCACCTGATCCGCCGTCGGCGTGAACACCTCGTTGATCGCCGCAACCTGTCCCGGATGGATCGCCATCTTGCCGGTGAATCCGTCGCGCCGCGCCTCCTCGCATTCGCGGCGCAGCCCCGCTTCGTTGCGGAAGTCGATATAGACAGTGTCGATCGCCTGCACCTGCGCCGCCGCGGCGCCCGCTAGGCAAAGGCTGCGGGCCAGCTGATACGGCGCAAGAAAATGCCCGTCGCGATCACGGTTGGCCTCGGCGCCCAGCTCCACTGACAGGTCCTCGGCGCCCCAGGTGAGACCCTTCAACCGCTTGCTCGCACCCGCGTAGGTGCCGGCCAGAAAAATCGCCTGGGCGGTTTCGGTGGCAATGGCGATGATGTCGAGCGCGCCGTCGGGCAAGCCGTGGATCGCTTCGCGCGCGGTCAGCTTGGCGTCGCAGTGGATCACCGCCTGGCCGCCCTCGGCCTTGGGAAACATCACGCCGTCGGGCCTCCCGCCGACGACCGCGTCGAGATCGGCATCGGTCAGTCCGGTCTGCAGACCGTTGATGCGGACGTAGATGCGCGGCCGCGCCTTGACCGGCACGGCCTCCCTCAGGAAGGCGAGCGTGGTGTCGCGCGCCTGCGCCTTGTTCTGCGGCGAGATCGAGTCTTCGAGGTCGAGCAGCAGCGCATCCGCGCCGCTGCCCAGCCCCTTTTCGAGCTTCTTCGGGCTGTCGCCGGGAATGAACAGGAAGGAGCGCATGACTCAAGGCCTCGTTCGCAATGGGACGGATTCGATGCCATCGGGAACCCATTTCGGTCAACCGTCGCGTTACATGACAATCTTTTAATGCAACAAGCACTCCGGTCTATGCTTGATCCCTCATGGGCGGCAATCATCGGGCGAAGGACGATCATGCGTCTTGCGCTCGCAAATCAGTCGAGAAGGGCGCATGGACGAAATCCAGGTTCAGCATGAGACCGACACTGTCGACTCAGAAGCCGGAAAATTCCGGCTGGTTGCCGCGGTGCTGATGATTATGTCCGTTGGTTTCGGCGTGCTGGAACTCATGAACATCATCCACATCTGACGTTGCGGGAGTTCGGTGCTTGAAGCGGGCCGTCGCAAGGCGGCCCGCTCTTGATTTGGTGCCGATGACGCGCCCTGGGGTGTGCCGGCTGCGATTGACGCGCCGCCGGTTTCGGTGGTGAATCTGCCCGAATTCTTGGGATTCAAGCAAAAACCTCGGGGCAGATCATGAAATCGCATCACCTGCGCGGAGCGCTGATCGCGGCCGCGGCTATCTTCGCGCCGCTGGCATCGGCCCAGGCGCAAGGCCAGGTGCCGTATCCGAGCCAGACCATCCGCTTCATCGTGCCCAATCCGCCCGGCGGCCTGCCGGACACCATCACCCGCATTCTCGCCAAGCGCTTGCAGGAGCGGCTCGGCCAGTCGGTGATCGTCGAGAACCGCCCCGGCGCGAACTCCGGCATCGGCACCGCGGCCATGACCCAGGCGCCGGCCGACGGCTACACCTTCATGGTTGCCGACGGCGCGATCCTGTCGATCGCTCCGCTGTTGCAGTCGAAGCTTCCCTACAATCCGAAGGACGTGCTGCCGGTCGCCTTCGTCGCCCGCGCGCCGCTGTTTCTTGCCGTCAGCCCGAACGTGCCGGCCAAGAGCCTGAAGGAAGTGGTCGACTATGCGAAGGCCAATCCCGGCAAGCTCAACTATGGCTCGATCGGCATCGGCAGCTTCCACCATCTGTCGATGGAGGCGTTTAACACCGCGTTCGGGCTGAAGATGAATCACATCCCGTACAAGGGATCGAGCGAGACCATCGCCGCGCTGAGCGGCGGCCATATCGACATCGTGTTCGCGGCCTATGCCGGGCTGCGCTCTGCGGTGGAGGCCAAGAAGGCCGTGATGATTGCGACCAACGGCCCGAAGCGCTCGCCGCATGCGCCTGACACGCCGGCGATCGCCGAGCTGTCGCCGGGCTTCGACCTCGCGGTGATCCAGGGCGTGATGGGGCGCGTCGGCACGCCGCGGCCGATCGTCGAACGGATCGCCAGCGAAGTCGCCGTGATCGTCAAGGAGCCCGAGGTGATCGCCCAGTTCGCGACCGCCGGTATCGAGCCGGTCGGCGTCGGCCTCGACGAATACCGGGCGGCGCTCAGCGCCGAAGCCGAGCGTCTCGCCAAGGTGGTGCAGGCCGCGGGGCTGAAGGCGGAATAGCTGCCGCAACGGCAGTTTCCTTGGCCGGGCCGGGCCGATATCGTCTTCGCCCGCCAAATTCCGATTTGACAACACGAGCCCCTCAAGGGGCCGGAGCAACGGGACGGAGACGCACATGCTGAGCAGGCGTTCGCTGGTCGCGGCGGGGCTATTGGCGCCGGCGGCCGCGCAGGCCCAGCCGGCCGCGTCAAACATCATCCGCATCATCAATCCGTTCGCCGCCGGCGGCACGTCAGACGCGATGGCGCGCCTGCTTCAGCCTTCGCTGCAGCAGCGGCTTAACGCGACCATCATCATCGAGAACCGGCCTGGCGCCTCGGCCTCGATCGGCGCGGCGGTGGTCGCCAAGTCGCCGCCCGACGGCACGAGCTGGCTGCTCACCTCCGACACCTTCGTCGTCAGCACGCTGCTTCTCAACAATCTGCCGTACGATGTGCAGAAGGACTTCGAGCCGGTGACGATGATCGCACGCGGGCCGATGGTGCTCACCGCGCACCCCTCGCGGCCGTTCAAGTCGCTGCCGGAGCTGGTCGCGGCCGCCAAGGCGCGGCCCGGCGTCCTGACCTACGGCACCACCGGCATCGGCAGCAATGGACACCTGACGATGGCGGCGCTCTGCCAGCTCACCGACATCAAGCTCGTGCACGTGCCTTATCGCGGCGCAGCGCCGGTCCTGAACGACGGCACGGCGGGCCACGTCGACATGGTCATCAGCTCCAGCGCGACCATGGCGCCGCAGATCGAGTCAGGCCAGCTGCATCCGCTGGTGCAGTTCGGCGACAAGCGGCTGTCGTTCCTGCCCGACACCGCGACCGCGATCGAGCAGGGCATCAGTAGCCTGCACGCCTATTCGTGGTTCGGCTTCTTCGGGCCGGCCGGCACGCCGAAGCCTGTCATCGACAGGTTCTATCGCGAGGTGGCAGGCGCGGTGCGCGAGGAGGCGACCTACAACACCTTCGTCAACAAATTCCGTTCCGAGGTGGTGCTGCCGCCGCCCGACGAGCTCCGCCAGATGATCGTCGAGGAGCTGCCGTTCTGGGGCAAGATCATCCGCGACAACAACATCAAGGGCGGGGCTGGCTAGCCGTCCAGCGCATAGCCGGGCCCGCCGATTCCTGTTAGAACCGCCGTGGTGCGCCGTTGCCGCACCATTTTATTTAGGGAACTGATCGTGCTCGATCGCAC
>JAIESC010000208.1 GCA_019746355.1 Xanthobacteraceae bacterium | reverse complement strand
CTAGGGCATGATCCCGAAAAGTGTGAAGCGGTTTTCGGAAAAGATCATGCTCAAACAACAAGCTAAAGCGGGATGACGATTCGAAGAAAAGTCATCCCGCTTTAGAGCATTTTCCGGCGAAAGCCTGCCCCGGACTTGATCCGGGGTGTGAAGCGGTTCGCCGCCGAAAATGCGACCAAACCAACAAAGCCAGAGCCGTTTCCGATTCCGAGGGAACGGAAACGGCTCCAGAGGTCGACTAATAGCGTCGCGCTCTGCGATTGAAGCTTGCCACCGCGGAATTGAACTCTCGGGTCGCGTCGTCGATCATCTGCCGTTGGCAGTCGGCATACGACTGGACCCGAGATTTGTAGCTTTCCATCTCGTCGCGGCACCGACCAAAGTCCCGCTGGTCGTCGAACTGGCCGAACTGATCGGCGCAATACGGCGCCCTGGGCTTTGACGGGCAAAAAAGCGCTTCGCTCGGCGAAGGCAGCGCCACAACCAGCCCGGCCACGATCAACGCCTTGCGGATCATCGACACTCGCACAGGATCCGAGCTGCTGACGCGCGGCTCAGTACCGCCGGAACAGCCCCACCATCTTGCCCTGGATGCGCACCCGGGTCGGCGGCAGGATCCGCACCTCGTACGACGCGTTGGCCGGCTCGAGCGCAATCGAGGCGCCGCGGCGGCGGAAGCGCTTCAGCGTTGCTTCCTCCTCGTCGATCAGCGCCACGACGATGTCGCCGGTGTCGGCAGCTTCGGTTTTCTTGATCAGCACCGTGTCGCCTTCGAGGATGCCGGCCTCGATCATCGAGTCGCCGCGCACCTCGAGCGCGAAATGCTCGCCCGCGGTCAGCATGTCGGGTGGCATGCTGATGACGTGGCTCTTGGTCTGGATCGCCTCGATCGGCGTGCCGGCCGCGATCCGGCCCATGACTGGGATGGCAACCGGCCGCTCGCCGTCGTCCTGCGCCGCGGCGCCAGCGGTCGCCCGGCCCTTGCCGAGATTTCCCTCGATCACGCTCGGGGTAAATCCGCGCCGGCCGACGCCCTGGCTCACCGGCTCGGGCAGCTTGATCACCTCGATGGCGCGCGCCCGGTTGGGCAGGCGGCGGATGAAGCCGCGCTCCTCCAGCGCCGTAATCAGCCGGTGAATGCCGGACTTGGACCGCAGGTCGAGGGCGTCCTTCATCTCGTCAAACGACGGCGGAACGCCGGATTCCTTCAGCCGCTCGTGAATGAAGCGCAGGAGCTCGAATTGCTTGCGGGTCAGCATCGTGTGTTTTCCTCCAAGGAGTTCTCGACCCACCATCGGTCGAAAACAAATCATGAACGGACACTATATGTTCTATCCTTGTTCTGCAACCCTTTAATTTGGCGTGAACAAGTCGAACGACCGCTAAGACGGGCGCGTAAGCCTAAGGATCGAACAACGGCTGCCGGCGGGAGTGGCTTTCGCGAAAGGCTCGCGAACCAAGAGACAATCTGCGTTTGCGAGGGCCGCCATCATCGAGGAATCCTGGATTTTCACCGGCGTCACGACCGGAGTTCCATGGGGCCCCGGGGCGAGCGTGGCGCGCATGTAATCGGCCCGCTCGTCGTTTTCCGGCAGGTCGACACCCAGCACGGCTGATTCGGGGGCGGGCGAAAGGTCGCTTCGGCCGGACAGCCGCCGAATCAGCGGGACCAGGAACAGGTAGGAGCAAACATAGGCCGAGACCGGGTTGCCGGGCATGCCGAGCACGTGCATCCGGCCGAGCCGCCCGTTCATCATCGGCCGGCCGGGGCGCAGCGCCACGCGCCAGAACGACAGCTCCAGCCCTTCCGCCTTCAGTCCGCGCTGCACCAGATCGTAGTCGCCGACCGAGGCGCCGCCGGTCGTCACCAGCACGTCGGCGCCCGACGCGCGCGCCTTGCGGATCGCCGCGACCGTGGCCTCGACCTTGTCCGGCACGATGCCGAGATCGGTGACGATGGCGCCTTCGTTCCGCGCCAGCGCCATCAGCGCATAGCCGTTGGAATAGACGATCTCGCCCGGACCGAGCGCGCTGCCGGGCGGGCGCAGCTCGTCGCCGGTCGCGAGCACCGCGACCTTGGGCCGGCGGTGCACCGGCAACGTCGGATGGCTCATGGCGGCGGCCAGCATCACGTCGCGGTCGGTGAGCCTGCGGCCGCGCGGCAGCAGCACCTGGCCTGCCCTGAAATCGAGGCCGGCGCGGCGGATGTGGCGTCCGGCGGGCGAGGGCTGCTCGACTGTCACGCGGTCGCCGTCGCGCGCGGTGTTCTCCTGAATGACGATGGTATCAGCACCGGGCGGCACCACGCCGCCGGTGAAGATGCGCGCGGCTTCTCCCGCACGGACTTCGCCGTCGAACGGCCGCCCGGCTGCGACCTCGCCGATCAGCTTCAGAGCGGCGGGCACCTGCGCAACGTCGGCGGCGCGCACCGCATAGCCGTCCATCGCCGACATGTCGGCCGGCGGCTGCGTCCGCAGCGCCGCGACATCGGCGCCAAGCACCCGGCCTTCGGCCTCGATGAGCGGCGCGTCTTCCCTCGGCAACGGCTCAACGCCATTGAGCACGCGCGCCAGCGCGTCGGCCACCAGCAACAAGGATGCCATGCTTATCCTTTCGGCGGCTTTTCCTTGGGCTCGTGCCCCTCGGCGCGATAGTTGCCCGATTTGCCGCCGGTCTTCTCCAAGAGCCGGACGCCGTCGATCCGCATGTCTTTCTGAACCGCCTTGACCATGTCGTAGATCGTCAGACACGCGACCGAGGCCGCGGTCAGCGCCTCCATCTCGACGCCGGTCTGACCCGTCACCTTCACCGTGGCCTGCACCACGAAGCCAGGCAGGCGGTGGTCGGGCTCGATGTCGATCGAGACCTTGGTGATGGTCAGCGGATGGCACAGCGGAATGAGCTGGTGGGTGCGCTTGGCGGCCATGATGCCGGCAATGCGCGCCGCGCCGAGAACGTCACCCTTCACGGCGTTGCCGTTGAGCACGATGTCGAGCGTCTCGGTCCGCATGATGACGTGGCCTTCGGCCACCGCGACGCGCTCGGTCTCCGGCTTGCCGGTCACGTCGACCATGCGCGCCTCGCCGCCCGCACCAAGGTGCGTGAGCTTGGCGGCAGGCGGTGTGGCGGGCGGCTTTTTGGCCATGGCCTATCTCTCGGCCTGTGCGGGGATGCGCTCGCGGGCGAGCAGCGTGCGGGTTGCGGCGGCCACGTCGTTCTGCCGCATCAGGCTTTCGCCGACCAGGAACGTCCTGATGCCCGCTGCGGCGAGCCGCGCGAGGTCGTCCGGCGTATGGATGCCGCTCTCGCCGACGATCAGCTTGTCCTTCGGCACGCGCGGCGCGAGCCGCTCGCTCACCGCAAGCGATGTCTTGAACACCTTGAGGTCGCGGTTGTTGATGCCGAGAAGCCGCGTGCGAAGCTTCAGCGCGCGGTCGAGTTCCTCCTCGTTGTGCACCTCGACCAGCACGTCCATGCCGAACGCGAAGGCCGCGCTTTCCAGTTCCGCCGCGCAGGCGTCGTCGACCGAGGCCATGATGATCAGGATGCAGTCGGCGCCCATCGCGCGCGCCTCCGCCACCTGGTAGGGCTCGAACATGAAATCCTTGCGCAGCGCCGGCAGCGCGCACGCCGCCCGCGCCGCGGTCAGGAATTCCGGCTTGCCCTGGAATGACGGCGCATCGGTCAGAACGGAGAGACAGGCCGCGCCGCCCGCCTCGTAGGCGCGGGCAAGCTGCGGCGGATCGAAATCGGCCCGGATCAGGCCGGCCGACGGGCTCGCCTTCTTGATCTCGGCGATCAGCGCATAGTCGCCGGCGGCCACGCGCCGTTCGAGCGCTTTGAGGAAACCGCGCGGGGGAGGGGCCGCTTTCGCCGCAGCCTCGACCACGGGGTAAGACCGCGCGCGCTTGGCCGCGGCGATCTCCTCGCGCTTGTAGGCCTCGATCTTTTTCAGGATGTCGCTCATTGCGCGTTCGACACCTTGATCAGTCGTTCCAGCCGTCCCTCTGCCTCGCCGCTGTCGATCGATTTGGCGGCGATCATCGCGCCGTCCTTGATGTCTTTTGCCTTGCCGGCGACGACAAGCGCGGCCGCGGCGTTCAGCACCGCAATATCGCGGTAGGGGCCCTTGTTGCCCTTCAGCACGGCCATCAGCGCCGCCGCGTTGCTCTCGGCGTCGCCGCCGCGCAGCAGCTCCGGTTTGGCCTTTTCGATGCCGACGTCCTCGGGATTGATCTCGAAGGTGCGCACCGAGCCATTTTCCAGCGCCGCGATGTGGGTGGGGCCGGAGGTGGTGATCTCGTCGAGCCCGTCGGAGCCGTGCGCCACCCAGGCCGCTTCCGAGCCCAGCGCCTTCAGCACCTGCGCCACCGGTTCGATCCACTGCCGCGAGAACACGCCGGTCATCTGCCGCCGCACCCCCGCCGGATTGGACAGCGGTCCGAGCAGATTGAAGATCGTGCGGGTGGCAAGCTCGACGCGGGTCGCGGCCACGTTCTTGGTCGCAGGATGATGCGCCGGCGCGAACATGAAGCCGATGCCGGCCTCGTAGATGCAGCGGGTGATCTCGTCGGGGCGCAGATCGATCTTCACGCCGAGCGCGCCGAGCACGTCGGCCGCGCCCGACTTCGACGACAGCGCGCGGTTGCCGTGCTTGGCGACCGGGACGCCGGCGCCCGCGACGATCAGCGCCGCGCAGGTCGAGACATTGTAGGAGCCCGAGCCGTCGCCGCCGGTGCCGACCACGTCGATCGCCTCGGGGGGAGCCGCGACCTTGGTCATCTTGGCGCGCATGGTGCTCGCCGCCCCGGTGATCTCGTCCACCGTCTCGCCGCGCACCCGCATGCCCATCAGCAGGCCGCCCATCTGCGAGGGGGTCGCTTCGCCCGACATCATGCGGTCGAACGCCAGCGCGGACTCTTCGCGCGACAGCAGCGCCCCCGACGCGACCTTGGCAATCAGCCCCTTGAATTCGTCGGTCACAACTCAACCCCTCAGTGCGGTTTGCGGCCGCGCGTGGCGTTCCACTGCGCGGCGATGTCGAGAAAATTCTTCAGCATCAGGTGGCCGTGCTCGGAGGCGATGCTTTCCGGATGGAACTGCACGCCGTGCACCGGCAGCGACTTGTGGGCGAGGCCCATCACCAGGCCATCGCCGGTTTCCGCGGTGACGCTGAGCGCCTCCGGCATGCTCTGCCGCTCGACCACCAGCGAGTGATAGCGCGTCGCCTTGAACGGCCCGTTGATGCCGCGGAATACGCTCGTGCCCTGGTGGCATATCTCGGACAGCTTGCCGTGCACCGGCTGCGGCGCGCGCGCCACCTTGCCGCCGAACGCCTGGCCGATCGACTGATGACCGAGGCACACGCCGAGAATGGGCACGGTCGGCGCGGCGTGCTCGATCAGCTCGAGGCAGATGCCCGCTTCGTTGGGCGTGCAAGGGCCGGGCGACAGCACGATGGCTTCCGGTTCCGACGCCAGCACGTCAGCGACGCCGATTTTGTCGTTGCGATGCACGGCCACGTCCGCCCCAAGCCCGCCCAGGTAGTGGACGAGGTTGAAGGTGAAGCTGTCGTAGTTGTCGACCAGCACGATCATCGCGGCTTCCTTGGCCGTTTCTCTAGCACATTTCGGGTCTTAGAAGGGGCCAGCCGGGGGGTCAAGCAGCGGCACAGCCATGCTCGACGGCCGCTCGGCAAATCGATAGGTTGGCCGCTCAACAGCAAGCGGCGCGAGGCAATGGCCATGAAGACTTTGACGCGGAGCGACTGGACCTGGATCGTTGGCATCACCATCATCAGCGTGACCATCAATCCGGCCCTGAAATCGATCGGCTTGCTGCCGGCGGACGTGTTCAAGAGCCTCGGCATCTTCTTTCCCGGCCTGCCGCAGATCGTGTTCGGGCCGCTGATCGCGTTCCTGACGCTCTTGTGCTTCGTCAAGACCGGCGAACCGCTCGTGTTCCCGGTGATCGGTGTCCTGCGGGCGCTGTCGCTCGCTTTTGTGTTCCCGAAAAATCCCGAGCACCTCGGCACCTGCATTGCCGGCATCCTGGTCGGCTTCATCGCCTGGGCCATGCTGCGCAATGCGGCAAACGTGCGGCTCGGCACTTGGCTGCCCACGCTCTCGGCGCTTTATGCGGGCTTCTATGCCGCCGGCAACTACGCGACCACGCTCTACTTCGGGCCGGCAAAGCAGACCGCGGAAATCCTCGGCTCGTCGGGCATCACGCTCGGCATCATCGCCGGCAGTGTCGTGCTTGGTCTCGTTTTCGGTGCCGCCGCCTATGGCCTGATGAAGCTTGCGGTCAGGCTCGGCTCGACGACGATGGCCTTGCAGCTTCGGCCGCGGCCGGCCTGACGGCAGTTGCATGTCAGGTCGATTGGACGTCCGCACCGCTCAGGTCGGCTTCTGCTTCGGCATCGAGCGGGCCTATAGCGCCTTC
>JAIESC010000243.1 GCA_019746355.1 Xanthobacteraceae bacterium | reverse complement strand
GGCGCTCCAACGCGATGCCAGTTGTCGGGCACCGCATTCTGCTCCCGCTTCGGAGGCCGCGATCGACGGCGACCGCCGCAAGAACAAAACAGGAACTGTTGTAGGGCCAGCGGAGCAGGAGTCAACCCCACGGCAACACCGGAAAGGTCAGGCAATCGCTCCGGGTCGACGGCGAGGTTTTGGGTCACGTCATCGCTGCCGGCGGTGCCTTGGTTTTGCTTCTTCGCCGACGCCCAGCGGATTTTCGATGCTCTGATCGCGGCCCGCGCCAAAGCCGTCGTGTGACAGCGAGAAGCAACTCACACGAAGCCTGAACATGTCGGTTCTCCCGACAGGCGGCCGATCCGCCGCCAGCAGCGCCTCGCTGCCATCGTCGATGAATCCCGCGTTTCACCGAATGGCGTCGTGGATCGCGGTGCAATGCCGGACGAGATTTTGATGTGCCGTCACGAACTGCTTCAGCGGCGTATCGATATCGAAGAAATAGATATTGGCGATGAAGCCGTAGATGCCGGCGTCGACGCTCGTGGGTTTGAGCCCGTGCACGCAGCCGCTCGCGGGAACGAGGTTCGCCAGCACCTGCAGATCGGCGAGCCCGCGTGCATAGGCTGCCTCGGGCGAATAGCGCCCGATGCCCTGGTAGTGGTAGCGCTGCGCGTTGAACTCTTTCGCCTTCAGCAGGCCTTCCTCGGTGACGGCCGGATGCTCGCGGCGGAACGCGGCGATGAACGCCGGGCAGAACCGCTCGTCCTTCCAGCGCGAATACGACATCACCCAATAGAGATCATCGAGCAGGCGCATGACCATGTGGCTGACATCGCGCTGCGCGCGGGAGAGGCCGTCGTCCATGGTCACGCGATATTTGCGGATGACGTGGGCGATGATGGTGTCGCTGTCGCCGACCGCCTCGCCGTCATCGACGACGTAGGGAAGCTGGCCGCGCGGCGCGGCGGATGCGTCGAAGATGTGCTCGTGGGTGAAGGGCACGCCGGCGAGACGGAGAAAAGCGTAGACCCGCAGGCCGTAGCCGTTGTTGTCGGCGACGCCGAACAGCGAGGGGTAGGAATAGAGCGTGAGCACGTCGTCCTCCTCCGCCGCAGGATAGCCGAGACCGCCGCAACGCGTCCGCGCTGCGGCGGCCCCGAGGTGTCAGTGCTGAAAAAACTCCGCTGCCGCTACCAGCACTGACGGCGGGAAACGAGCGCCATCTTCTCGTTCAGAGCCCCATGGAAGGTCGCATGCACCCTCCGCGACGCAGTCCAGCCGGATGGGAACGGCTTGCCGGGAATCGAGTGATTCCAGACCTGGCAGAACCCGCTGGGCCACCGGATCACCTGAAAGCGGGCCTCTGCGGCTGTCGATGTGACGGCAAAAATCGTCGCCGCTGCCAAAAGACGGAGCACTTTTGCCATGCCAAACTCCCTCGTTACGGATTGACGTCCTACAATAGCCGACGCTGGAAAAGGTTTCCCTGCCGCCGCGCGGAGCCGGGCGCTTTTGGCCGCAGGTGTGGCTTTGCTGCTCACCCCCGCCTCCGCCACAGCAGGGGCGTAGCCCGGATTGAGCGAAGCGAAATCCGGGGGATTGGCCGAACGCATTGGCCGCTTGGAAAGCAGCTGCACGATAGTCGGCAGCGGTAACGAAACGTCCTCCCGGATTTCGCTTGGCTCAATCCTGGCTACGAAGGTCAATCTCGCCGTTCTCCGAATTCACCAGCAACCTGCCCAATCTCGCCACCCCAATCCTCTGCCAGCAGTCCGCTTCGAACGTATTGATGAAATGAAGAAAACGGCCAGTCGCTGGCCCGCAAGACCAGGCCGTGCTTAACCGGATTGTAGTGAACGTAATCGGTATGCCGTTCCAAATCGCGATCATCGCGGATAGTGTGCTCCCAGAACCGGCGTTGCCATAACGCGTGCTCACCGTTGCTGTGTCGCGGCACGGCTGTTCCAGCTTTCGATACCGCCGCCGTAAAGCGGCGCTTAATCAACTGCCAGCGTGTCGGGAAATCCGCATCGCCCTCCGGCAGAGTCATGATGACATGCAAATGATCGGGCAGGACAACGATTGCGTCGATGGTGAAATGGTGCGCCCGGCGCACGGCGCGAAACGAATTGCGCAAATGATCAATGTGACCGGTCAACGCGGTTGAGCGGCGGTCGGCCAGCGTCGCCGTAAAGAAATATGTGCCACCTGCCTCGAAATTCCGGCGATACCGGACCATCCGGAGAGGATAACCCGGATTTCGCTTCGCTCAATCCGGGCTACAAAACTGCCAGCGTGTCGGGAAATCCGCATCGCCCTCCGGCAGAGTCATGATGACATGCAAATGATCGGGCAGGACAACGATTGCGTCGATGGTGAAATGGTGCGCCCGGCGCACGGCGCGAAACGAATTGCGCAAATGATCAATGTGACCGGTCAACGCGGTTGAGCGGCGGTCGGCCAACGCCGCCGTAAAGAAATATCTGCCACCTGCCACGAAATTCCGGCGATACCGGACCATCCGGAGAGGTTAACCCGGATTTCGCTTCGCTCAATCCGGGCTACAAACTTGACCCTGACCGGAATCACCGCTTTCCCAGCGTCTTCCAGACGCCCTTGGCGGTGGCGACGATGCGGTCACCGACCACGAGCTCGGCGCTCATGAAGACGAGCGAGCGCGTCCGCCGCACCACCGCGCATTTCGCCTCGACGAACTCGCCGATCTGCACCGCGTCGATGAAATGCACGTCGAGCTGCACGGTCGCCTGCGGCTGCCGCTCGTTGGCGTACCAGCAGGTCATGCCCATCGAGCGGTCGGCGAAGGTCATCAGCATACCGCCCTGAACCACGCCGCGGCGGTTGTGGTGCTTGCGCTCGGCCATGAAGGCGTATTCGAAGCTGTCGCCCTTCGGACGCGACCAGAACGGACCGACCAGACCGATGAAACCCTCGTCGCGGTAAGGCTCCCAGCCGGCGGCCGCAGGGTCGGAGGCGGCGACGACGGGCGGCTCGGTGTTCGGCATGAAGGGACTCGCATCAGAATGATACCGCGAGGACGGAGGGCGGCGGGCCGCTCTTAGCATCGCGCAACGGGGCCTGCCAGCCGACACGCGCGGCGGGCTATACTGCGGCATGGCATCCATCCGCCCAGCACAATCGATGCGTCTTTTCGCCTGTGCTTTTGCGCTTGCCTTGGCCCCGGCGATCGCACTCGCCGCCAGCCCGGCGCCGGCGCAGGCCGACCGTGCCGCAGCCAAGTTCTGGAAGTCGGTGCAGGCCACCTGCGACGCGACCGCGGCCAAGCCCGCGGGCGAACTCGGCCAGCGCATCGCGCAGACCGCGATCGACGAGTTCAACCGCTTCGGCGGTCACCAGATCGACGCCAACGGCCGGCTGTTCCGCTTCGGCCTGACGGAGGCCGAGCACGAGGAGGACGACGGCGGCGCCCAGCAGGCGACCATCGGCCATCTCGGCTGGTGGCAGGTGATGAAATACTGGCAGTCGCTCTACGGCAACGACGCCGCGGGCAAGCTCGAGGCGCGCGGCTATCGCGACGCCTCGACAGCGACGCAGGAGGCGCAGGAGGCGGCGCTGCTGCGGACCGATGCGGCGCGGCTGTTACGCGAGGCCGAGAGCGTATCGGATCCGGCGGCGCGCGAGATCCTGCGCGAGGCGGCGCTGCGCGCGGCGATCATCGACACCTCGTGGTCGGCAGCCTTCGTCAGCTACGTGGTCAAGCAGTCGGGCGCGGCGGAGAGTGCCTTCCGCTTCGCCAATGCGCACCGCGCCTACATCTACGACGCGTTTGCCACGAGCGCGGCCGAGCAGAACAAGGAGACCGACAATCACATCTACCGGGCGTGTCCGCTGCTGGCGACGCGGCCCCGGATCGGCGACCTGATCTGCAACCAGCGCGAATCTTCGCTGGCCGACGCGACCGAGGCGGCGGTGCGCGAGCGCATCCGCACCGAGCTTGCCTCGGGCGGCGACACACGCACGATCCGGCGCACCCATTGCGAGGTGGTCGCATCGGTCGACCCGCGGACGCAGACCATGATCACCATCGGCGGCAACGTGCTGCAGGCGGTGACCGCGCGGAAGCTCGCCCTGCGCAAGCGCAGCCTCAAGTTCCAGGCTGCGCGAAAGGACCATTGCGGCGGTGCGGACCGCTGGACCTTGACCAAGGCCGCCGCCCAACCGCCGCACGGGCCGGCCAAATGCTCGCTCAACGACAAGAAATGGTTCGTGCTGCTGCAGCTGCGATAAGCCGCGATACATCGCCGAATTGGCGCGGTAACGGATTTTTGCCATGATTTCAGCCGGAGCGTTCGCCATGATCGTTGCCGGACGATCGAGGGAGAGAGGGAGGCGCGACATGTCTCCGGGACGCAGGCTTGCCGCTGCAATGCGCCTGTTGCCGATCGCGGGCGCATGCGCCGCGGTTCTTTTCTCGGGCGGGTACGCGCGGGCGCAGGGTTCCGGCGCCTGCGAGGACGCCGGCATCGCGGTGCTGCCCTCGCCGATCACGCCGTGGAAAGGCGCGCCGCTGCGCGTGATCTTCACGTCGGAGAAGCCGCTCGACGGCGAGCTGTCGCTGATCGCGCCGGACGGCTCGGTCGCGGCGCAGGCGCGCGGGCGGTCCGGGCCGCCCTATTCGTGGTTCGCCGAGGTGGCAACGCCGGCCGCGGGCAAGTGGCGGGTGGCGCTGGCATCGACCCGCTGCGGCACCATCACCCGCGAGATCACGGTGCGCGGCGACCGGCCGGCGCCGCCGGGCTCGGTCGAGGGAAGCGTCTGGCCGATCCGCAACGCCTGGAACCGGGCCACCGAAAACCTGTTCTCGGCCTGGATCGAAAAGCTGTTCGACGATCCGCTCGACGCGGAGCTGTCGTGGCCGGCGCTGCACGTGGGCCTGCGCGACGCCTCGCGCAACATGCTGTTCAACCATCTCGGCCTCGGCGAGGACTCGATGAAGATCGTGCTTCGCCCCGACTGCGCCGACCTGCCGTATTTCCTGCGCGCCTATTTCGCGTTCAAGATGGGGCTGCCGTTCGGCTATGCGAAGTGCTCGCGCGGCGGCGGCGGACGCGCGCCGACCTGCCCGCAGTGGTTCAACATCCAGAACCTCGAGCCGCCCCCTGCCCCACCCGACCAGTTCGCCGCGGCAGGTGCGCCGCCCGCATCCCAGCCACCCGCCAACAGCTCCGGCGGATTCTTCGGCAACGCGTTCGGCCGGTCGGCCGCGAACAATCCGTCTTCGCCGGCGGCGCCTCCGCCCACTGCCGTGCCGCCGAGGCGGCTCGGGCTTGCGGCGTCCTTCGCCCAATATGCGTCGGCGATCGGCGGCGGCGTGCATTCCGGATCGGGGCGCACGGCGCTCGCCGACAACAACACCGACTACTATCCGGTGTCGCTCAGCCAGGACACGCTGCGGCCCGGCACCATGTACGCCGATCCCTACGGCCACATCCTGGTGATCGTGCGGCGCGTGCCGCAGACGGCACAATCGGCGGGCGTGATCCTCGCGGTCGACGGGCAGCCCGACGGCACGGTGGCGCGCAAGCGCTTCTGGCGCGGCAACTTCCTGTTCGCGCAGGACCCGGCGCTCGGCGGACCGGGCTTCAAGCGCTTCCGGCCGGTGGTGCGCGACCAGAGCGGCAACCTGCGCCGGCTCAGCAACGCCGAGATCGCGAAGTATCCGCAATACGCCGATTTCTCGCTCGACCAGGGCAAGCTCAGCATCGAGGATTTCTACGACCGGATGGACGACGTGATGTCGCCGCAGCCGCTCGAGCCGATGAACGCGATGAAGGAGGCGATCACCTCGCTCGAAGAGCAGGTGAAGACGCGCGTCACCTCGGTCGAGAACGGCCGCAAGTTCCAGAACAGCGGCAAGGGCGATGCGAGCATGCCGGACGGCCCGGCGATCTTCGAGACCATCGGGCCGTGGGAGGACTTCTCGACACCGTCGCGCGACCTGCGTCTCCTGATCGCGATCGACGTGGTGCGCGGCTTCCCCGATCGCGTCGCACGCAGGCCCGAGCGCTACGCGATGCCGATGGGCAGGACCGCCGCCGACGTGAAGGCCGAACTGCAGCGCGTGCTCGCATCCGAGCTTGCCGCACGCAAGTTCTCGTATCCGCGCAGCGACGGCTCGCAGTGGACGCTGGCGCTGCGCGACGTCCTCGACCGCGCGACCGAGCTCGAGATGGCCTACAACCCGAACGACTGCGTCGAGCTGCGCTGGGGCGCGCGGGCCGGCAGCGAAGAGGCTGCGAGCTGCAAGCGCCAGGCCTCGCAAGCCCAGCGCGCGAAGATGACCAAGTACCGCGCCTGGTTCACCGAGCGGCGACGGCCGCCGCGGGCTTAGCCCGGATATCTCACACTGTCTTTGCACGGTCGGGCTGCGGTGCGCGCCGGTTTTCTGGCATTTTCGGGAACAT
>JAIESC010000092.1 GCA_019746355.1 Xanthobacteraceae bacterium | reverse complement strand
GGAGCGGCGCGATGGACCGCCTGACCGGCGACGGCATGGGCGGCGGCGCGGGCTCGGGCTACCGGCTGCCCGACACCAGCCGCGGCCCAATGCCGGGGGCCGCCGCCGGAACGCGGGGCGGCAGCAGCGGCGCGTCCGCGGTTCGGCCGGGCGGCTCACAAGGCAGCAGCGGCGTCTCGACCGTGCAATCGAGCGGCACCTCGGTGCCGCGCGGCGGCTCGCAGGGCAGCAGCGGCGTGTCGTTCACGCCGGGCGGCGGCGCGACCGGCCAGTTCGGGCCGGGCGCGGGCGGCGGCACGGTGCGGAGCAACCGGCCGAGCAACATCGAGATCTTCCGGCGGCAGCAGGATCCGCCGCCCACGCCGTTGCGGTAGCCCGCATGCGCTGACGAGCGATCAGCGCGTGATGTGTTTAAGCCAAGATGACTCTCTCCGTTCGTTCCCGCTTTCGCGGGAACGAACGGGTGCCTGCAGCGGCTCAACCCAGGCTCATCGCGCTTTAATTGGTGCCCGATTGCTTGTCGGTCTTGCCGTCAGTCTTGGCTCGATTTCGGGCCTTGTTCTTGGCCGCGAGCGCACGCAGTTGCGCCGCCCGGCCAGGGGATATTGGCCGCGCCCCGTCAAACACCCGATCGCTTACATAAGTGCTTGTAAGCTTTATTTTTTTCACTGCGGGCACGGCATGCCCTCCATGGCTGTGTCCGATGGATATCATATTCCGGCGGTGATTTCGCCACCCTTAACATTCCTTGGAAGGGCGAGTTTCCAGAAGGGCCGGCCCAGCGGATCGTCGTCCAGTTCGTAAATGACGTAGCCAAGTTCCTTCAGGACCTGATTCAGCCGCTCATACTTCACCAGCGCTTTGGGGGATCGGACGACCTCTTTCGCCACGAAATACAGAAGCTCGGGTTTCGTTTTTTCGATCATGATCCTGCACGAGGCGCAGACCATTTCGATCACGTGCGACACGCTTTCAGGTGGAAGATACGGCCTCGCCATGTCTCTCATTTGCGTTCTGAATTGCGGCTCACTTTCGTCATCCGAGAGCACTGCGATCTGAAAAGATATTTCGGAATGAGCAAATCCGTCGACTTCAGCAGGGCTCAGCAGAGTTTCGACGAAGACTGATCGCTGTGTTGCTTCGTCACGTGCAATTGCCACCGTGCCGATCAAGCCGGGTTCGTCGGGGTTGTCGGTGACCTCGATTTCGTAAGGTGGCCCAACGAACACCGCGGTAAACATGGTGGTCTCTAAGATGGCCTTGAGAACAAGCTCTAAATCAGTTGGGCAGACTGTGCGGCATTCATTTCACAATCGGTGGCTTGCCGTACGGTTCGCTTACCAGGTGCGCTCCGGCCTGCTCAGCCAGTCATCACAGCCGAAACCGTATGCAGCCCAATCGCTTCGTGCGAGGCGGGTTACAAAGACAACGTCACTCCTATCGACGATCGATCGAAGGTGATCTCTTACGATAGCTGTCGAACGCGACGTGTCGAGAAGCCAGACTGATTCCATACTTTTGCAGTAGTTGTACTGCTTCAGATAGTCATAAACCGGCTGATAATTTCGTCCGGGCTGCTTCAAGTCGTAAGTTACCAAAAGGATCGCCATTGATTTGGTCCTTCACTCCAACGAAATGCAACGGTCCTGCTTCAACTGCGCTCCACCGCCGGCCATCGCCGATAGGCCAAGACCCACAGCGCGGCGATGTTCACCAGCGGGATGAAATAGAGCAAGGTCCACCACCGGCTGTGGCCGGTGCGGGCGAGGATCCGCGCCGTCGGGATGCCCGTGACAATCAGATAGATGGCGAGCATCACCCAATATCCGACGATCGTCCGGTCCATCCGACGCCTCCGCTCCGGCGCCCTCACAGGCGCGTTATTCGTCCGTTCACCCTCGGCAGGCATGCTGCCGCGAAAGTGCGAAAGGAGGAAGTGAATGCGTCGCCTTTCCATCGCCGCGGCAGCCCTCGCCGCAACGGCATTGTTCAGCCCCCTGCCCGCGTCGGCGGAAGCCTGCGTCAGGGATGAATACGGCCGCGTGCTTTGCGGCGCAGAGCCGTATCCGGAGCGCTGGTCCTACATCTGGCCGCCCTGCCCGCCCGGCACGGTCGCCGGAAATTACCAGTGCGTGGCCTGGCGTCTGCCGAAGGGCTCCAAGTGCCCGCAGCCCAACATGCGGGTCGTCGACGGGTTCTGCCGTGTCTACAGCGACCGTTGAGGCCGGCCCCGGCCGATACCGCCTCAGATCAGCCCCGGAACGAAGCGATGGCGCACCTTCGCTTTGTATTCCTTGTAGCCGTTGTCGATCATCAGCAGGTGCCGCTCCTCGGTCCACGCGCGCAGCGCATAGATCCCGGTCCACAGGATCACGCAGGTCACGATCCAGAGCGCCAGCGACCATGACCTTGCGAAAGCGTCGGCGAGCGCCGGCACCGCGGCGATCCAGGCGGCGAGGTTTTTCATCGCATAGGCCGGATGCCGGACGAAGCGGTAAGGCCCGCCAGTGACGATGCCGCGGTTGGTCAGGTTCGAGGCGCGAAGGCCGAGCGCGACCGACGCCCAGGCATAGATCGCGACCGCGGCGATGCTGACGGAGGCGAGCGCGGCCTGGATCGCCGGCGTCGCGAAATCGGCGGTGTCGACCTGCTGCCAGGACAGGAACGCAAAGCCCGCCTGGTTGAACGGCGGATAGCAGATGAGACAGGCGGCCCAGCCGAGCACCGTCGGATCGACGCTCCTGATCTCGTTGCCGCGGGAGCGCAGCTCCACCATATAGCCGGCGCTGTAGATGACGACGTCGATCAGGTAGAGGACCGCGAGCACCAGCAGGTAGAAGCTGGTGTTCAGCCCGATCGCAAAGGCCGCCGCAGGCTCTTCCGCGGCGACCGCATTCCAGTGCCGCACCACCTCGTGGAGGTTGTTGACGAGGTATCCGAGCATCAGCGGGATGAAATAGAACTTCAGCGCGAGGGTGAGCGCAGCGCGGCGCTCCTCGAAGCCGAACTCCGGCCGCGCCCGCTTGGCCATCCAGGTGCGCAGATACATGAACACCAGCCGCGCGTCGCAGACGGTGCCCCGGCGCAGCGCGTAATACGGCAGCAGCAGCACCGCGTAGAGCACCACGGCCGCGACCAGCACGTCGGCCGTGCCGATGGTGACAGGCTCGCCGCCGATCTCCAGGCCGACCCGCATGTTGAATTCGGTCGCAAGGAAATTGGTGTCGCGGGTGTAGACGAAGAGCCCGGGCAGGATGACCGCCATGGTCGCCAGGTAATTGCGGACCAGGTTCGCGGCCGCGCCTCGCATGTGTTCCGTGTCGGCCATCGATTGAATTTGCCCGGACCTGAATCCAAAACCATGCACGCCGGGCAATCAAGCCCGGCGCGCGAAGCCCGTCTGCCAAAGCGTGGATCGTGCTCGAGACTGAATCATCGGCAATGCGGGCGGTACGCTCCCTGGAAGGGGAGGTGGCAGTGCCCGCGCCGGAGGTCGCGGGGGGAGAAAGTTCACCGCCGATACGGCAAGCGATTCAACTCAAGCAGCCTTGCTGCTAACGCATATTCCGGATCACCGTGCCCGAGTTTTCCTGCTGCTTCTGCTGGATGTTCTGCTGCATCTGCAGCGCCCGCTGGCGCTTGCTGACCTCTTCCTGCAACTCGATCATCTTCATTTGATTTTGCCCGGAGGCGCTCGCAGCCGTGCTCGCCTTCACGCCGGATCCGGCCTTGGCCGCTCCGACGGCCGGGCGCGGCCCGCCGCCCAGACGGTCCATCGCACTGGGGCCGGCGGACGGCGCTCGCCGCGGCATGACGTTGCACGGCGGGTGCGGACATTGGACCGCGCTCGCCGGCCCGGGCTTCGCCTGCTCGAGCCGCTGCCTGGTTGCCTGGTCGATGCGCCTGGCCTGATCGGCCTTGGCACCGCCCGAGCCCGCCCCGGGCGTCGACGTCCGTTGCTGCTGCTGATGATGATGCGCAACCTTCAACGCCTCGTTGACCCTGGCGTCGGACTTCTTCTGCGCTTCGCTTGCGGGTGCCGCGACTTTCTTCTGCGCCTGGGTCTCGTTCGACTTCAAGCCGGAGCCCGTGGCCGTGGCTGCGGCTTTAGTTTCGCCGGCTGACCCGGTCATCTGCACGGAAACGCCCGGGCCGCCAACGGCCCTGTTGTCGGCAGCCTGCGAACGGTCCGACGGCAGCGCGAGCAGACTTGCCACCACGATCAGCGTGGTCAGGCTCGCGCCGTGGGTCAGCCGGGAAAAGTGCCGAGCGAGATGGCGGGACGACGTCATGGCGATCTCCTTAGAATTCTCAGAAAATGATTGCGGTTACACGAGGGCCGGGCAGCGTCGCGGTGAGCGATGCGTCGGTGCGAGGCTTGAAGGTATGCAAGGAGCGGAACGCGGCTTGCGCGTACGCAACGGCGGCAGAAGCACGGTTCGGCCGAAGGCTTCGCGACAAGGTGATCATCCGGTCCGCCACCGATGCGCTGCTGCGCCGAGCATATCCCTTTCGCGCCCCCGCCGCAGCGGAAAGTGCGAAGCGTCACAAAGGCGCAGGACAAGGCACGGGCCGCAAAGGCGAATCCGCCGCACGAAGTATTTACGGGCCGCGCCGGCGCGCCATCAGCGCGTTTACGCGCGCCTGTGACGCGCCGTCAGCGCGTTTACGCGCGTCCGTGACGCACCATGTGCGCAACGCCACAAGGCCCGCGCGCGGTGTGTTCGCCGTCACATCCGCCCGGACGCGAAGGGGCCTATCGTCGCTGCCATCGATACGCCGTTGCCGACATAGAGGAGATGACAATGAACAGGACCGCTTCTCTGTCCATCGTTGCTTCGCTCGCGCTCCCGGTGATCCCCGCCGACACCGCCTTCGCGTCGGAGGTCGGCGCGAAGAGCTCCGCGCAGACGCTTCGCAAGAATATTGCGACCAAGCAGGTTCTGATCGCGCAGCCCGGCTCCGACCGCATGCTCAACCCGCAGCCGCTGCCTCCCAAGGACGGCGGCCCTTCGCAAAAAGGCATCATCATCGTCGGCGGCAAGAACACGATTGGGTCTGATCGGATGCTGAACCCTCAGCCGCTGCCGCCGAAGGAGAAGTTTGGCGCGTTCAAGAACTATGGCTCGGACCGCGCGCTGAACCCGCAACCGCTGCCGCCGAAGGCCACGACCACAGCCTTCAGGAACTCCGGCTCCGACCGCGCGCTCAATCCGCAGCCGCTGCCGCCGAAGGAGACGCTGAAGCTGATGGTCCGCTGACGGCCAAGGTCCCGCACAGTATCCCGGTCCGGGCCCATCCGCCCGGACCGGCGATGTGTTTAGCTGCCGTCGACGCTCGAGTGTGGCTGTGCTTGAATGAACGCAACAGCAACCAGCCGATTGCAAACAAAGGCGCGCGTGCGGACTTCATCGCTGCTGGTCGGCGTTGCCCTGCTGTGCGGCACCGCGGCGATCTCATCGCAGGTGGCGGGACAAGGCGCGGCCACCACCGGTGCCGGCAAAACCGACGCCACGAAAGTCGGTGCGGCGCGCGCCGTCGAGAACGAGGTCGAGGGCCGGATCGGCAACGCGGTGCAGAAGCTCGCGGTCGGCAGCGAGGTGTTCCAGAACCAGCTCGTGCGGACCGGCAGGGCCAGCACCGCCAGGCTGCAATTCCTCGACGAAACCAATCTCGGCCTATCGCCGCAGACGCAGATCAGGCTCGACAGCTTCGTCTACGATCCGGACACGAAGACCGGCAAGGTCGTCGTCCACGTGCCATACGGTCTCGTGCGCTTCGTCACCGGTTCGCTGGAGAAGCAGAGCTACACCATCCGCACGCCGTTCGTTGCAGTCGGCGTGCGCGGCACGACGTTCGACATGCTGGTGCGGCGCGACCGCGTGACGGTGCTGCTGGTCGAAGGCGACGTCGAGCTCACCGTGCAGCCGCGCGGCACCTACCTGCTGGAGCGGCCTAACACCGCGATCACCATCTGGCAGGACGGCCGCGTCAACGGACCGCGCGAGTGGACCCGCAGCGTCACCGAGTTCGCTGCGCTTCCGGCGCAGCGCCGCGATCGCGCCCGCCCGGCGGACGCAAGCGGCCGCACCCGCGGCGGGCGGC
>JAIESC010000020.1 GCA_019746355.1 Xanthobacteraceae bacterium | reverse complement strand
CGGGCCCTTGAGCTTCACCGTCTGCAAGCCGCCGTCGACCTCGCGCGTCACCTGGATGCTGTCGCCGTCGATGGCGAGCTTGGAGGCGAAGGTGCCCTGCGGCCAGCCAGTGAGCGCCGCCAGCATCTGGCCGGTCGCGTTGCAGTCGTCGTCGATCGCCTGCTTGCCCATGATGACGAGGCCGGGCTTTTCCGCATCGACCACGGCCTTGAGGATCTTGGCGACCGCGAGCGGCTCCACCGGCCCGTCGGCTTTGACGAGAATGCCGCGGTCGGCGCCCATCGCAAGCGCAGTGCGGATCGTTTCCGAAGCCTGCTGCGGGCCGATCGAGACGGCGACGATCTCGGTCGCCTTGCCGGCCTCCTTGAGACGGATCGCCTCTTCGACGGCGATCTCGTCGAAAGGATTCATCGACATCTTGACGTTGGCGAGTTCGACCCCTGAGCCATCGGCCTTGACGCGAATTTTGATGTCCTTGTCCACCACCCGTTTTACGGGCACCACGATCTTCATGTTCTTAATCGGCTCCTCGGGCCTTCTCAGCCCCAAAATCCGGGCCCGGAATTGGTGCGCCGCACCCTAATAGCCGCGTTATGCGGGGTCAACGCCGGGCTGGCCGCGCCGCCGACTGGCGCGAAGCGCCAGGAGGAGCCGGCGCGGCGACGACAAGCGCCCGCGCTGGCCGCTCGCCCATAGCGCGTCGAAGACGCGCGTGAACGCGCTGGTGGCGCGTCAAAGACGCGCGTGAACGCGCTGGTGGCGCGTCAAAGACGCGCGTGAACGCGCTGGTGGCTCGCCAGCGCGGACTCCGCCGCAGCGCGCGAGCGCGAAGCCGGAAGCGGCAGGGAGCGCGCGGGCCGCTCACTTTGCGCGCCCGCGCCGACGTCGGGCGCCCGGTTCCGGCGTGGTAACGGCTTCCTCGACGGCGGCGCAGTCGTTTATGGGCACCCGCCGCAACATGAAGACCCGGTCGTCGGCACCGAATTTGATGTCCAACAAATCGCTGCGATCGGACCGGTTCACCATGGTCAGGCTGTCGTCGAGATAGAGCATCAGCGTGTCGCGGTCCTTGCCGCGGTCCATGATCAGGACGCCGCCCTCCTCTGCGCTCACCGCCCAGAACACATCCGGCCGCGCCGACTGCATGCAGACATGCCCGGATTCCTTCGGATAAGCCTTGATCAGCCGCATGCCCGATGTGTTGCGATTGGCTTTCAGGTCAAATTGGCAGACGCCGGAGGAGAACAGCGTGGGGCTACCGCGCAGAGAAAGGCCGAGCGCCACGTTCAGAAACGGACCGCTACCACCGGCTGACTCGTAGGAAAGCCAGACGGTCATCGACACGGTTTTCTGCCGCGGATTGCGGCGCAGGTGAATAGCGTCGTAAGCGCGGACGAAGCACGCGCTCTTGCCGTCGACCGGCGGGATCAGGTCGTCGAGCGGATTGGCGGCGTTCGCCTGTGAGGCCACCATGGCAAGGCACGCAACGGCGACACTGCATACCAGGGCGCGCATCGTCAGCGGTTCTGTCCCGGCGCCCAGAGCACGTCGCGCGTCCCCTTGTCGTTGGCGTGGCGCCCGGCGACGAACAGGAAGTCCGACAGCCGGTTGACGTATTTCAGCGATGCGTCGGTGACGGTCTCGCCCGGCTGGTCGCGCAGCGCGACCATGATGCGCTCGGCTCTGCGGCAGACGGTGCGCGCCAGATGCATGTAGGCTGCGGCCGGCGTGCCGCCCGGCAGGATGAACGAGCGCAGCGGCGCGAGGTCGGCGTTGAGCCGGTCGATCTCGCCCTCGAGCCATGTCACCTGGGTGTCGGTGACGGTCAGCCGCGCGCCACCCGGGCCCTTCTCGGAAAGGCAAAGATCGGCCTCGACGTCGAACAGGTCGTTCTGGATACGCGCCAGCGCCGGATCGAGCGCCGCATCGCCGGCCGTATGCAGGCGGACAAGCCCGATCACGGCATTGACCTCGTCGAGCGTGCCGTAGGCGTCGACGCGCAGGTCGTATTTCTTGCGGCGCTCGCCGGACCCGAGCGAGGTTGTGCCGTCGTCGCCGGTGCGGGTGTAGATGCGGTTCAGTACGACCATGGTGTGTGCTCTGGCGCGGGACGAGTCATGTTGCGCACAATCTAGCGCTCCTGAAGCGCCGTCGCCTGTGAAATGCGCGCTGTCAGCGGCCCATCATCCAGATGGTCGCCATGATCACGATGATGGCGACGAACTGCAGCAGCACGCGCATCCGCATCAGCTTCTGCGACGTGTTGGGCGATCCCCCGCGCATCATGTTGATGAGGCCCAGCACGAGCACCACCGCGACCGCGCCGATGGCGATCGGAACCGCGATTTGCGACATGAAATTCATGGTGATGTCCTAGCACCTCGGGCGGACCGCGGCCACCGTGGCGGGAGCGGCCGATCACAGGCCGGGATCGGCTTGCGACATTTTGGTCGCGACCTTTCCGCCCTTCTCCCTATATAGGTCGAACCAGCACGAGAAGCAGTGGTTGCATGCGTCGCCTGTCACACCGGCCGCCGAATTCCGGCATCCTCCCCCTCACCGTCGCGGCTCCCGCATGAGCAAGCAGATCCTCGTTCTGGGGGCCGCCGGACGGCTCGGCGTTTCGGCGTCGGAGGCGTTCCGCGACGCCGGCTGGACCGTGAAGGGCCTGGTGCGGCCCGGCCGCAAGCCGCAGGTGGCGCGCGGCGTCGAGCCGATCGAGGCCGTGACCCGCGACGAGGCGGTGCAGGCGGGGCGCGGCTGCGACGTGGTGCTCAACGCGTTCAATCCGCACATCACGCTTTGGCAGAAGAACGCGCTGTCGCTCGCCTATGGCGCGATCGCCGCGGCCGAGGGCAACGGTGCGACGCTGCTGTTTCCCGGCAGCGTCTGGAACTACGGCCGCAACATGCCGCCGCTGCTCGACGAGACCACGCCGATGCATCCGACCACGCGCAAGGGGGCGATGCGGGTGGAGATCGAGCAGCGCATCCGGGAAGCGTCGGACCGCGGCATGCGCACGATCGTGCTGCGCGCCGGCGACTTTTACGGTGGCGGGCTCGGCTCATGGTTCGACCTGGTCATCTGCAAGGAACTATCGCGGCAACGGCTGACCTATCCCGGCCCGCCCGACGTCGTGCATGCCTGGGCCTATCTGCCGGACTACGCCGCGACGCTGGTCCGCCTGGCCGAGCGGCGCGCCGGGTTCGCGCCGTTCGAAGTGTTCGGTTTTCCCGGCCATGCGTTCACCGGCGCGGAGCTGATTGCGACCATCGAAGCCATCACGGAGCAGAAATTCAACGTCCGTCCGATGGGCTGGTGGATGCTGAAAACCTTCGGCCAGCTGATGGCGCTCGGCCGGGAATTGTCCGAGCTCGAATATCTGTGGCGCGTGCCGCACCGGATTTCCGGCGAAAAGCTCAAGGCCACGCTCGGAAGCATTCCCGACACGCCGCTGCCAAGGGCCGTCACCAAGGCACTCGCCGAACTCGGACACCGCCGCTGAAGATTTCTACTGAAACAGATGCCGCTCGATCTCGTGCACCGGCATCTTGACGAAATTCTTCTCCACCTCGGCCTCCACCGCCCTGCGGACATGCTCCGTGAATGTGTGGCGGAGAACACCGAGTGCGCGCGGCGGCGCAACCACGATCAGCGATTTTGTCTGCCCGGCCAGAACCGCCTTGTCCAAATGCGCGGCGAGCTTTCTCAGAAAGCGCTCCTCCTCCTGCTCATGCCAATCGGTCTGCTCGACCGCGCTGCGTTGTGAACCGACGGAGCTGAAGCTGCGGCCGGGTTTGTCGGTGCCCAGTTCGCTCGTTTTGGGGCCGGGCTGCTCGAACACCTCGCGCGTGCGCAAGCTCGGGCGCATGCGCGCACCCGTATTCTCGAGCACCAGCGCCTTGGCGCCGTCGCAGACTACGATCCAGCCGCCTTTGTCGATCCTCAATTCGGGCATGAGTCATTCTCTGGCATGGTCCAGGCCGGACGACCTGCCGACCCTTTGGCGAGGACCAACGTCCGGCAACGGACGAAGTTGCCGATCGCTGCAAAAACGTCAGTTCGAGCCGTCGAGCAACCGCCGCGCAATGACCTGCGCCTGAATTTCCGCAGCGCCCTCGAAGATATTGAGGATGCGTGCATCGCACAGGATGCGCGACACCGGAAATTCCAGCGCGAAGCCGTTGCCGCCGTGGATCTGCACCGCGTTGTCGGCATTCGACCAGGCGATACGCGCGGCCAGAAGCTTCGCCATGCCGGCCTCGAGATCGCAGCGGCGGCCGGAATCCTTCTGCCGCGCCGCATAGTAGGTGAGCTGCCGCGCGATCATGATCTCCACTGCCATCATCGCGATCTTGTCCGACACCCGCGGGAACTTGACGATCGGCTCGCCGAACTGCACGCGGCTGCGCGCGTAGCTCAGCGCCTGCTCCATCGCCGCCTGCGCCACGCCGATCGCGCGCGCCGCGGTCTGGATGCGCGCCGACTCGAACGTCGCCATCAGCTGCTTGAAGCCGAGGCCCTCGACGCCGCCCAGAAGGTTCTCCGCCTTCACCTCGAAGCCGTCGAAGGCGATCTCGTATTCCTTCATGCCGCGATAGCCGAGCACCTCGATCTCGGTGCCGGTCATGCCCTTGACCGGGAACGGGTTGGCATCGTCGCCGCGCGGCTTTTCGGCGAGCAGCATCGACAGGCCGCGATAGCCCGGCTCCCTGGGATTGGTCCGCACCAGCAGCGTCATCACGTCGGCGCGGACCGGATGGGTGATCCAGGTCTTGTTGCCGTACACCTTGTAGACGTCGCCCTCGCGCACCGCGCGGGTCTTCAGCGACGCAAGGTCGGAGCCGGTGTTGGGCTCGGTGAACACCGCGGTCGGCAGGATTTCGCCGGAGGCGATCTTCGGCAGCCACTTCGCCTTCTGCGGTTCGGTGCCGCCGCCCAGAATGAGCTCGGCGGCGATCTCCGAGCGGGTGCCGAGCGAGCCCACGCCGATATAGCCGCGCGACAGCTCCTCGGAGACGACGCACATCGATTCCTTGCCGAGCCCCATCCCGCCGAACTCCTCGGGGATGGTCAGGCCGAACACACCGAGCTCGGACATCTGCGCGATGACCGGAAGCGGGATGTAGCTGTTGCTGCGATGCCAGCGGTGCGCCTCCTCGACCACTTCGCTGTCGGCGAACTTGCGCATCTCGTCGCGGACCTGTTCCAGCGTGTCGTCGAGACCGCACACCCCGACCGTCGCGCCGTGACCGTCGCCGATCAGCTCGGTGAGCCGCGCCCGGTTCTGCGCCGTGTTGCCCGACGCGATCAGCGCCTCGACGTCTCCCGTCATGCGCGCGGCAACGGCCGCGGACGAGAGGCCCATGTCGAACGGCCGGACGATTTCGCCCTGGCTGATCGGGATACCGCCGGCCATCTGCGCGAGATATTCGCCAAGCCCGATCCGGACGATCAGTTCCTCGGTCTCGGTCAGTTGGCCCGCATCGTTCAGCCGCTCGGCATAGGCGGCAAGTTGCCGCACCGCCTCGACGTAGGTCGCAAGCCAGGAGAGGCCGTGCGTCGCCCGCTGCTCGCGGTCGAGCAGGCGGGGCGCCACGCGTCCATCCGTCACCACGCGCTCGCGCACCTTGGCCGTCGCGTCCGCCAGCAAGGCCTCGGCGGCTCGCATCGCAGCCTGTGCGGCCGTGACGAGACCTCCGGTTGGGTTCAGTCGCGGGGCGGCTTGCGACATGGCGCGTATCCACTCGTTTGACGCTTGATCGGTCGCCCTAGTGTGCAGCGCACAAATTTGCCTCGCAATTGATTTCATGACCGATTTCACGGCGAGAGGCCGGAATTTGCGACATTTTTAACCAATTTGGCCTCATTTTGCGGGCTCGCGAAAAGCCAATGGCAGCGCCAGTCGCGCTACGGCCCGGAGCGCCGTGCAAGTCATGATCCGCGCCATCCACCGCCTGATCACGAGCGTCTCCGTGCGCACGCGCGTCGTCGGGTGCCGTCGCGGGGTTGGTTGGAAATGAGGGTGGCGTAGTCTCCGAGATGTTCAACCTCGAATCATCCGGCG
>JAIESC010000064.1 GCA_019746355.1 Xanthobacteraceae bacterium | reverse complement strand
CAGCCTGAAACGATACCCTCGTGTTATCGGAGATCGCGCCGCACCGAATTCCAACCACTTTCCGGACGGCACCCGCACCGAACACCGCAAGTTCATGAGCGAGTGCCTGAAGGCGTAAAATCCGAAAGTCGTAAGCTCCAGACGCACTGAGGGCGTCGAAGAGACCTCCAGTCTCGTCGACGCCCTCGCCGTCTTTCAGTCTTGGGAGGTCGGGTCGCTCGCTTAGGCGCTCAACGCGCGACGCTCACCGGACCGTATGACGAACCTTCGACGTGAAGTCGAAGAGCGTAAGGCCGGACTACTTCTTCTTCCGGGCCTTCGCCTTCTTCGCCTTCTTCGCCTTTCTCTTCTTCGCCATTGCTGCCCTCCTAGCCACGGGATGTGGCGATGTCGGAACAGTGAACATCGTGGATCGACGTTCACTGCATCTGGATTTACACCAGAGTGAGAGAAAAAACACCGACTCCGATTAACAGCGAGTGTACGCGCGCGCGGGCGCCGCTCTATTCCATCCGCACGCCGTCGCGCGATGCACACCGCGCGCAACGCAAATGCGCAAATCATCCACCGCGCATGACGAAAACGGCGGACATCACGAAAACCCATATGGAATGGGCATTTTTGCGCGCGACCGAAAATCGGAACGTCAGTTGGACGCAGCAAAAAAGCTCACGTCATCCACAGCTCGCCTTCGCTGCAAACCGAGGCGCTGTGTCGCTTCCGCCCGACCCAAAAATTTTTTCCACAGACCGTGTTTCGGAAGCGTTGCGCGGACGATGAATCGATCAAAAACGAGCGAATCGGCGCTCGGCTGATTCGCCGCGCGATGCCAACTCGCGCTCCGTTCGAACGCTCGACGAGCATCCAGACGATGCCGCTGACAGACAATGGCGTGAGCGAATGTCGCGCAACGCCGAGCGGCCCAACCGCGTATGGCGCTACCGCGCTTAAGCGCCGAGCTTCTTTTTCAGAAGATCGTTCACGGCCTGCGGGTTGGCCTTGCCGCCGGAGGCTTTCATGACCTGGCCGACGAACCAGCCGATCGCTTTCGGGTTGGACTTGGCGTCGGCGACCTTGTCCGGGTTCTTGGCAACGATGTCGTCGACGATCTTCTCGATCGCGCCGGTGTCGGTGACCTGCTTCATGCCGCGCTGCTCGACGATTGCACGCGGATCGCCGCCCTCGCTCCAGACGATCTCGAAGAGGTCCTTGGCAATCTTGCCGGAGATGACGCCCTCGCCGATCAGGTCGAGGACCGCGCCGAGCTGCTTGGCGTCGACCGGGGTGTCCTCGATGCCCTTGCCTTCCTTGTTGAGCCGGCCGGTCAGCTCGTTGATCACCCAGTTGGCGGCAAGCTTGGCGTCGCGACCGCGCGCCACCGCCTCGTAGTAGTCGGCGAGCGCCTTTTCTGCGACCAGCACGTCGGCGTCGTAGGCCGACAGGCCATGCTCGGAGACGAACCGCGCCCGCTTCTGGTCCGGCAGCTCCGGCAGGTGCTGCTTCAGGCCGTCGACATAGGCCTGGTCGAACTCCAGCGGCAGCAGG
Organism: Xanthobacteraceae bacterium; assembly: GCA_019746355.1. Next base: position 4,455 of record JAIESC010000064.1, on the reverse strand, counting down.
TCCGGGTCGGGGAAATAGCGGTAGTCGTGCGCCTCTTCCTTCGACCGCATCGAGCGGGTCTCGCCCTTGTTCGGATCGAACAGCCTCGTCTCCTGGTCGATCGTGCCGCCGTCCTCGATGATCTCGATCTGGCGCCGCGCCTCGTGCTCGATGGCCTGGCCGACGAAGCGGATCGAATTGACGTTCTTGATCTCGCAGCGGGTGCCGAGCGGGGCCCCTGGCTTTCGCACCGACACGTTGACGTCGGCGCGAAGGCTGCCCTTCTCCATGTCGCCGTCGCAGGTGCCGAGATAGCGCAGGATCGAGCGGAGCTTCGACAGGAACGCCTTGGCTTGCTCCGACGAACGGATATCCGGCTTGGAGACGATCTCCATCAGCGCCACGCCCGACCGGTTGAGGTCGATCGCGCTCATGTTCGGGTGCTGGTCGTGCAGCGACTTGCCGGCGTCCTGCTCCAGATGCAGCCGCTCGATGCCGACCGTGACGGTCTCGCCGTCCGGCATCGCCACCGAGACTTCGCCCTCGCCGACGATCGGCTGCTTGTACTGGCTGATCTGATAGCCCTGCGGCAGGTCGGGATAGAAGTAGTTCTTGCGGTCGAACACCGAGCGCAGGTTGATCCTGGCGTTGAGGCCGAGCCCCGTGCGGACCGCCTGCCGGACGCACTCCTCGTTGATCACCGGCAGCATCCCCGGCATCGCCGCGTCGACCAGCGACACATGGCTGTTCGGCTCGCCGCCGAATTCCGTCGAGGCGCCGGAGAACAGCTTGGCGTTGGAGGTGACCTGGGCATGGACCTCCATGCCGACCACGACCTCCCACTCGCCGGTTGCGCCCTTGATCAGCTTCGACGGTTTGTTCTGCACGTTCATCGGAAATCTCTTGGGCAGTCTCTTGGGAAGTCTCTTGGGACGTCTCTTGGGAAGTCTCTTGGCCGCACGGTTCCCATCCCATCGCCCCGCCATGCGGCAAGGTCAAGGCCGCGACCGCGGCCCACGACCCACGTGGTTGTCGCTTGATTGAGGCGCCAGTACTGTGCGGCCGCAACAAACCTCACCCAGGGACGAAATGCACAAGTTCACTCGACGTCAAGCCATCAGGCTCGCGGCCGCGTCCGCACTCGCCGCAGGCTCTCCGGCGATTGTCCGCGCACAAGCCTGGCCCAGCCGTGTGGTCCGGCTGATCGTGCCGTTTGCGGCCGGTGGCGCCAACGAGGCGTTCGCCCGCAATCTCGCGACCAAGCTGTCGGAGATCTGGGGCCAGCAGGTCATCATCGAGAACAAGCCCGGCGCCGGCGGCAATCTCGGCGCCGAGCTCGTGGCGCGCGCCGAGCCGGACGGTCATACGCTCCTGATCGCTTCGTTCCCGCACGCGGTGAACCGTTTCCTCTACCCGTCCGTGACCTACGACATCGTCGCCGACTTTGCCCCGGTGACGGTGATCGGCGTCACGCCCAACCTGATGGTGGTGCCGAACTCGTCGCCGGCGAAGACGGTCGCCGAGTTCATCGCCCACGCCAAGGCCAATCCCGGCAAGATGACCTTCGCCTCGTCCGGGGCGGGCACCTCGATCCATCTGAGCGGCGAGCTGTTCAAGCGCGTCGCGGGGCTCGACCTGACGCACGTGCCCTATCGCGGCGGCGCGCCGGCGCTGGCCGACCTGATCCCCGGCCGCGTCGACCTGATGTTCAACGTCATGTCCTCGGTGCTGCCGCAGGTGCAGGGCGGCCAGATGCGTGCGCTCGCCGTGACCACCGGCCAGCGGGTCGCCGCCGCGCGCGAATATCCGACCATGATCGAGGCCGGCGTGCCGGGCTTCGAGGTCACCGGCTGGTTCGGCTTCATGCTGCCGGCCAAAACGCCGCCGGAGATCGTCCGCAAGGTCCACGCCGACAGCGTCGCCGCGATCCGCGATCCGGCCGTGCAGGGCCGGCTGGAGAACCTCGGCGTCATCGTCACCGGTTCGAGCCCCGAGGAGTTCGCCAAGTTCCTGCAAGACGAAACCGGGAAATGGGGGCCGGTGATCAAGGAGGCCGGCATCAAGGTCGGCGGCGGGCCGCAGTAGATCGAGGATCAAAGCGAAAATGAACGCCACCATCACCGTTCTCTCTTCGCTCGCCACCCGCGAGGCCTATCTCGAGCTCGTGCCGCAGTTCGAAACATCGACCGGCGCAAAGGTTGCGACCACCTGGGCCGGGACCGTCGACATCAACAGGCGGATGGCCGCGGGCGAGGTGTTCGATCTGATCATCAGCTCGAATGCAGCGGTCAACGATTTCGCCGCGCAGGGCAAGGTCGTCAAAGGCACTCAAACCATTCTCGCCAAGGCCGGCATCGGCATCGGCGTCCGCAAGGGCGCAGTGAAGCCCGACGTCGGCACGCCCGATGCGTTCAAGCGCGCGCTGCTCAACGCCCAAAGCGTCGGCCTCTCGACCGGTCCGAGCGGCGTCTATCTGGAAAAGCTGTTCGAGCGGCTCGGCGTCGCCGAAGCCGTGAAAGCCAAGACCACGCTCATTGCCTCGGGCGGCACCGTTTCGACGCTGCTCGCCAACGGCGAGGCCGAGATCGGCTTCCAGCAGATCAGCGAGATCGCCCATGCCGACGGCGTCGATTATGTCGGTCCGCTGCCGCCCGAACTGCAGCTCATCTCGGTGTTCACCGCGGGCGTTCACGCCAGCGCGGCGCATCCTGCCGAAGCTTCCGCACTGGTGAAATTCCTGACCGCGCCGGCGGGTCTCGCGGTGATGAAGAAACACGGCCTCGAGGCGCCCTGACCCGGGCGCATGAAACCGCCGCCCGCTACTGCGCGGCGAACGAGCTCGGCAGCGACGGGAACGGGAACGGCCACGATGGCGCGGTCGCGACCGGCGTCGGCGGCGGCTCGGACGGCAGCGGCGGTGCCTCCGGCACGGGCTGCGGCGTCTGCGCGCCGAGACCCTTCAGGAATTCGCGGTACTGCGGATTGGACGAGAGCGCGTCGCGGCCTGCCGCGATCACCGTATCGACCTGCTCGACCGGCAGCTTGAACCGCGTATCGACGGCGTTGAGCACCTTGGCGCGCGCAGCTCCGAGCTGCTCGAACGCGACGCGGGTCAGGATCAGCTTGATGTCGCGGCAATTCCAGTTCGGTCCCGCGCCGTGGCGCTTGCGCTGCTCGGGAGACAGGCCGCAGCGCCAATTCACGAGCTGGCGCTGGTAGTCGTTGAGGGTCGCCTGGAACGCGGTGTAGCTTGCGAGCACGCTCGCCTGCAGCGCCGTGTCGGATGCGGCGTTGACCAGCTCCATGCCGCTCGGCCCGTCGATCGTCTGCACCCAGTTGCCGGACGGCGCGCGGCCGGCATCGACCAGGATGATGATCGCCCGGCGCAGCCGCACCGCCCGCTCCGGCGACAACGGATCGTATGGCGCCCGCGCGGCAAGCCGCGCGATCGTGAAGCCGGAGAGACCGAAATTGTCGACCAGGCCGCCATCGAGCAGCTTGATGTACTTGGTCGAACCGTCGCCGTAGCTCGCGAGCGCATCGGCGAACGCCTTCAGCATCGGCGGCGCGTTCGGATTGTTGTGTGCCTTCTCCACCCCCTCCGACGGCCGATCGGTGCACTGCTTGGGATAGGTCCTGATGACCATCGGCGTGAACACGATCGGCACCGCGGCCGAGGCCGCGACCGCCTCGGCGATCGGATAGGACGCGAGATCGCTGCACAGCGCGCCGAACGTCGTCGCGCCGTAGATGAATGGCGTACGGTTGTAGATATCGGAGGCGTTGAGCCAGATCTGCGGGCCCGAGGCTTTGCGGAAATCAGCGAAAGTCGCGCCGTTGTAGAGGTTGTCGTTGAGCCAGCGCGCGAAGGTGCGGACGTCGTTGACGCCGCCGCTGAGCCCCTTCACGAGATTGACCGCCGTGATGTTGGTGGAGAGCGACTCCTCGGCGTTGCGGATCAGGAATTTCTCGCGGAAGTCGCCGACCGCCGCGCGCTTCTTCAGCCCGAAATAGGCCGCCGCCACCGCCCCGCCGGAGACGCCGGAGACGAAGCCCACCCGATCGAGCAGCGAATTCGTGCCGCTGCGCGAACGCGCCGTCGTCTGATCGAGCTCCTGCAGGACGCCATGGGCGAAGGCCGCGGCGCGCGTGCCGCCGCCGGAGAACGCAAGCCCCACCATCACGTCGTCGCCGGCGCTCGGGTCCTGGCGCACCGAGGCAAAGGCCGCCGTGGCACTCCCGGACAATGGCTGGTTGGTCGGATCGCTGACGCCAAGCGACGCGCAGCCCGCGAGCCAGACCGCAAGCGCGGCGGCGGGCGCGACCGTTCGCAACAGGGACGTCGTACTGCCGATCAATGACGCGACCCCCGGAGCCCGGTGAAATGGCCCCTTTGAAGGACTAGGGCCTGTCTTCAGTTAGGGGATTCCCAAATCAGCAATTGAGTGATTCATGGGCGGTCGGCCTGAGGAGGGG
>JAIESC010000178.1 GCA_019746355.1 Xanthobacteraceae bacterium | reverse complement strand
GTGGCAGAGGCGGACGCCGCCTGCTCAGGGGCACATCAGGCATGCCGGAAACGGTCCGGAGGACGGGCGGGAGATCAAGCTCTCATCCGCGGCGAAGCGGATTCCGTTTGGCCGCCTCGGCGCTGGCGATCGCCGCCTTCCTCGGACCCGCACGGGCGGACAGTGCCGGGCTGCCGGACTTCAGCAACTATGTCCAGGCGCTGACGGCGCTCAACCGCGGCGAAATACTGGCGACGGCGCTCACGCTGGGCGTGCTGCTGTTCGGCGTGGTCACGGCCATCACGCTGGTGCGCACGCGCATCCGGGCAGGCTCGGCGGAGAGCGGGCTGCGCGATCGCGTCGCCTCGCTCCGCGCCGATCTCGACCGCGTGAAAACGCTGCTGATGACCGACCCGCAGGTGCTGGTGTCGTGGGCTGCGGCGGACAACGAGCCCGACATCATCGGCGACACGACGCTGATCACCACCGCCTCGATCCCGCAACGCGTGCTCTCGTTTGGAACCTGGCTCGAGCCGGAAAAGGCCCAGGCGATGGAACGGGCCACCGACGCGCTGCGCGCCACCGGCGAAGGCTTTTCGATGCAGCTCATGACGCTCAGCGGCCGCGCCATCGATGCCGACGGCCGGGCGATCGGCGGCCGCGCGGTCTTGAGGCTGCGCGACGTCACCGGCTCCAAGCGCGAGCTCGCCGAGCTCAACGCGCGCCACGAAAAGCTCCTGAGCGAGGTCGAATCGCTCCGCACCCTGATCGATGCGCTGCCGTCGCCGGTGTGGGCGCGCGACAACGCCGGCGCGCTGACCTTCGTCAACTCCGCCTATGCCCGCGCGGTCGAAGCCCGCGACGCCGCCGATGCCGTCACGCGGGCGCTGGAGCTGCTCAACCGGCCGGCGCGCGAGGAGGCGAGCCGCGTCCGCGCCTCCGGCAGCATCTACGCCGGGCGGCAGCCGGCCATTGTCGCAGGCTCCCGTCGCACCTTCGACGTGATCGATGTGCCGACGCGCAAGGGCAGCGCCGGCATCGGCATCGACGCGACCGAGGCCGAGGGCATGCGCAGCGAGCTGAAGCGGCTCGGTGACGCACACCGCCGCACGCTCGACCAGCTTGCCACCGGCGTGGCGATCTTCAACGCCGAGCAGCATCTGGTGTTCTACAACGAAGCCTATCGCGCGCTGTGGGAGCTGGATGGCGGCTTCCTCGATCAATATCCGACCGACTCGGCGCTGCTCGACCAGCTTCGCGCCGCGCGCAAGCTGCCCGAGGAGAAGGACTTCCGCGAATGGAAGACCGCGCTGCACGAGGCGTATCGCGCAACCGAAACCCGCGAGCACCTCTGGCATCTTCCGGACCGCCGCACGCTGCGCATCGTCACCACCCCCAACCCGCAGGGCGGCGTGACCTACCTGTTCGACGACGTCACCGAGAGCCTGCAAATGGCTAGGCGCTACGACGCGCTGATCCGCGTGCAGCGCGAGACGCTCGACAACCTCGCCGAAGCGGTGGCGGTGTTCGGCAGCGACGGCCGGCTGCGGCTGCACAATCCGGCGTTCGCGACCATGTGGCGGCTCACCCCGGCGGAGCTTGCCGAGCAGCCGCACATCGAAACCGTGATCGAGCGCTGCCGCCCGCTCTACGGCAACGACGCGCTGTGGCAGCGGCTGCGCGCCAATGTCACGGCGATCGAAGGGCGCGAAAGCGTCAAGGGTCAGCTCGAGCTGCGCAACGGCAGCGTCGCCGATCTCGTGACGGTGCCGCTGCCCGACGGCGCGACGCTCGTGGCCCTGCTCGACATCACCGACACCATCAACGTCGAGCGCGCGCTGCGCGAGCGCAACGAAGCGCTGGAAACCGCCGACCAGCTCAAGGCCGACTTCGTCCGCCACGTGTCCTACGAGCTGCGCTCGCCGCTCACCACGATCATCGGCTTCGCGCAGCTGATGGGCGAGCCGAGCCTCGGCGCGCTCACCGCCAAGCAGCGCGAATACCTCACCTACATCGGCACCTCGACCAACGCGCTGCTCGCCATCATCAACGACATTCTCGATCTCGCGAGCGTCGATGCCGGCGCGATGCGGCTCAATCTCGGCCCGGTCGATATCCGCCGCACCATGCACGCGGCGGCGGAAGGCATCCGCGACCGTCTGGTCAAGGACGACATGAAGCTCGACATCGTCGCGGCACCGGACATCGGCAACTTCACCGCCGACGACCAGCGCATCCGGCAGATCCTGTTCAACCTCCTGGCCAATGCGGTCGGCTTCTCGACCGCCGGCTCCACCATCACGCTGTCGGCCGAGCGCCGGCCCGACGCCATCGTCTTTGCCGTCGCCGACACCGGCAGCGGCATCCCGCCCGAGGTGCAGGACCGGGTGTTCGACTGGTTCCAGACCCATTCGCAGGGCTCGCGTCACCGCGGCGCGGGATTGGGCCTGTCGATCGTCCGCTCGTTCGTCGAGCTGCACGGCGGCACGGTGACGCTCAGCTCCGAGGTCGGCCAGGGCACCATCGTGGTCTGCCGCTTCCCGCTGGAGCAGCACGTTGAGCGGACGGCGGCCTAATTGCTACCGTCTTTGCCACGCAAACGGTGTTGCCCATGACACAGAAAACTCGCGCCGGTCATTCCGGGGCACGCGCGAAGCGCGTGAACCCGGAATCCATAACCACTGCTGCGGAGTATGGATTCCGGGTTCGCCGCCATAGCGCGTCGAAGACGCGCGTGAGCGCGCTTATGGCGGCGCCCCGGAATGACGGCGGAGAGAGACGAGCATAACCGAATGGCGACGCTTCCGATCACCTCCGGCGGCTCGAGCTACAACGTCGCGCTCGAGAGCGAGCAGGCTATCGGCCGCCTGGTGATGGACATCGCGGCATCGCTCGATCCGGGCGACCTCGTGACGCTGTCCGGCGATCTCGGCGCGGGCAAGACCACGTTTGCCCGGGCGCTGATCCGGTTTCTCGCCGACAATCCGGACATCCCGGTGCCGAGCCCGACCTTCACGCTGATGCAGACCTACGACCTGCCGCGCTTTCCGGTCGTGCATGCGGACCTCTACCGGCTGGAGGGTTCGGGCGAGCTCGCCGAGCTTGGCTTCGACGACCTGCCGAAGAACGCGGTCGTGCTGCTGGAGTGGCCCGACCGCGCCGCGGGGTTTCTGCCGCCGGACCGCCTCGACATTGCCTTCACGCTGTCGCCGCTGGCCGGACCTGAGCATCGCAACGTGCGCGTCACCGGCTATGGCACGTTTGCTGCGCGCGCCGAGCGCATTCCTGTCATCCGCCGCTTCCTCGATGCCACAAGCTTTGCGGAGGCCCATCGCCGCCGCATCCAGGGCGACGCCTCGACGCGCAGCTACGAGCGGCTGACGCTCGGCACCCACAGCGCCATCCTGATGAATGCGGCGCGCCGGCCCGACGGCCCGCCGGTGCGCGACGGCAAGCCTTACAGCCAGATCGCGCATCTCGCCGAAGACGTCGTGCCGTTCGTCGCGATGGCGAACGGGCTTCGTCAGCTTGGCTTTTCCGCGCCGCAGATCTACGAGGCCGAAATCGCCGACGGCCTGCTGCTGATCGAGGATCTGGGCGCCGAGCCGGTCGTCACCGGCGATCCGCCTGCGCCGATCCACGAACGCTATGCCGCGGCCGTCGACGTGCTGATCACGCTGCACGACCAGAAGGTGCCGGCCGGCGTCCGCGTCGCGCCGAACGTGGCGCACCGGCTGCCGGCCTACGACATGGACGCGCAGCTGATCGAGGCCGAGCTGCTGCTCGACTGGTACCTGCCGCATCATCGCGTGGCGGTGACCGAAGAGATGCGCGCGACGTATGCCAACCTGTGGCACGAGGCGTTGCAGGCGGTGATGGATTCGAAGGCCACCTGGGTGCTGCGCGACTATCATTCACCCAACCTGATCTGGCTGCCGGAGCGCAAAGGCGTGGCACAGGTCGGCCTGCTCGATTTCCAGGACGCCGTGATCGGGCCGGCCGCCTACGATCTCGCGTCGCTGTTGCAGGACGCGCGCGTCGACGTCCCCGAGCTTCTCGAGGTCGAGCTGCTCGGCAACTACGTCAAGCAGCGCGCCGCCGGCGATCCGGAGTTCGAGCCGGCCAACTTCATCCGCGTCTATGCGACGGTCGCAGCGCAGCGCGCCTCGAAAATCCTCGGCATCTTTGCGCGGCTGAACCGGCGCGACGGCAAGCCGCAATATCTCCGGCACATTCCCAGAGTATGGGGTTATCTGCAGCGGTCGCTGGCGCATCCTTCGCTGGTGGCTTTGAAGGATTGGTACACCGAGCACGTGCCGGTGCCGCAGGCGCCGCCGCAACCGGCGGAGCCGGTGCGGGGCGGCGCTGCGCCGCAGCCGGCACGCCAGGACTAGATCGTCGATGCCCCCACAGCAGAAAACCTCGCCCCGCACCGCGATGGTGCTCGCCGCAGGCCTCGGCGAGCGGATGCGGCCGCTGACCGAGACCATGCCGAAGCCGCTGGTGCCGGTCGCCGGCAAGCCGCTGCTCGATCACGTGCTGGACCGCCTCGCCGCGGCGGGCGTCGAGCGCGCCGTGGTCAACGTGCACTACCTCGCCGACCAGATCGAACGGCATGTCGCGTCGCGCAAGACACCGCAGATCGTGATTTCCGACGAGCGGGCGAAGCTGCTCAACACCGGCGGCGGCGTGGTCAGGGCGCTGCCGAAGATCGGCGGCGAGCCGTTCTTTCACATCAACTCCGACACGATCTGGATCGACGGCGTCCGGTCCAACCTCGAACGGCTGACCGATGCCTTCGACCCGGACAGCATGGACGCGCTCCTGCTGCTCGCGCCGTCCGCCCACAGCATCGGCTATGCCGGGCGCGGCGACTACCTGATGGCCGCCGACGGCCGGCTGACGAAGCGCCCCGAATCCGAGATCGCGCCGTTCGTCTATGCCGGGGCGGCGCTGCTGCGGCCGGAATTGTTCAGGAATGCGCCGGAGGGGGCTTTCTCGCTGACGGCGCTGTTCGATCGCGCCGCGGCGGTCGGCCGGTTGCACGGCCTGCGCCTCGAAGGCGTGTGGATGCATGTCGGCACGCCCGACGCCATCGGCCAGGCCGAGGCGGCGATCAGGGCCAGCACGGCGTAAGCATTTTCCGGCAAAAGCCTGCCCCGGACTTGATCCGGGGTGTGCAGCGGTTCGCCGCAGAAAATGCGACCAAACAAAGAGACTCCTACCTTATCAACAGCGGCGCATATCTGAAGCCACTGCGTCGATTCCCGTTCGCTCGAACGGACAAGCGATGACAGAATGCGGCCGCCATGACTGCAACACCGCGCGTCTTCACCATTCCGGCATCGGCCCGGTTCCTGCCGGTGCTGATCGACGCGTTGATGAACGACAGACTGGGTCTGGGCTTTAGGCCGGGCGGCGATCCGCTGGCGCTCGCCGGCGTCACCATCTATCTGCCGACCCGCCGCGCCTGCCGGCTGGTGCGCGAAGGCTTTCTCGACATCGTCAAAGGCGAGGCCGCGATCCTGCCGCGGCTCGTGTCGCTGAACGACGTCGACGCCGACGAGATCATGTTCGCGGAAGCGGCCTTGGGCGACATGAACGCGGCCGCACTGGAGCTGCCCGGGGCTTTGCACGGCCTCGAACGCCAGACGCTGCTCGCGCAACTGATCCTGAAATGGGCCACGCGGATCAGGCCCGCCGACAAGGATCAGGCGCCGCTGGTTGCCGGCAACGCCCACGCCGCCATGATGCTGGCGCAGGACCTCGCCCGGCTGATGGACGACATGACCACGCGGCAGGTCGACTGGTCGCGGCTCGACGGGCTGGTGCCGGAGGAGCTCGACCGCTACTGGCAGCTCACGCTGGAATTCCT
>JAIESC010000260.1 GCA_019746355.1 Xanthobacteraceae bacterium | reverse complement strand
GCTCGCCGCGGATGCGCGATCCGGGCGGCGGACCCGGCGGCATGCCGCCGGGCGGGACGTAGTACGGATCGCGGCGCTCGCCCGGAAAGCGGCCGGGCACGTCCTGCGGCGGGCGCGGCGGCGGGCCGCCGAAGATCGCCTCGAGCGGTGTGCCGCGGAAGATACTGTCGAACTGGGCGAACGCAGGGGTCGCGGCGCTTACGCCCGCGAGCAGCATCAATGCGATCTTGCCGGACCGGGCCATCGAGTGTCCCGGTTAACACGGCGAATGCGGCTGGGAAAGGGCGGCAACGGCATCCAACGCTGCCGCAGTGCGAAGTTCCGGATGATGTTGTCCGGCGGACGCGTCAGGGCATGATCCCGAAAAGTGTGAAGCGGTTTTCGGAAAAGATCATGCCCAAACAGGAAGATGAGCGACGGACCTGATTCAACGAAGTTGAATCAGGTCCTAGCGGCCGGGATTCCACGCCTTGTAGTCGCCGGTCGCCTTCGGTCGCCGGCCCTGCGCCAGCGTCGAGCCGGTCGGGCGGTGCGCGGCGGGCGTGCCGGTGAGATTCGGCCGGTGCGGCTTCTGCCACGGCCGCGGCTGGTAGCTCTCCTGCGTCGGCGGCACGTCCACGGTGTGGTGCAGCCAGCCGTGCCACGACGGCGGCACCGACGAAGCCTCGGCCTCGCCGTGATAGATCACCCAGCGGCGCTCCATCAGCAGCGTCGGATCGATCTTGCCGCCCTTGGTCCGGTAGTAGCGGTTGCCGAACTCGTCCTCGCCGACCTGCTCGCCATAGAGGCTGGTCCAGAGCTGGGTGCCGAAGGTCTGGCCGTTCCACCAGGTGAAGAAGCGGAGCAGGAAGGTTTTCATGCAGGAATTCGCAAAGCGCCCGTGCCGTTGATCGACGCTTGTGCCAGCGCCCTGCACGGCTGTCCACCCAAGCCTGTGCACCCCAAGCCTGTGCACCCCAAGCCTGTGCGCCCAAGCCTGTGCAGCCAGCCTGTACACCCAGACCGGGCCGGCCCCCGGACCGCTTTACTCGGAGGGACAAGGAGGCCGCCGCCCAATCCCGTGTCGCTACGGGATCACTCTCACCACTGCGGATGAGCAGCTCGCAAGCGCGGCGGCTTGCGTCCCGTATGTCATAAATGTTCCCGTTTTGTCCAGAGGTTTTCGGACACCGGGCCCGCACCGCGCCGCCCATTCACAGCAAACCGGCCGATCCCGTCGCCTGTCCACAGAAAGCTCGCGGAGGACTTCCCGGTCGCATCACCCCGGCGCCCATCGTGCCAGCTAAGCGCTTGATCAAAAGCGGAGAATCGTGCGCGCTAGGACGACACGCCCAAACCTGCGGAAAACTTGCCGCGCGAAAATCCCGGAAAACCCGCACCGGGCCGATTTCGCCCGATCGCGGCCGAAGCGCGATTTCCGGGCCGGCCGAAAGCTTATTGGGGATTGACTGTGGTTTTGTGACAGGCGGCTGGGGGAATTGTGACAGGGGGGACTTCCCGAATCTGTTTGTTCTGTCCGATACTTCCCGGGTTCCCACTGAGTCGTCCCCGCAGTCCCCGTTGTTCACAACGGACCACAAGCCTTAGTATTTGATTCAGGCTTGGGCGCTACAGCTTGACGGGTGCGGCGAGTCTGTCCTAGCTTTCGAACTGTCCGGCGCGGGTCCGTGTCTTGTCCCCGCCTGGCAACAATCCGCAGACCGACGACAGTCTTCCGCCCGGTTTTCAGGCTTGGCGGGGAAGGGATTTCTGTCGCCTCGATCCGCGGGAACAAGGCCTCGTCCAAGGGCCGAATGGGTGCCGGCAATGGCCCCAATGACTATGTAAAGGGCGCGTCAAAAACACGGAACGCGGCTGGGGTGCAGGGTCCCGGCCGGAGATAAAATGTCGGCGCCTCTCCTGAAATTCAGGACCTGCGGCCGACGCACGCACAAGGGGCATTAAAAAAATGCGGATTGAACGGCGCTACACCAAGGACGGCCAGTCTCCCTACGCGGACATCGCGTTCCGCCTGACCACGAGCGAGATCAAGAATCCCGACGGCTCGATCGTGTTCAAGGCCGAGAACGTCGAGGTTCCGGAGTTCTGGTCGCAGGTGGCGTCGGACGTGCTGGCGCAGAAGTATTTCCGCAAGGCCGGCGTCCCTGCCCGGCTGAAGAAGGTCGAGGAAGAGACCGTCCCCTCCTTCCTGTGGCGCTCGGTTGCCGACCAGGAGGCGCTTGCGACCCTGCCCGAGAACGAGCGCGTCATCGGCGAGCGCTCGTCGAAGCAGGTGTTCGATCGCCTGGCCGGCACCTGGACCTACTGGGGCTGGAAGGGCGGCTACTTCGACGGCGAGGGAGACGCGCAGGCGTTCTTCGACGAGCTCCGCTTCATGCTCGCCTCGCAGATGTGCGCGCCGAACTCGCCGCAGTGGTTCAACACCGGCCTGCACTGGGCCTATGGCATCGACGGCCCGAGCCAGGGCCACTACTACGTCGACTTCAAGACCGGCAAGCTGACCAAGTCCAAGTCGTCCTACGAGCATCCACAGCCGCACGCCTGCTTCATCCAGTCGATCGCCGACGACCTCGTCAACGAGGGCGGCATCATGGACCTGTGGGTGCGCGAGGCGCGGCTGTTCAAGTACGGCTCGGGCACCGGCACGAACTTCTCGAGCCTGCGCGCCGAGAACGAGCGGCTCGGCGGCGGCGGCAAGTCGTCCGGCCTGATGTCGTTCCTCAAGATCGGCGACCGCGCCGCGGGCGCGATCAAGTCCGGCGGCACCACGCGCCGCGCCGCCAAGATGGTGATCGTCGACACCGACCATCCCGACATCGAGCAGTTCATCGACTGGAAGGTGAAGGAGGAGCAGAAGGTCGCAGCCCTCGTCACCGGCTCCAAGATCAACCAGCGGCACCTCAAGGCCATCATGAAGGCCTGCGTGAACTGCGAGGGGCCGGGCGACGACTGCTTCCTGCCGGACAAGAACCCGGCGCTGAAGCGCGAGATCAAGCTCGCCCGCAAGAGCCTCGTGCCGGACAACCTGATCCAGCGCGTGATCCAGTTCGCCAGGCAGGGCTACACCGACATCGACTTCCCGATCTACGACACCGATTGGGACAGCGAGGCCTATCTGACCGTCTCCGGCCAGAACTCCAACAACTCGGTGCGCGTCACCGACGAGTTCCTGAAGGCGGTCGAGGCCGACGGCTCGTGGGATCTCACCTGGCGCACCAAGCCCGGCAAGATCGCCAAGACGCTGAAGGCGCGCGAGCTGTGGGAGAAGATCGGCTACGCCGCCTGGGCCTGCGCCGATCCGGGCCTGCAGTACCACACCACGGTCAACGACTGGCACACCTGCCCGGCCTCGGGTCCGATCCGCGGATCGAACCCCTGCTCCGAATACATGTTCCTCGACGATACCGCCTGCAATCTCGCCTCGCTGAACCTGCTCAGGTTCCGCGACGAGAAGACCGGGGCGTTCGACGTCGCGGGCTATGAGCACGTGGTGCGGCTCTGGACCGTCGTGCTCGAGATCTCGGTGCTGATGGCGCAGTTCCCGTCCAAGGAAATCGCCCAGCTTTCGTATGAGTACCGCACGCTCGGCCTCGGCTACGCCAACATCGGCGGCCTCCTGATGTCGTCCGGCATCGGCTACGACAGCGACGCCGGCCGCGCGATCGGCGGCGCGCTCACCGCGATCATGACCGGCGTCAGCTACGCGACGTCCGCCGAGATGGCGAAGGAGCTCGGCCCGTTCCCCGGCTACAAGAAGAACCGCGAGCACATGCTGCGCGTGGTCCGCAACCACCGCCGCGCCGCGCATGGCGAACGTGCCGGTTACGAGAAGGTCGCAACCCCGCCGGTGCCGCTCGATCATGGCGGGATCGCCGCGACCCACGCCGGCTATCACGCGCTCTCGGCGCACGCGAAGGCCGCCTGGGACAACGCGCTGAAGCTCGGCGAGGAGCACGGCTACCGCAACGCGCAGGCCACCGTGATTGCCCCGACCGGCACCATCGGCCTCGTCATGGACTGCGACACCACCGGCATCGAGCCCGACTTCGCGCTGGTGAAGTTCAAGAAGCTCGCCGGCGGCGGCTATTTCAAGATCATCAACCGCGCCGTGCCCGAGGCGCTGCGCGCGCTCGGCTATAGCGAAAGCCAGATCGGCGAGATCGAGGCCTATGCGGTCGGCCACGGCTCGCTCGGCCAGGCGCCCGGCATCAACCACACCACCTTGAAGGCCAAGGGCTTCACCGACGAGGCGATCCAAAAGATCGAGAAGGCGCTTCCGACCGCCTTCGACATCAAGTTCGCCTTCAACAAGTGGACGCTCGGCGAGGACTTCCTCAAGGCTGCGCTCCACGTCCCGGCCGAGCAGCTGGCGCTGCCGACCTTCGACCTCCTCACGCATCTCGGCTTCGGAAAGCGCGAGGTCGAGGCCGCCAACATCCACGTCTGCGGCGCGATGACGGTCGAGGGTGCCCCGCACCTGAAGCCCGAGCACTACAACGTGTTCGACTGCGCCAACCCGTGCGGCAAGATCGGCAAGCGCTATCTCTCGGTCGAGAGCCACATCCGCATGATGGCGGCGGCGCAGCCGTTCATCTCGGGCGCGATCTCCAAGACCATCAACATGCCGAACGACGCGACGGTGGAGGACTGCAAGTCCGCCTACCTCCTGTCGTGGAAGCTCGCGCTCAAGGCCAACGCGCTCTACCGCGACGGCAGCAAGCTCAGCCAGCCGCTGCAGAGCCAGCTCATCGCCGACGAGGAGGATGAGGACGACGCCCAAGAATCTGGAGTGCAGGCGTTCATCGACAAGCCGCAGGCCGCGCGCGCGGCGATTGCCGCCGAGCGCGTGGTCGAGAAGATCGTCGAGCGCATCACCGTGCTGCGCGAGCGCGAGAAGCTCCCCGGCCGGCGCAAGGGCTACACCCAGAAGGCCGTGGTCGGCGGGCACAAGGTGTATCTGCGCACCGGCGAGTACGAAGACGGCCGGCTCGGCGAGATCTTCATCGACATGCACAAGGAGGGCGCCGCTCTCCGGTCGTTGCTCAACAACTTCGCCATCGCCATCTCGCTGGGTCTGCAGTACGGCGTCCCGCTGGAAGAGTACGTCGACGCCTTCACCTTCACCCGCTTCGAGCCCGCGGGCCCGGTGCAGGGCAACGACACCATCAAGTACGCGACCTCGATCCTCGACTACGTGTTCCGCGAGCTTGCGATCTCCTACATCGATCGCTTCGACCTCGCCCACGTCGATCCGAGCGAGGCCGACTACGGCGCGCTCGGCAAGGGCGAGACCGAAGGCCGCCAGGAGGCCCCCGGCGCCAAGTATGTATCGAAGGGCCTGACCCGCTCGCGCACCGACAAGCTGCAGGTGGTGGCAAGCGCCGGCCCGGCGCCGTCCGACGCACCCGCCCGCGCGGTCGCGGCGAACGTGACGGCGCTGCATGCCGCGGGCGCGACCGCGCTCAAGGCCGCCGAGCCCGAGGCGAAGCTGTCACCGGCCCAGGCGCTGGAGACGCTGCCGTGGCAGGAGCCGAAGCGCGATGCGAAGGCGCAGGTTGCCGAGCGGCGGGCCGAGGCCAAGGCCAAGGGCTACGAGGGCGAGATGTGCGGCGAGTGCATGAACTTCACGCTGGTGCGCAACGGCACCTGCATGAAGTGCGACACGTGCGGAAGCACGACGGGGTGTTCGTAAACTTCCAGCTCAACCCCGGATAGCGTGTTGCTATCCGGGGTTGAATTTAATAGAACGAAGAGAGAACATTCATATTCTGGCAAATGAGGTGGCCCCGGTTATCTGAACAGATTTTCCGCGTCGTTAAGTGGAGCCTCTGCCGTGGTTAGGCTGCCAA
>JAIESC010000111.1 GCA_019746355.1 Xanthobacteraceae bacterium | reverse complement strand
GAGGGTGCATCTCCCCTGATTGACGCTCGCAATCTGGTAAATGCATGCACACACCTTCAGCGTCGACTTGCGCTCGTGACCAGCCGGCATGTCCTCGATGCATCGGCCCTGCTTGAGGAGGGAAGAAGGCGTTGTCCGTGCGGCCGACGGCATCGTCAGTAGACTAGAGGCGGCTAACAAATTCTTCGGCCTCTCGAACCTGCAGACGATCATCCAATGGCTGCGTAAACGCATGAAACTCACCGCCTACACGGCATCCCAGGCCGCCATGGCGCGCCTCGGCGAGGTGGAAACCGTCCGAATAGAGCGACGTCTTATCGCTGTGCCGGAATGGTCGTCCCGAAAGCGAATTGGGGATCTCCTAGGTATCTAGATGACTGGTCCTTAGCGAGCTTGCAGCAGATGATCCTTCCTCGGAGGAAGCCTTGGCCAAGAACATCGTAATTTTTTCCGACGGAACCGGCCAAGACGGCGGTGTCCGTGCCGAACAACGCATGAGCAACATTTACAAGATGTATCGTGCCTCCAGGGTGAGTCCGGAAACCGCCATCGATCCAAAGGATCAGGTTGCATTCTACGATCCAGGCTTGGGAACCGAGACGACGGCAACCGGGATGACGGGTCTGGTACGCTGGACCCAAAAGACCCTGGCCTCGGTATCGGGGCGTGGCATCACGACGAATATCGTCGACTGCTACGAGTTCCTGATCAACCACTACGAGCCCGGTGACCGAATCTTCCTTTTCGGATTCAGCCGCGGCGCCTACACCGTCCGCAGCATCGCCAATCTCCTTATGCTCTGCGGGGTGCCCACCCGGCATGGCGACCAGCCGCTGCAGCGTTTCAGGAAGTCGATCCGCGACATTGCTCACGAGGCGGTTCATGACGTGCTGGAGCATGGTGCGGGCCATCCGCGCGCCGAATTCGAGGATGAACGCCTGGAGCTGGCTCGGAGATTCCGGGTCGCGTATGGCGCCGACCACGAATCCCGTGAGGCACATCGCTCCAACGCAGCGCCTTATTTTATCGGTGTGTTCGACACCGTCGCGGCGCTCGGCGCCAAAGGCGCGCTTGCGATCGCCATCAAGGTGTCGCTGGTGATGGGGGCGGGTGTGTTCGCGGCGGTCCTCTCTATTGTCCCGTCGTTGGCAATAGCCGGCATGTTCTTCCTTCTGGGCTTTGCCTTCTGGTGGTCGGTACTGGCGCTGGTTGCGACCGCCGCCCTTCTTGGCGGCGCCTTCATGCTTTGGCGCCAGCGCAAGTCCATCAAGAAAGTCATCAAGGACTTTCCAAATTCCGGCGATCGATCCAGCCATCTTGCCGAATGGAAAGGCGAACACTTCGACCGCCTGCTCAGACGGTTCGTGGGTTATGCACGCTCGGCAAGCGCGATCGACGAAACCCGGGAAGACTTTGCACGCGTTGCCTGGGGTCCCACGACTGAAATGGAGGCCGAGCGCAATGGCATTCCGACCTTCAAACAGATCTGGTTCGCCGGCAATCACTCCGACATCGGAGGGAGTTACCCGGAGACGGAGTCCCGTCTCTCGGATGTGGCGCTGGGATGGATGATCGAGGAGGCTGTTGAAGTCCCTGACGGTCTCAAGATCGGACCCGTGATGGTGCGCGGCCATCGCCTCACGGGAACGTCCGAGGTCGGCATTCCCCTTCAGCTCTTTCCTGCCGCCGCCGGTCTCCAGCACTGCGAGGTTGCCGGGATGCAGGATGTGCTGGACGGCCGCATTCCGACTTGGCTGCGCCGCTTTACGAGCGGTTTGGGCTGGAAGGCAGCGGCACGGCCGATCCCCAAGGATGCCATCGTACACCGGACCGTCGAGGAGCGGTTTCGGCTGGACGAGGTTGCGCAATGTGCCGGCTCGGGTGCCTACAGACCGGCGGCCTTGAAGGAGCACGTGAAGTTCAGCAAGTTCTACGTCGATGCCGCCACAAACGGCCCATTCAACGCCGCGATGTGATCGCGGGTGGCGATACTGAACTCAGTTGACCTTGCGACGGGTGGATGCAGCCTTTGGGGGCTTCGACGTGCTCGATCTCGCCTTCAAGACCACGATCTCGCGGACCTGCCCTTCGATGCGCTTCACGCCTTCGAGCTTTGCCTTTGCGGCAAATGCGATCGAGAACACTGACAACTCCAATGAAATGCCCGTCGCCACAGTCGGCGGGAAACACAAAGCGAGAGCCCGACCGCGTCGGCTGCGCCTCGATGCAGTCCATCGCGCCTTCTCCCAGCGCCGGATCTGCGCCCCACTATTAGTGTCGGGAATGAGTCTGCCTTAGGCGGGCGATCCGTCCGAATTGCACTCTATAACACGCTGAAGTTAGCGTCGGCATCTCAAGCTCTTGGCTTGGTAAGCGTCGAAGCGTAGATCGACAAATCTAGGCGATGGAGCCGTTTCGATGACGCCAAAACAACATCAGCCGGAGCGCGATCAACGTCACCCCGGACGCCCTCTTTCCGGCGAGTGCGCTTCAACACCTTGTCGCGAGATGGAAGTGCCCGCTTGTGCAGCTCGGCCTGATCATCCGATCATGGCAGAAATTTTAGACGCACTTGCGCGAACCATGATGAACAATGACGTCGGTAAGCAGCGTCGTCTCGTCGAGTTCAAGGACGGTTGCCGCTATGGAAAGTTCGGAAAGACCAAGGCTTACGAATTGATCGCCCAAGAGCGGATCAAGGCCTATAAATTGGGAGGCAAGACGATGATCGACCTCGACAGCGTGGACCAATTTCACGCCTCGCTGCCAAAGGTCGAATCAAGAGCAAGCTAGGCCGCGGACCTGCTAAGCGAGACGATGAGCCTCCCGTCGCGAAGGCTGTCGAGCCGATCAGCCCAATGCTGCATCAGACGCACGCGCTCGGCCCAATAAGCCGCACGGTTATAAATGCCGCGAATCTTGTTCTTGTCGCCCTTGCCAAGTTGGCGCCGCACCACCTCGTCGCGTCGCCGCCGCTTCTTTTCTTCCGTAGAATGGGCAAGTTGGGATTCAACGACATCGCCGTCGAACGCGCCCTCCTCGTTGAGCAAGGTCGACGCGGTCGAGCGGAAGCCGTGCGCGCAGTGTTCGCCTCCGGGACCGGTATCGTAGCCCATGATCCGTAGAGCCTTGTTGAGGGTGTTGTCGGACATAGGCACATCATCATCGTATGAGAACAAGTAGCGGCATCGGCCACTCAACGGCCGCAGTGTCGAAAGGATAGCAAGCGCTTGGCGCGAAAGAGGCACTTCGTGATCATCGCGCATCTTCATCTTCTCGGCGGGGATCAGCCATACCCGGTTCGCCTCGTCGAATTCGGTCCACTCCGCTAGCCGAAGCTCGCCCGGCCGCACCATTGTCAAGGCGATCAGCTTGAGCGCATAGCGCACTAATCCGCCGTTTTTGGCGTCGTAAACCTCAATGCGGCGCATCAAGTCGCCAACGTCGTCCGGGTCGGTCAGAGCTGGGCGCGGGTTCGCCTTGGGAGCCTTGGTAAGGGCGTGCTTCAAATCGCGGGTCGGGTCGCTGCCGCAGTACGACGCACCAATGCCAAATTGGAAGACCCGTGAGGCCGTCGAGCGCAACCGGCCGACTGTATAGTAGCGGCCGCGGGCTTCGACGCGTCGCATTGCCGTCAGCAAATCGGGTGGCTCGATCTCGCACAACGGTCGATCGCCGATCTCGCGATTGAGCTGGCCGAGATTCCAGCGTTCCCGCTTGATCGTCGCTTTGGCCTTGTTTTCCTTTTCGAGCTTCTTGGTCACCCATTCCTCGCCGACCGTGCGAAAAGTGTGGTTGTGCTTCTCGTCGTCCTTTCGCTGCGCTTCGCGCACTGCGGTTGGATCCTGCCCCTGGTCGAGCAATTTCTCTGCGTCGTGGCGCTTTTCGCGGGCGGACTTCAGCCCGACACCGGGAAAGATGCCGAAAGACATGTTCTTGCGTTTGCCGCCGAAACGGTAGCGGTAAAGCCACAGCCGGGTCCCATTGGGTCGCACCACAACGCTCAGGCCCTGACCGTCAGCGAGCGTGTATTCCTTGTCGGCCGGCTTGGCATTGCGAATTTTGGTGTCGCTCAGTTCATCCATGGGAGAGTTCCCTCGTAAACTTCGAGTCGCCAGTGTACCCGGCCCTTCAGGTGTACCTACAGTGTACCCGGAGAAGCCGGATTCTTTCGGACGGCGGCGAACGGCGCCGAGCGCCAATATACGCTCAAAGCTTGATTTTACGAGCGTTCTGAGGGGCCGGCGAACGAGCGCGGACGACAAAGAACTAGGCTGGATGGAAAATGGTGCCCCGAGACGGAATCGAACCGCCGACCCCATCATTACGAATGACGTGCTCTACCAGCTGAGCTATCGGGGCGCGGAGGCGGGTGTAAGGGAAAGGGAGCGCGGGCGCAAGGCGGCGTTTTCGGCCCCGTCCGGCGCCGCCTGCGGCCCCGTTTCTGGCCGCGATTCTGGCCCCGTTTCTGGCCGCGTTTCCGGCCGCATTTCCGGCTGCGTTCCGGGCGCGTCCGCGGCCCCTGCCCCTGAACCTCGATTCGGCCGAAACCGAAGCATGCGGCGTGCGGTAAGGCTATAGAACGCCGGCATGACGACGCTCCTCTCGCTGCTGCCCCTCCTCCTCGTGCTGGGCCTGCTCGCTTCGGGCCGCGCCAGCGCCCTCGTGGCGGGGCTGGCCGGGCTTGCGGCGACCCTCGCCGCCTCGGCCGCCCTGGTGATGCAGGCGCCAGGACCGGAAGGGGGTGGACCCGCCGCCGTGGCGCTGCTGTTCCGCCGCGAGGTGCCGGCGGGCCTCTGGCTCTCCTGGCACGTGATCGCGATCATCGTCACCGGCGTCTTCTTCCACCGTGCCAACCTCGCGCGGGGCGGTGGAATCGGCGGGACCGGGGCGCTCGAGGCGACGCCGCGCCGCCTCTTCTCCGTCTGCTTCCTGCTGGCGCCCTTCGCCGAATCGGTGACCGGCTTCGGCGTCGGCTACATCATCGCGCTGGCGGCGCTGCGGCGGCTGGGGATCGGCGGCCTGCCCGCCCTGCTGCTCGGCCTCTACAGCCAGTCGCTGGTGCCGTGGGGCGCGCTCGCCATCGGCACCACGGTCGGCGCGACGCTCGCAGGCCTGACGCCCAACCAGCTCGGGCTCGGCTCGGCGGTGCTGCAGGTGCCGATCCACTTCCTCTATCTCGGCCTCTACTGGCGCTTCGCGCGCGAGGCGGGCGTCCCCGTGCCGGCGCTGCAGAAGCTCGACGACACGCTGTGGACGGCGCTGCTGCTGGCGCTGATCTGGCTGGCCAACCGCGCCAGCGACGTCGAGATCGCGGCGGCGGCGCCCACCGCCTTCCTGCTCGCGGTGCGCTTCTGGCGCGACGAGCGGCCCGACGGCGCTGCCCTGCGCGCCACGCTGCGCACCGCCGCGCCCTATGTCGCGCTGACGCTGGTCCTCTGCGCCACGCGTCTCGTCACGCCGCTGCGCGACCTGCTGAAGCCCCTGGGGGCGATGCGCCCGTTCGACAACCAGCCGGCCTTCGCGCCCTTCTACGCGCCGGGCTTCTGGCTGCTGGCGATCGGCCTCGCGGTCGTGGTCGTGGCGCGCGCGCCGCTCGCCCGGGTCGCGAGGGAAGCGCTCGCCGGCGCCTGGCGCGCCTGCGCGGTGACGCTGGCCTTCGTGGTGATGGCGGAGTTCTACGTGGGCTCGGGCATGGCGACCTCGATCGCCGAGGCACTGCGCGGTGTCGCGGGCCGCGGCGCGGCGCTGGGCGTGCCGCTGTTCGCGGCCGTCGGCGGCTTCCTCACCGGCAGCGGTGCGGCGGCCAACGCCATGCTGATGCCGATGGAGATCGCGCT
>JAIESC010000139.1 GCA_019746355.1 Xanthobacteraceae bacterium | reverse complement strand
GAAAGGTGTTGCTGCACAACCACTTTCGCTGATTTGGCGCCCCGATGCGCTTATCTCTGTGAGATATCCGGGCTAGTCCGGCGACCGTTACGGCATAAGGCCGCGTCAGCCTTGCACCAATTCGTCTTTACCTCTCTGCGGTTCCTGCTACTTTCCGCCCAAGACCGCGGTGCGCTGGGCGCGCGCCGGCGTCGATCGGAACGGCGGTTCCGGCACAGTCGATCCTGAAATCACGGCCTTATTGCCGCGGAGAACCGCTATGCTCAGACGCGTCTTTACGCTTTGCTCCCTCGCCTTTGCCGCCACCGTTGCCGTCCTGCCCGCACGCGCACAGGAGGTGACGCTGACCGCCTTTGTCGCCGCGTCAATGAAAAACGCGGTCGATGACATCAACGCCGCCTTCACCAAAGCCACCGGCATCAAGGTGGTGGCGAGTTACGGCGCATCCTCCGCGCTGGCAAAGCAGATCGAAGCCGGCGCTCCGGCCGACCTGTTCGCCTCGGCCGACCTCGACTGGATGGACTATGTCGCCGGCAAGAAGCTGATCAAGGACGACACCCGGACGAACCTGCTCGGCAACCGGCTGGTGCTGATCGCACCGAAGGACGCCAAGCTCGGCAACGTCGCCATCGGCCAGGGCTTCGACCTCGCCAAGCTCGCGGGCGACAGCCGCATCGCCACCGGCGACGTGCGCGCCGTGCCGGTCGGCAAATATGCCAAGGCCGCACTGGAAAAGCTCGGCGCGTGGCAGGCCGCCGAAAGCAGGTTCGCGATGGCGGAGAACGTGCGCGCGGCGCTGACACTGGTCGGCCGCGGCGAGGCGCCGCTCGGCATCGTCTATGAGACCGACGCCAAGGTCGAGCCGAACGTGAAGATCATCGGGCACTTCCCGGAGGATTCGCATCCGGCGATCACCTACCCGGTGGCGCTGACGGTCAATGCGAAGCCGCAAGCGCAGCGCTATATCAACTTCATCCGCTCGAACACGGCGAAGACCATCTTCGAGACCTACGGCTTCACCTTCCTGATCCGCCCGGTATCGTAGGCGGCCAACACACGATGGGCGGCCGCACCGGCCGCCCCGGACCCACCGATGCTGCGACGGATCGCCCCTGCCCTGCTCGCCGTCCTGCTCTCCGCGCTGCCCGCGCGGGGCCAGGACGCGCCGGTCAGCGCCACGGTGTTCGCCGCGGCTTCGGTGAAGAACGCGCTCGACGACATCAACGCCGCCTACACGCGCAACACCGGGCGCAAGGTGGTGGCGAGCTACGCGGCCTCGTCGGCGCTGGCGAAGCAGATCGAGGAAGGCGCGCCGGCCGACGTGTTCATCTCCGCCGACCAGGAGTGGATGAACTACGTCGCACAGAAAAAATTGATCGTGCCGAAGTCGCGCATGAACCTGCTCGGCAACCGGCTGGTTCTGATCGCGCCGAAGGATTCGAAGCTCGACGACGTGAAGATCGGGCCGGGCTTCGACATTGCAACGCTCGCGGGCGACGGCCGCATCGCCACGGGCGACGTGCGTGCGGTGCCGGCGGGGAAATACGCCAAGGCCGCGCTGGAAAAACTCGGCGCCTGGAAGGCCGCGGAGCCCAAGCTCGCACCGGCGGAAAACGTCCGCGCGGCGCTGGTGATGGTCGCCCGCGGCGAAGCACCGCTCGGCATCGTTTACGAGACCGACGCCAAGATCGAGCCGGGCGTGAAGGTCGTCGGCAAGTTTCCGGAAAACTCGCATCCGCCGATCGTGTACTCGGCGGCGATGACGGTGAAAGCCAAGGGCGACGCGCCAAAGTATTTCGCCTTCCTCACCTCCGGCACCGCGCTGGTGGTCTTCGAGCGCTACGGCTTCACCTATCTGGTGAAGGCTGGACCGTGAATATCTCACCAAAGGGCGGTCTGGTGTCCCGGGCGCAGCGCGGCATGCAATGCCGCGCTGCAGACCCGGGACCCCGGTTGCTCTCCAAGAATAGAAAGAAAGCTGGGTCCGGGGCCTGCCATAGCGCGTCGAAGACGCGCGTAAACGCGCTTTTGGCATCACTTCGTGCTGCGCTGCGCCCGGGACACGAGACCGCCTGTGCTTAATCTTACGCCCGAGGAATGGACCGCGGTCGAACTCTCGCTCCGCATCTCGCTGATCGCGACCGTGGTGGCATTGCCGTTCGGGCTCGCCATCGCCTGGCTGCTCGCACGCAAGGATTTCTGGGGCAAGGCATTGCTCGACGGCATCGTGCACCTGCCGCTGGTGCTGCCGCCGGTGGTGACCGGCTATCTGCTCTTGGTCACGTTCGGACGCCGAGGCCTGGTCGGCTCGTTCCTCGCCGACATCGGCATTGTGTTCTCGTTCCGCTGGACCGGGGCGGCGCTCGCCTGCGGCGTGATGGGCTTTCCGCTGCTGGTTCGCGCCATCCGGCTGTCATTCGAGGCGATCGACCGGAGGCTTGAGGATGCAGCCTCGACGCTCGGCGCCAACGGGCTGTGGACCTTCTTCACCGTGACGCTGCCGCTCGCCCTGCCCGGCGTCATTGCCGGCATGGTGTTGTGTTTTGCGAAGGCGCTGGGCGAGTTCGGGGCAACCATCACCTTCGTTTCCAACATCCCCGGCGAAACGCAGACCATTTCTGCTGCGATCTACACTTTCACGCAGAT
Source organism: Xanthobacteraceae bacterium (assembly GCA_019746355.1). Next base: position 3,030 of record JAIESC010000139.1, on the reverse strand, counting down.
CCCCGGCGGCGACGCCGCGGCGTTCCGGCTGGTCGTCATCGCGGTGGTGATCGCGTTGCTGGCGCTGATCGCCAGCGAATGGTTCGCCCGCCGCGCCGGCATGCGCTACCACGGGGACTGACATGCTCGCGGTCGACGTGGAAAAAAAGCTCGGCAGCGTGCAGATCGCCGTGAAGTTCGAAACCACCGGCCAGGCCACCGCGCTGTTCGGGCCTTCCGGCGCGGGCAAGACCTCGGTCGTCAACATGATCGGCGGGCTGGTGCGGCCGGACCGCGGGCGTATTGCTCTCGACGACACGGTGCTGTTCGACAGCGCGTCGCGCGTCGACGTGCCGGCGCACAAGCGCCGGATCGGCTACGTGTTCCAGGAGGGGCGCCTGTTTCCGCACATGACGGTGGCGCAGAACCTCGACTACGGCCGCTGGATGAGCGGACTGAAGGCGGATGCCGCCGAGCGCGACCGGATCATCGCGCTGGTCGACGTCGGCGGACTTCTGACGCGGCGGCCTGGAAGACTCTCCGGCGGCGAGCGCCAGCGCGTGGCCTTCGGCCGGGCGCTCTTGATGAAGCCACGGCTGCTGCTGCTCGACGAGCCGCTCGCCTCGCTTGATCGCGCGCGCAAGCTCGAAATCCTGCCGTATCTCGCGCGGCTGCGCGACGAGGCGCACGTCCCGATGATCTACGTCAGCCATCAGGCCGGCGAGATCCAGCGGCTATGCTCGCAGGTGGTGCGGATCGAGGACGGCCGCGTCGAGGCGTCCGGCGGGCTGGAATTGCTGGGGCCGGAGATCGCTCATTGACCCCGCCGTCCGGGCGCAGCGCGGCATGGAATGCCGCGCTGCGCCCGGAGCGATAGGCAAGACCCTTATCTCGAGGGCAAGACCCTTATCTCGTCGACGAAGCGTGCCACGCCGGCGCCTGGGCGTAGGCGCCGTGGCCGCGAGCATGCACGGACCGATGAGGGCCGCTTGTGGCAGCCCGGCTCTGGCCGCTGTTCGCAGAGCCTTGCTGTTGCGGACCCCACGATCCCCATATCTGGCCGCCACCGGAGTCATAGTAGTACGGCAGCATGCTTCCGTAGCGATCTGAGGACTGTGCAAACGCCGCCGATGTGAGGCTCACCGCCGCGGCCGCGGCGAGAAGAGCGAGCATTGACTTGCTGATCATGGGCTTCCTTCCTTGTGTTTCTTGTCGCCGTGAAAGAAAAAATTCTGATCAACTTGTGTTCCCTCACAACCTCGTGCCCGCCGTGGGGCTGCTTTGCATTTTTGAAAACTCGCTGACGATTTCGTAATCTGCGTTTAATGACCTCGTAATCTGCGCTTAATGTCGTCGCGTGACGCGGTTCGGATAGAGCAAATGTGCGAGCGCATCGTCTGCCTGACCGAAGAGACCGTGGAGACGCTCTATCTCCTCGGCGAGGAGCGACGCATCGTCGGCGTGTCGGGCTACGCGGTGCGACCGCCGCGGGTGCGTCGGGAGAAGCCGCGCGTATCGGCTTTCATCACGGCGGACGTGCCGAAAATTCTCGCGCTTGATCCCGATCTGGTGCTGACGTTCTCGGACTTGCAGGCCGACATTGCCGCCGACCTCATTCGAAAAGGCGTCGCCGTGCACGCCTTCAACCAGCGCGACGTTGCCGGCATCCTGGCGATGATCCAAACGCTCGGCGCCTTGGTCGGCGCGGGCGCGAAGGCCGATGCGCTGGTGCAATCGCTGCAGGCGCGCCTCGCCGAGGCACGGCAGCGCGCCGCGCGTCTCTCGCACCGGCCGCGGGTCTATTTCGAGGAATGGGACGAGCCGATGATCTCCGGGATCGGCTGGGTGTCGGAGCTGGTCGAGATCGCCGGCGGCGTCGATGTGTTCAAGGCGCTTGCCACGAAGAAGAGCGCAAGGGAGCGCATCGTTTCCCCCGGGCAGGTGATTGCGGCACAGCCCGACATCGTCGTCGCGTCGTGGTGCGGCAAGAAATTCGCGCCGGCGAAGTTCGCCGCGCGGCCGGGCTTCGACGCCGTTCCGGCGGTGCGAAACGGCTTCCTCCGCGAGATCAAATCGGCGCTGATTCTCCAGCCGGGGCCGGCCGCCCTCACCGACGGTCTTACCGCGCTCGAGGGCATCATTGCTGAATGGGCGGCGCGGCAGGCCTCGCAGGTCGCTTGAGACGGCCCGGTATGCTATGCTGCTGCTTCGCGATGGAACCCGGACCATGACCCCACGCACCTTCACTGCCACCACGCTCCGCCAGGACCTGTTGCTGGCGCTGTTCCTGGTCGTGCTTTGCGTCGTCATGCGGCTTCTGCCGCACGCCTCGAACTTCTCGCCGGTCGCGGCCGCGGCACTGTTCGCCGGCATGACGCTCGGCCGGCGCTCGCTCGCGATCGCGGTGCCGCTCGCGGCGCTGCTGGTCAGCGACGCGCTCCTCGGCGGCTACGGCTGGCAGATGATGGCCGTGGTGTACGGCGCGCTCGCCCTGCCGGCGGTGATCGGCATGGTCGCGCGGACGGCGCGCGTCGCCTACGTCGCGATCGGCGGCGCGCTCGCCGCCTCGCTGATCTTCTACGTGACGACCAACTTCGCGGTCTGGGCGCTGAGCGGGCTGTACACCCCGGACCTCAAAGGCCTGCTGGAGTGCTACATCGCGGCGCTGCCGTTCCTGAAATACACGGTCGCGGGCGATCTGTTCTGGAGCGTGGCGCTGTTCGGCGGCGCGGCCCTGCTGCGCCGGCGCGCCGAACGCTCCGAAGCGGAGTTCGCCCCGCAGCGCTAGGGCGTGGACTCATCAGATGCGGCCTCGGCCAGAGGTGCGCCGTGAGGGCCACAGGGTTTTCGAATGATACGATGCTGGACGCCTGTCGCGTCCTGTTCGGTATGACCGACGTGTTGCGGCGTGCACAAGGGCAGATGTTGGAAGCCTTTGGATTTGGTCCCCGCGAATGCTCCTATGACGTCATAGCCTCTGGTGCATTTTGGCGCCTGCGCGATTACTGCAAACACCGGCGCGCGCAATCTGTGCTCATCGTCGCTGCCCCC
>JAIESC010000211.1 GCA_019746355.1 Xanthobacteraceae bacterium | reverse complement strand
CGGCCGGTGAACTCGTCGATGATGACGACCTCGCCGTTGCGCACGATGTAGTCCTTGTCGCGCTGGAACAGCTTGTGCGCGCGCAGCGCCTGGTTGACGTGATGCACGGTCGAGACGTTCTCGACGTCGTAGAGCGAATCGCCCTTGAGCAGGTTGGCGGAGCGGAGCATCTGCTCCATCTTCTCCATTCCCGCTTCCGTGAGCGTAACGGTGCGCTGCTTCTCGTCGACCTCGAAATCGGCCTTCTCGAGCTTCGGGATATAGGTGTCGATGGTGTTGTAGAAGTCGGAACGGTCGTCGAGCGGGCCGGAGATGATCAGCGGCGTGCGCGCCTCGTCGATCAGGATCGAGTCCACTTCGTCGACGATCGCGTAGATGTGGCCGCGCTGGACCATGTCCTCCAGCCGGTACTTCATGTTGTCACGCAGATAGTCGAAGCCGAGCTCGTTGTTGGTGCCGTAGGTGACGTCGCAGTCGTATTCCTTCTTGCGCTGTTCGTCGTCGAGGCCGTGAACGATCACGCCGACGCTGAGCCCGAGGAACTTGTAGACCTGCCCCATCCACTCGGCGTCGCGCTTGGCGAGGTAGTCGTTGACGGTGACGACGTGGACGCCGCGGCCGGCGAGCGCGTTGAGATAGACCGGGAGCGTCGCGACCAGTGTCTTGCCTTCGCCGGTCTTCATCTCGGAGATGCGGCCGTCGTGCAGGATCATGCCGCCGATCAGCTGGACGTCGAAATGGCGCTGCCCGAGGGTGCGCTTGGCGGCTTCACGGCAGGTTGCGAACGCCGGTACCAGGATATCGTCGAGCGTCTTGTCGCCGTCCGCGAGTTCCTTCTTGAACTGGGCGGTGCGGGCCTGCAGCGCCTCGTCGGAAAGCTTCTCGAGCTCTTGTTCGAGCGCGTTGATCTGCGCCACACGCGGCAGATAGGCCTTGACCCGGCGCTCATTGGAAGAGCCGAAAATCTTGCGGGCGAGCGCGCCAATCATGCTGGAATTCCCTTAGAGGCCCCCCCAGGGCGCAAAGCGCCCCAGCGCATCTGTTTGAACATGATCTCGTCCGAAAACCGGTGCCCACTTTTCGGGATCATGTCCTAAACCAGTCTACCAAGTCGACCAGGAACGGCGCACCGGACATACAAAACCGACCTTTGTCGCGGCAAACCGTGCGCACGTTCATCGATCTTGCCACTGCATGCCGGAAACGGATCAAATTTCGCGAGGCAAACGGCGGCTTTCGGGCCTGGTCCGGCTGGTTTTGCGAGACATAGGAGTGGGCTAGACCCTTGTCAATTGGCGAGTTTTTCTCACGTTCTTTTCAGAATCCGGCCCTGTGGCGGATATTGCAAAGGGGTGCCGATTGGGCGACTGTCCGGCCGCGTTCCGCAGTCGGCGGGGCCCCAGGGAATAGCTCTCAAGGACAGCGCCATGATTTCGCTGAAACTTCCCGCCTTGCCGCAGGTCACGCAGCCCGATGCGCGGTCACGCCGCACCGCTGTCTCGACCGTCGCGACCACTGCTGTGGTCTTGGCGCTCCTGATCCTGCCGGTCGTCACAGGCTGCGGGCAGCAGTCGTCCACGCCATCGTCTTCTTCGTCGTCGTCGGGCGGATCGGCCTCCGATCCGGTGATCGCCCGCGTCAACGGCATGGACATCCGCGAAAGCGACCTCGCGATGGCCGAGGAAGACCTCGGGCCCGAGCTCCAGCAATTACCGCCCGACCACCGGCGCGAGCAGATCATCAACTACGTCGCCGACGTCATGCTGGCGGCGCAGGCGGCCGAGGGCCGCAATCTCCAGAAGACCGATGAGTTCAGGCAGCGCGAGGCGTTCTTCCGCCGCAAGCTGCTGATGGGCCTGATGCTGCAGGACCATGCCCGCTCGCAGGTTAACGAGGAAGCGCTGCGCAAGGTCTACGACGAGCAGATCAAGCCAATGGGCGCGACCGAGGAAGTGCGCGCCCGCCACATCCTGTTCCGCGCCGATCCCAAAGACGCGAAGGCGCAGGACGAAGCACGCGCCCGCGCCCAGGCCGCGCTCGAGCGCATCAAGAAGGGCGAGGAATTCGCGACCGTCGCCACCGAGCTGACGGAGGACCCCTCGGGCAAGGAGAACGGCGGCGACCTCGACTATTTCACCAAGGACCAGATGGTGCCGGAGTTCGCCAACATCGCGTTCCAGATGTCGCCGGGGCAGGTGTCGAATCCGATCCGAACGCAGTTCGGCTGGCACATCATCAAGCTCGAAGATCGCCGCAACCGGCCGGTGCCGGAATTCGAGAAAGTGCGGCCGCAGATCGAGACCTTCCTGATCCGCCGCGGCCAGACCGAATTGATTGGCCAACTGCGTGAAAAGGCCAAGATCGAGCGCCTCGACGGCAAGGGCGCGCCGGCGGCGAAGAAGTAATACCAGAGCGCGCCAAGTTTGACTCGTCATGCCCGCGCTTGTCGCGGGCATCCACGTCTGAAATCGCGAGTCAAATCAAAGGCGTGGATGGCCGGCACAAGCCCGGCCATGACGCCGGGAGAGATCGAACCTTTTGAGTGCCGGCATAAGCGCGCGCTACGCCGTCTTCAGCGCTTCGCCTTGCGCGAAACCGTAGAGCGCGGCCGGATTGGCCACCAGAACGCGCTGGCGCAGCGCCGCGTCGGGCAGCCAGTCGGCGACGAGATCGGCGAGATCGCCGTCATTCGGCATCGGCTTCTTGCACATCACGTGCGGCCAATCGGTGCCCCAGATCAGCCGCTCCGGGTTGACGCTTGCCAGATGACGGGCCAGCGCGGTGACGTCGGCATAAGGCAAATCGGGCGCGGTCGAGATTCGATAGGGCCCGGTCAGCTTGACCCAGCAGCGGCCGCTCTCGAACAGGCGCAGGAAACCGTCGAGGCTCGCGGCGCCCGGCCATGGCCCGGCACCGCCCTTCGGATAGCCGAGATGCCCGACCACGACATCCACGGGCAGGCCTTCGATCCCGGACGCGAATTTCGGCGCCGCATCGAGATTGACCAGGAATTCGATGTGCCAGCCAAACGGTGCGATGACCTTCGCCAGCGCCGGGATCACATCGACGGGCACGACATTGCGCTCCCCGGCGTGGTCGACGAGATTGAAGCGCACACCGCGCACGCCGGCGTCGTCGAGCGCACGAACCTCATCGGCGGAGATATCCGCCTTCACCACGGCGACGCCGCGCAGCCCTTGCCGATGGCGCGCCAGCGCATCGAGCAGCGCGCGATTGTCGGTGCCATAGACGCTTGGCTGCACCAGCACCGCGCGGCCCACGCCCAGCGTTCCGAGGAGGTGCAGATAATCGTCGAGGGTCGAATCCGGCGGCGTGTAGATGCGCTCCGGCACATACGGAAACGTCTCGGCCGGACCACAGATATGAGCGTGGGTATCGCAGGCGCCGGCCGGGAGCCGCACGCGGGGCGGGCGGGGATTGCGGTCGGGCGGCGGGCACGGGGTCGATGTCATGGCGGCGGCGACACTATTTTCCAGCGCCTGGCAAGTCCACCGACCGGCACGCCCTTGCGCCGCGCGCGAGAAGCTGGTGTTAGAGCGTCGCGTCGCGAGCGTTGTTCGCGCCTCAAATGACACGGTCATGACATGAGCACCAAGGTCTCCCCCCTCGCCCCCGTATCGGTCCCCGACATGCCCGACGTCGCCGGCGTCAAGTTCGCGACCGCGGCGGCGGGCGTGCGTTACAAGGGCCGCACCGACGTGCTCCTGATGGTGCTCGATCCAGGTACGGTGGCCGCCGGCGTCTTCACGCGCTCCAAATGTCCTTCCGCACCGGTGGAATGGTGCCGCGCCAAGCTCAAGACCCGCAAGGCGCGCGCGCTGGTGGTCAATTCCGGCAACGCCAATGCCTTTACCGGCAAGAACGGCCGCGCGGCCTGCGCCTTCACGGCGCGGATCGCGGCGAAGGCGGTCGGCTGCAAGCCGGACGAGGTGTACCTCGCCTCGACCGGCGTGATCGGCGAGCCGCTCAATGCGGCGGTGTTCGACGGCGTGATGGAGACCCTGGTCGCCAACGCCAAGGGCGACGGCTGGCTCGACGCCGCGCGCGCGATCATGACCACCGACACGTTTCCAAAAGTGGCGACGGCGAAGACCTCGATCGGCAAGGCCACCGTCACCATCAACGGCATCGCCAAGGGCGCCGGCATGATCATGCCGGACATGGGCACCATGCTGTCGTTCGTGTTCACCGACGCCCCGATCGCGGCGCCACTGTTGCAGGCGCTGCTGCGCGAAACCGTCGAGGACACCTTCAACGCAGTGACCATCGACGGCGATACTTCGACCTCCGACACGCTGATGGTGTTCGCGACCGGCGCCGCCAAGAGCGCACCGAAGATCAGCAAGGCAAACGACCCGCGCCTGAAGGGTTTCCGCAAGGCGTTCGCGACGGTGCTCGCAGACTTGTCGGAGCAGGTGGCGCGCGACGGCGAAGGTGCGCGCAAGCTGGTCGAGATCGAGGTCGAGGGCGCCGTGTCGAAGACATCTGCGCGCCGGATCGCCATGTCGATCGCCAATTCGCCGCTGGTGAAGACCGCGATCGCCGGCGAGGACGCCAATTGGGGCCGCGTGGTGATGGCGGTCGGCAAGGCCGGCGAGCCGGCCGACCGCGACAAGCTCTCGATCTGGTTCAACGGCATCCGCGTCGCCCACAAGGGCGAGCGCGATCCGACCTATAACGAGACCAAGGTGTCGGAAGCGATGAAGAGCCCGAAGATCGGGCTCAAGGTCGCGCTCGGTCTCGGCCGCGGCAAGGACCGCGTGCTGACCTGCGACCTCACCAAGGAATACGTCGCCATCAACGGCGACTACCGTTCTTAATGCTTCCTTAACCAGGCGGACCAGCCCGCCAGTCCGGTAGCATGCGTTGCATCGCCGTTAACCCACGCCTCGATACCATCGGAGCTTGAGCGTGAAGGTCGTCCTGGTAGCCGCCTGCGCGCTCGTCGACGCCGACGGACGCGTGCTGATCGCGCAGCGCCCGGAGGGCAAATCGATGGCCGGTCTCTGGGAATTCCCCGGCGGCAAGGTCGATCCGGGTGAGCGCCCCGAAGACGCGCTGATCCGGGAGCTGAAGGAGGAGCTTGGGATCGTCGTCAAGGAGGCGTGTCTCGCGCCGCTGACTTTCGCGAGCCACACCTACGAGGAATTTCACCTCCTGATGCCGCTGTACGTATGCCGGCGCTGGGAGGGGACGGTCACGCCCCACGAGCACCAGAAGCTCGCCTGGGTGCGCCCGAACCGGCTGAGGGAATACCCGATGCCGCCGGCGGACATCCCGCTGATCTCGCACCTGACGACGCTGCTTTGATGCCGATGCGGGATATCGACACCGAAAGCACAAACGCAAAACCGATGCGCGAGCCTGCGCCGTCGCTGCTGATGATGCCGGACAAGCGCGCAGCCGGCGACCAGGAGGGCGGCACGGCGATGAAGTACGCGCTGATTGCCGCCGGCATCGGCGCGGCGGTTGCGGGCACCGTCTACAGCCTCGGGACTTTCACGGCGGGCCTGTACCAGACCATCGCGGGCTTGTTCTGATCGATGGCGTTTTGGCAATCTAGAGCATTCCCCGGTTGCGATGAATCGATTGTGATCGGGCTGGGGATTCCCGGCTGATTTTGATTGTGAATC
>JAIESC010000220.1 GCA_019746355.1 Xanthobacteraceae bacterium | reverse complement strand
CCGTCCGGCGGCGAGATCTGGCTGAAGGTCGGCTGGACCGCGGCCGGCGGCCAGTACATGAGCGTCAAGGACACCGGGCCCGGCATTCCCGAGGAGGAAATCCCGGTGGTGCTGTCCTCGTTCGGCCAGGGCTCGAACGCGATCAAGTCGGCCGAGCAAGGCACCGGGCTCGGCCTGCCGATCGCCAAGAACCTGGTCGACATGCACGGCGGCACCTTCACGCTCAAATCCAAGGTCCGGATCGGCACCGAGCTGATCGCCACGTTCCCGCCGGAGCGGGTGATGGCCGCGCTGCCGCCGCTGTCGCAGACCGCGCCGCCGATCGTCCCGGAGCAGCCGGAAGAGCTCGCCGCGGCCCCGCGCAAGAGCCGGCGCTCGCTGTTCAAGTTCGGCGGCTAGAGCAGGTCCATTGGAACTGCGCCACCGTCACCACCGTCATGCCCGCGCTTGGCCGTTCGAAGAACGGCTATGCCCGGCCATGACAACGGATGGTTCAGTGCAGGCCGAATAGCCGCGAATTGCGTTCCGCGCCGCGCGGCTTATGTTGAAGCCGCGCTCCCGATTCAATCCGCTCAGGTCGAAGGCCTTGATCGAAACCCCGTGCGAGAAAATCTGCGTGCTCGATCCGCCGAGCGGGCTTTGCCGCGGCTGCGGGCGGACGCTGGCCGAGATCGAGCGCTGGACGGCCTATGACGACGGCGAGCGCGCCCGGGTGATGGCCGAACTGCCGGCCCGGCTCGCCGCCATCAAGGCGCGGGCCGGCGTCGCGGCGCACTTGTAAGGCCGGCCGCCGTGTCCCGCCGCCTGCTCTGGATTCTGCTGATCGGCCTCGCGCTGGCGTTCGTGCTGCTGATTGCGCAGAACGGCCAGGACAAGATCGCCGGTCTCTCGACCGATGATCTCGGATCGCTGGTCTATCACGTCGGTCTGGTGGTGCTGATCGGCGGCGGCGTCCTGGTGCTGTTCCGCGAGAGCGTCTCCAAGGCGCTGGAAGCCGTGCTGTTCTGGGTCGTGGTCGGCCTGGTGCTGGCGGTCGGCTACACCTACCGGGCGGAGCTGCGCGGCGTCGCCGACCGGGTGATGGCCGAACTGGTGCCCGGCCGCGCGGCGCAGCTCAGCGCGCGCTCGGTGGAGATCGTGCGCGGCCGCGGCGGCGATTTCCAGGTGGCGGCACAGGTCAACGGCACGCGCGTCGCCATGGTGCTCGACACCGGCGCGAGCACGGTGGTGCTGACCCAGGATGCGGCCAAGGCCGTGGGCCTGCCGCTCGAGCTCTTGTCCTACGATGTGCAGATCGACACCGCGAACGGCCGCGCCCGCGCGGCGGCGGTCACGATCGACCGCATCGTGGTCGGCGAAATCGTCGAGCGCTCGGTGCCGGCGCTGGTGGCGCAGCCCGGGCAGCTGCGCGTGAGCCTGCTCGGCATGACGTTCCTCAACCGGCTGCAAAGCTGGGAGGTGCGCGGCGACAAGCTGGTGATGCGCGGCAATCCCTGATGGTATGCTCATGCCATGGCCAGCGATCGCCTTGCTCGAATGCGGCAAAATCCAGCCGGCGATTGGCGGATCGAGGATATTGCTGCTCTATGCCGCGAGCACGATATCCGCTGCACGGCTCCGACCGGTGGAGGCTCCCATTACAAGGTGTCGCATCTGAGCCAACGTGATATTCTTACGATACCGAACCGTCGCCCAGTCAAACCGATCTACATCCGCAAATTGGTTCGTTTTGTCGACGCCGTGACGGGAAAATAGAGATGCCGGACGCAAACCTCGACTATCCGGTTCTGATCGAACCTCTGGCCCCCGAAGATGGAGGCGGCTTTGTTGCGGTCGCCCTAGACTTGCCGGGCTGCATGTCCGATGGCGCGACTGCGGAAGAAGCGCTGGCCAGTATCAAAGATGCTATTTCGGCCTGGCTCGACGAAGCACGCGTTCTGGGCCGCCCTATTCCAGCCCCGTCCCGGCATCACGTCGCGGCCGAGTAGACGGCGCTGCGCTCACATCAGGCTCGCGGCAAAGCGCGCCGCGACCAGCAGCAGAAACAGCCCGAAGCCGACTTCCAACTGCCGCTTCGACAGCCGGTGCGCGAGCCGCGCGCCGTAGGTCGCGGTGAAGCTCGACACCGGTGCCATGATGGCGACGCCGAGCAGCGAGACGTAGCCGATCGACAGCGGCGGCAGCAGCGCCATCTGCGGCAGGCCCGCGAGCATCAGCCCGATGGTGCCGGCAATGGTGATCGGCACGCCGAGGCCGGCCGACGTCGCCACCGCATTGTGCAGCGGCTTGCCGTAGAGCGTCTGGATCATGTTGGAGATCGACCCGCCGCTCACGCCCATCAGCGACGAGGTGATGCCGATCAGAAAACCGTAACCGGACATCGCCGCGCGGCCGGGGAAATCGTCGGCGATCCGCCAGCTGTCGCGGCCGAACAGGAGCTTGATCGCAATGATGCTCACGACCACCAGGAACACCACCTTGAACACCGCGGCCGGCGCGAAGTAAGCGATCACCGAGCCCGCCGCGATGCCGAGCACGGCCGGCCACGCCCACTGCCGCATGACGCCGGCCAGCACGAAGCCCTTCGCCCGGTGCGCCAGATACGAGCGGATGGTGGTCGGAAGAATGATCGCCATCGAGGTGCCGACGCAAAGCTGCATCCGCACCTCCTCGGGCACGCCGAGGATGCGAAACACCTCGTAGAGCACCGGGACGATGATCGCGCCGCCGCCGATGCCGAACAGGCCGGCGAGAATGCCGGTGGCAACGCCGCCGACCACCACGGCCAGGACCAGCAAAGCCAGCTCGCCGAGCGGCACGCCGAGCAGCATCGAGTTCTCCGGAAAGACCTGAGCGAGGCGTCAGGCCGCGGCGGTTTGCGCCAGTTCCGCGGGCCTGTCCACCACCAGGCCGAGCGCCTCTGCCAAGACCTGCGCGCATGCGCCGGGCTTCACGGCTTCGACCGCGAGGTGGCGGCGGAACGCGCGCGCGCCCGGCACGCCGTGGAACAGCCCCAGCACGTGGCGGGTGATGGAATTGAGCCGCGCGCCGCGCGACAGCTCGCGCTCGATATAGGGGATCAGCGCCAGCGCCGCGTCCTTGCCCGAGGCGAACGGCGCGGCCTTGCCGAACAGGACCGGATCGGCCTGCAGCAGCCGCCACGGCTCCTGATAGGCGGCGCGCCCCATCATCACCCCGTCGACCTTTTCGAGATGCGCGCGCGCGGCCTCGATCGACGGAATGCCGCCGTTGATGATGACCGGCAGCTTCGGATGCGCGGCCTTGAGCCGATAGACGAGCCCGTAGTCGAGCGGCGGAATATCGCGGTTCTCGCGCGGCGACAACCCTTTGAGCCAGGCCTTGCGCGCGTGCACGATCAAGGCATCCGCGCCGGACGTCTCGGCCATCGCCGCGAACGCCGGCAGCACCGCCTCCGGATCCTGCTCGTCGATGCCGATGCGGCATTTCACCGTGACCGGGATCGCGACCGCAGCCTTCATCGCCGCAACGCAATCGCCGACCAGCGCGGGCTCCGCCATCAGGCACGCGCCGAAGCGGCCCTCCTGCACACGGTCCGACGGGCAGCCGACGTTGAGGTTGATCTCGCGATAGCCGAAATCCTCGCCGATGCGGGCGCATTGCGCGAGCGCCGCCGGATCGGAACCGCCGAGTTGCAGCGCGACCGGCTGCTCGGCCGGATCGAAGCCGAGCAGCCTCTGCCGGTCGCCGTGCAGCACCGCGCCGGTCGTCACCATCTCGGTGTAAAGGAGCGTGTGCCGCGTCAAAAGGCGATGGAAGAACCGGCAGTGCCGGTCGGTCCATTCCATCATCGGTGCGACGGCAAATCTATGCGATTGATTTATATGCATTTTTTCAACGCGATCAGATCGTTAGGTCCTGTCGTGTGCACTCATTTTTCGACGCCATACGACGATTTTTCCGGGTTTTCGACGCCTCAGTGCACACGGAGCGCACACGCTGTGGCTACCTTTAGCAGATTAAAGTCGGGTTCGTGGCGCGCCCAGATTCGGCGAAAGGGGAAGGCTGTCAATGAAACCTTCCGACGCCGGACAGATGCGGCAGAATGGGCTCTCGATATCGAGCGGCGTATTGACCGCCAGGAACCTGCAACGACGCGGTCGCGCGATACCAAGCTCGTGGGTGATCTAATTGCGCTTCATCGGGCAGATCTGCAGGAAGTCGGCAAGAAGATTGGCCGGTCGAAAGATGCCAGTTTAAAGGTTCTTGACGAACGCAGCGGACACTTGCTTATCGGAGAACTCGATCGTGAGCGTCCAATCAAGTTTGGCAAAGAGCGCGCAGCCGAGGGCGCCGGCCCCGTCACCGTCGCAATGGACCCGGGCTACATCAAGGCAATTTACTCACACGCTGCTGCCGTTCACGGCCTCTTGGCTCCAATTGAGCCGCGCGCGAATTGCCCTCGGGCGGCTCGCCCTTGTCGGCAAAGGCAATGAACGCGACCGGCGCCCTACCCAGGAAGAACTCGACCAGATTATTGCCGGCTTCGAAACGAACGAACGTCAGAAAATTCCGGTGGGGCGCATGGTTCGCTTCGCAGTCGCGACGGCCATGCAACAAGATGAAATCGTCCGGCGCCAATGCGCCGACCTCGAGATCGACGAGCTTCATTTTCACGATCTTCGCCACGACGGTACCAGCCGTCTTTTCGAGGCGGGCCTGATATTCGGCCTCCTGCAACGGGACAACGGGGGTTTGCGGCGGCGCGGGTAACGCCGCGACACTTTGCTGCGGTTTTTTTGTGAGCCATGCTCCGTCGCCAATTACCGAGCATTGCCAGCCATTAAAACTCACGCATGCCGCCACTGTTGGCGGCGGAATGCGGGTGATGAATGTACAGTCGAGAAGAAACGCCCTTTGCCTTTCTGACTTTCGGTGCCGCCGAAATCAACGGACGTCTCCGAACGTTTAGTCAGCCACTGTCCCTGAAGCGCCTCAACGAGGCTTGCGTTTTTGGTCCGGTATTTTCTAAAAAATCCTGCAAGCCAGCCGCGATAGCAAGCAACCTCTCATCGCAACCGCCAGGCGCAGCAAGCATCAGACCAACCGGTGCAGAACCTATTTCGGAGCAAGGCAAACTAATCGCACAGCCATCCAGCGCCACTGCCGATGACGATTCTGTAAGGCGCTGGTTCGATTTCCAGTATCTGGAACACTGCACGGCTACGACGTCTTCATATGACGGATTGCCACTTAATATTCCGGCGTCGCGTGAAAACGCATTCATTCCGTCTACGAATTCGGGATCGATGTTCGCGTCATAGCAAGGAAGATCACGCTTGATGATGTCGACGTTGCTTCGTAGGCTTCGTCGACGGGGACGATCATCTCAACTTCAGCGTCGATGCCCTCATTCTTAAAGAAGCCGAGCTCGACAGCGGCGTCGGCAGGAACGTAAGAGTTGGAAATCAGATCGGGCAGAGCGATTTTCAGTGTCATTGGACGTCCTTAACGAGCCTGCTCATCGTAATAGTGGATTTCAAAAAGCATGCAGCCGCTGACCGACCTAAACGGGCCGTGATAAGCTCAGAGCCGGTCCCGGAATTTTGCACAGGGCGCTAAGTGGAATTTCTGCCTGACGGCAGGCACGCTATGCCTGCGAA
>JAIESC010000190.1 GCA_019746355.1 Xanthobacteraceae bacterium | reverse complement strand
CTGCCGCTGCCCGCGCGGCCTGGACTTGCGCGGGCGTGGCGCGGACGGCGCGCGAGCGGCTCGCCGCCGCACGGCGGTGCCGGTACGAACGCCGGCTATATCGCGGCGCACCAAAGATTGCGCCCAGCGGACGGGTGATGACGCCGAGCAACGCGCTGGGCAGGTCCCGCGCCTGCACGGGTGCGGGCACCGCAGCCAGCGCCATGGCCGCCGTCAGCAGACCCAGAACCAACAACACCCCGCGACGCATCAACCGCCTCCGCTTCACTGGAATTTCACAGCGAAGCCCAAATGGTTGTCCAAAGAAAACAACGATCTGGTCCTTGCCCGGTTCCAGCCGCCGCCAATCAGTGTACAACACCGGCTCCGCCCACGATCCCCCAGATTTGGTCTATCGCGCACCCACCGTAATAGCGTCATAACGCCTCAAGGCAGGACAAGCCGGAAGGAACCCCTGTGTCCACAAAAGATTCCGCGCCAATTGTGGCGGCCCAAGGAACTCCCGCCTCGACTCCCGCCCCGCGGAAGCTGCACAACCTCGCCTATGGGCTGGAGCGGATCGGCCTCATCCCACTGCGCGCGCCGATCCTGTCGGCAATCGTTCTGGCATTGCTGTGTGTGGTTGCGGCGCTGGGCGTCGAACGGCTGAAGGTCGATGACTCGCTCAGCCAGCTGTTTCGTTCCGAAACCAAGGAGTTCCGCCAGTATGAGGAGGTGACCAAGCGCTTTCCGTCGACCGAGTACGACGTGCTCGTCGTGGTCGAGGGCAAGAACCTGATGGCGCGCGAGTCGATCGAGAAGATTCGCGACCTCGTCACCGACCTGCAACTGATCGACAGCGTGCGCGGCCTGATCTCGCTGTTCTCGGCACGCCAGCCGCCGGAGCCGGGCAAGATTCCGGCGCCGGTGTTCCCGGACGAGCTTCCGACCGGCGCAGCCTATGACGCGCTGGTGCAGCGCGTCCTCGCAAACGAGATCATCCGCGGCAAGCTCCTGTCCGAGGACGGCACGCTGGCGCTGATCGTGCTCGCGCTCGATCCCGCGGTCGTCGGCGGCAAGGGGCTGAACACGACGATCGGCGAAATCCGCAAGACCATGCAGGAGGATCTTGGCTCGACCGGCCTCACCGCGCAGCTCGCCGGCGTGCCGACCATGCAGCTCGAGATCCGCAACGCGGTCGAGCGCGACAGCATGCTCTACAACACCATCGGCTTCGTCGCCGGCTGCCTGATCGCGATCGCCTTCTTCCGGCGCGTGTCGTTCATGATCATTGCCGCCGCGCCGCCGCTGATCGCCATCCTGCTGTCGCTCGGCGCGTTCGGCTGGCTCAATTTCAGCCTCAACATGTTCCTCAACGTGATGACGCCGCTGATCATGGTGATCAGCTTTTCCGACAGCATGCAGCTCACGTTTGCGGCGCGCGACCGGCTGATCGCCGGGATGGACAAGTACCAGGCGTTCCGCGAGGCGGTGCTGGTGGTGGGCCCGGCCTGCGTGCTGACCCACGGCACCGCGGGCATTTCGTTCATCGCGCTGATGTTCTCGAGCTCCGACCTGATCCGCACCTTCGGCGAAGCCGGCCTGATGGCAACCGTCATCGCGCTCGTCGGCGTGCTGTCGCTGGTGCCGGTGCTCGGCGTGCTCCTGATCCGCAAGGAAGCGAAGTTCTCGGTCGAGACCAAGGGCTCCGACCTCGGCGTCCAGGTGCTGCGGAGCTTCTGCAGCTGGATCGCCCGGCGCATGGTCAGCCATCCGGGGCTCTACAGCCTGATCGCGCTCCTGGTGGTCGCGGGCCTCTCCTTCATCTATGCGACGCTCGAGCCGCGCTATCGTCTCGCCGACCAGGTGCCGGACAAGCGGCAGGCCGTGGAGGCCTCGGGCCGGCTCGACGCCAAACTGACCGGCGCGAACCCGATCGACATCCTGATCGAACTCCCGAAGGGAGCCGGGCTCTACGACGCGCCTACGCTTTCGACGATTGCCGCGGTCCACACCATCGTCGAGCAGCAGGCCGGCGTCGGCAACGTCTGGTCGCTCGACTCGCTGCGGCGCTGGCTTGCCGAGAAGGCCGGCAAGGCCGATCTCGAAACCCTCAAGCAGTATGTCGACATCCTGCCCGAGCATCTGACGCGCCGGTTCATTTCCGCCGAGAAGGACGCGGTCGTCGTGTCGGGGCGCATCCCCGACGTCGATGCGAGCCAGCTTCTGCCGGTGATCGAGAAGCTCGACAAGGCGCTCGACGCCGTCCGCAAGGCGCACCCCGGTTACGAGATTTCGGTCACCGGGCTTTCGGCGATCGCTGCGCGCAACAGCGCCGACATGATCGGCAAGCTCAACCGCGCGCTGACCATCGAAATCATCTTCGTCGCGGCCTTCATCGGGCTCGCCTTCCGCTCGTTCGCGGTCATGCTGGTGAGCATCCTGCCGGGCATCTTCCCGGTGGTGATGTCCGGCACGGTGCTGTGGCTCCTCGGCGAGGGCCTGCAATTCGCCAGCGTGGTGGCGCTGACCGTGTCGTTCGGGTTGGGGCTCAGCGCGACCATCCATTTCCTCAACCGGCTGCGGCTGGAGAGCAGACCGGGGCTCGATCCCAGCGTCTCGGTCGAGCAGGCGACCATTCTGGTCGGACCGGCGCTGATCCTGACCTCGGTGGTGCTGTCTTGCGGGCTTGCGGTGATGGTGTTCTCGGACCTGCCGTCGCTGCGGCTGTTCGGCTGGCTCAGCGCCTTCTCCATGATGGCGGCGCTGGTCGCCGACCTGCTCATCCTGCGGCCGACGGCGATGTACGTGAACCAGATCGCCCGCAGGTTCAGCAAGTCCGCGGGCTAGCCGTGCGGTTAACGCCTCGATAATTCGTCGGCTAAAAGTCGACCGCAAATTCCAACGGGATTGCAGACGTTTGCGCTGCATAGTCCGCGCTGTCGGGGAAATCCGGGAGACGGACTGTGTCCAACACCACCAAGAAGACCATCAGAACCTTGCTGCTCGTGGCGCTGTGCGTGCTGGCGCTCGGGCGGCATGCTGATGCGTCGCTGTTCGGCTTGCCGAAGTCGCTGAAGACGTCGCCGCTTGCAGGCCTCGAGATGAACCTGCGGATCTGGGGCCCTTCGGCTGAAAGCTTCTTCTGCATCGAGCACCTGCCGGCCTGCCAGGCGTCGCAGGAGCAGGCGAACTAGCCTGCCCGCCGCGGCAGCCACACCGGCGGCCCAATCCTTAACTCCGCGTTAACCAAACTGGTCCACCTCTGAGGGAACCGGTTGAGGGGAGGCGCGGGGTCGCATGGGCTACATCGATCCGGATCATTGCGCGCGCACGTCGCGCGCCATGCACCTTGAAAAGCGCATTCTGGTGACCGGCGGCTCCGGCTTCCTCGGCTCGCACCTCTGCGAGCGGCTGCTGGCCGAGGGGGCCAACGTCATCTGCGTCGACAATTTCTTCAGCGGCACGCGCAGCAACGTCGAGCACCTGCTCGACAACAAGCGCTTCGAGCTGATGCGCCATGACGTGACGTTCCCGCTCTATATCGAGGTGGACCAGATCTACAATCTGGCGTGCCCGGCCTCGCCGATCCACTATCAGCGCGATCCGGTGCAGACCACCAAGACCAGCGTGCACGGCGCGATCAACATGCTGGGCCTCGCCAAGCGGGTGCGGGCCTCGATCCTGCAGGCCTCGACCTCGGAGGTTTATGGCGATCCGGCGGTGCACCCGCAGCCGGAGGACTACTGGGGCCACGTCAACCCGATCGGCCCGCGCTCCTGCTACGACGAAGGCAAGCGCTGCGCCGAGACGCTGTTCTTCGACTACCGGCGGCAGCACAACCTGCGGATCAAGGTCGCCCGCATCTTCAACACCTACGGCCCGCGCATGCACCCCAACGACGGGCGCGTGGTGTCGAACTTCATCGTCCAGGCGCTGCTGAACCGCGACATCACCATCTACGGCGACGGCTCGCAGACCCGCTCGTTCTGCTATGTCGACGACCTGATCGACGGGCTGGTCCGGCTGATGGATACGGACGACGGCGTCACCGGCCCGATCAACATCGGCAACCCGGGCGAGTTCACGATGCTCGAGCTCGCCACCATGGTGCTCGGCATCACCGGCTCGCGTTCCAATATTGTGCACCGCCCGCTGCCGCAGGACGATCCGAAGCAGCGGCGGCCGGACATTTCCAGGGCCCAGGAGGTCTTGAGCTGGGTCCCACGCACGCCGCTCCGACAAGGGCTTGGACGAACCATCGAATATTTCGATAAGCTGCTGCAGGACGATACGGTCCGGGTGCGGGTGGTGACCGCGGCCTGACCGGCCGCGCCTATTCACCAGCCGGAGCAGCTTTTCATGACGACCGAACGTGTTGCCGTCCGCGTCTCCGACGCGGAGATGAACCGCCGTTGGGACGCGGTTCGCAAGCTGATGCGCGAGCGCGGCATCCAGGCGCTGGTGGCCTATCACACCGAGGACTGGCTCGGCGGGCACGCGCGCTGGTTCACCGACATTCCGACCCACAACGGCTACGGCCGCACCGTGGTGTTCCACGCCGACGACCTGATGACCATCGTGCAGCAGGGCAACTTCGGCGGCCGCCGCAGGCTCGACGGCAAGGATCCGTATCATCGCGGCGTCGGCGAATTCCGCCTCACGCCGTTTTTCTCGTCGGTGCGCTACACCACCGGCTATCACGCCGAGATCGTGCGCGAACTCATCAAGGAGCGCGGCTACAAGACCATCGGCTTCGTGCTGCCGGAGACCATGCCGCACAAGCTGGTGAACGGCATCCTTGAAGGCTTCGAGGGGCTGAAGGTCATCGACATCACCGAGCAGATCGATCGGCTGATCGCGATCAAGGGCCCGGAGGAGCTCGACCTGCTGCGCCGCTCCGCCGAGATGCAGGACAAGGTGTTCGAAAAGGTGGTGCAGGAGATCAAGCCGGGCATGCGCGACGTCGACGTCACCGCCATGGCCTATGGCTACGGGTGGACGCAGGGCTCCTCGCAAGGCATCTACCTCGGCGCGTCGAACCCCCTCGGCAAGCCGTCGCTGCTGATGGGCCGGCACTTCCAGGACCGCGTGCTGCAGAAGGGCGACCACATGACCTTCCTGGTCGAGGTGAACGGCCCGGGCGGTTATTTCACCGAGGTCGGCCGCACGATCGTGCTCGGCAAGGCGTCGCAGGAGCTGAAGGACAGCTTCGCGCAGACGGTGGAGGCGCAGGATTGTTCGGCAAGCCTGCTCAAGCCCGGCGCGTCATGCCGCGAGATCGCGCGGCAGCACGACGAGTTCATGAAGGCGAGGGGGCTGCCGCCGGAGTTGCGGCTCTACAGCCACGGCCAGGGCTACGACATGGTCGAGCGCCCGCTCATCCGCGTGGACGAGCCGATGCAGATCGAGCCGGGCATGTGCCTTGCGGTGCATCCGGGCTTCGAGACACCGAACCTGTTCGTGATGGTCTGCGACAACTACATCGTCGCCGGCAACAGCACCGACCGCATCCACAAGACCGAGCGGAAGATTTTCGAGGTGAGGTAACTCACACTGCCGTCATTCCGGGGCGCGAGGCGTAGCCTCATAGGCGCTAGGTTAGTAGGTAGACGCCAAGAGTCACGATGTGATTCAAGATTGGGATGGTGATTCGTGCTG
>JAIESC010000070.1 GCA_019746355.1 Xanthobacteraceae bacterium | reverse complement strand
GGCCGAGGACATTTTCGCGCATTCCTGACGGCCTTTGGCCGCGAGCGCGACATATTCGCAGCGGATTTTTAAGCCGCTGAAACGTAAGATGAACGCCGCCGGGGCGCGTTGAATCGCGGGGGAGTTCCGCCTGTCCACCACGTCCGCAGTCGAAGGAACGGGAAGCCACCGCTATGTCGTCGACAGCGGGCGCGACATGGCGCGCGCGTTTGCGCGCGCCGCGCGGCACAGCCGGCGGGTGCGGTTCCTGCGCATCGCGCTGCCGGTGGTGATCGTGCTCACGCTCGGCACCACCTGGTTCGTCTCGTGGCTCGATCCGCTGAAGGTTCTTGTCCGCCTGCCGAAAGATGCCGGCCGCCTCGTCGTCTCCGGCACGAAGATCACCATGGAAGCGCCCAAGCTCTCCGGCTATACGCGCGACCGGCGCTGGTACGAGTTGACCGCGACGGCCGCGGCAACGGACATCACCAAGCCCGACCTCATCGAACTGCATGATGTGCGCGCCAAGGTCGAGGCCGAGGACAAGAGCAGCACGATGTTTCTCGACGCCAAGGATGGCTTGTTCGATCGCAAGCGTGGCATTCTGACGCTGAACAACGATATCTCGCTCAGGTCGTCGGGCGGCTATGAGATGAAGCTGAAAGAGGCGGTGGTCGACACCGCCAATGGCGAGGTCGTTTCCAACAAGCCGGTGGAGGTGATCACGCAGCAAGCGACCTTGCGCGCGGACCGCCTCGAGGTCGTCAAATCCGGCGAGATCGTGCGCTTCATCGGCAACGTGGTCATGGACGTGGCCGCCCAAGATTTGGCCGCCCAAGACTTGGCCGCCCAGGATGACGGCGCGCAGGCGGAGAAGAAATGATCAAGCTGTCCGCGCTTTGCATGCTGATGGATCGTCGCCGCGCGCTGGCCGTGGCGACGGCAACCTCGCTGTTGCTCGTCGCGTCGCAGGCCGTGGCGCAGCCGAGCGCGGCCAAGGGCAATGCGCCCAACAACGCGCTGCAAGGCTTTACGCAGAACCGCAATCAGCCGCTGCATATCGAAGCGGCGTCGCTCGAGGTGCGGGACAAGGAAAAGAAGGCGATCTTCTCGGGCAATGTGAAGGTGGTGCAGGGCGACACCACCATGCGCTGCAAGTCGATGGTGGTGTTCTACGATCAGCAAGGGGGCCAGCAGGGCGCCACACAGACCGTGAAGGCTGCGACGCCCGGTCCTGGCGGCTCGCAGCAGATCAGCCGGCTCGAGGCGACCGGCGGCGTCACCGTCATCCAGAAGGATCAGACGGCGACCGGCGACAGCGCGTTGTTCGACGTGAAGTCGAACACCGTGACGCTCAAGGGCAATGTCGTCGTCACCCAGGGCCAGAACGTGATGCGCGGCGACCGCCTGGTGGTCGATCTGACCAGCGGCGTGTCGCGGGTGGACGGCTCGGGGCCGGTCAAGCTGATGGTCCAGCCCGGCGGTTCGGGCGACGGCAAGCCGGGCCCGGGCGGCGGGTTGGGTGGCCTGGGCGGCTTGGGCGGGCTGGGGTCGAAGGGCGGCTCCTCGCGCTGAAATTCCGCCGATTCCGCGATAAAACAGGGCCGTTGGTTGAAAGGTCGGGGGCAAGCGACTATTGGCATGAATTGGCTCTCGAATCGGGACCAAGCCGTGGAGCTGGACAGCGGACGTGCTTGACGACCTGCTCACGCTACTTCGGCGTCGCCGCGCCCCTGCGCGCGTGAGGCATCCGGCAGCGGCCGACGGGCGATCCCGCATCAATCTGACGACGATGGGCGGGCCGATCGGTGCCGGCAACGGCGGCGACTGGATGCCGCGCGCCGAGCAGCGCATGCAGGCGCGCGTGCAGAAATACGCCGGCGAGGACGACGACATCGCGGCCGAAGCGGCAGCCCGATATCAGGCTCAGGCGCACGCTCAGGCCCAAGCTCATGCCCAAGCTCACGGTTACGCGCAGCCGGCGGCGCAATATGCCGAGCCGCAGTATTACGCTGATCAGGAAACCTACCGGCAACCGCAGGCTCAGCCGCAAGCTTACGCGCAGTACGCCGAGGCGCGCGCGCCGCTGCGGCCGCAATACAACGGCGCCGCGACGCGCCAGCCGGCGCAGCCGCAGCAGCACCGGACTGCGCCGCAGGGCTATCTGGCGGCGCATGCGGTGGAGAAGACCTTCGGCAATCGCAAGGTGGTGAAGGGCGCGAGCCTCTATGTCCGGCGCGGCGAAGCGGTCGGACTGCTGGGGCCGAACGGCGCGGGCAAGACCACGATCTTCTACATGATCACCGGGCTCATTGCGGCCGACCGCGGCCGCGTCGAGCTCGACGGCCACGACGTCACCGCGCTGCCGATGTATCAGCGCGCGCGGCTCGGCATCGGCTATCTGCCGCAGGAGGCGTCGATCTTCCGCGGCCTCAATGTCGAGGAGAACATCCGCGCGGTGCTCGAGGTGGTCGAGCCGGACAAGAAGCGGCGCCAGCGCGATCTCGACGCGCTGCTCGAAGAGTTCAACATCACCAAGCTTCGCAAGACGCCGTCGATCGCGCTGTCGGGCGGCGAGCGGCGACGCTGCGAGATCGCCCGCGCGCTGGCGTCACGGCCGAACTACATGCTGCTCGACGAGCCGTTCGCCGGCATCGACCCGATCGCGGTCGGCGACATTCAGGCCCTGGTCCGGCACCTGACCAACCGCGGGATCGGCGTGCTGATCACCGACCACAACGTGCGCGAGACGCTCGGCCTCACCGACCGGGCCTACATCATCTACTCGGGCGAGGTCCTGATGGAGGGCCGCACCGACGATATCGTCAATAACCCGGAGGTCCGCCGCCTTTACCTGGGCGAGGAGTTCCGGCTCTAGCGCGTGTCCCGGAAAAGGCCCACTCCGGACTTGATCCGGGGTGGGCACCGGTTTTCCGATAAGGACATGCGCAACGCGAGAATCTAGAAATTCTGTAGGTTGTGGAAGGCGTTGCGAGCTTATACCGCGCTGCGGTATACAACCGCGTTAGAAGTCTATAAGCAAGAACCGGACCATAATTGGTCGGAATCATGGCCCTGTCGCAACGCCTGCAAATGCGCCAGAGCCAGGCGCTCGTGATGACGCCGCAGCTGATGCAAGCCATCAAGCTGCTGCAGCTCTCGAACCTGGATCTGGCCGCCTATGTCGAAGGGGAGCTCGAAAAGAACCCCTTGCTCGAGCGCGCCGCCGAGGGCGAGCCGGGCAGCGTTGAGGGCGCACCAGAAGCGGCCGAAGCGGATTTCGACGGCGGCGGGTCCGGGTCAGCGGCGGAGGCTCAAGCCGACCGGATCGACGACAGCCTGGAGACGAGCCGCAGCGCGATCGAAGAACGGCTCGGCACCGATCTCGAAAACGAGTTCCCTGACGACAGCAGCCAAACCGCGCAACGCCCAAGCGCCGACCAGCCGATCGGTCCATCCGACTGGGCCAATGTCGGCACCGGCGGCCGCGACGACGGCGACTACAATCTCGAATCCTTCGTGTCGGCCGAGCGGACCTTGGCCGACCATCTCGCCGAGCAGCTTGCGCTTGCGGTGATGAGCCCGGTGCAGCGGATGATCGGCCAGTTCCTGATCGATATGGTCGACGAGGCCGGCTATCTCGCAGGCGACCTTGCGACGGTCGCCGAGAAGCTCGGCGCGCCGATCGCGGAAGTCGAGGCGGTGCTGTCGATCGTGCAGACCTTCGATCCGTCCGGCGTGTGCGCACGCAATCTCACCGAGTGCCTGTCGATCCAGCTTCGCGAGCAGGATCGCTTCGATCCGGCGATGCAGGCGCTGGTCGGACGTCTCGACCTTCTCGCCAAGCGCGATCTGGCGTCGCTGCGCCGCATCTGCGGCGTGGGTGACGACGACCTCACCGAGATGATCGCGGAGATCCGGCGGCTCAATCCGAAACCCGGCCTCGCCTTCGGCTCCACCACGGTGCAGCCGGTCGTCCCCGACGTCTATGTGCGGCAGGGCCCGGACGGCAGCTACATCGTCGAGCTCAATTCCGACACGCTGCCGAAGGTGCTGGTCAATCAGCGGTACCACGCGGAGCTGACCAGGAATGCCAACAACGAAGGCGCCAAGGCCTATCTCGCCGAAAACCTGCAGTCGGCGACTTGGCTGATGCGCGCGCTCGATCAGCGCGCCAAGACCATTCTCAAGGTTGCGATGGAGATCGTGAAGCAGCAGGACGCGTTCTTCGCCCACGGCGTGCAGCATTTGCGGCCGCTCAATCTCAAGACCATCGCCGATGCGATCAGCATGCACGAGTCGACGGTCTCCCGCGTCACGGCGAACAAATACGTTGCGACCAGCCGCGGCATCTTCGAATTGAAATACTTCTTCACTTCGGCGATCGCCGCAGCAAATGGCGGCGAGGCGCACTCGGCCGAAGCGGTGCGGCACCGCATCAAGCAGCTGATCGACGGCGAAAGCGTCAACGACGTGCTGTCGGACGACACCATCGTCGACAAGCTGCGCGCAGCCGGCATCGACATCGCCCGCCGCACCGTGGCGAAATACCGCGAGGCGATGCGAATTCCCTCCTCGGTGCAGCGCCGGCGCGACAAGCTCGCGGAGCTCGCCTGAAGCAATTTTTGATTGTTTCCGCTCGCACGGAAAGGGGCGGATTTTAGGCTCGAACCCCCCAGGCGATCCGCTGCATTGACAGGCCCCACCGCGGTTCCTACGTCCTCAATGTAAGGAAACTGTTCCGCCCGGGCGCAACAAGCCGGCGGCAAGAAAAACCGGAGGCGACCAAATGCCCTTTCGCGTATCGGGAAAAAATATCGAGGTTGGAGAGGCTCTGCGCGAGCGCATCAGCGCGCGCGTTCTGGAGGCGCTCGGGAAGTATTTCGACGGCGGGTTTTCCGGCCACGTGACCGTCGGCAAGGAAGCGTTCGGCTTCAACACCGAATGCGTCGTTCACCTCGACTCCGGCATCGTGCTGCGCGCCGATTCGATGGCCGCGGACGCCTATCTCAGCGCCGATCAGGCGGCGGAGAAACTGGAGAAGCGGCTGCGCCGCTATCACGGCCGGCTCAAGGATCACGCCAATGGTCGCAACAACAACCATGCGGCTGACGCGACCGCGCGGGACTATGTGATCGCGGCACCGGGGCAGGAGGACGGCGAAGAGGTCACGGCGTTCAACCCCGTGATCATCGCCGAGGCGACCACGTCGCTGAAGCGGCTTTCGGTCAGCGAGGCGGTCATGCAACTCGACATGACAGGGGCTCCGGTGATGGTCTTCCGTCACGCCAGCCACGGCCGGGTCAACCTGGTTTATCGCCGTTCTGACGGCAATATCGGGTGGATCGACCCGCCTGCGATGCCCGCCACGGCTCGGAATCCAGGTTAACGCGCGATTTGGAGGACCTGGAGCAGGAATTGCGGGTTCCATGACGCTCGTTTT
>JAIESC010000126.1 GCA_019746355.1 Xanthobacteraceae bacterium | reverse complement strand
GCCACGTCTATGCCTATTCCTTCGAGCTGAAGGCCGACTGGTCGCACCGCTTCTCCCCAGGCGCAGAGATCCGGGGCTATTTCGAGGGCGTGGCGAAGAAGTACGAACTCGACAGCCACTTCCGGTTCAACAGCGAGGTCGTACGCGCAGAGTATCGCGACGGGCGCTGGCATCTCTCGATCAAGGGCGGTGCCACCGATGTTGTGGATTTCCTAATTTGTGCCACCGGGGTGCTGCATCACCCGACTTATCCCGCCATCCCGGGACTCGGCGATTTCGAGGGCGCCTGCTTCCATTCCGCGCGCTGGGATCATTCCGTGCCGCTCGAGGGCAAGCGGGTCGGGATCATCGGTACCGGCTCGACGGCGGTTCAGATCGTTCCGGCTCTGGCGGATACCGTGTCGAAATTGACGCTCTTTCAGCGCACCGCGCAGTGGATTCTACCGCTCGCCAACCCCGCCTATAGCGAGGACGAGAAGGCGATGTACCGCACCTCCCCGGAGCGGCTGCAGCAATCATACAATTTCTGGTCGGCGCGCTTCGTTGATACCTTCGCGCGCGCTGTCATCGGCGACCGGGACGAGCTGCGGAAGATCGAGGAAGCCTGCCGAACCAACCTCGAGGAGAACGTGGCCGACCCCGAGCTGCAGCGACGCCTGACACCCAACTATCGCGCCGCCTGCAAGCGGCTGATCATGTCGGACACGTTCTATCCCGCGATGCAGAAACCCAATGTCGCGCTGGTGACCGACGGCATCGACTGCATCGAGGCAGGTGGCGTGCGGACCAAGGACGGTGTGCTGCATGAGCAGGACGTGCTCGTATTGGCGACCGGCTTCGACGGACATGCCTTCCTGCGGCCGATGGAAGTAGTAGGCGAGAGCGGCCGACGCCTCACCGACGCCTGGGCACAGGCCAATGAGGCTTACCGCTCGGTGGCAGTGCCCGGCTTCCCCAACTTCTTCATGCTGGTCGGGCCCAACAGCCCAATCGGCAACTTCTCGGTGATCCTGATCTCCGAGATTCAGCTCACCTACATATTGCAGCTCGTAGATTTGGTGCTTGGCGGGAAATGCCGCGCTGTAATGCCGAAAGAGCAGGCGACTCGCCGCTTTAACGTCGCACTCCGCGAGGCCATGAAGAACACGGTCTGGGTGACCGGCTGCCAAAGCTGGTATCTCGACCGCAATGGCAATCCCGCGCTGTGGCCCTGGAGCTTCGATCGCTTCCGCAAGGAAATGAACTCGCCCGACCTCGCTGACTTCGATCTTGCCGCCTGAATTCAACCATCAGCTCGACATAGCCCAGTCGCAGAAGTGCGGGCCCATCCAAACCAGTCAGAAACGCCAAGCGATGGATGATCTGACAGCATTGATGTCGTTCCTTCGCAAGCAGCCGTCAATGCCTAACGCGACAGTGACCGAACGGCGCGCGGCCTACGACTACGCTGAGCGAGGCAATAGGCGGCAACCCAGGCTGAAATAAGAGGTGGACTCCATGCCGATGCCGGCCGAGACTGACACCACGAGTTCGAAGTACCTGCGCGACAAGTACGTCGGCGTCGGCGAGACGACCCGTACGCGCGGCTCGGGAATGACGGCACGCGCGCTCGGCACCTGGGCGGTGTGCAACGCCATCGAGGATGCCGGGCTGAAGGCCTCCGACATCGACGGCAAGCTGTCCTACCAGTCGAGCAATTCGACCTTCTCGACCTTCATCGCCGGCGACCTCGGGCTGAGGTGTCGGCCCAGCGGGCAGCGATACGCTCGGCGCCGGTCGGCGAGCCGTCGTGCAGGAGGACCAAGTCGGAATGCTTGGCGCGGACCTTGTCGAGCGTGTCCCAGATCAACTGGTGGTCGTTGCAGTCGACACCGCCGGTGAAGGCGATCTTGGGTCCGGCCGGCACCAGCAGCTCGGTCTCGGCCCGGCGCCGGGCCGCCAGGAACTCCCGGCTGTCGATCATTGCGGCCGTGAGAGCGCGGTGATTGACCATCGATCCGGTGCGCGGCCGCCAGGCCGAGCCGGTATGGACCTCGAAGCGCTCGGCGGCCTGGTCGCGGAACAGCTCCAGGGCATTGCGACGCTCGATCAGGGTCAGGGCCTCGGCGACGAGACGCTCTAACTCGACCGAGCGGATCTCCGAGCGTCCGCGGCCGCGGGAAGAAACCGTGCCGGCACGACCGAGCGGCGCGTCAAGATGGCCCCGAGACGGTCGAGGAATGGCGACAGCGGCCGGTTGTGACCGTTGCTCTTCTCTGTCGGCGCATAAAGGATCAGGCGATCGCGGGCGCACGGCACTCCTGCTCCTCGGCCTGGTCTGCGCGGAACGCCTGCAGCGCGCTGCCTTCTGCGCCCGCGATCATTCCGTCGGGCGCCGGACAGGGTGGCGTGGGCGGCGTGCGCGGGATGGTGTCGCTGTTGAGCCCCGGAATATGGACGCCACCGAACTCAAGACTCTTGGCGGCATGGATGTTCATCAGCGTACGCATCCGGTCAAGGCCACTTTTTGGGTTATCGTTTCGCGTGAGAGATGAGCGCCCTTTAACTGGAAGGTCAGGGGGCAGAGATGGGAGCGGCGTTGGTCATCGTGGAGAAGTCCCACCCTCACCTTCGACCGCGGAGTGTCTTCAGGAGGCCGAGTGGTCCCGCCGAATCTCGGCTCAATAGGCAAGCTTCCGGTAGCCCTCCGCAGCGACGGCGTCACAGTATTGACGATAAGCAGGGTGTCCGCCGCTGTAGCGCATGATCCGAGGCTTCTGCTTGCCTTCTACGTTGCGGTTGACGCCCGTCATCCAGGAGCCGACTTCATTCATCAGTTGACCTTGTCCAAGAGCGAGGACGTGATCCGTCCATTCATTGACGGCAGTTGGCGTGGCCTCGATCCGCCTCAACCCTCGCTCGGTCGCGAACCGGATCACGCCTGTGACCCACTCGACGCTGTATTCCGCGGTGCGCGTATAATTGCTAAGCCCGGCGTGCGGACCCATCGCCATCAAGAGGTTCGGGAAGCCGGCGACAAAGACACCGAGATAGGTCTGCGGGCCGTCCTTCCACACCTCCTTGAGCCGCACGCCGTCGACGCCGCTGATATCGATCCGCTCGAAGGCGCCGGTAATGGCATCGAAGCCGGTCGCGTAGATGATGATATCGAACTCGCGCTCGCGGTCCGACGTCCGAATGCCCCGCGGCGTGATGCGCTCGATCGGCGTCTCGTTGACGTCGACCAGCTCGACGTTCGGCTGGTTGTAAACCTCGTAGTAGCCGCGTTCGAGGGGGATCCGTCGCGTGCCGAAGCCGTGGTTCTTGGGGATCAGCTTCTCGGCGACGACGGGATCATTGACCCTTTCGCGGATCTTGCGCGCGGCAAACTCGGAGGCGAGCGCGTTAGCTTCGCGGTCGGTCAGCATATCGCTGAAATTCGCCTGCCATTGGCCGAAGCCCGGCGTGCGGTAAAGCTTCTCCCAGAAAGCTTCGCGGTCCTCGGGGGCCACCTCGAGCGTCTTGCGCGGATCCGGGCCGTGGACGTAGCAGCTCGGCGTCTCGCGGCAGCGCGCCAGGATCTCAGGATAGCGGGCGCGAATGTCGCTCATCTCCTCCGGGGAGATCCTGCTGTTGTTCAGCGGAAAGCACCAGTTCGGGGTGCGCTGGAACACGGTCAGGTGACCGACCGTCTTGGCGATCGTCTGGATCGTCTGCACCGCGGTTGCGCCGGTGCCGATGATGCCGACCCGCTTGCCGGCGAACTCGATGCCGTCCTTCGGCCAGCGCTGGGTGTGGCACGACTGGCCCATGAAGCTCTCGATACCGGGAATGGTCGGCATCACGGCCGCTGAGAGAACGCCGATCGCGGTGACGAGAAAGCGCGTCGAATGGCGCGCGCCGCTCTCGAGCACGAGCTCCCAGCTTTGCGCCTCCTCCCGCCAGTGCGCGGCGGCGACGCGGCTGTTGAACTGGATATCGCGCCGCAGGTCGAACTTGTCGGCGACGTAGTTGAGATAGCGCTCGGTGTGGGGCTGGGCCGAGAAGTGCTCCTCCCACGCCCATTCCTCGAGCAGCTCCTTCGAGAACGAGTAGCCGTACGTCCAGCTTTCCGAGTCGAAGCGCGCGCCCGGATAGCGGTTCCAGTACCAGGTGCCGCCCACCGCGCTGCCCGTTTCGAAGGTCCGGACCCGCAAGCCGAGCTCGCGCAGCCTGTAAAGTTGATACAGACCGGCGACGCCGGCGCCGATGACGACCGCGTCGAACTCTGGGCTGGTGCTCGTTCGTGCCTCGTGCCGGACCGCTGACACCGTATCCATGCTGTCCTCCTTTGTCTGCCGGGACCCGTGAGGTCGCCAGGAGCAATGCTGCCTCATCTTGCCCCCAACGTCTCGGCAATATGGCTTCCGCGCCATACTTTTCATCTATTTCGACCGTTGCCCGGAATTTCGCTCCGGATCTCGAACGGGTAGCCGTAGAGGACACACGCTGGACCTCAGGGTTTAATGGGCGCCAACACAAAGCAGCTCATCGCTCAAGATCATCGTCGATGCCGAACATACTGCGCCGAGCACACGGCATCCGCGCCGTATCTTGCCGGACCTCTTGGTCCGGACAGCAAAAAATGCATTCCGACAGCGGGCGCCGCGCGCGCTTCCTTTCCGTACGCCCCCATCGTCGGCTATTCGGCGGCCACTCTTCCGGCGGAGCGCGCGGCCAGGACATGCCATGTCGCGGGCAGCAGCGATAGGCCGTAGTCGATCGCGTCCTTCTGCGGCTCGAAGCCGCGGATCAGGAAAGTAGTGACGCCGAGATCGTAGTAGTCCAGCACCGCATCGGACACCTGCTCCGGCGTCCCGGCCAGGGCCGTCGAGTTGCCGCGCGCGCCCGTCAAGGCTGCGGCCGCGGGTCCACAGCCGCTTGTCCAGCCGGACTGCACTGCCTTGCCGCGTCGAGCAGGCGCAACGACCCCGAGTTCACGGGCTAAAAAGAAACTTCTAATTATCTGGCCATTTTCACGATATCCCACGCTAAAACTGCGCTTCTACTATCCTGCTCTACTCCCACTCGATCGTTTCCGCGTATCGTAACGCGCTGATTTTTATGCACAAAAGTTTTCTACTGACGGTCTAAGCCCAACTGTCAGTCCGTCAAAATTTTTTGCTTATGATTTCAAAGACAAATTTGCGTGTTCTGAATTCTTCACGCTTCCAACGACTAAGCTCCAGCACGCGCGACGTTACGAAAACGAAGTCCTCCGGCGAAAAAGCAGAAGGCGGGAGCGCAGCAATTTGCTTCATGTAGTAATACTTACTAATAGGTCAGTAAGTTAGTCTACTTATTGTGGTGTCGCTGCCTGCGATGCCGTACAATGGCTTGTATGAA
>JAIESC010000242.1 GCA_019746355.1 Xanthobacteraceae bacterium | reverse complement strand
CGGTGGCGCCGCCGCGACCCCCGGCAGCGGCGACCCCTGCCCCGGCGGCTCCGGCGGCGCCCAAGCGGACGGGCGCAGTCCAGCGGCCAGCAGTGACGGTGGCGGCGCGGCCATGAGGCGGCGCGGCGCTCCGGGTCTGCTCAAGGAAACCGCAATCGCTTTGCGTCGCCGGCTCCATTCCGCCACGCGGCGGTAACGGCTCGAACCGCAAACGGCCCGGCACGCCGAGTCAGGGACACAAGCGGACATGTTCGTCTTGGCGGACATGTTCGTCTTGGCCTAACTTGCGATCCTGAGCAACACTTTGATATCTTCGGAGCATTCCGAATATGCCCAAGCAAGTGGCGGGCCTCTGGCTCCCAGACCACGAGACCCATTTGATTCCGTATCTCGAGCGCGGACCACAGTTCGCGGGGGGAGCAACCTATCAGTTCCAAAAATTTGCGCTCGCATTTCCTTTTATCGAAACGTTCCGCCACGCCGTTGATGTCGGGGCACACTGCGGCCTGTGGAGCCGCGTACTGTCACATTGCTTCCCTCAAGTGACCGCATTTGAGCCTCTCCCGATAAATCGAGAGTGCTTCGTCATGAATGTGACCAGCGAAGGCGTTCGCCTCCACGATTGTGCGCTAGGCAATCACGACGGCGCGGCGACGATGGACGTTCCAAGTGAATGCAGTGGGTGGAGTTTTGTAGATAGCCGAGGTTCCACTCAAGTGCCGATCAGGACGCTGGACTCTTTTGAATTCACAATTCTGGACTTTCTGAAACTCGATTGCGAGGGCTACGAGTATTTCGTGGTCGAGGGCGGCGCTCAAACGATCCGCAAACTCAAGCCTACCATCATCGTGGAACAGAAAATTGGCGCCGCCGAACGCTATAAGCTGCGCCACGACGATGCAGTCACGTTGCTGAAATCTTGGGGGGCAGAGGTCCGTTTCGAGCTGGATGGCGATTTCGTCATGAGCTGGTGACATGGACTTCGCTCCCGCAGACATCAAAACAAGCAGGCCTTCACATTTCCGTGCCATGCGAGGTATTCATGCAAGGCATTGAAGCGGATTTTTCCCCCGCGGACCTCGCGGACCTAGCGCTCCAGCGCACCGCCGCCCTGATCTCGCTCGGCGGCGGCGGCGCGCTCGTGAGCTGGTTCGAAAGCGGCAATAAAGCCGCCCTCATGTCGTTTCTGGCGCCCGTCGCCGTCGCCCAGCCCTTTACAAGGGCGGTCATTGAAGAGATTGAGCGTGAAGTCGATGTGCTCGGTCAGCACATCGATTTCTCTCCGATAACCGCGCTTTCCAGCATCGGGCCCGGGCTCTGCATGTTCGAGCTTCTGCTTTATCGGCGGCACCGCTGCCGGCTGTACCTCATCGACATCGAACGATCCGATGAGCATCAGCATGGGTTCGCTCAACGGGGATCGGGCTATTCAAGCAATCCGACCGCGCGCGCGTTCCTCGAGCGCAACGGCGTGGCGTCCGCCGACATCGCGTTCTGCAATCCTCGGGTGGAGGCGCTCAATGATGAGCCCGTCGACGCCATCCTTTCGAACATCTCGATGGGATTCCACTATCCCGTCACCGAATACGTTCTCTATATTGAACGCGCTTTGCGGAACAACGGAGTCCTGATCTTCGACAAGCGAAAGGGCGTGCCGGATGCCGGATGGGACGCGTTGGCCCCGAAATTCAAGACCCGCGTCATCGTCGATTCCCCCAAATATCAAAAATTGATCTGTGAGCGACGCTAGATGCTGCGGATCGCATTTCTTCACGTCGGACAGGAGACGGTGCTGGCGAGAATTCTGGTCCGTTCGATTCGGGCGCACAATCCTGACGTCCACGTCACGCAATGCACCGATGGGGCGAGCCCGGCTGTGGCCGGCGTCGATGAAGTCGTGCGGCTCGACAGCGATACCGGCCGCCTGATGACCTTTCGGCTGCGCAGCTTTGCCGGACTGCCCATCAGCGAGCCTACGCTGTTCCTCGACACCGATATGGTTTGCACGGATCGCATCGACGCAGCCGCAGAACTGGGCCAGCATGACGTCTGCGTGTGCGTGCGGGAATTCAACAAGGATATGCTGCTCGACCCTCACGCCATGAATCTGGACTTGCGTGAGTACGAAGGACGCACGTTGAACGAAGTCTATCCGCACCTAGCATGCGCTGTCATCGCCAAGACGCCGGAATTCTGGTCGGCGTGCCTCGACAATCTCATGAGCTTGCCGGAGAAATTTCATCATTGGTTCGGCGACCAGGAAGCTATCCGCAACGTCATCGCGGGCGGCGGCTGGTCGGTTGGTTCACTGCCTGAATCACGCTATGCTTGCCTGCCCCACGAAGTTGATGACCCGGCACACCGGCCCAAGCTCTTTCACTTCAAGGGGCCAATGCGCAAGCAGATGATGATCGACGGCGCGCGCGCGGCCGGGTGGCTTTGACGGCCCATCTGTTGCTCCGAAGGAGCCGTGAGCGGCCGTGAGCCGGCGGCACACGTAATGGCGCCGTCCTCTTCGCTTCGAGCCGGCCTGGACGGACGGCGTGCCCTGCGTCACGGCACCACGGCAAAGAACAAGAACACGGCGAAGATCACCAGATGCACGATGCCCTGGAGCACCGTGGTCCGGCCGGTGCCCAAGGTGATCACACCGAGCAGCAATGTCAGCGCCAGCAGGGCCTGATCCTTGCCGTCCAGGGCGAGTTCGAGCGGCTGCCCGATAATGATCGAAACAACGGCGACTGCCGGGATCGTCAAGCCGATGGTCGCGAGCGCGGAGCCCAACGCCAGATTCAAACTGGTCTGCAACCGGTTGAGCCGCGCCGCCCTGACGGCCGCCAGCCCTTCGGGCAACAGCACCAAGGCGGCGATGACGATCCCCACCACCGCCTTCGGCACGGCAAGGGAGGCGATGCCCTGTTCCAGCGCGGGCGTCAGCGCTTTGGCAAGGCCGACAATCGCGATCAGCGAGACCAGAAGCATGACGGCGCTGAAGGCCGCCGTCTTGCCGTCGGGTGGAGGCGCGTGCGCCTCCTGGTCATCGCTCCGAACCGGGAGGAAATAATCGCGATGCCGGACGGTCTGAATGAACACCAACGACCCGTACAGCACCAACGATACGGCACCGGCGAAGACGAGCTGCGACGTGCTGTATTGGGGGCCGAGGTCGCGGGACGCGTAGTTGGGCAGGATCAACGTGAGGCTGGTGAGCGCGGCGAGCACGGCCAGCGCGGCGCTGGCGCCTTGCAGATGGAACCCCTGTTCGTGGTGGCGCGCCGCGCCCAGGAGCAGGCAGGCGCCGACGATGCCATTGCACACGATCATCACCGCGGCGAACACGGTGTCGCGCGCCAGCCCGGCTTTTTCCGCCGGAGCCGCGATCATCACCGAGACGATCAGGGCCGTCTCGATCACCGTGACGGCCAGCGCGAGGACCAGCGTGCCGAACGGCTCGCCGACGCGATGCGCAACCACCTCCGCGTGGTAGACGGCCGCAAACACGGTGGCCAACAGGACGATGCCGGCGGCGGCGACAACAACGCCCGCACTGCCGAGAAAGAATGTCAGCGACAGAACCGCCCAGGCCAATGCGGGCCACGTCCATGTCCACCAGGGCATCCGTGCTGCGACCATGGCGATATTCCCCACCTTGGATTGCCGGGCGGTTCATCCTACACGAAGACTGAAGCTATCCGCCCATTTCCGGCGGTGGCGGCGGCGCAGGCGGCGGCGAACGGCGCGCCATGAAGCCCGTGAACCAGCGGCGGCCGAACAGCGCGATCACCATGCCGCCGTACACGGCGGCGCCGATCAGCGCGTAAAGCGCGAGCGCCAGCTCGTTCTGCAGCGCCCTCCCCGCCGTGAGCGCGCCGACCGGCGTGCCGGCGAGCCAGAGCACCAGCGCCATCCCCAGCCCGGCGGCCGCGAGCCGCATCGCGGAACGGACCACCTCCGGATCGAAGGCGAACAGGCGCCCGCGCCGCGCAAACCAGACCAGCAGCACGAGATTGACCCAGCCGCCCATCGCGGTCGCAAAGGCCAGGCCGACCTGCGCGTGCGTGCCGGCGAGCGCGATCTTGAGCGCGACATTGACCAGCACCGCGAAGAACAAGGCCTTCACCGGCGTCCAGGTGTCGCCGCGCGCCAGGAAGGTGGTGGCGGCGCTGCGCATCAGCACGAACGGCATCAAGCCGACGGCATAGGCCTGGAGCGTGGCGCCCGCCGCCGCCGCATCGGCGGCGGTGAAGGCGCCGCGCATGAACAGCGCCCGCATGATCAGGTCGGGCAGCAGCAGGAATGCGACCATACACGGGATCGAGAGCAGAAGCGTGAACTCGATGGCGCGGTTCTGCGCGTGGCGCGCGCCCGCCTCATCGCCACGCGCCAGCCGGTTGGCCATCTCCGGCAGCAGCACGGTGCCGACGGCAATGCCGATCACGCCGATCGGCAGCTGGTTGAGCCGGTCGGCGTAATAAAGCGCCGACAGGGCGCCGGTGACGAGGAAGCTCGCGATGATGGTGTCGGCGAACAGGGCGATCTGGGTCTCGGCCGAGCCGATGGTGGCGGGCCCGAACCGCTTGAGGAAGAGCTTCACCTCCTCGTCGAGCCGCGGCCAGCGGAACGCCGGCAGCACGCCCTGGCGCGAAGTGTCGGCGACCAGCAGCAGGACCTCCAGGCAGCCGGCGATGAACACGCCCCAGGCCGCCGCATGGCCGGCGGTCGGAAAGAACACCGCGAGCGCGAGCGCCGCAATCATCGACAGATTGAGCAGGATCGGCGCCGCGGCGGCCGACGCGAAGCGGCCGAGCGCATTGAGGATGCCGCCGTAGAGCGTGACCAGCGAGATCAGCAGCAGATAGGGAAAGGTGATGCGCGTGAGCTCGACCGCCAGCGTGAAGCGTTCGCCGTCATGGGCGAAGCCCGGCGCCAGCACCGAGATGACGGCGGGCGTGAAGATCAGCGCGATCGCCAGGAGCACCGCCTGCACGATGAACAGGAGCGTGAAGATGCGATCGGCGAACAGCTTCGAGGGATCGGCGCCGGACTGCTGACGGATGCGGGCATAGGCCGGCACGAAGGCGGCGTTGAAGGCGCCCTCGGCGAAGATCGCGCGGAAATGATTGGGCAGCCGCAGCGCCACGAAGAACGCGTCGGCGATCGGGCCGGCACCGAGGATGGCCGCGAGCACGATGTCGCGCACAAAGCCGGTGATGCGCGACAGCAGCGTGAAGCCGCCGACCGTGAAGATGCGTCCGATCATGTATCCCTAAGTCCTGGACCCTCGGGTGCCCGCCGCCCGCAGCGGACAGCGCCACGGACCAAGAATCGCAGCCT
>JAIESC010000174.1 GCA_019746355.1 Xanthobacteraceae bacterium | reverse complement strand
TGGCTCGATCCGCTGAAGGTTCTTGTCCGCCTGCCGAAAGATGCCGGCCGCCTCGTCGTCTCCGGCACGAAGATCACGATGGAAGCGCCCAAGCTATCCGGCTATACGCGCGACCGGCGCTGGTACGAGTTGACGGCGACGGCGGCGGCAACGGACATCACCAGGCCCGACCTCATCGAGTTGCATGACGTGCGCGCCAAGGTCGAGGCCGAGGACAAGAGCAGCACGATGTTTCTCGACGCCAAGGATGGCTTGTTCGACCGCAAGGCTAGCATTCTGACGCTGAACAACGATATCTCGCTCAGGTCGTCGGCCGGCTATGAGATGAAGCTCAAGGAGGCGGTGGTCGACACCGCCAACGGTGAGGTCGTTTCCAACAAGCCGGTGGAGGTGATCACGCAGCAAGCGACCTTGCGCGCGGAGCGCCTTGAGGTCGTCAAGTCAGGCGAGATCGTCCGCTTCATCGGCAATGTGGTGATGAACCTGGCCGCCCAGGACAATGACGGCGCGCCGGCGGAGAAGAAATGATCGAGCTGTCCGCACTTTGCATGCCGAGTGACCGTCGCCGCGCGATGGCGGTGACGGCGGCTGCCGCGCTGTTGCTCGTGTCGGCGCAGGCCGTGGCGCAGCCGAACGCGGCCAAGGGCAATGCGCCCAACAACGCGCTGCAGGGCTTTACGCAGAACCGCAATCAACCGCTGCAGATCGAAGCGGCGTCGCTCGAGGTGCGCGACAAGGAAAAGAAGGCGATCTTCTCGGGCAACGTGAAGGTGGTGCAGGGCGACACCACCATGCGCTGCAAGTCGATGGTGGTGTTCTACGATCAGCAAGGGCAGCAGGGCGGCACGCAGACCGTGAAGGCCGCGACGCCGGGCCCCGGCGGCTCGCAGCAGATCAGCCGGCTCGAGGCGACCGGCGGCGTCACCGTCATCCAGAAGGATCAGACGGCGACCGGCGACAGCGCGTTGTTCGACGTGAAGTCGAACACCGTGACGCTCAAGGGCAACGTCGTCGTCACCCAGGGGCAGAACGTGATGCGCGGCGACCGCCTGGTGGTCGACCTGACGAGCGGGGTGTCGCGGGTGGACGGCTCAGGGCCGGTCAAGCTGATGGTCCAGCCCGGCGGCTCGGGCGACAGCAAGCCGGGCGCGGGCGGCGGCTTGGGTGGCCTGGGCGGCTTGGGCGGGCTGGGGTCGAAAGGCGGCTCGCGCTGAAACGCCGCTTTTTCCGCGATAAACAGGGCCGTTGGTTGAAAGGCCGGGGGCAAGCGACTATTGGCATGAATTGGCCCACGAATCGGGACCAAGCCGTGGAGCTGGACAGCGGACGTGCTTGACGACCTGCTCACGCTACTTCGGCGTCGCCGTGCACCTGCGCGCGCACGGCATCCGGCGGCAGCCGACGGGCGATCCCGCATCAATTTGACCACGATGGGCGGGCCGATCGGTGCCGGCAACGGCGGCGACTGGATGCCGCGCACCGAGCAGCGCATACAGCCGCGCGCGCAGAAATACGCGGGCGAGGACGACGACATCGCGGCGGAAGCCGCGACGCAAGCTTACGCCCAAGCTCAAGCCCAAACCCAAACCCAAACTCACGGCCACGCGCGGCAGGCCGCGCCATATGCCGAGCCGCAGTACTACGCCGATCAGGAAGCCTACCGGCAACCGCAGGCCCAGCCGCAAGCTTACGTCCAGCATGCCGAGGCGCGCGCGCCGCAGCGGGCGCAATACAACGGGGCAGCGACCCGCCAGCCGGCGCAGCCGCAGCCGCACAGGAGCGCGCCGCAGGGCTACCTCGCCGCGCATGCGGTGGAGAAGACCTTCGGCAATCGCAAGGTGGTGAAGGGCGCGAGCCTCTATGTCCGGCGCGGCGAAGCGGTCGGACTGCTGGGGCCGAACGGCGCGGGCAAGACCACGATCTTCTACATGATCACCGGGCTCATTGCGGCCGACCGCGGCCGCGTCGAGCTCGACGGCCACGACGTCACCGCGCTGCCGATGTATCAGCGCGCGCGGCTCGGCATCGGCTATCTGCCGCAGGAGGCGTCGATCTTCCGCGGCCTCAATGTCGAGGAGAACATCCGCGCGGTGCTCGAGGTGGTCGAGCCGGACAAGAAGCGGCGCCAGCGCGATCTCGACGCGCTGCTCGAAGAGTTCAACATCACCAAGCTGCGCAAGACGCCGTCGATCGCACTGTCGGGCGGCGAGCGGCGGCGCTGCGAGATCGCCCGGGCGCTGGCGTCGCGGCCGAACTACATGCTGCTCGACGAGCCGTTCGCCGGCATCGACCCGATCGCGGTCGGCGACATTCAGGCTCTGGTCCGGCACCTGACCAACCGTGGGATCGGCGTGCTGATCACCGACCACAACGTGCGCGAGACGCTCGGCCTCACCGACCGGGCCTACATCATCTATTCGGGCGAGGTCCTGATGGAGGGCCGCACCGACGACATCGTCAACAATCCGGAAGTCCGCCGCCTTTACCTCGGCGAGGAGTTCCGGCTCTAGCTAGCTAGGGCATAGCCGTCCGAAGGACGGCGTCGCTTTGCTCGCCTATGCCCCGGACAAAGCCTGCCCCGGACCTGATCCGGGGCGGGTATCGGGTTTCCGCACCGGACATGCGCAAGCGAAGCTCAAATTCCGTCGCCTGTGGGGTGTGTTACGAGTGTATACCGCATTGCGGTATACAACCGCGTTAGAAATCTATAAGCAAGAACCGGACCATAATCGGTCGGAATCATGGCGCTGTCGCAACGTCTGCAAATGCGCCAGAGCCAGGCGCTCGTGATGACGCCGCAGCTGATGCAAGCCATCAAGCTGCTGCAGCTCTCGAACCTGGATCTGGCCGCCTACGTCGAAGGGGAGCTCGAAAAGAACCCCTTGCTCGAGCGCGCCGCCGAGGGCGAGCCGGGCAGCACCGAGGGCGCGCCCGACGGGGTCGAGGCGGATTTCGACGGCGACGGCTCCGGGTCTACGGCGGAGGCCCAAGCCGATCGCATCGACGACAGCCTGGAAACGAGCCGGAGCGCGATCGAAGAGCGGCTCGGCACCGATCTCGAAAACGAGTTTCCCGACGACAGCAACCAGTCCGCGCAGCGCGCAAGCGCCGACCAGCCGATCGGGCCATCCGACTGGGCCAGTGTCGGCACCGGCGGCCGCGACGACGGCGACTACAATCTGGAAGCCTTCGTGTCGGCCGAGCCGACCCTGGCCGACCATCTCGCCGAGCAGCTTGCGCTGGCGGTGATGAGCCCGGTGCAGCGGATGATCGGCCAGTTCCTGATCGATATGGTCGACGAGGCAGGCTATCTCGTAGGCGACCTTGCGACGGTCGCCGAGAAGCTCGGCGCGCCGATCGCGCAGGTCGAAGCGGTGCTGGCGATCGTGCAGACCTTCGATCCGCCCGGCGTGTGTGCACGCAATCTCACCGAGTGCCTGTCGATCCAGCTTCGCGAGCAGGATCGCTTCGATCCGGCGATGCAGGCGCTGGTCGGGCGTCTCGACCTTCTCGCCAAGCGCGATCTTGCGTCGCTGCGCCGCATCTGCGGCGTCGGCGACGACGACCTCACCGAGATGATCGCGGAGATCCGCAGGCTCGTTCCGAAGCCCGGCCTCGCGTTCGGCTCGACCACGGTGCAGCCGGTCGTGCCCGATGTCTATGTGCGGCAGAGCCCGGACGGCAGCTACATCGTCGAGCTCAATTCCGACACGCTGCCGAAGGTCCTGGTCAATCAGCGCTACCACGCGGAGCTGACCAGGAATGCCAACAACGAAAGCGCCAAGGCCTATCTCGCCGAAAACCTGCAGTCGGCGACCTGGCTGATGCGCGCGCTCGATCAGCGCGCCAAGACCATTCTCAAGGTTGCGATGGAGATCGTGAAGCAGCAGGACGCGTTCTTCGCCCACGGCGTGCAGCATTTGCGGCCGCTCAATCTCAAGACCATCGCCGATGCGATCAGCATGCACGAGTCGACGGTCTCCCGCGTCACGGCGAACAAATACGTTGCGACCAGCCGCGGCATCTTCGAATTGAAATACTTCTTCACTTCGGCGATCGCCGCAGCAAATGGCGGCGAGGCGCACTCGGCCGAAGCGGTGCGGCACCGCATCAAGCAGCTGATCGACGGCGAAAGCGTCAACGACGTGCTGTCGGACGACACCATCGTCGACAAGCTGCGCGCAGCCGGCATCGACATCGCCCGCCGCACCGTGGCGAAATACCGTGAGGCGATGCGGATTCCCTCGTCGGTGCAGCGCCGGCGCGACAAGCTCGCGGAGCTCGCCTGAAGCAATTTTTGATTGTTTCCGCTCGAACGGAAATGGGCGGATTTTGGGCTCCTATCCCAGACGATAGGCTGCATTGACAGGCCCCGACGCGGTTCCTACGTCAATCAGTGTGAGGAAACGGTTCCGCCCGGGCGCAACAAGCCGGCGGCAAGAAAAACCGGAGGCGACCAAATGCCCTTTCGCGTTTCAGGAAAAAACATCGAGGTTGGAGAGGCACTGCGCGAGCGCATCAGCGCGCGCGTTCTGGAGGCGCTCGGCAAGTATTTCGACGGCGGTTTCTCCGGCCACGTCACCGTCGGCAAGGAGGCATTCGGCTTCAACACCGAATGCGTCGTCCACCTCGACTCCGGCATCGTGCTGCGCGCCGATTCGATGGCCGCGGATGCCTATCTCAGCGCCGATCAGGCGGCGGAGAAGCTGGAGAAGCGGCTGCGCCGTTATCACGGCCGCCTCAAGGATCACGCCAATGGTCGCAGCAACAACCATGCCGCTGACGATCTGCTCGCGACCGCGCCGGACTATGTGATTGCCGCACCGGGGCAGGAGGACGGCGAAGAGGTCACGGCGTTCAACCCCGTGATCATCGCCGAATCAACCACCTCGCTGAAGCAGCTTTCGGTGAGCGAGGCGGTCATGCAACTCGACATGACAGGGGCTCCGGTGATGGTCTTCCGCCACGCCAGCCACGGCCGGGTCAACCTGGTTTATCGCCGTTCCGACGGCAATATCGGCTGGATCGACCCGCCCGCCATGCCGGCCGAGGGCCATTGACGCGCCGGGTGGCGGTCCTTATGGTCCGCCGCCTTTCAACCAGCCCCTGTCAGTCAGAGCCCGCCCCCGGACCGGTTCCCAATGGCGACCACCGATCTCGTTTCGCCGAACGCGATCATCCCGGCCATGAAGGTCAACGG
>JAIESC010000075.1 GCA_019746355.1 Xanthobacteraceae bacterium | reverse complement strand
GGAGCCGCTCCTGAGGGAGGAATACCATGGTGAAGAGCACCGCGATTGAACGCTGGGAGGTCGCCGTCATCGGCGCCGGCCTGTCGGGCATGTACCAGCTGTTGAAGCTGCGGCAGCTCGGCTTCAAGGTGCGCGTCTACGAAGCCGGCGGCGACGTCGGTGGCACCTGGTACTGGAACCGTTATCCCGGCTGCCGCTTCGACTCGGAGAGCTGGAGCTATGTCTTCTCCTTCTCGCCCGAGGTGCTGAAGGAGTGGAGCTGGGCCGAGCATTTCTCCGGCCAGCCCGAGAACCTGCGCTACTGCCAGTTCCTTGCCGACAAGTTCGACCTGCGCCGCGACATCACCTTCAACGCGCGCGTGAAGTCGGCGTCATGGGACGATGAAGCGGGCGAATGGGAACTCGCCTTCGAGGATGGCGGCCGGGCGCGCGCGCGTTTCCTGGTGACCGCCATCGGGCCCCTGTCGGCGCCGACCATGCCGACCATCTCGGGCGTCGGCGATTTCAAGGGTGAAGCCTATCACACCGGCCTGTGGCCGCATCATCCCGTCAGCTTCGAAGGCAAGCGCGTCGCCGTGATCGGCACCGGCGCCTCGGGCGTGCAGTTCATCACTGAGGTCGCCAAGACAGTGGGGCACATGACGGTGTTCCAGCGTACGCCCAACTGGTGCACGCCGCTGCGCAACAGCCGGATCTCGCCGCAGGAGATGGAGGGCATCCGCAGCCGCTACGACGACATTTTCAGGCGCTGCCGCGAGACCTGGGGCTGCTTCATCCATGCCGCCGACCATCGCAACGCGATGGAGTTGTCGGCGGAGGAGCGCGCGGCGGCGTTCGAGAAGCTCTACAATGAGCCGGGCTTCTCCTTCTGGCAGGGCAATTTCCGCGACGCGCTGATCGACAAGGCAGCCAACGACGAGATGACCAAATTCGTCATCAAGAAGATCCGCGCCCGCGTGAAGGACCAGAGGATCGCCGACAAGCTGATCCCGACCAACCACGGCTATGGCACGCGGCGCGTGCCGCTCGAGAGCGGCTATTTCGAGGTCTACAATCAGCCCAACGTGAAGCTGGTCGATCTGCGCGAGACGCCGATCGAGCGCGTCACGGAGAAGGGCATCAAGACCTCGGACGCCGACTACGAATTCGACATGATCGTCTATGCGACGGGCTTCGACGCCATCACTGGCGCCTTCGACCGCATCGACATCAGGGGCACGGGCGACCAGAAGCTCAAGGACAAGTGGGCGGACGGGCCGCACACCTATCTTGGCCTCAACATCGCCGGCTTCCCCAATTTCCTGACGCTGGTCGGCCCGCACAATGCGGCGACCTTCTGCAACATCCCACGCTGCATCGAGCAGAACGTCGAGTTCGTCAGTGAGATGCTGGTGCACATGCGTGACAAGGGCCTGAAGCGGCTCGAGGCGACGCACCAGGCCGAGGACGAGTGGACGGCCCACGTCTACGACACCGGCAACAAGCTACTCGCCATGCAGGTCGATTCCTGGATCACCGGCGTCAACAAGAACGTCGTCGGTCGCCAGAAGCGCACCTTCATGGCCTATGCTGGCGGCGCACCCAAGTACCGCCAGAAGTGCGAGGAGGTCGTGGCGCACGGGTATGAAGGGTTCACA
Source organism: Xanthobacteraceae bacterium (assembly GCA_019746355.1). Next base: position 3,510 of record JAIESC010000075.1, on the reverse strand, counting down.
TTGCGCTAATCCAGATCTGATGGCCGCATTTCGGACGCGACCTGGGCGGCCTGCTGCGAGCATCTGGCGACGGCGGAGGAGCGGATCGAACTGGGTTGGCGATTATCAATTGGCGCACCGTCTCCGAGCTTCTGCAGAGCCGGAAAATTCCCCTTGACGAAGGCCTCGAAGCTTGGCCGCCGGACGGCAAAAGGCGCCAAGGCCCAACAGGAGAAGATGGCAGATGGACCTCGAATATTCCGAACGCCACAGGGCGCTTCAGCATGAAATCCGTGAATTCGCGGCCAAGGAAGGCCACCGCTCGCCGAAGACCGGCGGCGGCCGCAAGCGCCCCAACCTTAAAACGCTGGACTGGCAGGCGCTCTTGCTGGAGCGCGGCTATTTCGCGCGCACCATACCGAAGAAATACGGCGGCTACGGCGCCGCACCGAACGTGGTGGAGGCGGCGATCATCGCCGACGAATTCAGCAAGGCGGGGCTCTATCCGGGCATCATGAACCAGGGCATTAGCATGCTGGTGCCGACGCTGCTGGAAGTGGGCCGGGAAGACCAGAAAGAACAGTGGGTGGAAACCACGGTTCGCGGCGAAACCATCTGGTGCCAGGGTTATTCCGAGCCGGGCTCCGGCAGCGATCTGGCCGCGGCCCGCACCCGAGCCGAGTTGGAGGGCGACCATTTCGTCGTGAACGGGCAGAAGATCTGGACGTCATCCGCCCATTACGCCGACATGATGTTCCTGCTCTGTCGGACGGAGGCGGACAAAGGCAAGCACGACGGTCTCTCCTATCTGTTGCTGTCGATGAAGACGCCGGGGATCGAGGTGCGGCCGCTTACCACCATGACCGGCCGCGCCGAGTTCAACGAAACCTTCTTCACCGGCGTGCGCGTCCCGGCTGACCAGATCGTTATGCGCCGCGGCGACGGCTGGCGGGTCGCCAACATCACGCTGAAATACGAGCGGATGCTGCTCGGCGACCCGAACAAGCTCATGCACCGCCTGAACAGTATCCAGAACCTGATGGAGCGAACCGAGATCGACGGTGCCCGCATCATTGAGTTGTCGGAATACCGCGAACGGCTGCTGAAGCTGCAGGCCGAGGTGCTGGCCTGGAAGTATCACGGCATGCGCCTACTCACGGACCTGGCGAACGACGAGGATTCCGGCGTCCGCCGGCTGATCGTGAAATACGTGGGCACCATGCTGGGTCACCGCCTTTCGTCGTTGGCGGTGGACGTGCTCGGCGCCGCCGGCTTGTCGTACGACCCGCAAGGCGAGGACAAGGACGACGATGAGGCCACGACCTGGCACATTGACTACATGTACGATGTCGGCCTGATCATCGGTGGCGGCACGTCCCAGATTCAGAAAAACATCATCGGCGAGCGCGGCCTCGGTCTGCCGCGCGAACCAAAGCCGAAAGGGCAAGCGGCGGCGAGGTAATATCATGCGGTTTGGGCTTTCCGACGAACAGAAGATGCTGGATGAATCCGTCCGCGGCTATCTTGCCCGCGCTCTGCCGCTGGACGAGGTTCGGCGCATTGCCGCCGAGGGCGGCGGCTTCGACGTGGGCCTTGCGCGCGGCTTGAGCGAGCAGGGGCTTAGCGGCCTTTGTGTGCCGGAAGCGCACGGCGGCGCCGGCCTCGGCATGGTGGAGGCTGCGGTGGTAGCCGAAGCGCTTGGCTATCTGGCGGCGCCCTACGGCTTCGCCGGCGCCTGTGTGATGGCGCCGCTTGCCATTGCTCGGGCGGGCGACGGCGCGCTGCAGGAGGAGATGCTGGGCGCGATCGCCGCAGGCGAACGGCGCGTTGCGGTGGACTTCTCGGCACTGGCCGGCACGACCGGCGGCGCCGATCTGCGGCTTGCGGGCAAGACACTCTTCGGCAGGGCCATGCACCTGCTCGACCCCGGCGGTGCCACCGACCTTCTGGTGGCGCTGGCCGACGGCCGCATGGCTTTGGTTGCGGCAAACGGTGCTGGCGTCGCGCTTGGATTGCGTAAGACCGTCGACCGTACTCGGCCGCTCGGAAAGGCCTCGTTCGACGGAGCGCAAGCCCGGGTGCTGGATGCGGCGAACGAGCCGTTGGCGGTTGCGAACGACGTCGTCGGCGTCGGCCGCCTGATGATCGCCGCCGACTCACTGGGCGCGGGCCAGCGGATGCTCGACCAGGCGATTTCGTATGCCCTGGAGCGCGAGCAGTTCGGGCGCAAGATCGGCAGCTTCCAGGCGGTCAAGCATATGTGCGCCGAGATGGTCGCGATGCTGGAGCCCTGCCGTTCTCTGGTCTGGTACGCCGCCTATGCACAGCAGCATGGAATAGAGGACGCGCCGCTGGTGATACGGCACGCCAAGGCACATCTGGGCGAAGTCACGCGCGAGGTCTCGCGCATGGCGACCGAGGTGCACGGCGGCATGGGCTTCACCGACCTGCTGGGCCTGCATTTCTGGTACAAGCGCATCACCTTCGACCGCCAGGTGCTGGGCGGTCCGGAGCGTTGTCGGAGCGAGGCCGGGGTGCTGCAAGGCTGGGCGGCCGCGTGACCTGTGTCGTCCGGCGCCATTCGTCCGGCGCCTCTCGTGCGGCCAAAGGGAGGAAACGTTGCCGTACATCCTATTCGAGAAATGCGCGATCAGCGGGATCGGCGAAACCGCTTATCTCCGCGGCTCCGGCAAGAGCGAGACCGCGCTGCAGATGGAGGCGTAGGTGGAAGCGATCGCCGACGCTGGGCTTAGCCCCAAGGACATCGACGGGGTCATTCCACAAGCCACTGGCTCGGCGGTTGCCGAGGATTTCATCACCAATTTCGGGATCGCCGACCTGCGCCTTTCAGCCAGCACGCCCTCGGCGGAGCCGGTTGCATGGCGGCAGTCCAGAATGCCGTCGGCGCCATCGTCGCCGGCATCGCTAACCACGTGCTGATCCCGATCCGCCGCAATGGCTATTCTGGCGCGCGCATCGGCAGCCGTGTCCAACAACTGCCGCAGTTCCGCACCGTGGGCGAATTCGAAATGCCGATCGGCCAGATCGCGCCCGTGCAGCTCTATGCCCCTATGGCACGGCGGCACATGGAGACCTTCGGCACCAAGAGCGAGCATTTTGGCAAGATCGCGGTGACCATCCGCGAGCACGCAACGATTAACGAAAACACGCTGATGACCGAGCAGCTTACCTTGGAGCAGCACCAAAACTCGCGCATGATTTCCGATCCGCTACGGCTGTTCGACTGCTGCCTGGAAAGCGACGGCGGCGCGGCCATCGTGATCAGCAGCAGCGAGCGCGCACGCGACCTAAAGTCGAAGCCGGTCTACACCATGGGCATTGCCGAATGCCATCCGGACTCGCCGAGCGCCATCATCCAGCGACTGGACATGACCACCCTCGGCACCGCCAAGGCCGCACCCCGCGCCTTCGGCATGGCCGGCGTCGATCACAAGGACATCGACGTCGCCGAGATCTATGACTGCTTCACTTATATCGTGCTCTGCCAGTTGGAAGACCTGGGCTTCTGCG
>JAIESC010000107.1 GCA_019746355.1 Xanthobacteraceae bacterium | reverse complement strand
AAGGACGGGTATGTCGCGCTCCAGCTCGGCGCCGGCACCCGCAAGGTCAAGAACGTGAGCAAGGCCGAGCGCGGCCGTTTCGCCGTCGCCAAGGTCGAGCCCAAGCGCACGATCGCGGAATTCCGTGTCAGCGATGATGCGCTGATCCCGGTCGGCGCCGAGATCACCGCCGACCATTTCATCGTCGGCCAGTTCGTCGACGTCACCGGCACCACCATCGGCAAGGGCTTCGCCGGCGGCATGAAGCGCTGGAACTTCGGCGGCCTGCGCGCCTCCCACGGTGTGTCGGTTTCGCATCGTTCGATCGGTTCGACCGGCGGCCGTCAGGACCCCGGCAAGACCTTCAAGAACAAGAAGATGCCCGGCCACCTCGGCACCGATCGGGTGACCACGCTCAACCTCCGCGTCGTGCAGACCGACGTCGAGCGCGGGCTGATCATGATCGAGGGTGCGGTGCCCGGTCACAAGGGTGGCTGGATCACCGTGCGCGACGCGGTGAAGAAGGCTGCGCCGAAGGACCTGCCGAAGCCCGGCAAGTTCAAGGCGCCGGCGGCCGAGGCCGCTCCGGCCAAATCCGAAGCTGCAAAGGCCGAGGCTGCGCCTGCTGCCGACGCTCCGAAGGAAGGTGCGTGATGGATCTCAAGGTCACCACGCTCGACGGCAAGGAAGCCGGCTCGGTCACGCTCTCGGACGCGATCTTCGGTCTCGAGGTGCGTCCCGACCTGATCCAGCGTTGCGTCGTATGGCAGCTCGCCAAGCGCCGCGCGGGCACACATGCGGTCAAGAACCGTGCCGATATCTGGCGCACCGGCAAGAAGATGTACGCGCAGAAGGGCACCGGCGGCGCCCGTCACGGCTCGGCCCGCGTCCCGCAGTTCCGCGGCGGCGGCCGTGCGTTCGGCCCGGTGGTCCGCAGCCACGAGATCGGCTTGCCGAAGAAGGTCCGCGCGCTTGCGCTCAAGCACGCGCTCTCGGCCAAGGCCAAGGACGGCGGCATCATCGTGCTCGACAAGGCGAGCGTGAAGGAAGCCAAGACCAAGCAGCTGGCGGCGAACTTCGAGAAGCTCGGCTGGCACAGCGGCGCGCTGATCATCGACGGCGCGGAGATCGAGGCGGGTTTCCGCAACGCCGCGCGCAACATCCCCAACATCGACGTGCTGCCGATCCAGGGCATCAACGTCTACGACATCATGCGCCGCGGCAAGCTCGTGCTGACCAAGGCCGCGGTCGATGCGCTGGAGGCGCGCTTCAAATGAGCACCACCGATCCGCGCCACTACGACGTGGTGATCGCTCCGGTGATCACCGAAAAGGCGACGACCGCGTCCGAGCACAACAAGGTCGTGTTCAAGGTCGCGCGCACCGCGACCAAGCCGCAGATCAAGGAAGCGGTGGAGAAGCTGTTCGACGTTAAGGTGAAGAGCGTCAACACGCTCATTCGCAAGGGCAAGGTCCGCTTCTTCAAGGGCCGCCCGGGCGAGCTGCAAGACACCAAGCGGGCGGTCGTGACCCTCGAAGAGGGTCATCGCATCGACGTGACCACCGGTCTGTAACGGCAGGGTAGAACAATGGCACTCAAGACTTACAAGCCGACCACGCCGAGCCAGCGCCACCTGGTGATCGTCGACCGTGCCGGCTTGCACACCGGCAAGCCGGTGAAGGGCCTGGTCGAAGGCCAGAACTCGACCGGCGGCCGCAACAACCTCGGCCGTATCACCAGCCGTTTCCGCGGCGGCGGCCACAAGCAGGCCTATCGCGTCATCGACTTCAAGCGCACGCGCCGCGAGGAGTCCGCGACCGTCGAGCGGATCGAGTACGATCCGAACCGGACCGCGTTCATTGCGCTGGTGAAGTACAAGGACGGCGAGCAGTCCTACATCCTCGCGCCGCAGCGGCTTGCGGCCGGCGACACCATCGTCGCGGGCGAGCAGGTCGACATCAAGCCGGGCAATGCCATGCCGCTCGGCAACATGCCGGTCGGCACCATCGTCCACAATGTCGAGCTCAAGATCGGCAAGGGCGGGCAGATCGCGCGCTCGGCCGGCACCTACGCGCAGATCGTCGGCCGCGATGGCGAGTACGTCATCCTGCGCCTGAACTCGTCGGAGCAGCGCCTGGTGCACGGCCGCTGCCTTGCGACCGTCGGCGCGGTGTCGAACCCCGACAACATGAACACGACGATCGGCAAGGCCGGCCGTCAGCGCTGGAAGGGCCGTATGCCGCACAACCGCGGCATCACCATGAACCCGGTCGACCATCCGCACGGCGGCCGCACCAAGGGCGGCGGCCATCCGGTGTCGCCGTGGGGCTTCCCGACCAAGGGCAAGAAGACCCGCAAGAACAAGTCCACCCAGAAGTTCATCATGCTGAGCCGCCACGCTCGCAAGAAGACATCGTAAGGAACGCCGCATGTCCCGTTCGGTTTGGAAAGGCCCGTTCGTCGACGGTTATCTGCTCAAGAAAGCGGATGCCGCGCGCTCGTCCGGCCGGCACGAGATGATCAAGATCTGGAGCCGCCGCTCGACCATCCTGCCGCAGTTCGTCGGGCTGACCTTCGGCGTCTACAACGGCCAGAAGCACATCCCGGTGAACGTCACCGAGGAGATGGTCGGTCACAAGTTCGGCGAGTTCTCGCCGACCCGCACGTTCTACGGCCACACCTCCGACCGCAAGGCCACGCGCAAGCCGGCCGCGGCGCCGGCGGGTTGATGACGGCAGTTTGAGGACACGATCATGGGCAAGAGCGCACGCGAACGAGACCTGCCGGACAACGAGGCCAAGGCGGTCGCCCGCATGCTGCGGGTGTCGCCGCAGAAGCTCAATCTGGTGGCGCAGCTGATCCGCGGCAAGAAAGTTGCGACGGCGCTGGCCGACCTGCAGTTCTCGCAGAAGCGGATCGCCAGGGACGTCAGGAAGTGCCTGGAGTCGGCGATCGCCAATGCCGAGAACAACCATGACCTCGACGTCGACGAGTTGATCGTCGCCGAGGCGCATGTCGGCAAGGCGCTGGTGATGAAGCGCTTCCATCCGCGCGGCCGCGGCCGCATGGGCAAGATTTTGAAGCCGTTCGCGAACCTGACCATCGTCGTGCGTCAGGTCGAGGCCAAAGCGGCTTAAGGAGCTAACATGGGTCAGAAGGTCAATCCGATCGGTCTGCGGCTCGGCATCAACCGGACCTGGGATTCGCGCTGGTTCGCCGGCAAGAACGAGTACGGCTCGCTGCTGCACGAGGACATGAAGATCCGCAAGGAGCTCATGACCGCGCTGAAGCAGGCGGCGGTGTCGAAGATCGTGATCGAGCGCCCGCACAAGAAGTGCCGCGTGACGGTCCACTCGGCGCGGCCCGGCGTGGTGATCGGCAAGAAGGGCGCCGACATCGAGAAGCTGCGCAAGCAGGTGGCCAAGATCACCGCGAGCGACGTGGTCATCAATATCATCGAGATCAGGAAGCCCGAGCTCGACGCGACGCTGGTGGCGGAGTCGATCGCCCAGCAGCTCGAGCGCCGCGTGGCCTTCCGGAGAGCCATGAAGCGCGCCGTGCAGTCGGCGGTGCGGCTTGGCGCCCAGGGCATCCGCATCAACTGCTCGGGCCGTCTCGGCGGCGCCGAAATCGCCCGCATGGAGTGGTATCGCGAGGGCCGGGTGCCGCTGCACACGCTGCGCGCCGACGTCGACTATGGCGTCGCGACCGCCTTCACCACCTACGGCACCTGCGGCGTCAAGGTCTGGATATTCAAGGGCGAGATCATGGAGCACGACTCCATGGCGCAGGATAAGCGCCTCGCCGAGGCCGAGGCCGGCCGTCCGCGCCGTGACGCGTAAGGCGCGGGACAAAGGACAAGAAGAGGTTTCGTTATGTTGCAGCCGAAGAAAACCAAGTTCCGGAAGGCGCACAAGGGCCGCATCCACGGCCTCGCCACCAGTGGACAGAATTTGGCGTTCGGCCAGTTCGGGCTGAAGGCGGTCGAGCCCGATCGCGTCACCGCGCGCCAGATCGAAGCCGCGCGCCGCGCGCTCACCCGCCATATGAAGCGCGCCGGGCAGGTCTGGATCCGCGTCTATCCGGACGTGCCGGTGTCGAAGAAGCCGCTCGAGGTCCGCATGGGCTCGGGCAAAGGCTCGGTCGAGCTCTGGGTCTGCCGCGTCAAGCCTGGCCGCATCCTGTTCGAGGTCGACGGCATCTCCGTCGATCTCGCCAAGGAGGCGCTGACGCTCGCCGCTGCCAAGCTGCCGATCAAGACGCGCTTTGTGTCGCGGATCGCCGCGTAAGTTCGAGGATGAAGGCCATGAAAGCTTCCGATGCCCGCACCATGACCGTCGACCAGCTCGACGACGAGGTGCTCAAGCTCAAGAAGGAGCAGTTCAACCTGCGCTTCCAGCGGGCGACCGGCCAGCTCGAGAACACCGCGCGCGTGCGCGAGGTGCGCCGCGACATCGCGCGCATGCTGACGATTGCCAAGCAGAAGCGGGCAGGGACTGCGCCGGCGGCAAAGCCCACGGCTACGAAGTCCGAGCGTCCCGCCGTCAAGCGGACCCCGAAGCCGCGTCCGCCCGTATCGAACCGTACCAAGCCGCGCCTGGCCTCCCGGGCCAAGGCGAAGAGGAAGTAAGAGGATTTCATGCCGAAGCGAACCCTCCAGGGCGTGGTGGTCAGCGACAAGCAGGACAAGACCGTGATTGTCCGGGTCGAGCGCCGTTTCACGCACCCGGTCATGAAGAAGACCGTGCGCCGTTCCAACAAGTTCCACGCGCACGACGAGAAGAACGAGTTCTCGGTCGGCGACGTGATGTGGATCGAGGAGCACAAGCCGATCTCCAAGCTCAAGCGCTGGATCGTCACCCAGGGCGAGAAGCGCGCGAAGATCGAAGACGTGATCGGCGGTGGCGACACCGGCAAGCGTGAATCAAAGAAAAGGGACGTGAAGGCGGAAGCCGCCACGTCCAAAGCGAACTAAGCGCGAAACGCGCAAAGAAGAATTGCGAGGCGCCTGATGATTCAGATGCAAACCAATCTCGACGTGGCGGACAACTCCGGCGCG
>JAIESC010000171.1 GCA_019746355.1 Xanthobacteraceae bacterium | reverse complement strand
TTCGGCCTCGACGCCACCAAGGCGATCGTCATGCTTGCCGGCATCTACTACGGCTCGCAATACGGCGGCTCGACCACCTCGATCCTGATGCGGATCCCAGGCGAGGCCGCCTCGGTGATGACCTGTATCGACGGCTACGCCATGGCGCAAAAAGGACGCGCCGGAGCGGCACTATGCATCGCCGCCGTGGGATCGTTCATCGCCGGCACGTTCGGCGTGATCGCGCTCACCGTGATCGCGCCGCCGCTCGGCGCTTTCGCGCTGCGCTTCGGCCCGCCGGAATACACTGCGCTCCTCGTGCTCGGCCTGATCTTCCTCGCCTACATGTCGTCGACGTCGCTGGTCCGCACGCTGCTGATGGCCGGACTTGGGCTCCTGCTCGGCTGCATCGGCATCGACGTGATGACCGGCCACTTCCGCTATGCCTTCGACATCAAGGAGCTGGGCGATGGCATCGGCATCGTGCCGGTCGCCGTGGGCCTGTTCGGGCTCGGCGAGATCCTTGCGACGCCGAGCAAGACCGTCACCACCCAGGTGCGTTCGCCCAAGCTCAGCGAGCTGCTGCCGAACCGCGACGAGTGGCGGCAATCCGCGATGCCGATCGCGCGCGGCTCGGTGATGGGTTTCATCATCGGCATCGTGCCGGGCTCCGCGCACATCATCTCGAGCTTCCTGTCCTACGGCGTGGAAAAGCGGCTCTCGAAACACCCGGAGCAGTTCGGCAAGGGCGCGGTAGCAGGCGTCGCGGGGCCTGAGTCCGCGAACAACGCGGCCTCCACCGGCTCGTTCGTGCCGATGCTGGCGCTCGGCCTGCCGACCGGCCCGGTGACCGCGGTGCTGATGGCCGCCCTGCTCATTCACGGCGTGCCGCCGGGCCCGCAGCTCGTCACCGAGCATCCGCAGGTGTTCTGGGGCTTCATTGTCTCGATGTATGTCGGCAACCTGATGCTCTTGGCGCTCAACCTTCCGCTGGTCGGCATGTTCGTCAACGTGCTGCGGATCCCTTACGCCTATCTCTATCCGCTGATCATCATGTTCTGCATCGTCGGCGTCTACGAGGTGAACCACTCGATCGTCGACGTCTGGATCATGCTGGTGATGGGCATTGTCGGCTATCTGCTGCGCAAGTTCGATTTCGACCCGGCTCCGCTGGTGCTCGGCCTCGTCATCGCGCCGCAGCTTGAAATGAGCTTGCGGCAGTCGCTGATCATGTCGAACGGCTCGTGGAGCATCTTCTACGGCCGGCCGATCGCCGGCGTGTTGCTGGCGATCAGCGCCGGGCTCCTTGTGCTTGCCGCGATCTCGTTCGTGATGAAGCGCCGCGACTGGCGCGACAAGCTCGCGGAAGCCGAAACCTCCGACAAGGCCTGAAGCGGGCGACCTCGCGCCAGGCAATTTCGCAGCGCACTCCTTCCGGCGCTGTGTCATACTTGGCGCACAACAAAGATCGGGAGGGCGCAATGAAAATTCCCCGCCGCCGATTGCTCGGCCTCGCCGCGGGCGGCGCGGCCCTGATGGCCATGCCACGATCGGGCGTGGCGCAAAGCTATCCCACGCGGCCGATCACTTTGGTGGTTTTCGTCGGTGCCGGCGGCGCGCCCGACATCGTTGCACGTATCGTCGCCACGCCGTTGTCGCAGCGGCTCGGCCAGCCGGTCGTCATCGACAATCGTCCCGGTGCCGGCGGCAACATCGCCCTGCAGGCGGTCGCCCGCGCACCGGCCGACGGCTACACACTGCTCCTCGTCGCCACGCCGCACGCCGTCAACGTCACGCTCTATGAGAAGCAGGAGGTCAACCTTCTGCGCGACATCGTTCCGGTCGCGAGCATCGATGACGACGCATTCGCCCTGCTGGTCACAAAGTCGCTGCCGGTGAATACCGTTCCCGAGCTGATCGCCTATGCCAAAGCCAACCCCGGGAAGATCAACATAACCTCGAGCGGCACCGGCAATCTGAGCCACCTCGCGGGCGAGCTGTTCAGGATGATGACCGGCACCCGGATGGTGCACGTGCCGTATCGCGGCATGCCCGCCGCCAACACGGCGCTCATCACCGGCGAGGCGCATGTGATGTTCAACGCGCTGCCGTCGGCGCTGCCGCATGTCAAAGAGGGCACGATCCGCGCGATCGGCGTAACGACGAAGACGCGGGCGAAGATGCTGCCGGATGTTCCGGCCATCGCCGAGTCGCTGCCGGACTATAACGTGACCGGATGGCTCGGCATCGGTGCACCGAAGGACACGCCGCCCGAAGTCGTTGACCGGCTCAACAGGGAAATGAACGCGGTGCTGCGCGATCCGGAGGTTCTGACCCGCCTCGCCCATGCCGGCAGCGAACCGTTTTCCGGCTCGCCGGGAGATTTTGGAAAATTTCTTGCTGCCGAGACCGAGAAGTGGAGCAAGGTTGTCCGCTTCGCCGGCCTCAAGGTGGAGTGATCGAAGCCATCACCGGAATTCACTGATGCCGGCGCATAGCGCGCCTATATGATCGGAAGCAAAATCCAGCGCAGGAGCAATTCCATGCAGCTCGTGGCCGAACGCCAGTCCGCCGACACCATCCAGGCGGAGATGAATTACATCGTCGACACCGGCGTGCCGCCGGTGCGCTACATCGACTGGCCGGAGATGGCGGACAAGGAAATCCCGCCGCAGTACCAGCAGCATCTGGTGACGATCCGCAACGGCCGGCCGCTGCGCGACAGCTTCAGGCTCGACACCCACGGCTTCGTGTTCGCCGACCATCACACCAAAATGAAGGACTTCACCGACGCGGCCGAGCGCAAGGGCGTCTACGATCCGGAGGTCGCGGAGCTGATCAAGGAGCACGCCGGCGCGTCCGAAGTGCTGGTGTTCGACCACACCATCCGCGTCGGCGACGAGAAGGTGCAGCAGACGACCGGCGCGCGCCCGCCGGTGAAGGGCGTGCACAACGACTACACCGAGAAATCCGCGCCGCGTCGCCTGCGCGAGATCGTCGGCGACGCCGAAGCCGAGCGGCGCTTCAAGAAGCGCTGGGCGATCATCCAGGTGTGGCGGCCGATCCGCGGCAAGGTGATGATCGACCCGCTCGGCATGTGCGACGGCCGCACCATCCCGGAAAAGGGCTTCATTCTGGTGCAGCGGCGCTACAAGGACCGCACCGGCGAGGTCTATCACATCGCCTACCATCCCGAGCACGTCTGGTACCACTTCCCGCAGATGGAGCGGCACGAGGCGCTGGTGTTCAAGGTGTTCGACACCGATCCGAACGTCGAGACGCGCTTCACCGCGCATTCGGCGTTCGACGATCCCAACACGCCGCCCGGCGCGCCGCCGCGCGAAAGCATCGAGACGCGGACGTTCGCGTTCTGGGATTAGGACATTTCCCGCTAGAATTGGAGCGCACCCCCGCAGCAGGCACGCCGTCACCCGCGGGCTTGACCCGCGGGTCCATCCGGTGGCGCAACGACGCACGCTCTTACGACTGCCTTCGCCGCACCGGCTCATGGATTGCCGGGTCACGGCGCTTCGCCCATAGGCGAGCGAAGCGACGCCGTCCTTCGGACGGCTATGCCCGGCAATGACGCCACCGTTGTGGCCCGCAACCCAAGCCAACTGGGACCTGCTCCGGCAGCGACTTACCGACCAATCTTCGCCGTCGCTTCGATTTCCACCAGCATCTGCGGCATGACCATGCGCGCGAACACCGTGGTGTTGGTCGGCCGCGCCGCATAGCAGTGCTTGCGGATGACCGGCGCGACGCGCGCGAAATCCTCCTGGTTGGCGAGGAAGATCTGCACGCGCACCAGGTTTTCGAGGCTCGACCCCGCCTCCTTCAGCGCGCGCTCGATGTTGCGAAAGCAGTTCTCGCACTGGCTGACCGCGTCGGGTGGAAACTGCTTGGTTTCCGGATCGAAGCCCGTGGTGCCGGAGACGAACACCCAGTCGTCGACCACCGCAGCCCGCGCGTAGCCGACGTTCTCCTCGCTGGCAAAACCCGAATAGATGCGCTTGCCGATCATGACCTGCCTTTCCTCGCAAATGACGCAATGAATTTGTCCGGCCAATCGCGACGCGGCAAGCTGCTACAGCGACGCGGCGTAGTGGGCGAGCGCTGTGAGATCGGCGTCGCGCAATCCGCCAACCGGCGGGCTCATGGCGGTATCCGCACCGGACCGCGGATTGTCGCGGTACGATTTCAGCGCCTCGACGAGATAGTCGATCCGCTGTTTCGCGATCCGCGGCATCTGCTCCTGACCGGCCAGCGTCGGCAGATGACATGAGCCGCAGCGCTGCCGCGTTGCGATCTGCCGGCCGCGCTTGGCGAGCTCGGGATCGACCGGCTCATCGCTGCGCTTGGGCACAAGCTTCGCATAATGCTCGGACAGCGCCGTGAGGTCGCTGTCCTTGAGATCCTTGACGATCGCGGCCATCGCCTCGATCTTGCGGACGCCCTCGCGCATCAGGAAAAGCTGGTTGAGGGTGTAGAACGCGGGCTGGCCGGCGAGCGATGGGATCTTCTCCATCTTGGAGTTGCCGTCCTCGCCGTGGCACGCCCCGCAAAGCTGAAGCTTCTCAGCAAGCGCGGCGTCCTGCGCCGGCGCTCCGGCCGCGAAAAGAGCGGCGGTCGCGAGCCCGAGGGCCAGCGACCGCCACCATGTTATGACAACAGACATTCCTGCGGTCAGCGGCTTGCGGTCAGCGACCCGCCGTCTTCGGCGAGCCGTAGGTGATGCGATAGACCGCGCCGTTCTGTTCATCGGAGACGAGCAGCGAGCCATCCTGTAGCGGCAGGACATAGGTCGGCCGGCCGTGGAAGGCGTTGCCCTTCTCGTCAAGGAGCCCGGTCAGGAACGGCTCGATCTTGGCCTTGCCGCCGGAAATGCGCGCTACGGCGACGTCATAACCGAACTTCTGCGTTCTGTTCCACGAGCCGCGCCGCACCACGAAGGCGACGTTCTGATAGCTCTTCGGGAACATGCTGCCGGTGTAGAACTTGATGCCGAGCGCGCCGGC
>JAIESC010000230.1 GCA_019746355.1 Xanthobacteraceae bacterium | reverse complement strand
ACGCCGGATGATTCGAGGTTGAACATCTCGGAGACTACGCCACCCTCATTTCCAACCAACCCCGCGACGGCACCCGGATCAGGTAGGCGACCCTTCTGATCTCTCGCTGAAACTGCTTCTCAATGGGGAGGAACTGCAAAACGGCAACACCCGCGACATGATTTTTGATGTCGCGGCGTGTATCTCGTATATCTCAGCCTTCATGCCGCTTCAGCCCGGCGACGTGATCGCGACGGGAACGCCGGCCGGCGTCGGTCTCGGCCGCAATCCGCAAATATTCATGAAGCCGGGCGATGTGTGCGAAGTTGTAATCCAGAACATAGGCACATTGCGTAATACGGTGCATGCTGAAGAGCAACGAACCCACTGGGCAATGTAAGTTGGCATGGGCATCACGTTCAAGCTTTGTCAAGCGTGACGTTTCCCGTTGGCTAAACGCCCAACATGCATTCGCCGGCGGTGTTCCCACTAGAGCATGATGTTGTCCAAGAACAGGTGCTCATACCCGAGTCCTTCGGCATGGCGGGCGCCAGCGTGCTCTTCTTCGGGAAGTGGCTCGCCGGCGCCTCGTTACCTTGTCACCTTGTCACGTGGTTCAGAACCAACGAATGGCCCGCCTCTCAGAGCGCGAGGCTGCCGTGCTGCCGCGCGGCGCGTCTAATGCAACGGAAGTAGACGCGACCCAGGTTTGATGAACCGGCTCCCGACGGCCGCGCTGTACATCAACGAATACCATGGCAATTCGTGGCTGCGGGACTTTTCGTGGGAACGAGAATGGAGGGTGCGTGGCGATCTAAAATTCACCAGCAGAGATATCGTCTGCCTGATCTTGCCGGCCGATCGGGAGGGGCCGTCGAAAGAGCGGATGGTGGAAAACGGCATCGCCGTCATCTCGCCCGCTATGGCGCGCCCGAAGAGATTCGAACTCCTGACCCCCAGATTCGTAGTCTGGTGCTCTATCCAGCTGAGCTACGGGCGCTTGCCGTTCCGCGAGGGAAGTTCCGGCCTCAAGGGCGCGAAACGCGGCTAGAGCTAGCGATTTCGTTCCGCATTGGCAAGGGCGGGCCGGAAAACGCCGGCCGCGGGCGCCGGGCGGGCGAAATCGGCCGCATTTTCCGCGCGCCCGGCATCACAGCCGCCATGGCCGGACCTGTCTCGGCCATGACTTGTTGAGGCCGGTGCACCCAACTGACATGCGCGTTGGTTGGGCCGGGTGTCAGGCCCTCGCCCGGACCGGGCGGTGGGCTTCGATATCCACCGGGCGGTCGGGGATGGTGAGCCGGAAGGTCGCGCCGATGGTGCCTTCGACCAGCGCAATCTCGCCGCCGTGGGCGCGCACGAGCTCCCCGGCAATGACGAGGCCGAGCCCCGTGCCGCCCGAGCGCGCCGAGCTCTGGAACGGCTGGAACAGGTGGGCCTTGGCCTTGTCCGGAAAGCCCGGCCCGGTGTCGGAGACCTCGATCACCACCACCGCGCCCTCGCGCCGGCCGGAGATCCGCACCTGGTCGCGCGCCGGATCGTTCGGCGCCCGGGTCTCCAGCGCCTGCACGGCGTTGCGCGAAAGGTTGAGGATGACGCGAAGAAGCTGGTCGGCGTCGGCATCGACAACCAGGCCGCGCTCGATCGCGGTGATCCAGCCGATGCGGGAGTCCGCAAGCTGCAACGTGTCGCGCACCTCCTCGACGATCGGCTCGAGCTCGACGGACCGCCGGTCCGGCGGCGGCTCCTGGGCGCGGCCGTAGGAGAGCGTCGACTCGCAGAACGCAATGGCGCGCTCCAGCGCCCGCATCAGCTTGGGCGCGAAGCGCTGCACGCGCGGATCCGGCAGATGCGCCAGCCCCTCGGAGAACAGCTGCGCGGAGGTGAGCAGGTTGCGCAGATCGTGGTTGATCTTCGACACCGCGAGCCCGAGCGCGGCAAGCCGGCTCTTCTGCTGCAGCAGCGAGGCGAGCTCCGACTGCATCGATGCCAACTCGCGCTCGGCGAGCCCGATCTCGTCGCGCCGGCCGGACGTGCCGATCACGCGGGCCGGATTTTCCGGGTCGGCGCGGTACGCCATGATGTTGGCGGTGACGCGCCGCATCGGCCGCACCAGCAGATAATGCAGCGCAAGGTAGACCAGCGCCGCGGTGATGACGGAGATCAAAAGCGAGATCAGCAGGATGTTGGTCGAGAAGCGCAGCATCGCGGCCCGCAGCGGGGCCTCGTCGAGAATGATATCGAGGAAATCGCCGCCCATCGGCGCGGGGCCGACCACGCGCACCGCGTCGCCGTCGCTGCACAGCAGCGTGTCGAAGGCGTCGACGATGGCGCGGCGCCAGGACACGTTGCGCATGTCGATCTCGTGGCTGACCTCCGGCGGCATGTCGGAGACCGCGAGCAGGCGGCGCTGGGTGCCCATCTTCATCGCCACCGCACGCGCGCCGACGCTGTTGAGGATCTGCCGCGCCAGCGTGTCCGGCACCATGCCGCTCGGCGCTGCATCGAGCACCAGCGCCGCGGTGTGGGCGGAGGCCAGGCGGTCATTCAGCCAATTCAGGCGGAAGTTGGCGATCAGCGGCACATAGATCAGCACCTGGGCGAGCATCACGAACAGAATCGTGAGCATCAGGAGCTTGCCCGACAGGCCAAGCCGCGCCGAACCGGGCCCGGAGGGCGCCGGACCAGGTGTTGCCGTCGCTGCTGTGTCGTCCTGCGTCATCGGACCAAAAGCCCGTCTATCCCAGACGCCGTAGCACGTTCAGGAAGCGCCGCAGCCATGAAGTCGATAAATTGGGCGCGAAAAAGGAGATGGCGGCCCGCTTTCCGATCTCAGTATAGGTCGGATAGGGCACCGCGAGCTCGGCAAAAACGCGAATATTGAGGCCATGGCTGATGGCGAGCGTCCAGGCGCTGATCTGCTCGCTCGCCGCGGGCCCAACGATGGTCACGCCCAGAATCAGCCCCTTGGGGTCGGTCACCACCTTGATATGGCCGCGGATTTCGCGTCCGGCCTGGGCGCGGTCGTTGTCATAATAGGGCCAACGCAGCAGCCGGACCGCGCCGAACTGCTCCCGCGCGTCCTTCTCGTCGAGGCCGACATGGGCGAGCTCCGGCTCGGTGAAGGTGACACGCGGAATTTCGTCGGCGCGCAGGGTGACCGGCAGGCGGAACATCAGGTGCTTGATCAAGAGCGCCGCCTGATGCTCGGCGGCATGGGTCGACTGTGACAGGCCGGTCACATCGCCGATCGCGTAGATGCGGCGGTTGCTGGTGCCGAAGCGCTTGTTGACGGTGATGCCGGTTTCGTCGTGCTTGACGCGCGCGGCGGCCAGATCGAGGCCTTCGATGTTCGGCTGCCGGCCGGTCGCGACCAGGAGCTCGGTGCCCTGGATGGTCTCCTCAGTGGCGCCGGCAAGCACAACCTCGACCCGCTGGCGAAGCGTCCGTACCCGCTCGACCTTCACGTGGCTGCGGATGGTGACGCCTTCGCGCGCCAGCGCGTCGAGCACGACCGCGACGCATTCCGGGTCCTCCGTGGCGAGCGGCTGCGGCGCAATCTCCAACACCGTCACCTCCGAGCCAAGGCGGCGGAACGCCTGCGCGAGCTCAAGCCCGCTCGAGCCCGCGCCGAGCACGATCAGGTGCTTCGGCCGCTCGCGCGCATCGAAGATGGTCTCGTTGGTGTAATAGGGGCACTGGTCCATGCCGGAGATCGCCGGCACCGCGGGCTTCGAACCGGTGGCGATGACAAAGCGGCGGGCTCGGACCTCGAACTTGACGTCCTCCTCGGGACCGACCGCGACCGTGCGGCCGTCGAGAAAGCGCGCCTCGCCCTCGATGACCCGCACGCGGAGGCCCGTGAAGCGCTCCTTCGAGTCGTTGGCCGCGAGCGTGTCGATGACGCGGTGGACGTGGTCGTTCATCTGGTCGAACTCGACGCCGGGCTTCGCGGCCTTGACGCCGAGCGCCTCGCTCGCCCGGAACGCCTCGGCGCGCGAGCCTGCCGCGATCATCGCCTTCGACGGAACATCGGCAGTGTTCAGGTGCGCGCCGCCCATCCGGCCCTTCTCGATCAGCACCACGGGCACGCCGAGCGCCGCGGCTGCCTTGGCAACCGAGGTGCCGGCCGCACCCGCGCCGATGACGCACAGATCGGGGGTCAGCTGCTCGGCCATCAAAATCCTCGTGTCGCGGTGGGCTCAGGCAAGGCGAGGCGGCCAGGGATGGAGACGGTCAGGACAAAGGTCACGGAGAAAAGGCCTGTCGGTATGCGGTTCAAGAGGCGGCAAAGGGTAACACCGGGCCCCGGCGGGACAGGGCCATCTCACTGATATTTGGAGCAAATCATGGCGGTTGCCAACCCGGGGTAGAGGCCATTTGACGCCCCTGCCCCGCCTCCGTATAAGCCCGCACGCGACGGCGAACGG
>JAIESC010000164.1 GCA_019746355.1 Xanthobacteraceae bacterium | reverse complement strand
GATCAACGATCTTCAGGGTTTAGCGGGTTTCGGGGCAAAACCGTTCCGACTGGCGAAGCTCACCGCCTGCCGTAAGTGGCGCGTATTTATCGGCGGTTCGGTGGGGTGTCAAGGAAGAACGGGCCGAAAATGTTGAGGTTTTGGCATTTCGCGGCTGCCGCGACCGCGTGCGATCGTTAACGCGACAGCAGCCTGGCGGAGAAGTGCGGTGAGCCGCTTCACCCTGCGCCACCGCCCTGGAAAGCGCTCGCTTGAGTGCGGCGGTGTATGGCCTCCTCCGTCGCGGCTTCGCGCAGTGGCTGGCTCGCCGAACGCCAAGCCTCATCTTTGAAAATAGCGGTAGGCTGTGATACTGTGAAAACATGAAGAATATCACAGTTTCCGTGGACGAGGCCGTCTATCGGCGCGCACGGATCAAGGCCGCCGAACAGGACACGTCCGTCTCCGCCCTCGTAAAGCGGTTTCTCGTCGAGCTTGCGTCGGACCAGGGAAGCGCCGACCAGCTTGTCCGCGAGGAACGCGCGTTGCGTGAGCGCATTCGAGAGTTCCGTGCCGCAGATCGGCTGCCGAGAGACAAGCTGCACGACCGCCGAGGATAGCCGCCACGCCCTTTCTCGACACCAACATCCTGCTCTACTCGATCAGCCGCGACCGACGAGAACGCGCAAAGCGCGATATCGCCATTGCGCTGCTCGACGAGCGAGATCACGCTCTCTCTGTGCAGGTGTTGCAGGAGTTCTACGTCCAGGCCACGCGGCAGAGCCGCCCGGACGCGCTGTCGCATGAAATCGCCGCCAGCCTTGTTCGCACCTGGCTGCGGTTTCCGGTGCAGGACATCACGCTCGCCGTGATGAGCTCCGCAATGGAGATCAAGATTGCGTCCAGCTTGTCCTATGGGGACGCAGTGATCGTCGCGGCTGCCCGCGCGCTTGGCTGCCGCGAGGTGTTGTCGGAGGACATGTCAGACGGCCAAGAGATCGCCGGGGTCCTGGTCACCAATCCGTTCCGCTGATCGCGGCCAGCAAAAAGGCCGCCCGGCAAGGGCGGCCTTTGCGTCTTTGCTATCGAAGGCGGGCTCTACTCCGCCGCCGGCAGCGCCGGCTGCTCCACGGGAGCGGGAGCCGGCGCGACGGCCGCGGCCCTCGCCGCCGCCTCCTTCTCGCGCTCGTCGAGGATGAGCTGGTCGCGCTTGGTCGCAACCTCGCGCAGCTTGCCCATCATTGCGCCGGTGCCGGCCGGGATCAGGCGGCCGACGATGACGTTCTCCTTGAGCCCGTCGAGCGTGTCCGCCTTGCCGTTGACGGCAGCCTCGGTGAGCACGCGCGTGGTCTCCTGGAACGACGCCGCCGAGATGAACGAGCGGGTCTGCAGCGACGCCTTGGTGATGCCGAGCAGGACCGGGTGCGCGACCGCGGGCTTCTTGCCCTCGGCCACGAAGCGCGCGTTGATCTCGTCGAACTCGAGCTTGTCCATCTGCTCGGCGTGGATCATGTCGGTCTCGCCGACATCGGTGATCTCGACCTTCTGCAGCATCTGGCGAACGATCACCTCGATGTGCTTGTCGTTGATCCCCACGCCCTGCAGCCGGTAGACGTCCTGGATCTCGTTGACGAGGTAGTTTGCCAACTCCTCGACGCCCTTGATCGCCAGGATGTCGTGCGGCGCAGGATTGCCGTCGACGATGTAATCGCCCTTCTCGATCGTATCGCCGTCCTGCAGATGGATGTGCTTGCCCTTGGGAATGAGATATTCCGCGGGCTCGCCGCCATCGGCCGGCACGATACTCAGCCGGCGCTTGTTCTTGTAGTCCTTGCCGAACTGCACGGTGCCGGCCATCTCGGCGATGACCGCGGCCTCCTTCGGCCGCCGCGCCTCGAACAGCTCCGCCACCCGCGGCAGACCGCCGGTGATGTCGCGCGTCTTGGCGCTTTCGGTCGGGATACGGGCGATGACGTCGCCGGCCTTCACCTGGGCGTTCAAGTCGGCCGACAAGATCGCATCGACCGCCAGCATGTAGCGGGCATCGCCGCCACGCGCGAGCTTCTGGACCTTGCCGTCCTTGCCCTTGATGACGATGGCCGGACGCAGGTCCGCGGCCCGGCTCGACGTGCGCCAGTCGGTGACCACGCGCTTGGCGATACCGGTGGACTCGTCGACCGTTTCCGACATCGACTGGCCTTCCACCAGGTCCTCGAAGCCGACGGTGCCGTCGGTCTCGGTGAGGATCGGCCGGGTGTAGGGATCCCACTCGGCGACACGCGCGCCGCGCTTGATCTCCTGGCCGTCCTCGACGCGCAGCCGCGCACCGTTCTGGATGCGGTGCACGGCCCGTTCGGTGCCGTCCGGGTCGACCACCGCGACGACGATGCTGCGGCCCATGGCAATCCAGTCGCCGTCCGAGTTCTTGACGACGGCGTTCTTGCCCTTGGACTTGATCACCACCTTGCCGTCGAAGTTCGACTCGATGAACGACTGCTCGGAGATCTGCGCCGCGCCGCCGATGTGGAACGTGCGCATGGTGAGCTGGGTGCCCGGCTCGCCGATCGACTGCGCCGCGATCACGCCGACCGCCTCGCCCATGTTGACCGGAGTGCCGCGGGCAAGATCGCGCCCGTAGCAAGCACCGCACACGCCGTTGACGTTCTCGCAGGTGAGAACCGAACGGATGCGAAGCTCCTGCACGTTGGCCTTGACGATCTCGTCGACCTCCTTCTCGCCAAGCAGCGTGTCGCGCTTCATGACGATCCTGGAACTCGCCGGATCCTTCACGTCCTCGGCCGTGGTTCGGCCCAGGATGCGGCTCGCCAGCGAGGCGACCACGGTGCCGGCGTCGATGATGGCGCGAACCGCGATGCCGCCCTTGGTGCCGCAATCGTGCGACGTGATGATGCAGTCCTGCGCCACGTCGACCAGACGCCGCGTCAGGTAGCCCGAGTTCGCGGTCTTGAGCGCGGTATCGGCCAGCCCCTTGCGGGCGCCGTGCGTCGAGTTGAAGTACTCGAGCACCGAGAGGCCTTCCTTGAAGTTCGAAATAATCGGGCTCTCGATGATCTCGCCGGAGGGCTTGGCCATCAGGCCGCGCATACCCGCGAGCTGGCGCATCTGCGCGGGCGAGCCGCGCGCGCCGGAGTGGGCCATCATGTAGATCGAGTTGACCTGGGCATGGCGGCCGGTCTTCTCGTCGCGCTTCACCGACGAGATTTCCTCCATCATCTTGCCGGCAATCTCGTCCGTCGCCTTCGACCAGGCGTCAACCACCTTGTTGTACTTCTCGCCCTGGGTGATCAGGCCGTCGTTGTACTGCTGCTCGAAGTCCTTGGCCTCGGCGCGGGTCTTGTCGACGATGTCCCACTTCTTCTTCGGCACGACCATGTCGTCCTTGCCGAACGAGATGCCGGCCCTGAAGGCGTGATAGAACCCGAGCGCCATGATGCGGTCGCAGAAGATCACCGTCTCCTTCTGCCCGCAGTGGCGGTAGACCGTGTCGATCATCCCGGAGATTTCGCGCTTCGTCATCAGCTTGTTGACGACGTCGAACGGCACCTTCGGCGACACCGGCAGCACCTGGCCGAGCAGCGCGCGGCCCGGCGTCGTCTCGTACTCCTTGAAGTACGTCGCGCCGTCCTCGTTGATGCCCTTCCAGCGGTACTTGATCTTGCTGTGCAGGTGCACGGCCTTCTCGTTCAGCGCGTGCTCGATCTCGGCGATGTCGCGGTAATAGCCGCGCACCGTGTTGACCTTCTTCGGGTCCTTCTTGAGATCGTCTTCCTTGTGGAACTCGTACTTCCACTCGCCCGGGCCGCCTTCGGCCATGATGGTGAGGTAGTAGAGGCCCAGCACGATGTCCTGCGACGGCACGATGATCGGCGAGCCGTTCGCGGGATGCAGGATGTTGTTCGTGCTCATCATCAGCACGCGCGCCTCAAGCTGCGCCTCGAGCGACAGCGGCACGTGCACGGCCATCTGGTCGCCGTCGAAGTCGGCGTTGAACGCGGCGCAGACCAGCGGGTGCAGCTGGATCGCCTTGCCTTCGATCAGCACCGGCTCGAACGCCTGGATGCCGAGGCGGTGCAGGGTCGGCGCACGGTTGAGCAGCACCGGATGCTCGCGGATCACCTCGTCGAGGATGTCCCAAACCTCCGGCTTCTCCTTCTCCACGAGCTTCTTGGCCTGCTTCACGGTGGTGGACAGGCCCTTGGCGTCGAGGCGCGAATAGATGAACGGCTTGAACAGCTCGAGCGCCATCTTCTTCGGCAGACCGCACTGATGCAGCTTGAGCTCGGGACCGACGACGATCACCGAACGGCCGGAGTAGTCGACGCGCTTGCCGAGCAGGTTCTGGCGGAACCGGCCCTGCTTGCCCTTGAGCATGTCGGCGAG
>JAIESC010000016.1 GCA_019746355.1 Xanthobacteraceae bacterium | reverse complement strand
GGCTCGCTGCGGGCGCTGGAAATCCTGTCGTCGGCCGCAGCCGTCATCGCCGAGGGCGAGGTGATGCAGCTTGGTGCCGCCAAGAACACCGCCACCACCGAGGACGAATATCTCGCCGTGATCCGCGCCAAGACCGCCGAGCTGTTCGCCGCGGCCTGCGAGGTCGGGCCGGCGCTCACCCAGCGGCCCAAGGCCGAGGCCGCAGCCTGCCGCTCGTTCGGCATGAACCTCGGCATCGCCTTCCAGCTGGTCGACGACGCGCTCGACTACGGCGGCAAGTCGGCCAAGCTCGGCAAGAACATCGGTGACGACTTCCGCGAGGGCAAGATCACGCTGCCGGTGGTGCTGTCGTTCCGCCGCGGCTCGGAGAGCGAGCGTGCGTTCTGGACCCGGGCGCTGGAGCAGGGCGAGACCGGCGACAACGATCTCGACACCGCCGTGGGCCTGATGATCAAGCATCGCGCGCTCGAGGACACCATCAAGCGCGCGCAGCACTACGGCGCGATCGCCCGCGACGCGCTGGCGTTGTTTCCGGCCTCGGAGATGAAGCAGGCGCTGGAAGAGGCGGTGGAGTTCTGCACTGCCCGCACGCACTGACAGGCTCTGAAAAGGCCCGGGCCACCCCCGGCACGTCCGCGTGGCGCATTGACGCTCGGACCCGAATTATTTGGCGGCCGGCTCGACGATGGGCTGCGCCAAAATCCAGAGACTTAGCATCGTGTAGCCGACCATGAGCACGAGCATCGCGTACTGGCTGCGGCGCGCCGCTCCGGTATCGAGCACCGCATATGCGGTCACGTGGCCGATCCAGACCGCAATCATGTGACCGCTTACAATGGAAGCGACCGACAGATACCAGATGAAACGCGCATCAACCAATCCGATGTCGATCCTGTAGAGGGTGGTGCCGAACAAGTCCCAACCGTGGCCGAGCGGGTCCGAAACGAGCGGAATGATGAACTGCCCGGCGATTGCAAGCATCGAGAAATAATGAGCCAGGTGATAGGCGATGGCGATCGGCACAAGCGACAACACGAATTGGCCGGCGAGTTGCTTGACCGGTGGCTGGCCCATCAGGGCGACGGCGGTCAGATAAAGCACGCCCAGCATCAGGGGGCCGGCCGCCAGCAGGGCGGTCTGAAGCATCATGTAGGACGCGGCAGAGCCGGCCGAGGGCTGGCCCCCGATCAGCCGTTCGACAACCGCCGCCCACGCCGGCGTCTCCATCAAGCCGTCGACTGTAACTGTTCCCAGCACCAGCAGCGTGAACGCTGTCATGGACACATCGAGCGGCGTGCGCGTGAGCAGCCCGACCGCCGGCGGTCTCAAGCCCCAGCGGTAACGCCCGTCGGTCTCGAACTGCACCGGAGCAAACCGACCGAACAGGCTGAATATGACCGAGAAGACTTCGACATTGCGGCACCACAGCTCGCGGCCAAAGCACGCGAACCCCGCCCATGTCAGCACGGAATATATCGCCAGCGTGACGGCGATGTTGCGCGGTACGTCCCGGGCTGGCGCGACCAGCTCGAACCACGCCAACAAAAAGAACAGCACGCAAGCCGGCCAGGCACCCATCCACCTCGGGTACGGCAGCCGAAGCGACAAATTTTTTCGCCAGGGGCTCGCCAATCGCTCGGCGACTTCGAACAGGGCGGTCCAGGGATTGATCAGAATCCAGACGTTGCCCAGGAAAGCGCACACGAAACTCAGACCGACCCACCACACGACCCAGACCGCGACCGGAACGATATTCTTGAACGTGCTCTGATTGCCAAACAGTCCGGCGCAAAGGATCAGCAGCAGCAGCGCGACACCGATGGCGTTGCAGCCGCCGACGATCGGACGAGGGATCGCACCTTGCAGCCATGGCCGGCCGATGCCGTCGAGCCGGTCATTGTCTCTTCGTCGGAACAGCGCGAGGAGGACGAAGGACACAGCGACCGCAGCGCCCGCGCCGATCAGAAAAAAGCCGAGCGGCAGCGGCAGGTCGTAGCGCTGCGCCAGCGCGTGCGCCTCCGCGCCACGAACAGCGTCGAGGCAGAGCAGCGCGGCCGCCAGAATCCTCGCGGCTGGAGCGATCATCAAGTCTACCGCGGATACACTTCGACATAGATAAGGACATTGTGGCGCGAGCCATGCGTTTCGACCGGGAAGCGCCCGGTTGCACGCGCCGTGAACGACATGGTTTGCGGTTTTCCAGCTTCGACGATGGCCTCGATGTCGTAGCCGTGCAGGTGCAACACGGTGCGGCGATTGGCCGACCAATTGATCTCCACCGCGTCGCCACGCCGAACCCGGATCACCTTAAGGTCGCCACTGACGCGTTCGTTCTCGATCCTTAAATCGAAACGTTTTGGCTCTTCGGCTTGCGCCATGGCCGGAAACCAGTTGCCAAGGACAACCGCCAGCAGCGAGGCTGCCGGAATCAAACGCAAAATCACGCTGTTCGGCACCCGAGCGACCACCATGCTTCGCGCTCTCTTTTACCGGAGGCGATTGAAGCCGTATAATCCAGCGAAACTTCGCACATTCCAGGGAGGTGGCAATGAAGTGGATCACCACTACTGCAATCGTCGCCGTTGCCTGTATCTACCCTTCGTTCTGCAATGGCGAAATTCTCGCGATGCTCAACTACGAAAGCAAGTCGCCCGACGCGCTCAAGGCGTTTCGGTCGCCGGTGCCCGGCCAGACGCGGCAGGAAGGCATCGCCATCATTGATGTCAATCCGGCGTCACCGAATTTCAAGAAGGTCGTCGAAACCGTTCCGCTGCCGCCGGATCTTGTCGCCCATCACATCTTCTACAATCGCGACATGTCCAAGGCCTACGTGACCGCGCTCGGCAAGCCGGAGTTGCGCATCATTGACATGAGCAAGCGCCCGTTCGCGGCCAAGATAGTTGCCGTGCCGGACTGTCAGGTCGGGGAAGACGTGGTGTTTTCTGATGACAACAAGCGCTGGTTCTTGACCTGCATGGGCTCGGCCAGCGTGATCGCCGGCGATGCCGTCACCGACCAGCCGACGCGAACCATCAGGCTGCCGGTGCCTTATCCGCACGGCATTGCGATTCATGACGGGATCGATCGCGTGCTGGTGACCAGCACTGTCCGGGCCACCGATCTGGGCGATGCGGGCGAGCAGATCACTGTAATCGAAGCAAGCACCGGAAAGGTTCTGTCCTCGCACAAGGTCTCGAAAAAGCCCTCGCCTTCCGGCGAAGCACCGGTCGAAATCCTGTTCGTGCCGCAGTCGAATCCGCCCGTCGCTTACGTCACCAACATGTTTGGCGCGACACTGTGGACGGCGACCTGGAACGCGCAGAAGAAGGACTTCGATGTCGCCCAGGCCTACGACTTTGCGACGGTAAAATCCGGCGTTCCGCTGGAGATGTACTTCAATAGCAAGGCAGATCGCCTCTACGTCACCACCGCGAAGCCGGGGCATCTGCATGTTTTCGACATCAGCAGGAATACGGGCCAGCCGCAGCTCATGAGGTCGATTCCCGCCGCCGAGGGCGCCCATCACGTAGCCATTACCAAGGATGAAAAGCTCGCATTTGTACAGAACTCTCTGCTCAACCTGCCGGGCATGAGCGATGGGTCAATAACCGTTGTCGATCTCGTGAAAGGCGAGGCGGTCGGCAGCATCGATACTCTCAAAGAACAGGGGCTCAACCCCAACAGCATCGTTCTGCTGCCACAGTGGAACCATTTGGCGGGTCACTAGCGCATAGCTGTCCGAAGGACGGCGTCGCTTCGCTCGCCTATGTCCCGGAAAAGCCCGCCCCGGACTTGATCCGGGGTGGGCAGCGGTTTTCCGAAAAGGACATGCGCAAGCCCAGGACTCTAGGGCGCATCTTCCGGGCTACGTCTCACGGGAAAATCGTTGGCAGGCGGACACCCGCAATCAGTCCTTGCACACCGGCCCGGCTTCGCCGCGGATGCCCGGGAACAATTCGTGCATGTGCGCTGCAAGGGATTCGTAGAAATCCCGCGCGTAGCGTGGCAGCGCGCGGCGCTTGTCCCACACGACGGCGAGCGGCTCCAGGATCGGCTCGCTCTTGTAGGTGACGCGGACCGTCTGACCAACGGTCCCGCGGCCCGCATCGGCGACGTCCTCGAAATCTCGCTGCCGCGCCTCCGCGACCGCATCGAGCTCGCGTCCAATGCGCGTTACGACGACTATCGCCGCCAGGTGCTCGATTTCCTCTACCGCAAACAATCGGGCCAGGCGGCGGGTAGCGAAGCGCAGATGTTGCCTTCGCAGCCTCTGGATTCCGTGAGACTACCATTTTACTCGAGCTCCTGCTAACCTGAGGTTGCATTGGAAGATCAACTGAAACCATCAAGTCTGCACATAACCCAGAATTATGGA
>JAIESC010000148.1 GCA_019746355.1 Xanthobacteraceae bacterium | reverse complement strand
GATCAACGATCTTCAGGGTTTAGCGGGTTTCGGGGCAAAACCGTTCCGACTGGCGAAGCTCACCGCCTGCCGTAAGTTGCGCGTATTTATCGGCGGTTCGATGGGGTGTCAAGGAAGAAAGGGCCGAAAATATTGAGGTTTTGGCATTTCCGCGCTCGCCGAACGACTCGCGATCGTTAACGCAACACCAACTTCGCGAGAAGAGCGGCGGCAAGCCCGCAACCCCATCGCACAACAACGAAGGGCCGCCCGAAGGCGGCCCTTTGCAACATCGTTAAGCCCGTCGCGGCGGTCTACTCCGCCGCCGGCAGCGCTGGCTGCTCCACAGGAGCGGGAGCGGGCGCGGCGGCCGCAGCCCTCGCCGCCGCCTCCTTCTCGCGCTCGTCGAGGATGAGCTGATCGCGCTTGGTCGCAACCTCGCGCAACTTGCCCATCATCGCGCCGGTGCCGGCCGGGATCAGGCGGCCGACGATGACGTTCTCCTTGAGCCCGTCGAGCGTGTCCGCCTTGCCGTTGACGGCAGCCTCGGTGAGCACGCGCGTGGTCTCCTGGAACGACGCCGCCGAGATGAACGAGCGGGTCTGCAGCGACGCCTTGGTGATGCCGAGCAGGACCGGGTGCGCGACCGCGGGCTTCTTGCCCTCGGCCACGAAGCGCGCGTTGATCTCGTCGAACTCGAGCTTGTCCATCTGCTCGGCGTGGATCATGTCGGTCTCGCCGACATCGGTGATCTCGACCTTCTGCAGCATCTGGCGAACGATCACCTCGATGTGCTTGTCGTTGATCCCCACGCCCTGCAGCCGGTAGACGTCCTGGATCTCGTTGACGAGGTAGTTTGCCAACTCCTCGACGCCCTTGATCGCCAGGATGTCGTGCGGCGCAGGATTGCCGTCGACGATGTAATCGCCCTTCTCGATCGTATCGCCGTCCTGCAGATGGATGTGCTTGCCCTTGGGAATGAGATATTCCGCGGGCTCGCCGCCATCGGCCGGCACGATACTCAGCCGGCGCTTGTTCTTGTAGTCCTTGCCGAACTGCACGGTGCCGGCCATCTCGGCGATGACCGCGGCCTCCTTCGGCCGCCGCGCCTCGAACAGCTCCGCCACCCGCGGCAGACCGCCGGTGATGTCGCGCGTCTTGGCGCTTTCGGTCGGGATACGGGCGATGACGTCGCCGGCCTTCACCTGGGCATTCAAGTCCGCCGACAAGATCGCATCGACCGCGAGCATGTAGCGGGCATCGCCGCCACGCGCGAGCTTCTGGACCTTGCCGTCCTTGCCCTTGATGACGATCGCCGGACGCAGGTCCGCGGCCCGGGTCGACGTGCGCCAGTCGGTGACCACGCGCTTGGCGATACCGGTGGACTCGTCGACCGTTTCCGACATCGATTGGCCCTCGACCAGGTCCTCGAAGCCGACGGTGCCGTCGGTCTCGGTGAGGATCGGCCGGGTGTAGGGATCCCACTCGGCGATACGCGCGCCGCGCTTGATCTCCTGCCCGTCCTCGACGCGCAGCCGCGCGCCGTTCTGGATGCGGTGAACGGCCCGCTCTGTGCCGTCCGGATCGACCACGGCAACCACGATGCTCCGGCCCATGGCAATCCAGTCGCCGTCCGAGTTCTTGACGACGGCGTTCTTGCCCTTGGACTTGATGACCACCTTGCCGTCGAAGTTCGACTCGATGAACGACTGCTCGGAGATCTGCGCCGCGCCGCCGATGTGGAACGTGCGCATGGTGAGCTGGGTGCCCGGCTCGCCGATCGACTGCGCCGCGATCACGCCGACCGCCTCGCCCATGTTGACCGGAGTGCCGCGCGCCAGATCGCGCCCGTAGCACGCGCCACACACACCGTTGACGTTCTCGCAGGTGAGAACCGAGCGGATGCGCAGCTCCTGCACGTTGGCCTTAACGATCTCCTCGACCTCCTTCTCGCCGAGAAGCGTGTCACGCTTCATGACAATTCTGGAGCTCGACGGATCCTTGACGTCCTCGGCCGTGGTACGGCCCAGGATGCGGGTCGCCAGCGAAGCGACCACGGTACCCGCGTCGATGATGGCGCGAACCGCGATGCCGCCCTTGGTGCCGCAGTCCGGCGACGTGATGATGCAGTCCTGCGCCACGTCGACCAGACGCCGCGTCAGGTAGCCCGAGTTCGCGGTCTTGAGCGCCGTGTCGGCCAGACCCTTGCGGGCGCCGTGCGTCGAGTTGAAGTACTCGAGCACCGAGAGACCTTCCTTGAAGTTCGAAATGATCGGGCTCTCGATGATCTCGCCCGAGGGCTTCGCCATCAGGCCGCGCATGCCGGCGAGCTGACGCATCTGCGCGGGCGAGCCGCGCGCGCCGGAGTGCGCCATCATGTAGATCGAGTTGACCTGGGCCTGCCGGCCGGTCTTCTCGTCGCGCTTCGCCGCGGAGATTTCCTCCATCATCTTGCCGGCGATCTCGTCGGTCGCTTTGGACCAGGCGTCGACCACCTTGTTGTACTTCTCGCCCTGGGTGATCAGGCCGTCGTTGTACTGCTGCTCGAAGTCCTTGGCCTCGGCGCGGGTCTTGTCGACGATGTCCCACTTCTTCTTCGGCACGACCATGTCGTCCTTGCCGAACGAGATGCCGGCCCTGAAGGCGTGATAGAACCCGAGCGCCATGATGCGGTCGCAGAAGATCACCGTCTCCTTCTGCCCGCAGTGGCGGTAGACCGTGTCGATCATCCCGGAGATTTCGCGCTTCGTCATCAGCTTGTTGACGACGTCGAACGGCACCTTCGGCGACACCGGCAGCACCTGGCCGAGCAGCGCGCGGCCCGGCGTCGTCTCGTACTCCTTGAAGTACGTCGCGCCGTCCTCGTTGATGCCCTTCCAGCGGTACTTGATCTTGCTGTGCAGGTGCACGGCCTTCTCGTTCAGCGCGTGCTCGATCTCGGCGATGTCGCGGTAATAGCCGCGCACCGTGTTGACCTTCTTCGGGTCCTTCTTGAGATCGTCTTCCTTGTGGAACTCGTACTTCCACTCGCCCGGGCCGCCTTCGGCCATGATGGTGAGGTAGTAGAGGCCCAGCACGATGTCCTGCGACGGCACGATGATCGGCGAGCCGTTCGCGGGATGCAGGATGTTGTTCGTGCTCATCATCAGCACGCGCGCCTCGAGCTGCGCCTCGAGCGACAGCGGCACGTGCACGGCCATCTGGTCGCCGTCGAAGTCGGCGTTGAAGGCGGCGCAGACCAGCGGATGAAGCTGGATCGCCTTGCCTTCGATCAGCACCGGCTCGAACGCCTGGATGCCGAGGCGGTGCAGGGTCGGCGCGCGGTTGAGCAGCACCGGGTGCTCACGGATCACCTCGTCGAGGATGTCCCAAACCTCCGGCTTCTCCTTCTCCACGAGCTTCTTGGCCTGCTTCACCGTGGTGGACAGGCCCTTGGCGTCGAGGCGCGAATAGATGAACGGCTTGAACAGCTCCAGCGCCATCTTCTTCGGCAGGCCGCACTGGTGCAGCTTGAGCTCGGGACCGACGACGATCACCGAGCGGCCGGAGTAGTCGACGCGCTTGCCGAGCAGGTTCTGGCGGAACCGGCCCTGCTTGCCCTTGAGCATGTCGGCGAGCGACTTCAGCGGACGCTTGTTGGCGCCGGTGATGACGCGGCCGCGGCGGCCGTTGTCGAACAGCGCATCGACCGCTTCCTGAAGCATGCGCTTCTCGTTGCGGATGATGATGTCCGGCGCGCGCAGCTCAATCAGCCGCTTCAGACGGTTGTTGCGGTTGATGACGCGACGATAGAGGTCGTTCAGGTCGGACGTGGCGAAGCGCCCGCCGTCCAGCGGCACGAGCGGCCGCAGGTCGGGCGGGATCACCGGCACTTGCGTGAGGATCATCCACTCCGGCTTGTTGCCGGACTGGATGAACGCCTCGATCAGCTTCAGCCGCTTGGCGAGCTTCTTCGGCTTCAACTCCGACTTCGACTCCGCGATCTCGACGCGAAGATCGGCCGCCATCTTCTCGAGGTCGAGCGCCTTGAGCATCTCGCGGATCGCTTCCGCGCCGATCAGCGCGGTGAAGCTGTCGCCGCCGTACTCATCCTGCGCCTTGAGGTACTCGTCCTCGGACAGGAGCTGACGGTCCTGCAGCGGGGTGAGGCCCGGCTCCAGCACGACGTAGTATTCGAAGTAGAGAATCCGCTCGAGGTCCTTCAGCGTCATGTCGAGCAGGAGCCCGATACGCGAGGGCAGCGACTTCAGGAACCAGATGTGCGCGACCGGCGCCGCGAGCTCGATGTGGCCCATGCGCTCGCGCCGCACGCGGCTGAGCGTCACCTCGACCGAGCACTTCTCGCAGATGATGCCCTTGTACTTCATGCGCTTGTACTTGCCGCA
>JAIESC010000276.1 GCA_019746355.1 Xanthobacteraceae bacterium | reverse complement strand
GCGGCGATCATGCCCGCCGCGCCGGTGCGGTTCTCGACGATCACCGGCGAATTCAGCGCGTCCTTGAACGGATCGACGAGGAGCCGCGCCGAGATGTCGATGCCGCCGCCGGCCGGAAAGCCGGCGATGATGCGGATGGTGCGGTCCGCCTGCGCCGAAGCCTTGCCCGCGAGCAGGCTCGCGCCCGCGCCCGCCAGCACCGTGCGCCGTGTCAGCATCCGTTTCCTCCCGTGTGTTGCAGTTTCAGGCGCCGCCCTCGCGGATCGGCGGCAGGAATGCGAGCCCCGTGTCCCAGGGGAAATAGATCCAGGTGTCCTGCGACACCTCGGTGATGAAGGTGTCGACCATCGGCCGCCCCTGCGGTTTGGCGTAGACGGTCGCAAAATGCGCCCCGGGCAGAAGCTCGCGCGCCACCTTCGCGGTCTTTCCGGTGTCGACCAGGTCGTCGACGATCAGCACGCCCTTGCCGCCCATCTTGATGATGTCGGGCGCGACCGACTTGATCAGCCGCAACTCGCCCTGCTTGGTGTACTCGTGATAGCTCTCGATGCAGACCGTCTCGATCAGCCGCACGTTCAATTCACGCGCGACGATCGCCGCCGGCACGAGCCCGCCGCGGGTGATCGCGACGATCGCCGTGAACGGCCCCGCCGCCGCGAGCCGCCACGCCAGCGCCCGCGCGTCGCGGTGGAACTGGTCCCATGACACCGGAAACGCCTTCTCCGGGAAGGCCTGCGGTTGCGCCATCATTCCCCTGCCCCCGGCCCCGCTACCGAACGTCCAAAACGAAATCGAACCGTGCCGCGAGGCCGTCGCCCGTATCGGCAATGCGCATCAGCAGCTCGCGGCGGAACATGGCGTCGCGGCGGTTCTCAGCCTCGTTCGGAAAATAGAGCTGCGTGGTGAGAAGCCGGCTGCCCGGCGCCTGCACCTTGACGTGATAGTGCCGCGTCCGGCCGGTGTAGAGCGCCGGCATGACGGTGCGGAAGCGATATGCGCCGTCGCTGCCGGTGACGACGTGACCGCGGTAACGGAAGCCCGTGGTGTCGTACACCCCCTTGTCGTCGGCATGCCAGAGATCGACCACTGCACCCATAAGCGGACGGCAGCGCCGCGTCAGCACCACCCCGGAAAGCTCGACCGGCCGGCCGGTTGCGCCCGGCTCGCGCAAGTCCGCGCGCGCGGGCGAGCGCGGCTTGAAGAACGGCCCCTCGCTCTGTCGCGGAGTGGCTTCACCGCCGTCGCCGCAGGCGGGCGTCGGCGCGAGCTCCTGCGCCGCGCTGTCGCGCGCCAAGCCCAACGCCGCCGCAAGCGAGCCCGTGGTGAGCAGAAAATGACGCCGCGTCGCGTCGTATCGTTCCTTGACCGTCATCGCACCTTATGCCGTCTGCTTGAGGCTGGCGTGCACGCGTTCAAGCATCTGCTCGACCGCGGCCTTTGCCGCCGCCAGCTTCTCCGGATCGCGCGAGCGAACCACGAGATTGGTGTTGGGACGCCCCTCATCCTGGAACGGATAGCTGCCGATCATCACATCGGGATGGGCCTTGGCGATCTCGCCGAGCGGACCGCCGATGTCGCCCTCACGGCAGTTGGCGCGCACGGTCTCCGAGAGCATCTTCACGCCGGTCCTGAGCGTCGGCGCCACCTCGTCGAGCATCGCCTGCATGATCGACGGCACGCCCGCCATCACGTGCACGTTACCGATCCGAAATCCCGGCGCGGCCGACACCTTGTTGAGGATGAGGTCGGCGCCCGCGGGGATCCGCGCCATGCGAAGCCGTGCCTCGTTCAGGTCTTTCTCGGCGATGCGCGTGAGCAGCAGCGCCCGCGCCCGCGGGTCCACGCCGATGGAAACGCCGAATGCCTTGGCGACGCAGTCAGCGGTGATGTCGTCATGGGTCGGGCCGATGCCGCCGGTGGTGAACACGTAGGTGTAGCGGTGGCGCAGCGCGTCGAGCGCGGTGACGATCTCGACCTCGATGTCGGGCACCACCCGGACCTCCTTCACGTCGACGCCGATGTTGGTCAGGTATTCGGCAATATAGCCGATGTTCTTGTCCTTGGTCCGGCCGGACAGGATCTCGTCGCCGATGACCAGGATGGCGGCGGTCACAACGCTTGCGCCCGACGTATCATTCATGCGTACCTCCTGCGGCCGGCAGGACCGCGCCCCAAGTCTCCGGACACCAGGTCCAGCCGCCGCAGCAAATGCTCTAGCGCGGGGGCGGAGCCTGCTCAAGCGAGGCGGCAGCCCCAAAACCGGCATTATCCCTGGTATTCCTGACATTTCTGTGTGGTTGCCGTCCCGGCGAGGCCGTCGCTATAACCGGTGCCTGCGGAGGGGCTGCCATGACGTATTGCTGCGGAATTCTGGTGCGCGACGGCATGGTCATGATCGCAGACACGCGGACCAATGCCGGCCTCGACAACATCTCCACGTTCCGCAAGCTGCACGTGATCCGCGATCCCGGCCAGCGCGTGATGGCGCTGTCGTCCTCCGGCAACCTGTCGATCAGCCAGTCGGTGGTGAGCCTGCTCAACGAGGGCATCGAGAACCCCGCGACCGGCGAGCTCGAAACGTTGATGAACGCGCCGACCATGTTCCAGGCGGCCCAGCGCATCGGCCAGGCGATCCGCCGTGTCCACGACATCGAGGGCCACGCGCTCGAATCCGCCGACGTGAAATTCGACGTGTCGTTCCTGTTCGGCGGCCAGATCAAGGGCGACAAGCTTCGCCTCTACATGATCTACACCGCCGGCAATTTCATCGAATGCACCACCGACACGCCGTACCTGCAAATCGGCGAGCACAAATACGGCAAGCCGATCCTCGACCGCGCGGTGCGCTACGGCATCGACCTCTATGACGGGCTGAAGATCGCGCTGCTATCGATGGACTCGACGCTGCGCTCGAACCTCGGCGTCGGCATGCCGCTCGACGTCACGGTGATCCGCCGTGACGCCTGCGATGCCGAGTTGGTCTACCGGATCGAGCCGGGCGAACCCTATTTCCACGATCTCAGCGAGCGCTGGTCGGCGGCGCTGCGGGCCGCCCATATTGCCATTCCGCGCCCGCCCTACATGACGCCGCGCTAAACGGGCTTGTGTCCGGCGCCAAAGATCGCGCAGCGGGCGAACTCCGAGGTTCTGAACGACTGCATGTGTCGCCGTTAACCGCCCGTTTACGCCTCCGCGAAAAATGCGGGGTTTTCTGCCGGCTAATGCGTCTCAAAACGAGAGCAAAAGCCAAATAGCAACTGTTCCCGTATAGGCTTGCGCCTACAGGATGGGCGGAGCGTACGGCATGCCGGAAATGGCATCGTCGCAGACAGGCGGCGCAGAACGGCGGTCGAATTCCGGCTGGGGCCGGACACGCTTCGGCGTGCTGGTCCCGCTTGGCATTGTCGTCGCGGTTGCCATCGCCTGCATCATCGTCGCCGCGCTCATGTCGGCGCACCGCGCCGACGTCGTCGCGCTCGAGCGCGAGCGGCAATTGCTCGCAAGGGCCATCACCACCCACGGCGAATGGTCACTCGGCCGGCTGCGCACCGTCATCGCGTCGAGCGCGTCGGTCAGCGCCGGCGACATCGAGCAGTCGCCCGCCCAGGTGCAGCAGCGGCTCGGCGCATGGCTTGGGCCGCTAAGCGACCACAACCTCGTGCTGGTGCTCAACAGCGGCAACGAGATCGCCTATTCGCAGCAAGGTCACGACACGCCCGACCTCACCCTCAACAAGGCGGCGTTCGCGCAGTTGCAGTCGATTGCTGAATTTACGCGCGGCCGTCTGCATACGTTGCCGCCGCACGTGATGCATCTGCTCAGCGCCGCCGACGGCAGCGTGCTGTTGCACAATTTCGACGGGCGGCTTGCGCTTTCAACCGCAATTCCGGTCCACGATCCCGGCGGCGCGAAAAATGATCCGGCCGCCGGCCCGATCGTGCTGACGCTTCGCCTGGTCGGGCCGAAGGGGCTCGCCGGCATGGGCGAACGCATCCAGCTCACCGATCTCACGATGGTTCCGAGCGGCGAGATACCGCCCGGCTCCAACAGCCTCGATTTCGTCGACGAGCGCGGCGAGCCGGTCGCTCATTTCTCCTGGCTGCCGCGCAAGCCCGGCGCCGAAATCCTGCAATCGGTCATCCCCTTCATCGGCATCGCGCTGGCGGGCTTTGCGCTGCTGTCGTGGCTCGTA
>JAIESC010000214.1 GCA_019746355.1 Xanthobacteraceae bacterium | reverse complement strand
CGAAGTCGTGGTCTGCGTCTCTCGGTGCTCCAGCCCCTCTTTTTGAGGGAAAGGAAAGGCTGGATGCAGGCCAAGCAAGAGCAGCGGAAGATGACGCCATGCCATTGACCCGGAGTTTTCGCGAGACGGTGCAGGCGCGCGCGGAACGCGATCCCGCCTTCCGCAAGGCGCTGTTTCAGGAAGCCGTGCAGGCGCTGCTGCAAGGAGACACCGCCGGCGGCCGCGCCGCGCTGCGCGCCTACATCAATGCGACGATCGGCTTTGACCGGCTGGGCAAGGTGCTCGGCAGACCGCCCAAGAGCCTGATGCGCATGTTCGGACCGGACGGCAATCCCACCGCCGAGAACCTGCTCGGCGTGATCAGCGCGTTGCAGGCCGAGACCGGCGTGCAACTGAAAATACGCGCTGTCGCCGACGCCGCCTGACGACGGCGATGCGGACTTCGATCCCCGTCTACCGAGTGGCCGACATGCCGGCCTAGCTCCATGCGTTCGTGCAGCACGCGGACGATTTCGATCAATCCAGGCCGGATCGCACGATAGTAGAGGACGTGCACCGGGTGTCTCACCTTCACATTCGGATCATCCGGAAATGCGTGCCGGATGTGAAAGCTGCGGATGCCCTTCGAGAGTTCGGCGCGGCCGCGTGTCGTTGGCCCATCCGGGTCGGCAGCGACTTTCCGCATCGCTGCCGCGAGAATGGCGGCGTAGCGATGCGTTGCTTCAATCCCCCACCGTTCGGCGCTCGTCGCAAGGATGTGCGCGAGATCGGCCTGCGCCGGGCGGGAGAGGCGAAAGCGCGCCATCGATCAGCGCGCGGCTTTGCCCGGTGTCGCCGTCAACCCCTGCAGATAACCGTCGAGATCCGACTCGTCGATCTCGACAAACTCGCCCCGTTCGAGCGCATCGACGCCGGCCTTGATCTGCGTGCGCAGCGCCTTGAGTTTCAGCGCGTCTTCCCGGCGGCGTTGTTGAAGGGCGCGCAGCGCGTCGCGGACGGCTTCGCTCGCATTCTGGTATTCGCCCGCCTTGACGACCTTTTCGACAAATTCGTCCTGCTCGGGCGTCAGGCTGATGTTGCGGGTCGGCATTGTCCGTCTCTCCTCGAAATCCGGACGCGGGATAGCATCAATGGCAAAGTTTGCCAAACTGTATAATCTTTGCGTGTATTTTCGCCTTATTGCGCTCGGGGATAGCAAGTTGGCAGAACAAACCCATTTTGAATTTGCATGGAAAATCAATGCCCCGCGGTCATTCCGGGGCGCGCCCGCCAGCGCGTTCACGCGCGTCTTCAACGCGCTATGGGCGCGAGCCCGGAATCCAGTTTCAAAGAGACTTTCTCCTCAACTGGATTCCGGGCCCGCCGCTTCGCGGCGTCCCGGAATGACTGCGGGAGAGCGCCGCCTCCTAACTCTCCGCCAGCGCCCTTTGCACAATGTCGCCGACGTCGCGCGACAACTGCGGAGCCGCCGCAATCCGCTTCAGCGCCGCCTGCGCCTGCCCGCGCCGCCCGGCCTCCAGCGCCCGCCAGCTCTTGAACGCCGTCGACATCCGCGAGGCGAGCTGCGGATTGTTCGGATCGATCGCCAGGATCTTGTCGGCGATGAATTCATAGCCCGCGCCGTCCGGCCGGTTGAACTGGGTCGGGTTGCCGGCCGCGAACGAGGTGATCAGCGAGCGCACCCGGTTCGGGTTCGTCATCGAGAACGCCGGATGCCCGGTCAGCGTCTTGACCCGGTCGAGCGTCTTGGGATCGGGCGTCGTCGCCTGCAGCACGAACCACTTGTCGATGATCAGCGGGTCGTCCTTGTAGCGGTTGTAGAAGTCGTCGAGCGCGGCCTGCCGCTCCGGCACGTCGTGCAGCGACAGCGTCGCGAGCGCCGCCATCCGGTCGGTCATGTTGTCGGCCGCCTGGTACTGCTTCGCCGCAAGGCGGATGGCGTGCGACTCCTGCGTCGCCGCGAGCAGGTCGAGGCAGACGTTCTTGAGAAGCCGCCGTCCGGCGCTGACCGCGTCGGGGCTGTAGGGCTTGCTGTCGGCGAGGCTTTTATAGGTTTTGGTCAGCGCCGCATTGAGATGCAGGCCCATCAGGGTCCGCAGCGCCGCGCGCGCCCGGAAGATCGCGTCCGGATCGACGTCGCGGCCGATCTCGCGGGCGATGTCGGCCTCACTCGGCGGCGCCAGCGCCTCGGCGATGAACGCGGGCTCCAGGCTCGTGTCGGCCAGGATTATGGCAAGTGCATCCAGAAGTCCTTCGTCGACCTCCGGGTCCTGTTCCGCGCGCAGCCGTGCCACGTTGCCGGTCAGCAGCCTGGTCGCGAGCGTCTGCACCGCCTGCCAGCGGTTGAACGGATCGCTGTCGCGCGCCGCCATCAGCCGCAGATCCTCGGGCGTGAGATTGGCGGTGAGCTTGATCGGTGCCGAGAAGTTGCGGTTGGTCGACAGCGTCGGCCGCTCGGCCATGCCGGTGAACGTGAAGCTCTGCGCCGCCTTGTCGAGAATGAGCACGCCGCGGTCCACGGTCTTGCCGTCGGCAAGCTGCATCGGCAGGTCGCGGCCGTCGCGGCCAAGGAGCCCGGTCGCAAGCGGGATCACCATCGGTTCTTTCGTCGGCTGGTTCGGCGTCGGCGGGATCACCTGCGCGACGTCGAGGCGATAGGTCTTCGCGCCCGCGTCGTGGTGCCCGGAGATGATCACCTCGGGCGTGCCGGCCTGCGCGTACCAGCGCTTGAACTGCGTGAAATCGCGGCCGCTCGCGTCGGCGAAGCACTGCACGAACTGCTCGACGGTCGCGGCCTCGCCGTCGTGGCGCTCGAAATAGAGGTCGGTGCCTTTGCGGAACAGCTCCGGGCCGATCAGCGTGTGGATCATGCGCACGACCTCGGCGCCTTTCTCGTAGACCGTGGTCGTGTAGAAGTTGTTGATCTCGCTGTAGACCTCGGGCCGCACCGGATGGGCGAGGGGGCCCGCGTCCTCGACGAACTGGTGCGCCCGGAGCGCGCGCACATCGCCGATCCGCGTCACCACCCGCGAGCGCTGGTCGGAGGTGAACTCCTGGTCGCGATAGACCGTGAAGCCTTCCTTCAGGCAGAGCTGGAACCAGTCGCGGCAGGTGATGCGGTTGCCGGTCCAGTTGTGGAAGTACTCATGGGCGATGATCGCCTCGATCGAGACGAAATCGCTGTCGGTCGCGGTCGCCGACGAGGCCAGCACGTACTTGTCGTTGAAGACGTTGAGGCCCTTGTTCTCCATCGCCCCCATGTTGAAGTCGGACACCGCGACCACCATGAAAATGTCGAGGTCGTATTCGCGGCCGAACGCCTCCTCGTCCCAGCGCATCGAGCGCTTCAGCGAGTCCATGGCATAGCCGGCGCGGTCCTCCTTGCCGGGCTCCACATAGATGCGCAGCGTGACCTTGCGCCCCGACATCGTGACGAAGGTGTCCTCGATGTGGCCGAGCTTGCCGCCGACCAGCGCAAACAGATAGGCGGGCTTCGGCCACGGGTCGTGCCACACCGCGAAATGCCGGCCGCCGGGAAGCGCGCCCTGATCGCGCAAGTTTCCGTTGGCAAGCAGCAGCGGGGCTTCGCTGCGGTCCGCCTCGATGCGCGTGGTGTAGACCGCCATCACGTCCGGCCGGTCGGGATAGTAGGTGATGCGGCGGAAGCCCTCGGCCTCGCACTGGGTGCAGTAGTTGCCGCTCGAGCGGTAGAGCCCGGAAAGCTGGGTGTT
Source organism: Xanthobacteraceae bacterium (assembly GCA_019746355.1). Next base: position 440 of record JAIESC010000214.1, on the reverse strand, counting down.
GGCCTGCGGATCGACGATGGTCTCGATCTCCAGCGTGAACGGCCGGTTCGGCGGCTGGGCGATGGTGAGCCGCTCCGGCGTCGCGAGATACCGGTCGCCCGTGAGCGTCTCCCCATCGATCTTCACCGACACCAGCGTCAACCCGTCCCCATCCAGCACCACCGGCGCAGGCGCGCCCGCCGCCGGATTGGGCTTGAGCCTCAGCGTCGCCCGCACCGGCGTCTGCGTCGGATGCAGCCTGAAATCGAGGTCCACCGTTTCCACCAGCCAGTCGGGCGGCCGGTATTCGGAGAGGCGGACGGGACGGGACTCTTCGGTGCGCATCATGTTTTTTCAAACCGTACCTGGTGCAACTCGGGTGGTGCCATCCCTCCCCGCGAGGCTACGACATTCACACATCTCAAGGGGCTTGCGGCGCGGCTCGGATGCTGACTCCCTGT
>JAIESC010000058.1 GCA_019746355.1 Xanthobacteraceae bacterium | reverse complement strand
GTGAGCAGCGCATGCGCCGTGGTGATGAAGCCCGGCGTGCAGAAGCCGCATTGCAGCGCGTGGTGCTTGCGGAAGGATTTTTGCAGCGGCGTGAGGTCGGCGTCCTCGGACAGCCCCTCGACGGTGGTGATCTTCGAGCCCTCCGCCTGCACCGCAAGCATCAGGCAGGAGCGCACCGCCTCACCGTCCACCAGCACGGTGCAGGCACCGCAGACGCCGTGCTCGCAGCCGACATGGGTACCGGTGAGACGCAGCTCATGACGCAGGCAGTCGGCGAGCGTCAGCCGCGGCTCGACGCTGACCGTGACCTGCTTGCCGTTGACTTCGAATTTGGTGGTCATTGTGTTCACTGAACCTTCAACGCGGTCATTCCGGGGCGCGCGAAGCGCGAGCCCGGAATCCAGATGCAAACTCCGAATGCGGCTCTGGATTCCGGGCTCCGGCCTTCGGCCGGCCTCGGAATGACCGTGGAGAGAGATTTCGTCATTTATCTACCTCGCGGCCGCGGCGAGCAGGGCGCGCTCGGTGAGCGTGCCGGTGAGCGAGCGGCGGTAGGCGGCACTGGCGTGGATGTCGTCCTGCGGCTCGACGTTGCTCGAAGCGGCCTCGCCGACCTTGACGGCCACCGCTTCGTTCACCGCGTTGCCATTCAGCGCTGCTTCGGCCTTCGGTAACCGCTGCTGCCTGTCGCCGACGCCGATCACGCCGATATGGGCGTTCGCAGCCTTGCCGCCGTCGAGATCGTAGTAGAGCGCGACACCGGACATGGCGAAGTCGCCGCGGCGGCGGGCGAACTCCTCAAAGCCCCAGCGCCGCGCGGCGGGCCAGGCGGGCAGATGGATCTCGGTGATGATCTCGTCGGGCTCGAGCGCGGTGGTCAGCGCACCCTGGAAGAAGTCGTCGGCCTTGATGGTGCGCGCGCCGCCCTTGCCGACGGCGGTGATGACCGCATCGCAGGTCTGGCAGATGCCGGGCATCTCGGCCGCCGGATCGGCGTGCGCAATACTGCCGCCGCAGGTGCCGCGGTTGCGGATCTGGTAGTGCGCGACATGCGACACCGCGGCCTTGAGCAGCGGATGCGCGGTGTCGAGCCGCTTGTCGTCGAGGATGTCGCGCCAGCGCACCAGCGCGCCGAGCCGGACGCCGTCTGCGCCGACCTTGATCTGCCGCAGATCGGAAAGCTTGCGCAGATCGACCAGGAGCGTCGGCCGCGCCATGCGGAACGCCATCATCGGCATCAGGCTCTGGCCGCCGGCCAACGCCTTGGCCTCGCCGTCATGGGAGGCGAGCAGCGCCACGGCTTCGTTCAGGGTCGAGGGGCAGGCGTACTCGAACGGCGGCATTTTCATGGATGGTATGTGCCTTGAGCCTGCGTTTGCGCGTGCGCTTTGGAACGATGCCAGACTACTATCGCCACCCCGAAAACACCCGTCAACGCGGCGGACATGCAATTGCGGTATGGTGCCGCGGCGTTCCGCACTGCACCTCCGGAGACACGAAAATGGCCGTCGAGCTCAGCATGTCCGTCTGCAACTACGACCGCACCGCGGCGCTGTTCGACGGCCGCGCGCCGATCGAAGGCTGCGACGTGACGGCGGTGGCGCTGGAGCCGGAGGAGTCGTTTCACCGCGCGTTCAAATTCCAGGAGTTCGACGTCACCGAGATGTCGATGAGCAGCTACCTCGTGACGCTGTCGCGCGGCGACAACCACTACGTCGCCATCCCAGCCTTCGTGTCGCGGCTGTTCCGGCATTCCAGCATTTACGTGCGCACCGACCGCATCAAGACGCCCGCAGATCTGAAGGGCAAGACCCTTGGCCTGCCGGAATACCAGATGACGGCGAACGTCTGGGTGCGCGGCATGCTCGAGGACGAGTACGGCGTCGCTCCACGCGACATCACATGGCGGCGCGGCGGGCTGGAGGAGCCCGGCCGCGAGGAGCGCGCCAAGATCACGCTGCCGAAGGAGATCGACCTGCAGGCCGTTCCGGCCGACCGAACGATCTCCGAGATGCTGGCCAAGGGCGAGATCGACGGCTTGCTGAGCGCGCGGGCGCCATCGTGCTTTTTGCAGGGCGCGCCGAACGTCGGCCGGCTGTTCCCGGATTATCCGGCGGCGGAGGAGGCCTACTTCAAGAAGACCAAGCTGTTCCCGATCATGCACGCGATCGGTATCCGCAAGTCGATCGTCGAGAAGTATCCGTGGGTCGCGGTCAACGTCTACAAGGCGTACCTGAAGGCCAAGGCGCTGTGCCTGCACGAGCTCGGCCAGATCGGGCATCTGCACGCGACGCTGCCGTGGCCGGTCTACGCCTACGATCATGCGCGCAAGGTGATGGGCGAGGACTACTGGCCCTACGGCGCGCATGAGAACAAGCTGCCGCTGGAAACGCTGGCGCGATATTCGTTCAAGCAGGGGTTGTCGGTGCGGCAGGTGGCGCTGGACGAGATGTTCGCCAGACCGACTTACGAGCTGTCCAAAATCTAGACTCTGCATTTCCGCCTTCGCTCGCTATAGCGCGTCCATAGCGCGTCAAAGACGCGCGTAAACGCGCTGGTGGACGCGCTGGTGGCGAGCTTCGGCCGCGACAAGCAACGCCGGGTAGGCGAGGAGGTTCCCCCCCTCGCCCCCCACAGACCCGGACGTGCAGATTTCCCGCATCCGGTTCCTCACGGGAGAGCTTCGCTGGGGTTGGCATAGCGACGGATGATCCGGGCTTGCGGAAGGGGATGGCGTGCGAGGAACGCCTTGAAGCGCGCCCAGTTGAGCCGCTTTCGGGTTCGTCGTTCCAGCCACTTGCGCCATATCTTTGCGACTTGCTTCCGGTACCTCTGCAGTTGCCGCGCATTCCCCGTGATGCCGTAGTAGGCGTAGTGACCTTTAAGCTGCGCAGACAGCTTGGCGTGCTGGGCGGGTAGCGGCCAGTGACGGTGCTTCCGACACCAAGCCGTTACGGCGACCAGCGCACGAGCAAGCCGGCTCTTGGCCGTCGTTTGCCTCACCATGTTCTTGCCCCTCTGCGATTTCCTCCACGCGTGCGTGAAGCCGAGGAAGTCGAATGGAGGGTCCTGGCAGTCTGGCTGCGCGCCACCGCGGCGCTCCGGGCGGAAGTCGATGAAGCGCGTCTTGTCCGGATGCAGCGTGAGCCCGAACCGTTCAAGCCGCTTCCCCAACACTTCCAGCACCCGTTTGGCATCATGGTGGTGCTCGAAGGTCATCACGAAGTCGTCGGCGAACCGCACCAAGGTACCGCTCCCCATCAGGCGTGGCCGCACCTCATTCTCGAACCACTCGTCCAGCACATGGTGCAGGTAGATGTTCGAGAGCATCGGCGAGATCACACCACCTTGCGGGGTGCCTTCCGTCGCAAAGCGCAGGAGACCGTCTTCCAGGACTCCCGCCTTCAGCCATTTGTCGATCATCCGTCGGATGACGCCGTCCGTCACTCGCTGGTCGAGGATCGTTCGCAGGTGATGGTGCGGGATTGAGTCGAAGTACTTGCGTATGTCGACATCCAGCACCCAGTGCTGTCGTTCTTCCGTGGTGACGCGGTACAACACTTGCAGCGCCCCATGGGCCGAGCGCCCCGGCCGGAAGCCGTGCGAGCACGGTAGAAAGTCCTGCTCGTAGACCGCTTCCAGCACCATGACGATCGCCCGCTGTGCCACTTTGTCTTCGAAGGTCGGGATGCCGAGCGGCCGTTGTGAGCCGTCCGCTTTCGGGATGTACGTCCTGCGCACCGGCGGTGCCTGATAGCAACCGGACTTGATGCGCTCCAGGAGGTCCACAAGATTGGCCTCCAGGTTCGCCGCGTAGTCCGCCGCCGTCACACCGTCGATGCCGGTCGCCCCATCCTTGCGGGTGAGATCATAGGCCTCCTGCATCCATTCCAGATCGATGACGTGGTGCAGCCGGAACAGCGCTGTCCCCGGCTTCGTCCTCGCCAGTTCGGCTATCCGTTGTCGTTTCGTGGACAGGTTTGCGGGGTCCATGCCCCCTCCCGTGTTTCCCGCC
>JAIESC010000103.1 GCA_019746355.1 Xanthobacteraceae bacterium | reverse complement strand
CAGATTTCCGAATACTGCCGTCAGGCGGGAATGGCGGAATCGACGTTCGGCCGCCGCGCGGTGAACGACGGCAAGCTGGTGCACCGGCTGCGCGAGGGCAAGCGCATCACCGTCGATACGCTCGAGCGGATACAGGCCTTTCTCGGCGACGGCGTGCCGGTCGTGACCGTGCCGGAGCCGCCGATCGAGAAGCGCGATCCCACCGGAAACTTCCGTTTTTTCGAGAACCGCCAGAAGTACCTGCTGTTCGTCCACACCTGCTCGGAAAAGCGGGTGATCGCCGACCGGGTGGCGCTGGAGTTGGGGAGTATCCATCCGCGGCCGCCCGCATTGCGTGTTTTCGACGCAGGCGTGGGCGACGGGACGGTGCTGGCGCGGGTGATGCGCGCGATGCACAGCCGGTTCCCGAACATGCCGTTCTATATCGCAGGCAAGGAAATCAGCCTCGAGGACGTGCGGCTGACCCTGAACAAGGTGCCGGACCGGTTGTTCGAGCATCCGGCGACGGTCTTTGTCCTGACCAACATGAATTATGCCGAGGCCCCGTGGCTGGCGCCGAAATCGCCGACTGCCGCAGCCGGAATGATCTGGCGCGAGGTGGCGCTGCGCGGCTCGTCCTCCGGCGAATTCGAGACGCAAATCGCGGATTTGCAGCCGTTTCTGGGAGAGAACTGGCGCGCCGCTGTCAGCACGCGCTCGGGCATGCCGGTCTACGAGCGGCCGATTGCGCTTGTGATCTACCGCGAGGATCACCGGTTCCTGCTGGATGCCATGATTCCGCGGGCCGGCCGCGTCGAGGCCAATTTCGATCTGGTGATCGCCTCGCAGCCGTATCGCGCCAGATCGTCGCTGAATTTCCGCGCCAAGAAGATCGTTGCGCCGTTGGCCCGCGCGCTGCGCGCCGGCGGCCGGCTGATCGGGATTCACTCCTACGGCCGCGATCCCGGGATGGAGATTGTGCAGTCGGTCTGGCCGGGAGAAAATCCTTTCGCGGTCAGCCGCCATGAGCTACTCCGCGCCGTAAAATACGAGCTGGGATCGGCGGGACGCGATCTTAACTTTAATGCCTATGCGGATAACCGCTCGATCTTCCGATACGATATGGAAGCGTTGCCCAACGAGGTGACGGGTCCGATCGGGACTTCGACGGCCTTTGCAGCATGGAACGCGGCGGTGTATGTCGCTCAGGTCGAAGACGACCGCCTGGACGAAGTCACGCAAAGCGGACGTTATCTCGACGCCACCAGAGAGGTTCTGCGCAAGCACAACGGCCTCTGGTTCTACGATGAGTCTTACGTCATCTCACGGCGTCGAGATTGAAAAGATCCATAGTGTTTTCGAGCGAAGTGGACACCGGTTCGCGTCAAGAAAACACGTCACTAGAAGACGAACCTTGGTTCTCGATCAAGGTTTGAAAATTCAAACGGGCCGACCGCGGCCCATCTGGAAGGGATTGGTTGATGCGCGCGTCTTATCTGTTCACGAGTGAATCGGTTTCTGAAGGTCATCCGGACAAGGTTTGCGACCGGATTTCGGACGAGATCGTCGATCTGTTTTTCCGCGAAGGCCCGAAGGCCGGAATCGATCCGTGGGATATCCGCGCCGCGTGCGAAACGCTGGCGACGACCAACAAGGTCGTGATCGCGGGCGAGACGCGCGGACCTTCCACCGTCACCAACGATCACATCGAGCAGGTTGTCCGCAACGCGATCAAGGACATCGGCTACGAGCAGGACGGCTTCCACTGGAAGAACGCCGACATCGAAATCCTGCTGCATCCGCAGTCGGCCGACATCGCGCAGGGCGTCGATGCGAAGCAGCCGACCAATGCGGAAGAGGGCGCGGGCGACCAGGGCATCATGTTCGGTTACGCCACCAACGAGACGCCTGAACTGATGCCGGCGCCGATCCACTACGCGCACAAGATCCTGCGCCTGATCTCGGAAGCCCGTCACTCGGGCGTCGAGAAGGTGCTCGGCCCGGACTCCAAGAGCCAGGTCACCGTGCAGTACGAAAACGGCAAGCCGGTCGGCGTGCGCGAGATCGTCGTGTCGCATCAGCATCTCGTCGAGGACATGACCTCGAACCAGGTGCGCGAGCGCGTCGAGCCTTACGTGCGCAAGGCGCTGCCGGAAGGCTGGATCAACGGCAAGACCATCTGGCACATCAACCCGACCGGCAAGTTCTTCATCGGCGGTCCCGATGGTGACGCGGGTCTCACCGGCCGCAAGATCATCGTCGACACCTACGGTGGTGCTGCTCCGCACGGCGGCGGCGCGTTCTCCGGCAAGGATTCCACCAAGGTCGACCGCTCGGCGGCTTATGCGGCGCGCTACGTCGCCAAGAACGTCGTCGCGGCTGGTCTCGCCGACAGGTGCACGCTGCAGCTCGCTTATGCCATCGGCGTGGCGCGTCCGCTGTCGATCTACATCGACACCCACGGCACCGGCAAAGTCTCGGACGACAAGATCGAGAAGGCCGTCGCTGAATCGATGGACCTCACCCCGCGCGGTATCCGCAAGCACCTCGATCTCAACAAGCCGATCTACGCGCGCACCGCGGCTTACGGCCACTTCGGCCGCACCCCGGACGCCGACGGCGGCTTCTCGTGGGAAAAGACCGACCTCGCCGACGCGCTCAAGCGCGCGGTGTAAGCCCTTCACCTCTCCCCGCAAGCGGGGAGAGGTCGCCGCGTCTTCGCGGCGGGTGAGGGGCGACCCTCGCAACTAAAACACAATCATCGTGGCCGGTGCATCGCTCGGCCCCTCACCCCAACCCTCTCCCCGCAAGAGCGGGGCGAGGGAGTAGAGCAGGAAAAACCACATGACCATCGCCACCGCGAAAGCCCCCGCTGGCTTCACCGATTACATCGTCGCAGACATCGGCCTTGCCGATTTCGGCCGCAAGGAACTCTCGCTGGCCGAGACCGAAATGCCCGGCCTGATGGCGACGCGCGAGGAATACGGCCCGAAGCAGCCGCTGAAGGGCGCGCGCATCGCCGGCTCGCTGCACATGACCATTCAGACCGGCGTGCTGATCGAGACGCTGAAGGCGCTCGGCGCCGACATCCGCTGGGTCTCCTGCAACATCTATTCGACGCAGGACCACGCCGCTGCCGCCATCGCAGCCGCCGGCATTCCGGTGTTCGCGATCAAGGGCGAGACGCTGAAGGATTACTGGGACTACACCGCCAAGCTGTTCGACTGGCACGGCGGCGGTCATCCGAACATGATCCTCGATGACGGCGGCGACGCCACCATGTACGTCCATCTCGGCCTGCGCGCGGAGAACGGCGACACTGCGTTTCTCGACAAGCCGGGCTCCGAGGAAGAAGAAGTGTTCTTCGCGCTGCTCAAGAAGCAGCTCAAGGAAAAGCCGAAGGGCTACTTCAAGGCGATCGCCGACAGCATCAAGGGCGTCTCGGAAGAGACCACCACGGGCGTGCATCGTCTGTACGACATGCAGAAGGCCGGCACGCTGCTGTGGCCTGCCATCAACGTCAACGACTCGGTGACCAAGTCGAAGTTCGACAACCTCTATGGCTGCCGTGAATCGCTGGTCGACGGCATCCGCCGCGGCACCGACGTCATGATGTCGGGCAAGGTCGCGATGGTCGCTGGCTTCGGCGACGTCGGCAAGGGCTCGGCGGCGTCGCTGCGTCAGGCCGGCTGCCGCGTGATGGTCTCCGAAGTCGATCCGATCTGCGCACTGCAGGCGGCGATGGAAGGCTATCAGGTCGTCACGATGGAAGACGCGGCACCTCAGGCCGACATCTTCGTCACCGCGACCGGCAACAAGGACATCATCACCATCGAGCACATGCGCGCGATGAAGGATCGCGCCATCGTCTGCAACATCGGCCA
>JAIESC010000261.1 GCA_019746355.1 Xanthobacteraceae bacterium | reverse complement strand
GAATCACCATCCCAATCTTGAATCACATCGTGACTCTTGGCGTCTACCTACTAACCTAGCGCCTATGAGGGTCGGGGAGGGGGGCACTTGGTCGAAACGCGCGCGCGTGACTGAGCACCGGAGACGCGTGTCCCCGCCGAGTCAGCGGTGCATTCTACAGGCTAACGCGGAGACGTGCGTCCTGTGCAGGGCTGAATTCACTGATCTTTGCAGCGATGACCTCCAGCATGAGGCTCGCGCTGACTCCCACCCCAACCCTCGCCGTTTCAGGGGGAGGAAGCGCACCACCCGAATCCTTACCCCGGCAGCACCGCCGCCGCCGGCGCGGCCTTGCCGCGGATCATGTCCGAGCCCTTCTCCGCGATCACCATCGTCGAAGAATACGTGTTCGCCGACGGCATGCTCGGCATCACCGACGCGTCGATCACGCGCAGGTTCTGCAACCCGTGCACCTTGAGCGCGTCGCTGACCACGCTCGACTTGTCGGTGGCCGGCCCCATCCGGCAGGTGCCGATCAGGTGCCAGACCGTGCCGCCGTACTGCCGCGCCCATTGCAGGATCTCGTCGTCAGTGCGGATGCCGTCGCCGGGAAACGTCTCGCGCTCCACGAACCGCGCAAGCTGCGGCGTGCCCAGAAGCCGCCGCGCCAGCTTGATGCCGCCGACCATCGCCCGCTGGTCGGTCTCGTGCGTCAGGTAGTTCGGCTGGATCGCCGGATCGACGAAGATGTCGGTCGACTTCGCCCGCACGTAGCCGGTGCTCTCGGGCCGGTGCTGCCAGACGCCGCAGCTCATGCCCGGAAAGTCGTCGAGCATGCCGATGAAGCCTTCCTTGTAGCTCGCCGGCGAGAACACGAGCTGCAGGTCGGCGCCGCTGATCGCGGGATCGGACTTCCAGAAGGCGTAGCAGAGCGAGGGGCTGACGCCGATCACGCTCGGCCGCCCGGTCAGCCAGCGCAGCACCTGGCCGACCAGCGCGCCGCCGCGGGTGATTTCGTTGATGGTCTTCGAGTTCTTCGCCCGCGCCACGAGGCGCACCGAGCAGTGGTCGCGGAAGTTTTCGCCGACCGCCGGCAGGTCGTGCACCACCTCGACGCCGAGGTTTTTGAGCAACCCCGCGGGGCCGACGCCGGAGAGCTGCAGCAGCCGCGGCGAATTGACCGTGCCGCCGCAGACGATCACCTCCTGGCGCGCCTTCACCTCGTGCACGGCGCGGCTCTTCTCGTCGACATAGCGGACGCCCACGGCCTTCCGGCCTTCGAACACGATCCTGAAGGCGCGCGCGTGCGTGCGAACGTCGATCCGCCCGGACTTCTTCTGCGCCGGCAGGAGATACATCCGCCCCGCGCTCCGCCGCAGCCCCTTGTGGATGTTGCGCTGCAGATAGCCCGCGCCGGGCTGCGAGGCGCCGTTGTAGTCGGCGTTGCGCGGGATGCCGAGGCCTTCGGCGCCGGCGAGGAACGCGTCGCAGATCTCATGCGGCCAGTCGAGATCGGTCACCGGGATGTTGCCGTCGCGGCCGCGATAGAGGTCGTCGCCTTGGCCGATCCGCCGCTCGAACCGCTTGAAGTAGGGCAGGAGGTCGGCGTAGCCCCAGCCCGCATTGCCGCGCTGCGCCCAGCTGTTGAAGTCGTCGGCCTGGCCGCGGTTGATGATCATGCCGTTGATCGAGCTCGATCCGCCGACCGTGCGGCCGACCGGGATGATCACCGAGCGTCCGTTGACGTTCGGCGACGGCTCGGTCTTGAACTGCCAGGTGTAGGCTTCGTTGAACATGATCTTGATGAAGCCCGCCGGGATGTGGATGTACGGATGCCGGTCGGGCGGACCGGACTCGAGCGCGCAGATGGTGATGCCGGGGTCTTCCGACAGCCGTGCGGCGACGATCGAGCCTGCGGCGCCGGTGCCGACGACGATGTGGTCGAAGGTGGAGGTCGATTGGGGTTGTTGATCATGGGGCATTGGGATGTCCGTCCCCGTGCATTGGAAAATCTGATCTTACGGAGCCTTTATAAGCCGCTGGATCTCTTTGGTGAGCAGGAACAGGTGCATGGGATCGACGGGGGAAGGGTCGAAGTCAAAGTGCCGATAGAACCGCTTTGCCGCTTCATCCTTGGCGTGAACCAGGACGGCGCGAATGCCGACAATGTCGGCAGCCGACACAATGCGACGCAACGCATCGAGCAACAGGGCTGCACCCAGCCCCTTGCCCTGCCAGGTCTGGTCCACCGCGAGCCGGGCAATCAGGATGACAGGAACCGGATGTCGGGCCAGGCCCTTTTTGGTGCGCTCCGGCGCCTGATCGTATTCGACGCTGGCGGTGCTGAGGCTGTAGTAGCCGATGACCTCTCCTTCGAGCACCGCAGCGTAGGTTTGCGCCGCTCCAGCGCTCTGATTTACGAGCGCGAAGCGCTTGAGATAGACGTCGAGCGGAGCCGAGCCGCAATTGAATGCGTCGGTCGAATGACTCTTGTCGAGCTTGTGTATTTGCGGCTTGGCGGGGAACTCGGAAGTCAATCGAGAATGCCCGGCTGGCTGAGAAGCCGCGCGAGACGGGGACGCGGCCGGGGCGGGGCGTCCAAGGCGGCCAGGAACGCATTCCACCGCCGCGCATCGAGCCGGAAAATCTGGCGATCGGCCAATACGCTGTCAGCCCGGGCAAGCGCGCTCTCCAGCACGAAATCGCTGAGCGTCTTGTGCGTGGCCTGGGCGGCGTTTTGCAGCGCCCGCTTGGCGTTGGGGGTCAAACGCAGGTCGAGTTTTTCGGTGCGGTTGGTTCGGCCACGCATTCGACTCTCCGCGGATCGGCGCATCTGTGACAATAGCAGCGTTGCCAGACAATGTCATGACAATTGCTATATGGGTACAAATTCACAAGATGGGTAAAAAGTAACAGAAATGGCTGGAGGTGTAGTGACGGATTGCGGTTCGCTAATCCGCCCTACGCTTGCTGCTATTGAATGAAGCCGACGGCGACAGTGCGTCCGTACATTTCGATGATGTGCCAAGCTACATAGAAGCCTGCACCAGTCAAGAGAAGGTAGAATTGGTAGCGGCCGTAGTTGCCAGATTTTGCTACCTGCTCTTCGAGAAGTTTTGAGATCATTGAGACGATTTCCGGGTGATTTGGAAACTCTGGATGCACTCCTTCTCGTACACGGAGATGCGGAGCGCCTGCGCGCGATCGTCCGTGCCACCAACGAAGCGAACCGCATTGTTTCCGGAATGCGCCTCAATTCGGCGGGTGGAAATCTCCTCGAGTCCGTTGAGCTGGCAGCGATTGTGAAGCAAGCGAAGATATCGACGGTCGTTGCCAACGGGGCCACGTGTGCGTCCGCCTGTTTCGTTGTCTTTGCAGCGGGTTATGAAAAGTTTGCCAGCTACAGTGCGCAGATCGGGGTCCATGGCGCGTCGGATCAGTCGGGCCGCGAGACTGTTGCGTCGGGCGCCGCCACCGTATCGATGGCGAGGATCGTCAACCAGCTTGGCGTGCCGGCCGGCGTTGTCGGCAAGATGGTTGTGACGCCGCCAATAGAAATGGTGTGGTTAGTGCCGGATGATCTTCGTTCAATGAACGTCACACTGACTGGCAAACCAAATCAACTGGCTGTGCCACCAGTGGCAAATACGCCTCAACAAATATTGCCGCCCGACACGCAAGCGAAAAAACCGGAACCGACATGGAAAGACATAGTTAGAGCCGGTCCCGGAATTTTGCACAGGGCGCTAAGTGGAATTTCTGCCTGACGGCAGGCACGCTATGCCTGCGAA
>JAIESC010000089.1 GCA_019746355.1 Xanthobacteraceae bacterium | reverse complement strand
TGAGGCCGCGAGCGCTGCGGCAGCCGCCGCGGCGGCGGCGGCAGCCGCCTCACGCGCGCCAGCCAAGGAGGCCGAATCGGAGTTGCCGGAGAGCGCCGACGTCGAGATGGTTTCGCTCGAGGACGCCGACGCCGAGTCCTCCGGCAAGAAGGGCGAGGCCGCCGAAGGCGACGACGATATCGAGATCGAGGAGACCGAAGAGGCTCCGTTCATCGAGGAGACCGAAGAGGGCGACGACGACGTCACGGACATCATCGGCGAAGGCCGCGAGGACGAAGAGGAAAGCTGATTTTCGGGAGTTGGCCGTCAACCTAGGATAGGGATGGCCGGTTCCTGACACCCGAAAGGGGCCATAGCTCAGTTGGGAGAGCGCTTGAATGGCATTCAAGAGGTCGGCGGTTCGACTCCGCCTGGCTCCACCAAAATCGAAGACAAGAAACGCAACAGGCACTAGCAAAAGCCGCCTTCGGGCGGCTTTTGTTTTTGCTCCTGACTTGCGTAGGATTGGCCGGCAATGGGAGGAAATCAGTGAAAGGCAAGATCGGTCTCGAGGAGCACTTCGCCATCGACGACACGTTGATGGATTCGAAGGGCTTCTTTCCCGAGGAAACCTGGATCGAAGTCCGCGACCGCATCATGGATCTGCACGGGCGAAGGCTGCGCCTGATGGACGAGTTCGGCATGGAGATGATGATCCTGTCGCTCAATGCACCGGCGATCCAGGCCATCCCCGACCCGAAGAAAGCCAATGAGATGGCGCGCAAGGCCAACGACTATCTGGCCGAGAACGTGCGCAAGCGGCCGGACCGCTTCCAGGCGCTGGCCGCGCTGCCGCTGCAGGATCCCGATCTCGCAGCGAAAGAATTGCAGCGCTGCGTGAAGGAGCTCGGCATGGTCGGCGCGCTGGTCAACGGCTTCTCGCAGATCGGCGACCCCAACACCATCGCCTATCTCGACGAGAAGCAGTACTGGCCGTTCTGGGGCGTGTGCGCCGAGCTCGACGTGCCGTTCTATCTGCACCCGCGCAATCCGCTGCCGCAGGACGCCCGCATCTACAAGGATCACGGCTGGCTGATGGGCCCGACCTGGGCGTTCGGTCATGAGACCGCGGTGCATTCGCTGCGACTGATGGGCTCGGGCCTGTTCGACAAGTATCCCAACCTTCAGATCGTCATCGGCCACATGGGCGAAGGCCTGCCGTTCAGCATGTGGCGGGTCGACAATTGCAACGCCTGGATTCCGAACCGGCACAGCTATCCGGCGAAGAAGAAGATCGGCGAGTATTTCCAGAACAACTTCCACATCACGGTGTCGGGCAACTTCCACACCCAGGCGCTGCTCAACGCCATGATGGTGATGAGCTCGGACCGCATCATGTTCTCGACCGACTGGCCGTTCGAGAACATCGACCATGCCGCGCTGTGGTTCGATGCCGCGCCGATCAGCGAGGCCGACCGGCTCAAGATCGGCCGCACCAACGCGCTGAAATTGTTCAAGCTCAAAGGTGCGTAATGGCGGGACTTGGGGCGGCCGGGCCGGCCTTGCCTCCCCAGCCCTCAGCCGGTAAATCCGGAGGAAATCGCAGACATTGAACGGGGCAGATCATGGACCGCCAAGCCGTCGCGAAGCTGACCGAGTTCGTCGCCAACTCCATCGAGAACGCGCAAGCGCACGAGAAGCCGTTCTATCACCTGCAATTCACCCGCGTGTTTCCCGATGACATCTACGCCGCCATGCTGCGCGAGATGCCGGTTTCGGCGGACTACCGCGCGCTGCCCGGCCGCGACAACGTCAACATCCTCGATGACGGCAGCGCGACGCGGGTGAAGATCGACCTGTTCCCGGAATACATCCGCCGGCTGCCGAAGCAGAAGCGCGAACTGTGGGACATCGTCGGCCGGGCGCTGTGCTCCAATGAAGTGCGCGACGCTTTCGTGCGGCGGCTCGCGCCGGCCTTGGAGCGGCGTTTCGGCCCTGGAGTATCGCGACGTCGGCATGTTCCCGATCCCGATCCTCACCCGCGACGTGCCCAAGTACAAAATCACCCCGCACACCGACACCAAGTGGAAGGGCATCACCGTCCAGTTCTACCTGCCGCCGGACGACACCACGAACGACATCGGCACGATCTTCCATGACAAGCTCGCCGACGGTAGCATGCCGAAGGTGAAGAAGATGCCGTTCTCGCCGAACAGCGGCTACGCCTTCGCGGTCGGCAGCGACTCGTGGCACTCGGCCGATCCGGTCGGCCCGCATGTGAAGACTCGCGACAGCATCCTGCACACCTACTTCGTCGATCAGGGCTTGCTGCGGATCATGCGCAACCGCGGCCGCCGCGTCGGCAACTTCATCACCAACGAGGTGCGCGGCCTGGGGCGCGGATAATCCGTCTCAGACGCGGTAGCGCTCGACCGCGGCCTTGTTCCAGACGATGCCGATACCCGGCCGCTCGGGAATGACCGCGTGGCCATCGACGATCCGCAGCGGCTCCTGCACCACCTTGTCGGCCCAGTCGACGTATTCGAGGTAATGCGCGGTCGGCGTCACGGCGAGAAGATGCGCGCTCGCCTCCGAATAGAGATGCGATGACATCTTCATGCCGCGCTCGGCCGCAAGCTTTGCCGCACTGAGCCAGCCGCTGACGCCGCCGATCCGCTCGAGATCGGGCATCACCAGGTCGCAGCACTCCACGTCGAGCGCGGTCTGCATGCCGGCGAGGAGCGAAAAGTTCTCGCCGATCTGCACCGGCACGGCGAGCTCCTTGGCGAGCGTGGCCGCGCCGGCGTAGTCGTCGTGGCGGATCGGCTCCTCGAGCCAGGCGATGTCCTCGCGGTCGAGCGCGCGGCCGCGCTTGAGCGCCTCGTCGACGCTGAGCGCCTGGTTGTAATCGACCATCAGCGCGACGCCGTCCGGGAGGCGCTGCTTGACCGCATGCACCGCCGCCATGTCCTCGTCGAGCGTCGCATAGCCAAGCCGGAGCTTGATGGCGCGAAAGCCGCGATCGAGCAGCTTTTCGGCTTCGTCGGCCAGTGCGTCTTTGCCCATCAGCCCGAGCCCGCAGGAATTGTACGCCGGCACGCGCCGCGGCTCGCCGCCGAGCGCGCGCACCAGCGGCTGGCCTGCTGCGGTGGCAAGTGCATCCCAGCAGGCGATATCGAAGCCCGCCATCGCCATGCGAACCACGCCCTGCACGCCGATCAGCGCGAAGCGTTCGGCGAGCCTGGCCCACAGCGCCGCGGGATCGACGCGCTCGCCCCGGGTCCGCTCCTCGATTTCCTGGAGGATGCTGGCGATCGCCAGCATCGCGCGCGGAAAGTACGACCACAGATAGCTGCGCCCGGTGACGCCCTCATCGGTCTCGACGTCGATCAGGAGCAGCGGCGCCTTGGTGATGCGACCGCGGCTCGTGCCGAGCACATGGGTCATGGGCACCTCGACGCCGACCGCAGAAATGGCCCGAACGGTCAGGACGGGCGGCTTGGTCGGCTGCGACATGACGTCTCCCCCGGCAAACGTGGCAGTTGCGCTCGAAACCGTCCCAACCGGGTCTGAATCGGGCAATTTGAGCAATTCTTGAAAGCTTAACCCAAGAGACCCATATTCGGTGCGTTCGGACCGGCGAATGAGTCGCCGGTTCGGATTTGGGGGTGCCAGTTGGGCCCCGTCAAAGTCGCTTAATGCGAGGGCTTTGAAGATGTCCCGAGTTCCGTCGTTGTCCAGCCCGTTTCTTATCGGCTTCGACCAGATCGAGCGTGCGCTCGACCGCGT
>JAIESC010000192.1 GCA_019746355.1 Xanthobacteraceae bacterium | reverse complement strand
TTCTTCGCAGGCATTCGTCGTCCCTTCCTTGGTCCAGACTGTAATAGTCGATGGACCACTCAGAAGGGGGCAGCTCAATAGCTAAGTCGAAAAGCGCCCGGTCGCGCAAGCGCCCCTCCCGGTCGAGGAAAAAGCGAACGGCCCAAATCTGCTTTTGGGTCAACGGCCGCTTCGTGCCGACCATCTTTCCGGCATTCCACGCCGGCCGCGACTGCATGGCCGGATCAAATGTTGAATGTCCCATGTTCCGTCTCCTTGGCCTGAACTGGCCGAGGAGCAGCATGCGCTCATGATCTTGCGCGTCGGTATCGCCCGCAACCGCCCACAGCCGTACTTGTAGAGATACGCCATCTAAGTGCTCACGATCGTCCGCTTTCGGGGGTGGTCTTGGCATTGCCGAACGGCTGCCATTGGGGCGCTAAGCTGTCGCGGGGATCGGCCGCTTGGTATCGACCCCGGTCCTCGCGATCAGCGCGTCCCAGCTCGTCGCCTGCATGCTGGCCCGCGCTTCCACCCGCTCAAGCCAAGCCTCCAGATTTGGATTTTCGGCGAGCAAATCACGGCCCTCGTCATATTCCGGGAGGAACGAAAGATGTGGCGCCACCATCAGGTCGCCGAGCGACAGCGCCTCGCCGGCGAAGAACGGCCCATCGCCGAGCAGCCGCGCGAGTTCGGCGAGCACGCGCTGCGCCGGCTCGATCCCGTTCGCCACCGCCTCTTCATCGGGCCTGCCGCCAAGCAGGGGCACGATGCGGCGGTTGAAGCTCAGCACCGCGCTCACCCGGCGCACCACATAATCGTTGGTCAGGCTGATCAACTGATCGACCCGCGCCGCCTGGCGCGGATCGTCCGGCACCAGCGACGGCCCTGCGCAAACCCGGTCGAGATAGCGCAGGATTGCGTGCGTCTCGTAGAGCCGGAAGTCGCCGTGATCGAGCGTCGGGATCTTCTGGAAAGGGTGGATCGCGACATAGTCGGGCGCCCGATGCGCGCCCATCGGGATCGCCGCGAACGTCCAGTCGGCGTCCTTTTCCTCGAGCGTGAGCGCCACCGCGCGGACATAGGGGCTGCCCGGGATGCCATGCAGCGTGAACTCGGTCATTGGTCGTCTCCCTGATTGGCGAAGTCGGCGAAGTCCTGGAGCCGGGTCGGCCAGCCGCCGGAAAGCTGCGCCGCGACGCGCTCGGCGCTTGGGCCGAAGCGCTCGAGCTGGCGATGCTCGAGCGTCACGCGGGTGCCGCTGCCCTCGGGCGCGAAGGTCACCAGCACCTCGGTCGACAAGTCCGGATCGAAGGCGAAACTCGCGTCGAGATGCCAGGCGAGCAACAGCCGGTGCGGCGGCTCCCACGCGATCACCTTGCCCCAATCGCACTGAGTGCCGGCCTCGTCTTCCTCGTACCAGCGCCCGCCGGGCTGCGGCTCAAGCACGATATCGCGATGCGGGTTCTTGCCGATCGTCTTGCCCTTGCTCCACCACTCGCCCATGCGCGAGGCGAAGAGCGCGAAGGCGCGGTCGGGCGGGAGCTTGACCGAAACGGTCTGAATGATGGGCGCGATGCTCATCGGTTCTCCTCGGCAGCGGTGTTGGCGAAGTCCTGGAAATCGGCGAGCGCGGCGGCCCAGAAGCCGTCGAGCCATTCGCGCGCGGCCGCGAGGCCGCGCGGATCGATGCGGTAGATGCGGCGCGTGCCCTCGGCGCTGTCGCTCACCAGACCGGCCTCCTTCAGCACCTTTAGATGTTGCGAGACCGCGGGACGAGACACCGGCAGCCCCGCGGCGAGCTCGCCGACGGGGCTGGGCCGCGCCGCCAACCGCTCGACGATCGCGCGGCGGGTGGGATCGGCGAGGGCCTCGATTGCAGCTGCAGCTCGGTTAGCCATAACTTACTGTAAGTGAAAACTTACGGATAAGTCAAGCGCTGCGTTCAAGGTGCCACGTTGCAGACAGTTTCATTGGTATCGGGGGCTTGGCGGTTGCACACTTAGGCGAGCGTACGAACGTCCGCTTTCAAGATCAGCCTTTGTCGAATCGAGCGGCGCTATTTAGGGCGCGCAGCTGCCAATCACATATACTTGGCTAACTGCCGCTAATGGCGGTTTAACATTCCAAATCTGCTGCTCTGCACTGCGACAATCGGGTCGCTCGTAGGATTTGAGCAAATCGCCGCTCCCATCGACGTTGCGTCCTGAGCCAGAGATAACCGGCGCCGCCTCAAGTTGGAGTGCCGCTCTAAGGCCCGTTTTCTCGCCTTCCCAACCGGCACGTAAACCGGCACAACAACCGGCATGGATGTCAGCTCGATGGAACCCATGCTGCCCGCTGAGGCGGAGCGCTCGCTCGACGATGTGACGTTCGAGCTGGTGCGCGAAGCGTCGATGTTGGCGGGGCGGGTGCATCCGATCGTGCAGGAGGAGATCGGCGCGCTGGTGCGGTCGATGAACTGCTATTATTCGAACCTGATCGAGGGGCACGATACCCATCCGCGCGATATCGATCGAGCCTTGGCGCAGGATTTTTCGGTCGAGCCGCGCAAGCGGGCGCTGCAGCTGGAAGCCGTGGCGCATATCGACGTGCAGCGGCGGATCGATATTGGCGAAGACCCGCAGGACTGGCCCGCGAGCCGCGCCTATGCTGAATGGCTGCACCGCGCATTTTGCGAAAAGCTGCCGGACGAACTGCTATGGGTGGAAAATCCGGACACGGGCGAACGGCTGCGCGTGGTTCCGGGCGAACTCCGCCAGCGGGAAGTGATGGTCGGTCGGCATCTTCCGCCTGAGGCCGATGATCTGCCGCGATTCCTGGCGCGGTTCGAGGAGGCCTATAATCCGGCGCGGCTCAACCAGATGCGCCAAGTCGAGTCAGTCGGCGCGATCCACCACCGGCTGCTGTGGATTCACCCGTTTCTCGACGGCAACGGCCGGGTGACCCGGCTGATGAGTCATGCGCTCTTCAAGCGCCTTGGGATCGGGACGAGCCTCTGGTCGGTCTCGCGCGGGCTTGCCCGGGATGCGCAGCGGTACAAGGCGCTGCTGGCCATTGCCGACGGCCCACGCCGTGGCGACCGCGATGGGCGGGGCGCGCTCACACAGGCGGGACTGGTCGAGTTTTGCGATTTCTTTCTGCGGACGTGCGTCGATCAGGTGCGCTACATGGCTTCGATCCTTGAGCCGCAGGAGCTGCTGCGGCGGATCGAAGCCTATGCCGCTGACGAGGCGCGCGCCGGTCGGTTGCCGAAGGGCGCGTTTCCGATTCTGCGCGAGGCTTTGCTGACCGGCGAATTGTCGCGCGGCGAGGCAGGTCGGCTGACCGGCTATCAGGAGCGCAAGGGCCGTGAGGTTGTCGCGTCGCTGCTTGCGAAGAGATTGTTGGTGGCGACGACGCCAAGCCATAAGTCGGCGGTGCGGCTGGGCTTCCCCATTGACGTTGTCGAACGCTGGTTTCCTCGGCTATATCCGGTCGGGCTATCGTAACGGATCGCGCAGACATCGGTGGACGCCAGCGGATTGCAAATGCGGCTGGTGGGAACGATTGTGGGCTAGCGCACTGACGACGTCGTAAATATCGTTGTTTTACAATATCATAGTTCGATCCAACGGCACCCTCCCGCTCCGCCACCGATCATATGGCGGCGGCACGCCGCGACATCGGCGCAAGGCGGTACTTGCGTTGAAGGGATAAAGGGTG
>JAIESC010000162.1 GCA_019746355.1 Xanthobacteraceae bacterium | reverse complement strand
AACGAGATTGCGGCCCGGCGTCATCCCGTGACGCTTGTAGAACGCGCGGATCGCCCGCGCTTTGACCACCGGATCGTTCTTCAGACGCCGGTTGATGTCGTCCATCTCGGCGGATGCGTCACGCGCGCGGATCTGATCGCGCTCGGCCTTCAGCGCGAACGGCAGGATCAGGAGCCGTGACACGCCAGCCAGCAGAATGATCGTGAGGATCATGCCGATGGCCTTGGCGACCGACGACAGGCCCGACGCCAGCGCCTCGGCGGAGCGGTCGAACCAACCCTTGTTGGCCTCTTCAAGCCACTGCTGGATGTAGGGCCGCGGCTCGCTTGAGACGTAGTATTCCCACGGCAGCGTGTATCGTCCACGGAAATCGTGGCCCGCCCGGACCAGCTCAACGCCGAGCACCTCGCCGAAGAAGCAGCTCCTGCGATCGTAGCACGGCACGACAACCGGCTGTTTCGGCAGCTCGGCCAGTTGCTTTTTCAATTCCGCGGTCGGCGTCGTTCGCAGCGGCAGGTTGATCGCATCCGGCAGATGCCCGCTTGCGAACTCGTTGGGATGACGCGGATCGATGAGGATCGCTTCGTCATTCTTGATGAGATCGCGAACCTGCGGGGTATCGAGCAGGGCCCCTTGATTGCGGTGCGCCGGCACCGCCCGCAGATCTGCCAGCGTGCTCGCGTTCAGCCCGGCAAGCGAACGGCGCTCGACCAGCCATTTTTCCAGTCCGCCGACCAGGAAGCGGCAGTCGATGCCGAGCTCGGCCAGCGCCGTGCAGGCTTCATAGCTGCGGTTGCCGTCGTCATCGATCAGGATCGCGAGCTTGTTGGCGAAGACGATGCCGGACGTCTTGATGTCGGGCCAGCGGGCCTTGAGCGCGCCGGCCATCGTGCCCATCTCGGTCTCGGCCTGCTCACGGATGTCCAGCAGGAACGTTTCCCGGCGCTCGCCGCGCGCCTTGGCCTCAAGCAGCCGTTCGAGATTGCTGGTGGTGATGCCGCGCGGGTGGCGAAGCTGCTCGCCGTAGGACACTTCCTTGAACGCCGGATCGGTTGCCCGGCCCACCGGCCTTTGCACAGGCCGGTTCAACGTCGCTTCGAGACGCTCCTGCCTCGCGTTGGACTCGGTCACATACTGGTAGATGTTGACGCTGACCGAGGCGATCAGCACGACGAACATGACCGCCGAGGTGTAAAGCAGCCCTCGCGACATTGCCGCGCTGCCGTTGCGGCCCGCCCGGATCGTCGCATAGGCGGCTCCGCCGCCGAGCACGGCCGAGGCCAGCGCGAACAGCTGCGAGATGCTGACGAACGAGCCGACGACAAGCTCGGGCGACGGAATGGCAAGCGCCTGCCCGGTGCCCAGAACCAGCAGGGCAACCGCTCCGGACACCGATGCAAGTCCCGGCACGCAAACCGCCGCGCGCCGCACGCAACTCACGATGGTTGACCGCGCGATACCTTGCACCCGGCAACAGGATGCGGATGCCAATCGACCGAGGTCGAACGCTCGCCTTACGCGCCAAATTTTCACGGAAGCCGCACCCCTCGCATTTCCCCACAAATTAAATTAACAAATTGGTAGTAATTCTTAAATGGCATTTACTTCTATGGGTTAACCGTTGCTTACGATTTATCGTTAATGTCTGGTTAAACGCCCGCCAGGGCACCGATTACCACCCAAATACGCAAATTGATCTGTAAATTAAGCCGGGGATCCGGCCCCGGACAAAACCGCCCGTCCTGGACAGCCAATTTTCGCTCACCAACAGTTGCGGACCCGGCCCGTCGGTTTTCATATGCAATTTCAAGTTCTTGCGCCGTGTGCGTGGTCGGCCCAGGCAATTGCGCCGCTGCCCGTGGCATGTTTACGTTTGCGACCTGTGCCGACCCATGGCGGCTCCCGGGCCGCCGGGTGAATGTGATGGTCCGAATGAGCCTGGAGGGCGGGACGTGCGACCCCCCGACGCGTCCCGCGGTGAACCGGACCGCTGGTCCGCAGCCCCGCTGCCCGCGCTGATGGCCGAGGCGGCCCGCCTCCGCGATCTGGAGCAAGGCCCTGGCCGCCGGCGCGAGCGCCGCGCCATCGCGGACGTCGTGCGATGAAGGGCCGGCGCATCCTGGCGCTGGCTGGTGGCGTCGGCGGCGGCAAGCTAGCACGCGGCCTTGCCGCCATGCTTTCGCCGGAGGAACTGACGCTGGTCGTCAACACCGCCGACGATTTCGTCCATCTCGGCCTGCATATCTGCCCGGACATCGACTCCGTGCTCTACGCCCTCGCCGACCGCAACGATCCCGAGCGCGGCTGGGGGCTCGCCGGCGAGAGCTGGAATTTCATGGCGGCGATGGAGCGGCTTGGCGGCGAGACCTGGTTCAAGCTCGGCGACCTCGATCTCGCGACGCACATTCTGCGGAGCCATGAGCTCGCAGCCGGGAAAACATTGTCGGAGGTCACCGCGCTGATCGCGCAGCGACTCGGCGTGACGCATCCGGTCCTGCCGATGAGCGACGATCCGGTCCGCAGCATCGTCGAGACCGACGAGGGTTCGCTCGACTTCCAGGACTATTTCGTGCGGCGGCAAGGAAAGCCGGTGTTTCGCGGCGTCACCTTCCACGGGGCAACACGAGCACGGACCGCGGCGCCATTCCGCAAGGCGCTCGATGACGCAGACGCGGTGGTCATCGCGCCGTCCAATCCGTTCGTCAGCATCGATCCGATCCTCGCGCTGCCGGACGTTCGCGAGGCGCTTCGCCGGCGCGGACGACCGGTTGTTGCCGTGTCCCCGATCGTCGGCGGCGATGCGATCAAGGGGCCGCTGGCGAAAATGCTGCGCGAACGCGGCGCCCAGCCGTCGGCCCTGAGCGTGGCGCAGCACTACGGTCCCCTGATCGATGGATGGATAGTGGACAACGCGGACAGCATCCTTGTTCCGGCCGTCGAAACGCTTGGCCCTCGCGTGCGTGTCTGCAATACAATGATGCACGCCCTCGACGACAAGCGCCGTTTGGCGCAGGATGTGCTGGAATTCGTTTTGGAATTGTCCGCGGAACAGGTCAGTTGAGTATGGATTGCTGGGCCATTATTCCCGCGAAGCCGTTTCACGCAGGTAAATCACGACTGGCCGCCCTCCTGGGCGTGGACGAGCGCGCCGCCCTCAACCGCCGCCTGTTCGGCCGCGTGCTCGACGCCGCGCTCGGCACGTTTCCCGCAGATCGGATCCTGGTGGTCACCACCGACCCGCTGCTGCTGGCGCTGATGCGCGGGCAAGGACTGCATGCGCTGGAAGACACGGAGTGCGGCATCAACGCCGCGCTTGCGCTGGGCTCCCGCCACGCGGTCGAGCACGGCGCCCGCGCCATCGTCGCGCTTGCGAGCGATCTGCCGAACGTCACAAGCGGCGACGTCGCGGCGTTGCGTGCCTCCTTGAGCGATGCGCCAAGCTGCACGGTCGCGCCCGACGAGCAGGAACAGGGCACCAATGCCCTGGCGCTCAGACCGCCCGCGACAGATTTCTTCAAGTTCGGACCGGACAGCTTCCAGGCTCACCTCGCCGCCGCGCGCGCGCGCAAGCTTCCGGTGCGCGTCCTGCGCCGGCCCGGCCTTGCGCTCGATCTCGACACGCCGGAAAACTACCGGCGCTTCGCCAAGGAACAGCGCATCCCGTCCGGGGCGATGGCGTG
>JAIESC010000073.1 GCA_019746355.1 Xanthobacteraceae bacterium | reverse complement strand
TTTTCCTTCCCCTCGAAAGAGGGGTTGGAGCGCCGGGAGGCGCCGGGAGCTTTGCGAAGGCTCCCGGACCGGCCTTGCGATCGGCCGGTCCGCGCCAAGATTCCGGGACCCATAGGCTTTGAGGGGGGTGGGGGTCCCGGGGCGCGGGCCCTTGCGAGGGGCCCGGCGCCTCCCGGCGCTCCAACGCGATGCCAGTTGTCGGGCACCGCATTCTGCTCCCTGTCCGGACGCCGCGATCGACGGCGATCGTCATAAGAACAAAACAGGAACAGTTATAGGGCGCGCGGAGCAGGAGTCAACCCGCGGGAAACGGAAAGCGACAGCGGTGCTCACGACCGAACCCGCCGGCGTGCCGGCGCGACCTTCGTCCGCTGCAGGCATGGCAACGCACGAGCGCCTCACGCGGCTTCGCGCTGATCGGCGCGTCCCACAAGATGCAGCGTGGACCGCCAGGCGTGGTACGCCAGCGCCTCGAGGCCTCGCACGGTTTCGACGCGCGTGATCGCCGCATCGGTGGTCAGTTTTCCATCGGCCACCGCACCCAGCGTCGCGCTGCGGTGGGCGCGCCGCAGCTCGCGCAGCTCCGCCGCGCGCCGTTCGAGCCGTTCGAGAGCCGCATCGGTCGAGACCGCGGGTGCGGCGGACGTGGCGTCGGCGCCGGGCAAGACATGCACCGCTGCCGGATCGGGCGGCATCGCAACGTCGCCTGCCACCGAGGCTGCGCTTCGCATCGCGTCCGCGCACAGAGCGCCGGCGCGGGCGTCCTCCGGACCGCCGCCCACCGTCGCGAA
The DNA here is from genome assembly GCA_019746355.1 of Xanthobacteraceae bacterium. The sequence goes on along the minus strand of JAIESC010000073.1, from coordinate 2,842 downwards.
ATCGATCGCTCCGCTCGCTGCGTCCGCCAGCGGGGACGCGTGGTCCAGCGCGTGCAGTGTGCTCGTGAGCCGCCGTTGCTCGTCATCGGTTTCGGGCGGTCCGGTCATGTCCGACAGGAATAGTTGCGCCTGGCGCAGGGCATCGGCCGCTTCGGCTGTCGATGCAGCGTCCTTTCCCGTGGGGACCGGCTCGCCGCGGCTCGCAGCCGCCAATGCCGTTTCGATCGACCCGCACACTGCGGTCAGCGACCGCGCAATCGTCTGCCGCGCCGCTTCGACGGCCACCATCGGCGTTTCAAGGGCCGAGGGATCGAGACTCCGCGTCAGCGGTGAGCCGCGCTCGGGCAGCAGACGCTCGACCAGCCGCGTGAAACGATCGATCAGCGGCAGCAGGACCACCACGCCGACGACGTTGTAGGCCGTGTGATACGCGGCCAGCAGCGTGACGCCGTCGATGGTGTTCGAGGCGCGAACGATCAGCGGTATCGTGACCGGGAACAGCACCACGGCGATGACCGCAGCGACCAGCTTGAACAGCACATAAGCGACGGCCAATCGCCTGGCGGTGGTGCTCGCGCCGATGGCGGCGAGCGCCGAGCTCGTCGCCGTTCCGATGTTCTGGCCGATGATCAGCGCACAAGCCTGGTCCAGCCCGATCGCACCGGCATAGTGGGCGGACAGCGTCACCGCCACGGCCGCGGTTGACGACTGCATCAGCGCGGTCATGACGAGCCCGACCACGACCAGCGTGAGCACGCCGACCAGACCCGCCCACCACCCGGCGCCGGGACCGGCGACAACCGCAGGCAGATCCGCCGGATGCAAGTGCTCGGCCAGCCCGCCCATCCCCTGCTGCAGGGTCGTCAGTCCGAACAGCACAAGCCCGAAGCCTGCGAGCGCGGCCCCGGCGGCGGAAATGCGCCCGCGACCGAGAAGCTTGGCCAACGCACCGGCGAAGATCATCGGCAACGCCGCCGCGGTGAGCGAGACGCGGACGCCGATCAGCGCGACCAGCCAGCCGGTGCCCGTGGTGCCGACGTTGGCGCCGAACACGAGGCCCAACCCTTGCGGGAACGTCAACAAGCCCGCGCTCACGAGACCGATCGTCGTCATGGTGGTTGCGCTGGACGATTGCACCAGCAGCGTGATGACGGCGCCCCAGAACGAGCCGCGCAGCGGCGTGGCCGCCGCCTTGTTGAGCACCGTGCGCAGGGCGGAGCCGGCCAGCGCCTTCAGGCCCTCCGTCATGACGGTCATGCCAAGCAGAAAGAGACCGACGCCGCCGAGCACCGAGATCGTCATCGACATCTGCGCTCTCCAGAAGTGCTGCACTCCAGAGAAGCTGCCCGGGTTCGGGAGCCGGGCATTGCTGCGCGTCTTCGCACGATCCGAAGGCGAGGCTAGGGCAGGAGCAGAAGGCGTTGCCGGGTGCGCTTGAGGCGCTCCGGCCGGCGCGCCGGAATTTCACCTGGTCGGTCTGAGATGGGCTGAAACTATATTGGTTCGTCAAGCCTGTAGATGGGGTGAGCCGGAGGCGAAACCCTTCGTTTTGCGCAAACTACGGCGATGGGTTTCGCTTCGCTCAACCCATCCTACGGGCTGACCCCAGCGGCTCATGCGGCTGTTTCGGTTTTCCTCGTGATATCGCCGCGCCCGGCGAGCAGGCCTGCAACCGAGATGTCCTCGTCCAGCTCTTCCCAATGCAGCCCAGTGCGACTCAGCTCGACACGGTCGCGCTGGGCCGCAGTCGCATTCAGAAGGCGCGGAAACCACGCCAGCGGCACGCCCAGCGAGCGGCCGTCCGATAGGTCGACCCACATCGTGTGCTCGTCAAAGTGGACGGCCGTTGCCGAGATGCTCATGCCATGCCTTCAGGATCAGATCGCGATTCTGCATCACAACGCGGAGGATATTCGAAAGCTCCCGCGAGTTGAAGCCATAGCTGTCCTCAATGGCTATTTCGGGCTCCAGCCAGATTTTTGCGTCTCGCCCGCCGCCTCTGACGTGGACATGAGGCGCTTCGCTCGGCGCTCCTTCGTTCGAATAGAAGAAGTATCGAAGGCCGCCATCTCGGAGTACGACTGGCATGTTGCCCCCGGCCGGGCGCGTCCGATCGTGCCATCTGAGAGATGGGCTTGTCCGCGCTTGAGCCATTCTACACGCGAAGCGCAACCGTTCAATTCGTGCCGGACAGCCTTTGCCGCGCAATCGGCAATAGATGGTCGCGCGTGAGCGGCGCAAGCGGCAGGCTGTCATCGTTCGGCGTAATCCACGCCGCCGCGTCGATCTCGCGCGTGGGCGACACGTCGAAGTCGGCGCGCAGGTAGAAGCACGCTGCGCTGACCGTATGCCCGGTCTCGTTCGCGGCAGGGGCAGTGAATTCGCCGAGATATTCCGGCGCATCAGGAGCGACGCTGATGCCGAGTTCTTCCTCAAGCTCGCGGACGAGCGTCTGCGCCGGGATTTCGTGCGGCTCGATCTTGCCGCCGGCCTGCATGAAGGTCTGCGTGCCGCGCTTTCGCACGAGCAGCACGCGGCCCGCGCCGTCGACGATCAGACCGGCGGCGATGCGGATGGAGGGGCGCAACGGGGCAGTCATGCGACACTTCCTGCTAACGCGGAATGCATTCGATGCCGAGGCGATCCTCGGTGGCGCGCACCGCCAGAAGAAGCCGGTCAAGATAGGACCACGCCGGCACGACATTGGCCCAGGCGCGTCTCTTCTCTGGATCGGCGTTTGCCTCCTGTTTGAGGCGCGCGCATTCCCGGGTGCCGTCCGGAAAGTGGTTGGAATTCGGTGCGGCGCGATCTCCGATAACACGAGGGTATCGTTTCAGGCTGC
>JAIESC010000026.1 GCA_019746355.1 Xanthobacteraceae bacterium | reverse complement strand
AGGCCATGCGCCCGGGCATGTGGTTCGCGCTCTGGCGCACCGGGCAGCTCGATGCGATCGTGGAACTGTACTGGGCGATGCTCATCGGCCGCGCGCCGGCGTTCGCGAGCGGCTTCTGGACGCTGATGGCGGTGCTCGCACCGATTGCCTTGATGATCGGCTGGCGCTTCGCCGGATCGAAGGCCGCGCCCCGGCGCGACGCCTCCGACCTGTTCGGGGGGGCGCGCTTCGCGACCGCCGCCGAGCGCGCCGCGATGGGTCGAGGCCTCGAACTCGGCCTCGACCCGGAGACCGGGCGCGCGGTGCGCGTCGCCGTCCAGGGCACGCTCGCGACCATCGCGCCACCGCGCAAGGGCAAGACCTCCGGCGCGTTGATCCCGAACCTGGCCTATCCCGAGCCGAACGCCTGGTCCGGGCCCGCGGTCGTCTTCGATCCGAAGGGCGAACTTTACAGGGCTACGGCCGAGCGGCGCCGCGCCATCGGCAGGCGTGTCATTTGTCTCGATCCGCTGAACCTCGTGGGAGGCACGGACCGATGGAATCCCCTTGCTGACCGCGATCCGGAGGATGTGCTCTATCTTCAGCATACCGCTGCCGCCCTCCTTCCCGAACCGGGCGGCGACGGCGAGGCTGCCGCCTACTTCCGCAACCGGGCGATCGATCTCATCACCGGTGCACTCCTAGTCACCCTGAAGCGCGGCACCCGCAGCGTCGCACAGGTCCAGGCGCTGATCGCCGACCCTGATACTTTGATCGCGCAACTCGAACATTTGCGACCGGCCCCCGCCGCGCTGAGCGCCCTGGAGATTCTCAAGGCCGATCCGAAGACCCGCGACCCGCTCGTCGCCACCTGCGCCCAGGCCTTCCAATGGCTCGCCGACGCGCGCCTACGCCATCTCGTCGGCGCCACCAGCTTCGACTTCGCCGACCTCGCCACCGGCCGGGTCGATCTGTTCGTGGCGGTGCCGCCCGAGTACAAAGATCTGCTGGCGCCGCTGCTGCGCTGGTTCCTCAGCGATCTGTTCACGAGCGTGCGCCGCAACCGGCCGGCCGAACGCATCTTGGTGATGATCGACGAGGCCGCAGCCCTCGGGCGGTTCTCCGAGATCCTGACTGCATCTGCCGAGCTTCCGGGCTACGGCGCCTCGCTCTGGACTCTGTGGCAGGACCGTTCGCAGATTGTCGGCCTCTACGGGCAGGCGGGGGCCGACACCATCCTCAACACCGCCGAGATCGTGACTGTGTTCGACGTGCCGGCGGTCGATCCCGACGCGAGCGAGCGCTGGTCGCGGGCGCTCGGCGACTACACCGCCCGGGTCGAGACGCTGACCCGGCCCGCCGAGGGGCAGGGTCAGCGCAGCATTGCCCTGACACCGCAGGCCGCGCGGTTGGTCCCGGCTCAGGCCCTGACCAGCATGCCGAGCCGAGAGCTTCTGGTGTTCGCCAACAGTGCCGCTTATCCGCGCCATCCGATCCGCTTGCACAAAACCGTGGCTCATTCCGACCCACGCTTCTTAAGTCTGATCAACTCTGTAGCCCCGGTCGGACAAAGCTGATGATGCACTTACATTGAACGACGTGCAAAACTTATTGAACTGAATTATATCGATTCACAATAAATATATTATTATAAAATTGCAAATTCGCGATAAATGCTACGTTTGTCATTAGAATTATAATGGCACAATTATTAGCAGTGTCGTCAACTACAGTAAAATGAAGGTCTGAGCCATGAAAATCTTCAAGAAAAATCTCCTGATGTTGAGCCGCGAAGAACTCAGTGCAAAACATCAGACCAAATCGGGTGTAATCATGCATGAAATTGGGCATGTGATTGCATACCGCCGCATAGGTATAAGCACAGCTTATATAGCGATACATGAAGATTATAACATAGGATCTATATTTGCCCCTTCTCCTTCTGATACTTCAGAAATTTCAATTGAAAATCAAATCCTAATCCATGCTTCGGGAGTATTCATGGAGAAGGCAATTTTTGGCGATTTTAATGTCGACACCGCATACGGCGATTTCATGAAGATTGCCGATATGGTTAGAGCATCAGGAAAAATATACCCAGCCCTCACAAACAGAATCGATTCCGGCGTTCCGTTTGCGGAGAGATTATTTGCGGATTACGGAACCAAATTTCCGACTAGGTCGGAAAGGTATTTTGCATACGCCCTACACCACGCAATCCTCAAGAAATTGGGCAGTGGTAATCTTATAGAAGGACATAGAGTAATTCGGTTCTGCGATATGCCGATGCTATACAGAATCACGCATCACTCTCAGTCTTCTGCCCTCAGAGAACAAACCAAAAGGTGGGATCGTTTAGATGAACTCACAACATCGTTAGAGGAAAACAGTAGTTATGCTGAACAGGAGATCCTGAGTAGACTTCGCTTCGGGCCCTAGAGGCTGTTACGGACTGCTGCGAAATCGGCAGCCCTGCGGAGCAGTAGGACGCTGAAGGCGACGAGGTGCAGCCCGGCCAGGGTAGCCGGCAGGCGTTCGTAGTCGCGGGCCAAGCGGCGGAAGCGGGCCATCCAGGCGAAGGCGCGCTCGACCACCCACCGGCGTGGCAACAGGACGAAGCCGCGCTTGGCTTCGGGCAGCTTCACCACTTCCAGGGCGATGCCGTGATCAGCCGCCGCCTTCGCCGCGCGCTCGCCGGTGTAGCCCTGATCGACATAGGCGAGATCCACGCTGTCGCCGGTGGCCTCCTGCACGGCATCAGCCAGCGCGGCCACGGCGGCGCGGTCATCGGCATCGGCGGGTGTGACATGCAGCGCCAGCACTTGGCCGAGCGTATCGACCGCCGCGTGCAGCTTCGAACCGCGGGTGCGCTTGTGTCCGTCCCAGGCGGCGCGAGCGCCACTCTCGGGCGTCGAGCGGAGCGTCCGGCTGTCGAGCACCACGGCCGAAGGTTCCTCGGTCCGGTCCGAAGCCAAGCGCAGCACGGCGCGCAGGTCGTGGACCAAACTCTCGAAGCAGCCCGCTTTCAGCCAGCGTTGCGCCTGGTCATACACGGCGTGCCAGGGCGGCAGATCGTGGGGCATCGCGCGCCAAGCCACGCCGTAGCGCACGACGTAGCGCAGCCCGTTGAACACCTCCCGCAGACTGTGCTCGCGCTGAGCGGCCGTTTCGGGAAGCAAGGTCAGGTAGGGGGCGACCAGCGCCCATTCTTCATCGCTGACATCGGAGGGGTAGGCACGGCGGGACTGCATCGCCGCCAATTTGGTGCCCTCGTAGGTCCGTAACACCCTCTAGAATTCTGACTACACCTCATAGTTAGCTCCAATTCGACTTTGAAGGGCAAACCTCAGCCGGCCACATTCGGCCATTCATTACATGCTGACCAAGCCGAACTGACGTCCGCAATATTGAGCCAACGACGAGTTGCACGTTGTCGCACATCAATGTATGACAACGCAGCTGTAACGCCGTTTAGTGCTGCTGAGTCAACGACTTACGCGGGCTGCCGCTTAGGTGAGAATCCTGGCGCCCCAGCCACTTTTTCCTGGGTAGTTCGGTGGCTGGCGAGGCGGACATGGCCGCCGTGGCGGACC
>JAIESC010000271.1 GCA_019746355.1 Xanthobacteraceae bacterium | reverse complement strand
ACCGGTCGTCCAGCTGGCTCCCAGCTTCCGGGTCGTAGTGCCCGAAAGGCGGGGTCCGAGGCGCCCCGAGTGTCCGGTTGATTAGGCCGGACCCGCGGGCACCGCTCCCCACTCCACCAACAGCAATCACCGGTTGACGCCCTCGACGAGCGGGGATGCCTCATGTCTAGAACAAAAAGAGAACATGTCAACCCATCGGGCGAAGCGCGCGCGAAGGCTCTGGCGCACGTGCCAGTCCATCGGCGCGATGCGCTTGCGGCCGCTCTCGACGACAACTGCGCCACCCGATGCGCGGCGTGATCGCTCCCGCCTGGCAGACTGCTGAAAATGCCCGCGGCGTCATTCCGGGGCGCGCCGATGGCACGGCAGAGACGCGCGCAAACGCGCTTGTGGGCGCGAACCCGGAATCCATAACCACCTCTGCGGAGTATGGATTCCGGGTTCGCTCGCTTCGCGAGCGCCCCGGAATGACGGCGGTGGATTTCGGCGGCGGACCAGCCAGACGCTCAAGTGCGACGGCCTGGTTTGCCGCAGAGATTCGAACCGTGGCCCATGCAGCGCCGGCTTGGGCCATATGAATCTGACGCGCTTGCGAGCGCGGGATGGTTACCGGAAGCTTGAGGGACGCGCATCCGGAACGCCGGATGTGGCGCGGTCGAGATGCCTGGTCGAGTTATTGGGGACGGGGTTCGCGCGTGAAAATCAGGTGGGCATGGACCGTCGCGCTTTGCAGCACAATCGCAGCGGGCGTCGCGTCGCCGTGCTGGAGCCAGCCGTCGCCGGCCGACGCGCCGGCGGCGTTTCCGGCACGCCCGGTGCAGATCGTTGTGCCGTTCGCGGCCGGCGGATCGAGCGACGTCATCATGCGCATGCTGGCGCAGACCGTCAGCAAGAGCTGGAACCAGCCGATCGTGATCGACAACCGCGTCGGCGCAACCGGCGCCATCGCCGGCGAATATGCGGTCCGGCAGCCGGCCGACGGCCACACGCTGCTCAATGCCGCGCCGACCTCGCACACGGCGCTCCGCGCGCTGCGCCGCGACCTGCCCTACGACCCGATGGCGGATCTCACGCCGGTGACGCTGCTGGTGATCGCGCCGATGATGCTGGTGGTGAATCCGCAGAAGGTGCCGGCGCGGACGGTGCAGGAGCTGATCGACCATCTGAAGAAAAATCCCGGCAAGCTGAGCTATGCCAGCACCGGGATCGGCAGCGTCGCGCATCTGTCGGTGGAGCTGTTCAAGATCCTCACCGGGACCGACATGGTCCATGTGCCGTATCGGGGGAATGCGCCGGCGCTGACCGACCTGCTCGCCGGCAATGTCGATCTGACCATCGACGTGTCGTCGTCGGTGGCCAGTCATCTGAAATCGGGTGCGCTGCGCTCGCTCGGCGCCACGACCGCGAAGCGCACCTCGTTCGATCCGGACATGCCGACCGTGGCGGAGACGGTGCCGGGCTTCCAGGCGTTCAGCTGGAACGGGATCGTGGTGCGCGCCGGCACGCCGCCGGCGATCATCGACAAGGTGGGCCGCGACTTCGCGAGCGCGGTGCAACAGCCGCAGGCGAAGGAAGCGCTGGCGCGCATCCTGATGGAGCCGGTCGGAAGCTCGTCCGCGGAATTCCTCGAGCTGATCCGGGCCGATGCGGCGCGCTGGGATCGCGTGGTCAAGGCGATCCATCTCAATCCGGAACAGAAATAGCAGGATGGTGAAAGATTCTCTCGCCGTCATTCCGGGACGCCGCGAAGCGGCGGGCCCGGAATCCATACTCCGCAGCAGTGGTTATGGATTCCGGGTTCGCGACCCGAAGCGCGTTTACGCGCGTCTTCGACGCGCTATGGTCGCGCCCCGGAATGACAGCCGGGACTTTTTCAGCAGCCTGACGGGCTCGGCCAGGAGTTAAGAGAAATGGAATTCGGCGTCTTCGATCACGTCGATCGTTCGGGAACACCGCTGCGGCAATTCTTCGAGGAGCGCATCCAGATCGCGCAGGCCTACGAGCGCTCAGGCTTCTACTGCTATCACATCGCCGAGCATCACTTCACGCCGCTCGGCATGGCCGCCTCTCCCGGCATCTTCCTTTCGGCCGTGGCGCAGCGCACGACGACGCTCCGCTTCGGCCCGCTGGTCTACATCCTGCCGTTCTATCATCCGCTCAGGCTCGCCGAAGAAATCTGCATGCTCGACCAGCTCAGCGGCGGGCGGCTCGAGCTCGGCATCGGCCGCGGCATCTCTCCAGTCGAGGCCGGCTATTACGGCGAGTCGACCGACTTCAAGGTGTCGCGCCAGACCTTCGCCGAAACCTGGCAGATCATGAAGGACTCGTTTTCGAAAAAGCGGGTCACTGTGCAGGGCCAGTACCGGCAGGCCACCGACGTGCCGATCGAGCTCGAAACGCTGCAGAAGCCGCATCCGCCGCTGTGGATGGGCGTGAGCTCGCTGGAGAATGCCGAGCAGGCCGCACGCGCGGGCATGAATTTCGTGGCGATCCAGCCGCCCAAGGAGATGCAGGCGCGGGTCGAGCGCTACAAGGAGGCTGCCCGGCAGAACGGCGGGCTCGATCCGAACATCAAGATGGGCATGAACACGTTCATCGTCGTCGGCGACACCGACGCCGAGGCGGAGAAGCTCGCCGACCGCGCCTACAAGGTCTGGCATCACAGCTTCCACTATCTCTACCACCTGCACGGCCGCTCGCCGGTGCACGGCGAACGGGCCGACAATTTCCCCGACGTGGTGCGCCGCGAGCTCGGCATCGCCGGGTCGCCGCAGACGGTGCTCGACGTGCTGTCGCAGCGTATCGAGCAGGCCGGCAACAACTACCTGATGTGCCAGCTCGTGTTCGGCGACATGACGCTCGCCGAGGCGCTGCATTCGATTGGGCTGTTCGCGAAGAAGGTGATGCCGGGGTTGCGGGCGGCGGCGGGCGCGCGGGTGATGGCGTGATTTTTTTCTTAATTGTTGATAGTGGGGAAGCAGCCGCTGACCGAGTCGTATTCGCGCCAATTCTTGGCGGCACCTAGTCGTTGGCGACCCGCGACCACTTTCCATCCGACCCCTTCATATCGCGATACCTTTCGCCGGTATCCCAATTGAAACAAGAGCGGATGTCTGAAAATTTATTGAACTCGCAAATCTGGCGCCGAATAACCTTGCCGTCCAAGTTTTCGACAGTTTGCACCATCGTATTGGTCCCTTGGTTATTTTCGAAAAAAATGGCATTGGTGCAAACTTTGTATTCTGGCTGGCAGTTGCGGCTTACAAGCTTTTCATTTGGACCTAGTTGCCGCCGCGCTTTGGCAGCCGCCGCATCAACTGAGGTGGCCCCGGTTATCTGAACAGATTTTCCGCGTCGTTAAGTGGAGCCTCTGCCGTGGTTAGGCTGCCAAGC
>JAIESC010000153.1 GCA_019746355.1 Xanthobacteraceae bacterium | reverse complement strand
CGCAGGCCACAGCGTGCCTGCCGTCAGGCAGAAATTCCACTTATCGTCCTGTTCAGATTTCCGGGACCGGCTCTATCTGCGCCGACGGAACTTTCGCTCACTCGTGAATCGGGATTCACTCACTCACAAATTGGAATTGTGGCGAAACCCGTTCACTCGGTCGTCGGCGATTGACCCTCGCTAACTCACTCATAATCTGAGGCTGCGAGCGAGGGAGCGAAAAAGGAATCCGAGGGGACGGATTTCGGCTACGAGAACCGGCGGCTTAAACAAACTGGGCATCGTGGTGACTTGTCGGGCCGGGGGCGACCTTGCGTGGAGCGACAAGCTCTTCAGCTTGCTGCTGAACAGGGCGAGGAGAGGCTCGATGCTTCCATCCAGCAAATTCCGACGAGGGGCGCCATCCAATTCCTCGATAAGAAAGCCCGACATGCCAGGTCAACATCGCCGCAAGGAGATTGACCCAACTGTCACCGCAGACTGCCGTCGTCTGCCGCATCTGATAAATGAGTCGGAGGTCCGTCCCATCTGCCACGGCAAACGAGACGGAGGTCCGTCTCTGGCACGGTAAATGCGACGGATGTCCGTCGCCAGGTGCGAGACAAATGGGTCGGAGGTCCGTCGCATTTTTAGTGGTTAGTGAGTCGGAGGTCCGTCCCATCGGCAGCAAGCTGTGCGCCGCGGATGGCAGCTGTCGACCTGACGGCGATTGGCGAATGGGCGGTAGAACGCTTCGTTGGCGAGCTCCTGGCCGTCTGATCGCGCCGATACTTTTGAGGTCGATAAGCTGAACGATCTTGGCCGCCGCCGAACTCTCTTGCCCGAGTTCGCCACAACGATCGGTCCGCCTACCGCGCCCGAGATGACGCTCCGTCACGTTGTCGCCGTAACGGGCGAACATCCACCGCGAAAATGGAGGTTCGGCCGGTTGACCCATTGCACCCAGAACCACGGAACGGCTTGTCGGCCGCAACACTCTTGATGTCGATCGATTCGAGATACTGAATGAGCGCAGGTCCGCGGAACCAGGGTGCATTGCCCGAGCACGAGTGGCGAGGCGTAGTGAAGAACCGGTATGCGACGTGGTGGCAGAACCACATCAGCCCCGTTTGTGGTTCTAGCACCACATTCCGATTTGTAACTCCCGAGCTACAAAGCGGTGCTTTGTGTCTTCAGAGACACAAAATCGCACTTCGGTGTCGTTCAAGACACAAACGAAAGCCCCGGCGCGATGGCCGGGGCTTACTACCCACCCTGAGGGTGGCGGCATTTCGAGGTTCGTCTATCCTACGGATGGCGTTAGGTTTACCCACCTGACGGTGGCTGTCTCGCGAAGACGGCGACAACTCTGGAGCTGCTGCTGGCATATGTCAACGGCGGCCGCCGCGCAGCGGTTAACGGCAGCTCACTTGATTTCTTCGCCGTAGCGAGCGTGATGTTAAGTCGCGTTCGGTATGGTCGGCGTCATGAAGAACATCACCACTACCGTCATCGCCATCACACTGCTGCTCGCCGGCGGCGCCGCGCGAGCGGAGCCCTGCAAGGGCGGCTGGGACCGCGAGACGCCCGGCTGCACGCCGATCGGATCGACGGCGCCAAACAAGCCGCGGACCGACACCAACGATTACGGCGTCCGCTACACGAACGGCGAGCCCGCGCTCGGCTGCCGGCAGCGGATGATGGGCGTGACGACGTCGGACGGCCGCAGCGGTCAGACGGCGGTCTACACCTGCCGGTGGTGACGGCGACGCGAGATGGGTAGCCAACGCGCGTTAGCTTCCCATCCGCAACAATTCGTGATCGACACTACGCGAGCGCTTGAGTCTGGTCAGCCTTGTGATCACATCGATCACAATTCTGGAGGATGTCATGGCCGTGAAAATAGGACTTGCCACGATCGACGACCAGCGTCACGGCCCCGATCTCCGCAACCTCACCACCGCCGAGCGGGCGGTCGTGCTCACCCCTGGCCTCGGCTCGACCGATTCCCGGATCGACGACATCGCACCGAGAGAGCGCGGCACTGCGACCAAAGCCGCGATCAAACGTGCCCAGCAGACCGTTGCCGATCTACGCTCTGCGCGCGCTGCGGAGCGGCAGCAACTACCGGCGATTACGGCCCCCGAACGGCTGCGCGCCAAACGCGCGCAAGAAATCGAGAGCGACCTGATCGATCTGATGATCGACGCACTGGCAACCGATCGCGAAATCGCTGTCGAGATCGGCGAGCCAGACGTCGACCACGATCTCGTCATCGACTGCAACGAACCTTATTATCGGGGCGAAAGATACTGGCCTTATCGGGGCAAAACTTTCTGGCGCAAGTGCCGCACCAAGTACACCATCACGCTCGCGCCCAGGCGTACGTTCCGGCTCCTGAATGCTGGACTGAGGAGCGGCGTGGTCGACGGCCGGCTCATCCTCTCGGCCCACCCGGTGTATGCCACCGATTGGCTGACTGTGCTGGCCTGCGTCACGGCCGTGTGGCGCTGTCGAAGTGGCGGCCTCCTTGTCGAGCAGGATACCCGGCGCGGACACGACGGACCGCGGCTTCGTTATCTCGCCGTCTGGCGCGGTGCCGGGGAAGTCGAGTCCCGGTGGCACAAGACGGCCGACGCCGCCCTCGAATCTCGGCCACTCAACAGTGAGATCCTGCAGGCTCTCGTCGGCCTCACCGAGCGCGAGAACGACGCATTGGCGGAGATCGCAGCATGAGTTCGAATTCCAAGGCCCGCCGCCTCGCCGCGGCGGGCGCGCTGCTGTACGGCCCACGCTGGCAGGCGCCGCTCGCCCGTGCCGCCGGCATCGCGCAGTCGATGCTGTCGATGATCGTCGCCCGCGAGCGGCCGCTGACCGACGACATGCGCAGTCGGATCGCCGCCGCGCTCAAGGCCGAAGCCGTCCGGCTCAGGACTTCGGCCGACAAGCTCGACAAGCTGCGCGCGGAGATCGAGGGCTGATCTCCGGTCAATCTTCGCGCTGCCGCTTCGCCGCCGCGTCCGCCGTCCGTTCGGCCGGCCAGTCGAGGTTAGTCCAATGTGCCCGCATCTGCAGTCGACCGCAGAGCGCGCATAGGCCCTCGTTCCACGTGCCGGCGCGTGCCCTTCCGGCCAGGCGCCGCCCTCACGGGTTGCACACTCTGCGCAGAGATACTCGGCTTCTCGGGCTCGATGAGCGCTCATGCTCGCTGCGAAATCCTTACGGCTGCCGCAAAATCCTTAGGCTATCCGGAATTTCGTGTGGAAGGAGGCAGCACGAGATTCCGGTCCGTCGACGAAATCGTAGCTGGGTTGCCGAT
>JAIESC010000021.1 GCA_019746355.1 Xanthobacteraceae bacterium | reverse complement strand
TTCTTCTGGGTGACGCCGACGCGCAGGCTTTACGACCTGTTCTGGGGCATCCACTCGATGAAGGAGCAGAAGCCCGACGAGGTTGTTGCGCTCTCGGCCAAGCACGAGGTGATGTTCCTGCCGCCGCCTCCGGGCGCGTAACCAACACGCGCACCGGTAACACACGGACTGTAAACGCGGCCTTCGGGCCGCGTTTTGCTTTTTGAGCGATGCGGCGGCTTGCCGCGCCGGCGCTCCGACACATCGTCACCACATTGTGCCGTCACTGGAACGAGCGATTGCCGACGCTCTTTTTTATAGGATGAACGATGTTGCACATGTCCCGGGACAATCCGGAATCCCCCGCCGTCACCATTGCCGATCCGCAATGCGCCGAAAGCATCTTCGGTGTTCTCACGCTTGCCTTCGCAACCGACCCGCCGAACCGGTGGATGTATCCCGATCCGGCGCAATACCTGCGCCATTTCCCAACGTTCGCGCGAGCGCTGAGCGGCGGGTCGCTGCAGCAACGCACGGCGTATGTGGACCGGGATTGCACCGGTGTGGCGCTATGGCTCGCTCCCGATTCCGGACCGGACGAGCCGGCGCTCATGCGTTTGATCGAAGAGTCCGTCGCGCCGGACAAGCAGGAGACTCTCGCTGCGGTGATCGAGGACATGGTCCGCCATCATCCGCAGGAGCCGCATTGGTATCTGCCGTTCATCGGCGTCGATCCGGGCCATCAGGGTCACGGTCTCGGCGCGCTGCTGCTGCAGCCCATCCTCGCCGAATGCGACGCGAAAGGTCTGCCGGCCTACCTTGAATCGACCAATCCGAAGAACCAGACGTTCTACGAACGTCATGGCTTCAAGGCGCTCGCCGAGATCAGGGCCGGAAGCTGCCCGCCGATCGTTCCCATGCTGCGTCCCGCAAGGCAGCCATAACCGCGCCCCGCCCGCGCCGCCTTCCGCGCCTGCGCGGGCCCGTGGTAGCTTTCCCAAAACACAAAACGCGGGGGAAGGATCACGCCATGAGCATGATGCGCCGGACTGCCCTGCTGTCGCTTGCGGTCTGCTGGGCCGCTTTGGGATCACCGGCAAAAGCGCAGGACGCCGAGAAGGCGTTCTATGCCGGCAAGACCGTGCGGATGATCGTCGGCTCCGGCGTCGGCGGCGGCTACGACGTGTTCTCGCGGCTGATCGCGCCCTACCTCGCCAAGACGCTCGGCGCCACGGTCATCGTCGAAAACGTTCCCGGCGCGGGCGGTCTCGTCGCGCTCAACAAGCTCTACATCGCGCCGCCCGACGGCCTGCAGATCTCGCTGAGCCAGGGCACCATGGCCGGCATTGCGCAGCTGACCGGCGACCAGGCCGCGCGCTTCGATCTCGCCAGGTTCAGCTATCTCGCGACCGTCGGCGCACCGCCCGGCCTCTGGCTGGTGGGGCCGGATTCGCCGATCCGCGAGGTGCAGCAGGCGGTCGACGCGAAGATGAAATGGCGCTGGGCCTCCACCGGCGGCACGTCGGGCCTGGGCATCGGCGCGGCCTTCACCTGCGAGGCGCTGAAGCTCGATTGCCATATCGTGCAGGGCTACAAGGGCAGCGCCGACGCAGGCCTTGCGGTGACGCGCGGCGAGATGGACGCCGTCTACGTTCCGGAATCGTCCGCCAACCATTTCGTGAAGAGCAAGCAGAACTGGGCGCTGGCGACGATCTCGCGCACCAAGTCGCGGTTCTTCCAGGACCGGCCCACCGTATTCGAGGCGACCAAGATCAGTGCCGAGCGGCTCTGGGCGATGGACTTCCTCGCCAACATCGAAGGCCTCGGCCGCCTGCTGATGGCACCGCCCGGTATTCCGCCGGCGCGGCTCGCCTACCTGCAGGCCGCGGTGAAGGAGACGCTGCACAATCCGCAGCTCATCGCCGAAGGCGAGAAGATGGAGCGGATTATCGAGTATCTCGATCCGGCCAGCACCCATAAGACCGTGGTCGCCGTCGTGAGCGGTGCCACGCCCGAGCAGAAGGCCAGCGCGCTGAAGCTCTTGGGCGCGAAATAGCGTCCCGGCGAATTTGTCTAATATGGACCCGATTCTCTACTTCACGACCTGCGTGACGATCGCGACGTTGTTTGCAAGCGCGATTGCGGTGCTGGTTCTGGTGCTGATCAAGCTCTATCAGGCGTCACGACGCGCCTATCGCAAGCTCCGCTATCCCGAAGTAGACGCCGAGCCTGCCAAGCAAACCGAATTCGAAGGCTGGCATCCCGCGCATCTGAAACGCGCGGGCCAATAGCAAAGAGACCGCGGCGGTGAAGCCGCGGCCCCATCTCGAGGCCCGCAGAAAAATGTCGGCAATCGCTCAGTAGCAGTCGCGCCGGCTGCTGTTGCGCAGGTGATGGCAGACCGTCGGCGGACGGCTGCGGTCGGTGTAGCAATAGCGTTGGCTGGTCCAGAAGCGGTGCCGGCAGACGCGGACCACCTGCTCGACCGCGCTGGTTTCCGCGAGCGCGCGCTTGAC
The DNA here is from genome assembly GCA_019746355.1 of Xanthobacteraceae bacterium. The sequence goes on along the minus strand of JAIESC010000021.1, from coordinate 764 downwards.
GCCCGGCGCGGTGCCGACCGTCACGGCGCTGGCACCGGTGATGAGCAGGATGGAAAGCGAAGCGGCCGCCACAGCAGCAGCCATGGAAGCGAGGGTTCGTCGCATGGGGCAACCTCTGAGTGTGAGCCTGCGCCAGTAAGGATCGGCGGCGGCCGCCGCGCAACGAAATCGGCGAAGCAACCCTAATCGTGAAGGTTAATCGGGCCGCGGTTGCGTCAATGCGCGGCGCTCTCAGCCGGACGGGCCGAAGCCCAGCACGCGCGACACGATGGCATTGGCCGCATTGCGGTCGTCGCAGGCGCTGCCGCGCCAGGCGATGTGCTGGTCGGGGCGCACCAGCAGCATGCCGCGCCCATAGACTCCGACGATCGCCGGATCGTCGACCGGCAGAACCGCGAGCGGCACGCCGCGCTGCGCGGCGGCTGCGACCAGCGCGTCGCTCGGCCGCGTGCCGAAGCAGGCGAGCGTGAGGCACAGTCCCAGACGGTCAAAGATCGGCTCACCGCCGTTCAGCAGCACGCTCGGCATCCGCACGCCGGGTGCGGTGGTTGGAATGTAGTGCAGCGGATTGCTCGGGATGTCAGCGCCGGGATCGGCGCAGATCACCTCGGAGTGCGCGTAGGAATAGCCGAGCTCGATGCCGTAGCTTTCGTTCTCGGCGTTGCTGATCGCGCCGATCCGCAGCCCCGCCGCGCCACGGGCGGCGTCTCCCGCAGGCCCCGGCGCGCCGAGGTTGCCGGCCTCGCGATAGACCGCGGCGACGG
>JAIESC010000212.1 GCA_019746355.1 Xanthobacteraceae bacterium | reverse complement strand
ACTGGGGCAGCCGATTGTCGTCGAGAACGTTACGGGAGCATCGGGATTGATCGGGGTTGGGCGCGTCGTTCGCGCTGCGCCGGATGGATACACGCTCGGCATCGGCAACTGGCCGTCTCACGTGCTTGCAGAAGCGGCGCTCTCCCCGCCGTTCAACACATTGAAGGATTTGGAGCCCGTCGCGCTCCTGCCGAGCAACCCGTACGTCATCATTGCGCGTAAGGACTTTCCCGCAAAGACGGCTTCGGAACTTATCGCCTGGCTGAAAAAGAACCCAGGTAAGGCGACGCTTGGCACCGCCGGTCCTGGATCGGGACAGCATCTCGCTGGGCTCTACTTTCAAAACGTCACGAAAACAGATCTCCAATTCGTGCCCTATCGCGGTGGCGCGTCCGACATTGTTCGTGACCTAATCGCAGGGCATATCGACCTCGCCTTCGAGCAAGCGATCACTGCGCTCCCCTACCTGCAGAGCGGAAGTGTTACGGCCTATGCAGTCACGTCGCCCTCGCGGATTGCAGCGGCCGCGAACATTCCCACCGCCGACGAGGCCGGCGCATCCGGCCTGCATATTCTGATTTGGAACGGGATGTGGGTGCCTAAGGGTACGCAGAAGCCGATCATCGAAAAGCTAACGGGAGCCGCCATGGCGGCAATGGCCGACCCTTCCGTCCGCGCGAGGCTCGTCGAATGGACGCAGGAGATCCCACCCGTCGACCAACAAAACGCGAGCGCTTTGGGCGCACGTCACAAAGCCGATGCCGAAAAGTGGTGGCCGTTGGTGAAAGCTGCCACCCCAAAGTAGACTGATCGGACGCAGAAATCCTGCCCCGACCAAGGAATGCCTCGCGGCGGTCCAAAGGGCTTGCGAATATCTCAGCGCCCGCGTGCGCATTTGGCCGCCACGCTTCACGTGTGACAACGAGTTTTGTCCTCGTTGATTTTGATGAAGTGGCTCCGCAGCCGATCAGACTTGGAGGCCCTCTTCGCGACCGACATCAAGGTGGCGGGCCAACCGCCCGATCCCGGCCATGTCGGACGAATAGCAGCACCGGGCCTTCTTGTTGCTATTTCAGGAAGGGGAGCTTGGAGCGGGTGAAGGGAATCGAACCCTCGTCATCAGCTTGGAAGGCTGTTGCTCTACCATTGAGCTACACCCGCGCCCGTTATGGATTAGCGTCTAAAGGCGACGTTTGGCAAACGTCGGCCGGCCCCCCGATTTCAAATATTTTTTCGAAAGCAAATGCTTTGGCATCATCGGAAAATGCGACGTAGGTTTTTCAGCTTCCACGGCCGAAATTTGGCCGTATGGGGCACCATACGGCCTTTGAGGTCCTCAGTAGCTCCGACATAGTCCCGGTCCTCAGGCTCAGTGCATCGTAGGATGTAAACATAGCGCACAGCCCGCCTCCGTTGCTTCGCAACTGCGGCGTGGCAGCCTCCGCGCACGCGGGCTTGCCGAGCCGAAGCGCCCGCAGGGCGCGAAGGCTGGTGGGAGAGGTAGGACTCGAACCTACGAAGGCGTAAGCCAGCGGATTTACAGTCCGCCCCCTTTGCCACTCGGGACACTCTCCCAAACCGTCGCACCGCGTTGATCCCGAAGGACAATAAGGGATTGAGCCGCCGGCCGGCCGGATTTCCGGGCTTTATGGTGGCCGAGGCCATCGAAGTCAATGGACCGGACCGATTGTCGACTTGCCGCCACGCGCTTTTGTGGTCAATTGCGGAACGAATGGCACGCCGGAACAATCCGGGACTCGCCGCAGGATCGTTAACCGATGTCGCATCGCCCGAAGAACAGACCGGGAGCCAAGCCCGGCACGACGCACCAGCAGATCGAGCGCCGCGAGCGCTTCGAGCGCGCGCGCCGGGACAGCCTGAAGCCATCCGAGGAAACCGCGGTGCTGTACGGCTGGCACACGGTGACGGCAGCGCTCAAAAATCCGGCGCGCAGCTTGCGGAAAATTCTCGCCACCGAAAACGCCGCCCGGCGCCTTGCCGACGAGCATGGGGACATGCCGCTGACACCGCAGATCGTGCGGCCTGATGCGATCGCCGCGCGGCTGCCGTCGGACGCCGTGCATCAGGGCCTCTATGCCGAAGCCGATCCGCTCCCCTCGCCGCCGGTCGAGGAGCTTGCGGCCGACGGCGTGGTGCTGGTGCTCGACCAGATCACCGATCCGCACAATGTCGGCGCGATCTTCCGCTCCGCCGCAGCCTTCGGCGCCACCGCCATCGTCACCACCGCGCGGCACAGCCCGGAGGCGACCGGCGTGCTCGCCAAGGCCGCCTCGGGCGCGCTCGAGCATGTGCCGTTCGTGACGGTGCAAAATCTTGCGCGCGGGCTTGCGGCGCTGAAGGAGCGCGGCTTCCTCGTGGTGGGTCTCGATTCAACCGGCAGCGACGATCTCGCCGCGCTGCCGCTCAAAGCACCGCTCGCACTGGTGCTGGGTGCCGAGGGAAAAGGCCTGCGGCAGCTCACCAAGGACACCTGCGATCATATCGCCCGGCTCGATCTGCCGGGCGCGATCCAGAGCCTCAACGTGTCGAACGCCGCGGCGCTCGCGCTTTACGTCGCGCACTCAAAGCTCAAGCCGTAGCACGCGCCAGAACCGCCGCCGCCATTGCGGGACGCGCCGCACAGGCGCGTTTACGCGCGTCTTCGACGCGCTATGCGCGAACCCGGAATCCAGTTGCGGACGAAAGGGCTCGCCCGCTGACGCGAGCGCCCTGGAATGACCGCGGGGAGGTCAGTCGTTGGTGTCGATCGAGATGACCTTGGCGTTCGGCGCGACCACGTAGCCCGGCGCGGTCGGATAGTTGCGATACACGCCGTACGGCCGGTAACCGCCCTCGCCGTAGGGATGATAGCTGTAGGCGGTGCAGCGATAGCTGCGGCGGCCGAGATCGCGGCTGTCGATCTGGCAGAGCTTCCACGCCGGATCGGGACGCAGGTTCGGATAGACGGTGACGAGACCGTCGCCGGTTTGAATCTGGCCCGGCACCTCGATCACGGCGGCGGTCGCGACCGACGGGCGCTCCCGCACGACATAGCCGGCCGGAGGCGTCGGCGCGGCCGGCGGCACGTAAGCCTGCTGCGGCGTGCCCTCGGGCCGCACATAGGCCGGGACCACGACATCGACGGCGCGCACCGCCGGTGCGGGCGCGGCAGCGGCAACCGGCGCAGGG
>JAIESC010000299.1 GCA_019746355.1 Xanthobacteraceae bacterium | reverse complement strand
CTATTTCCGCAACGAGGGGGCGACCCGCGACTGCCTGGTCGATGGCTGGCTCGACACCGGCGACATGGGCTACATGGTCACAGGCTATCTGTTCATCGTCGGCCGGGCGAAGGACATGATCATCATCAACGGCAAGAACCACTGGCCCCAGGACATCGAATGGGCGGTGGAGCAGTTGCCCGGCTTCAACCACGGCGACATCGCCGCCTTTGCAATCGAAACCGAGTCCGGCGAGGAGGCGCCCGCCGTGCTGGTGCATTGCCGCGTCTCCGATCCCGAGGAGCGCGTGAAGCTGCGCGATCAGATCGCCGACAAGGTCCGCAGCGTCACCGGCATGGCTTGCGTGGTCGAGCTGGTCCCACCGCGCACATTGCCCCGCACCAGCTCCGGCAAGCTCAGCCGCGCCAAGGCGAAGCGGCTCTACCTCGCCGGAGAGATCGAGCCGATCAAGCTGCTCGAAGCGGCCTGAATCTGTCTCGGCCGGAGCTATGACCCATCCGGCAAGGGCGCTTACTTCATCGGGTTAAGGTGGAATTCGACAATGATCCCCCGGTCGTCCCAGGCGATCATCGGCTTCTTAGCGCCCGCCGCGCCGATCCTGCGGATCAGTTGAAACCCGCCATTGTCACGCTCGGGTGGAACCACAGGGTCGGCGCAACGCTCCTGCCAGCGCAACGTCACCACATCGTTGGCCAGGCTTCCCGTCAGCGCAATCGTGCCGCCACCCTGCCGCAGCGCGCCATGCTTGAGCGCATTGGTCTGCAGCTCACCGAGCAGAAGCGCCAGGTTCCGGATCGCGGCTTCGCCGAGCGCGATATCTGGACAATCGCCCAGCTCGACACGCTCGCCCACCCCGCTCGCCGCGAGCACGCGCGCCACTGCCTCGCGCGCGGGCACCGGCTGAATGTGGTGCTCGGACAGCAAATCCTGCGCCCGCGCCAGCGCCAGCAGCCTTTCCTCCAGCTTGTCGGCCAATTCCCGGGCAGTTTCTGTGTGGCGCGCGAGCAGCCTGGCGATCGCGCCGATCACCGCCAGCTGGTTCTTGAACCGGTGTTGCATTTCGCGCGCAACGACATCCGATTGCCCCGCCCTGCTCTGCGCAACTTCCCAGCGCTCGTGGCCGAGCGCGTCCGCTATTTTCTGCGCGGTCACGTCGGTCGATACCGCGAGCAAATAGTTGATCGTGCGGTCCGCGCCGTGAACCGGAGAAATCGTCACGTCCCAGTGGCGTTCCGTGCCATCTGCGTCCGGAACCGGGCCCTCGAAGCGGGTGCTTTCTCCAGACGCTGCAGCAGCAATCGCGGCGTCGAACGCGGGCTTCACAGGGTCGGGCCAAAAGTCTCGCCAGTCCTTGCCTACGGCATCGCCGGGTTCGGGCAGGCCAAGCGCGCTCGCCGCGCTGACGCTCGCATATTCTATCTCTCCGCTTAGCGTCAGCAGTTTGAGGGAATCGCGTGAATGGGTGAGGACGGCGTTGAGAATTGCGGCGGTCACGGCAGGGTCGCGATCGAGATATGCCGAGTTCATTCGCCGCGCCCTCACCTCTCGGCCTACCGTAACGGCTTTGGCTGCAATGGAAAGTCTTATAAGCAATGCGGCGCGCGCACCGGCGCGCTTGAAGATCGTGTCTTATCTTCCTAATACAGAACGATCCTTGGATGGAGCCTCGACGCCTGCCATGAGCGAAAACCAGACCAGCACGGCACCAGCGCCCGTCGCGACCGCCACTACGAGCGAACTCAACCTGGTGCCGCCTGCGCCGGTGCCGCAAGTCGCGCCCGAGCGCGCGTCGGGCCTCGTGCCGGTTTCGGAGGACGTGAAGTCCAAGCTCGAGACCAAGGTCGAGGCCTTCATCGACGAACTGGTTTCGACCGACGCCAATTCGCCCGAGTTCGGCAAGAAGGTCGATCAGCTCACCAATATGGGCCGCAAGGAAATCGCGCAGGCGGCGGGAATGTCGAACCGCTTCCTCGACCGCCCGGTGCGGGCGATGGACAAGGACCAGGGCGTCGGCAACGATCTCGCCGAGTTGCGCCGCGTGGTCGAGGATCTCGATCCGGGCAAGCGCGGCAAGCTCTCCGGCCCGCGCAAAATCCTCGGCATCATCCCCTTCGGCAACAAGCTCAACAACTACTTCCGCAGCTATCAGAGCGCCCAGACCCACATCCAGTCGATCCTGAGCAACCTCGGCAGCGGCAAGGACGAGCTGCTGATGGACAATGCCGCGATCGACGTCGAGCGGCAGAAGCTGTGGGAGGCGATGGGCAACCTGGAACAGATGGTCCACATCTCCAAGGCGCTCGACGAGAAGCTCGAGGAAAAGGCCGCCGAGCTCGACATGACCGATCCGGCCAAGGCCAAGGCGATCCGCGAGACCGCGCTGTTCTACGTCCGCCAGCGCACGCAGGATCTGCTGACGCAGATGGCGGTGAGCGTGCAGGGCTATCTCGCGCTCGACCTGGTCAAGAAGAACAACGTCGAGCTGGTGAAGGGCGTCGATCGCGCCAGCACCACCACCGTGGCCGCCCTGCGCACCGCGGTGACCGTGGCCGAGGCGATGACCAACCAGCGGTTGGTGCTGGGCCAGATCACCGCGCTCAACGACACCACCGCGGGCATCATCGATTCGACCGGCAAGCTGCTGCGCGAGCAGACCGCCAAGATCCATCAGCAGGCGGCGGCCAGCACCATCCCATTGGAGACGCTCCAGCGTGCGTTCCAGAACATCTACGACACGATGGACGAAGTCGATCAGTTCAAGTTGAAGGCCCTTGACAGCATGAAGCAGACGGTTGGATTGCTGACCAGCGAAGTCGAGAAGTCGAAGGGCTATATCGCCCGCGCCGAAGGGCAGGCGCAGGCATCGCGGCAGGTCAATGAATCGAACCTGCTGACGGTGGAGTAGCGGCGTGGCCGATCTCACCTCCGACAGCGATCGCCTGATCGGCGAGGGCCGCGCGCTGCTGCGCGACAACCGCGAGGGCGGGCGGCATCGGCGCACGCCTTCGATCGGCG
>JAIESC010000149.1 GCA_019746355.1 Xanthobacteraceae bacterium | reverse complement strand
AACATGGTGCTGCTGCCCAAGGGCACGCCGGCACCGATCGTGCAGAAGCTCAACGCGGCGCTGAGCCAGGCGCTCGACACGCCAACGACGCAAGAGCGGCTGCTCAACATCGGGCTCGACATCCCGGCTGCGGACAAGAGGTCGCCCGAATACGCGGCGAAATTCGTCGAGAGCGAGATCAAGAAATATGAAGGGCCGATCAAGGCCGCGGGCATTGTGATTGAATAAGCGCCGTTGCCCATGCGGGCTGCGTGCGGCACCGTGGGACGCAGGCAACAGCTTGACCCCGCGCAATGAGAACGCGAGGCTTGCGCCAGGGAGTGGACACCTGATGGGCAACGTCATGTTCAGAATCGCAGCCGCAGCGCTGCTCGCGGCTTTTGCCAGCACCGCACACGCACAGGGGGGCTATCCCGACCGTCCGATCACGCTGGTCGTGCCCTACGCCGCGGGCGGGCCGGTCGACACCATCGCGCGCATCATCGCCGCGCGGATGGCCGAACTGCTCGGCCAGCAGATGGTGGTCGAGAACGTCGGAGGCGCCGGCGGCCTCACCGGCACGGCGCGGGTCGCCAAGGCCACGCCCGACGGCTACACCGTGCTGCTCTCGGGCAGCGCCGTGCTGACGCAGATCCCGAACTTCCACAAGCGCGCGGCCTACGACCCGATCAACGACTTCGAGCACGTCGCGCTGTTCTCGGATTCCGCACGCGTGCTGATCGCGCGCAAGGATCTGCCGCCGAACGACTTCAAGGAATTCATCGCCTACGCCAAGGCCAACCAGGGCAAGATGCAATACGGCTCGGCCGGCGCGGGCTCCGGCTCGCACACCTGCGCGATCCTGCTCGACATCGCCATGGGCACCAAGATCACCCACGTGCCGTATCGCGGCGCGGGCCCGGCGATGCAGGACCTGCTGGGCGGGCGCATCGACTTCATCACCGAGCAGATTTCGACGGCGACGCCGCAGATCAAAGGTGGCGCGGTGAAGGCCTATGCCACGCTCGGCCTCGATCGCGGGCCGGGCCTGGAAAACATCCAGACCGCCGACGAACTCGGCGTCAAGGGGCTCGACTGCGGCGCCTGGGGCACGTTCTCCGTGCCCAAGGGCACGCCGAAGGCCGTCGTCGACCGGCTCGCCAAGGCCTCCAGCGACGCGATCGACACGCCGGCGGTGGTCGAGCGCTACAAGACTATCGGCGTCGTGGTCGCCGCGAAGAACCGGCGCTCGACCGAATATGCGACCCAGTTCGTCAAATCCGAGATCGAGCGCTGGGCTGTTCCGATCAAGGCCAGCGGCATAACGCTGGATTAATTTTCGGCACCGGTATACCGGAAACGCATCTTGCCCGGCGGGCCGCCCGGCCACATAACTCCGCGGAAATGGCGAAGGAGAGTTTGATGACGAGGACCAAGGCGGCGCTGGCCGCAGTCGCGGTTTGGGCCGCATCCGCGGTGCCTGCGCTGGCGCAAGACTGGCCGACCCGGCCGATCACGCTGATCGTGCCGTTCGCGGCCGGCGGCGGCGTGGACGCGAGCGCAAGGCTTCAGGCGCTGGCGATCGGCGAGATCCTCGGCCAGACCGTCGTGGTGGAGAACGTTGGAGCCGCGGCCGGAACGGTCGGCAGCGCCCGTGTCGCCAAGGCCGCGCCCGACGGCTACACCATGCTGATCGGCAACAGCGGCACGCACGCCTACAGCCAGTCGCTGTACAAGCGGAAGCCCTACGACACTTTGGCCGATTTCGAACCCATCGGCATCGTCACCGAATCGCCGCGCATCCTGGTCGCGCGCAAGGGCCTGCCGGCGAACAACCTGCAGGAGCTGATCGCCTACATGAAGGCCAATCAGGCCAAGATGCAGTACTCGTCGGCGGGCGTCGGCTCGGGCACTCATCTGCCCTGCGCGCTGCTCAACCACACGCTCGGCGTCAACATCACCATGGTGCCCTATCGCGGCGAAGGGCCGGCGTTGCAGGACGTGGTCGCCGACCGCATGGACTACATGTGCACGACGATCCAGAGCGGCGCGGTGCAGGCGCGCGACGGCACGGTCAAGGGCATCGCGGTGATGGCGCCGCGGCGCGCCGCGATCATCCCCAACCTCGCCACCACCGGCGAACAGGGCTTGCAAGGCGTCGAGGCGACGGTGTGGAACGGCTTCTTCTTTCCGAAGGGCACGCCGAAGCCGATCGTCGACAAGATGCATCGGACGATCGAAGCGGTGGTCAACAAGCCCGACATGCGGCAGAAGATGGAAGCGCTCGGCCTGGAAATCCTGCCGCCCGAGCAGCGCACGCAGGCCCACATGGCCAAGTTCCTCAAGGAGGACATCGAGCGCTGGGGCGCGGTGATCAAGGCCGCCGGCATCAGCGTGGACTGAGAACGCGACTCAACGCAGGCGCAGGATGGTCGCCTGCGTGTCGCCGTAGTCGCGGCGTTCGATCTCCTCGAAGCCATCGGGCGCGGCAAAGGCCGCGCCGGCCGCCTCCTCGACCACGATCAAGGCGTCCGGCGTGAGCCAGCCGCCGTCGCGCGCCGAGGCGAGCGCCTTTTCCGCCAGGCCTTTGCCGTAGGGCGGATCGAGAAACACCAGCGAGAACGGCGACAGCGGCGCACACGGCCCGAGCCGCGTGGCGTCGCGGCGATAGACCTTGCTCGCGCCGCCCG
>JAIESC010000055.1 GCA_019746355.1 Xanthobacteraceae bacterium | reverse complement strand
CCGGCCGCAAGCCGCTGCGGCGCGAGGATGTAGGACTGCTCGCCGTCCTTGTACTTCACCAGCGCAATGAACGCGGTGCGGTTCGGATCGTACTCGATCCGCTCGACGGTCGCGGGCTCCTCGCGGCGCGTGCGCTTGAAGTCGATGACGCGATAGGCCTGCTTGTGGCCACCGCCACGGAAACGGCTGGTGATACGGCCGAGATTGTTGCGGCCGCCGGTCGAGTTCTGGCCTTCGACCAGGCCCTTCACCGGCTTGCCGGTGTGCAGGCCGGCACGGTCGACGATCACCAGGTGGCGCTGGCTCGGCGTGGTCGGCTTGTAAGTCTTGAGTGCCATTGTCCTGCCCTGTCCTTACAGACCGGTGGTCACGTCGATGCGATGACCCTCTTCGAGGGTCACGATCGCGCGCTTGGTGTCTTGCAGCTCGCCGGGACGGCCCTTGAAGATGCGGACCTTGCCCTTGCGAACGAGCGTGTTGACGCTCTTGACCTTGACGTCAAACAGCTTCTCGACGGCTTCCTTGATCTGCGGCTTGGTCGCGGTGCGCGCGACCTTGAACACGACCTTGTTGTGCTCGGACGCGGTCGTCGCCTTTTCGGTGATCACCGGAGCGATCACCACGTCGTAGTGGCGCGGATCGGTGGTGCTCATTTGAAGCGCGCCTCCAGCGCATCGACCGCGGCCTTGGTCAGCACGAGCTTGCCGCGGCGCATGATGTCGTAGACGTTGATGCCCTGGATCGGCAGCACGTCGATGTTGGGGATGTTGCGCGCGGCGTTGCGGAAACCCGCCTCGATCTCCGCGCCGTCGATGATCAGCGCGCCGCTGTGCCAGCCGAGCTTCTCGAAGTTCGCCGCCAGCTGCTTGGTCTTGGCTTCCTTCACGCTCGCCTTGTCGAGCACGATGATGCCGCCGTCCTTGGCCTTGGCCGAGAGCGCGTGCTTGAGCGCGAGGGCGCGGAGCTTCTTCGGCAGGCCGGTCTCATGGCTGCGCACGACCGGGCCGAACGCACGGCCGCCGCCGCGGAACTGCGGCACGCGCGCCGAGCCGTGACGGGCACCGCCGGTGCCCTTCTGCGCGTACATCTTCTTGCCGGTGCGGGCGATGTCGGCGCGGTTCTTGACCGCGTGCGTGCCGGCACGACGCTTGTTGAGCTGCCAGAGGACGCAGCGCTGGATGATGTCCGGGCGCACCTCGAGGCCGAAAATGGCGTCCGAGAGGGTGACCGAGCCGGCTTCCTGGCCGTCGAGCGTGGTGACCTTGAGATCCATCACGCACCTTCCTTCGGAGCTTCGGCAGCCGGGGCGGCTTCAGCCTTCTCGGCCTTGGCCGGCGCGGCCTCGTTCGCGGGAGCCTTGAACTTGCCGGGCTTCGGCAGGTCCTTCGGCGCAGCCTTCTTCACCGCGTCGCGCACGGTGATCCAGCCGCCCTTATGGCCGGGCACCGCACCCTCGATCATGATCAGACCGCGCTCGACGTCGGTCTGCACGACGCGCAGGTTGAGCGTGGTCACCCGATCGGTGCCGAGGTGACCGGGCATCTTCTTGTTCTTGAAGGTCTTGCCGGGGTCCTGACGGCCGCCGGTCGAACCAATTGAACGATGCGAAACCGACACGCCGTGGGAGGCGCGCAGGCCGCCGAAATTCCAGCGCTTCATGCCGCCGGCGAAGCCCTTGCCGATGGTGGTGCCGGTGACATCGACGAACTGGCCGACGACAAAATGATCGGCGGTGATCTCGGCGCCGACCGGGATCAGCGCGTCATCGCTGACGCGGAACTCGGCGATCGTGCGCTTGGGCTCGACCTTGGCGACGGCGAACCGGCCGCGCTCGGCCTTGCTCACGTTCTTGACCTTGCGGGTGCCGGCGCCGAGCTGGAGCGCGACATACCCGTCCTTCTCCTTGCTGCGATGCGCGACGACCTGGCATTGCGCAAGACGCAGCACCGTCACCGGCACGTGTTCGCCGGCATCGGTGAATAGGCGGGTCATTCCGACCTTCTGTGCGATCACACCGGAGCGCATGTTGGCTACCCTCTCAAGTCCTTAACGGCTCAGAGCTTGATCTCGACGTCGACGCCGGCGGCGAGGTCGAGCTTCATCAGCGCGTCCACGGTCTGCGGCGTCGGATCGACGATGTCGAGAAGGCGCTTGTGGGTGCGCATCTCGAACTGTTCGCGGCTCTTCTTGTCGACGTGCGGCGAGCGGTTCACCGTGAACTTCTCGATCTTGGTCGGCAGCGGGATCGGCCCACGCACCTGAGCGCCCGTGCGCTTGGCGGTGTTCACGATCTCGCGGGTCGACGCATCGAGGATGCGGTGATCGAACGCCTTGAGCCGGATCCGGATATTCTGGCCGTTCATCTTTGTTTCTCTCTGGACTGCCATCGGCCGCTTTTGGCGGACGATCCAGTATTCGCTAGTGCCTCAGGTCACCCGCAAGCCCGCGGGATACTGGGTGCCCCCGGGACGCGGGGGCACGACAGTTCGGTTCTTACTCGATGATGCTCGCGACGACGCCGGCACCGACGGTGCGGCCGCCCTCGCGGATGGCGAAGCGGAGCTTCTCCT
>JAIESC010000030.1 GCA_019746355.1 Xanthobacteraceae bacterium | reverse complement strand
CGGCGAGCCGTTGCCGCCGCCGCCCGGATCGCCGCGCGCCAACCTGCCGCCGCAAAATCCGGCCGCGCCGCCGCCCGGACAGCGGGTGCAGCCGGCGCAGCGCGGCACGCCGACGCCTTCGAACACCGCGCCACAGCCGGGCGACGAGGTGATCGTCGAGCCGTCGCCACAGAAGATCGCCAACCCGACCGCGGTGTTCTCCGGCCTCGACAAGATCACCGGCCGCATCATCAGCTTCGACGTCGCGACCAACGAGACGGTGCGGTTCGGCGCGCTGGAGGTGACGCCGCGCGCCTGCTACTCGCGGCCGCCGACCGAGGCGCCGAACACCGACGCCTTCATCGAGGTGGACGAGCTCACCCTGCAAGGCGAGCTCAAGCGCATCTTCACCGGCTGGATGTTCGCGGCGAGCCCGGGTCTCAACGCGGTCGAGCATCCGATCTACGACGTGTGGCTGACCGAGTGCAAAGGCGGCGCGGCGCCTGCCGTTGCCGAAGCACCGCCGCCGCCGACCCAACCGCCGCAGCAACAGCAGCGGCCGCAGCGCGCCCCGCAGCCGGGGCAGGCGGGACAGCCGCAGCAGCGCCGCTCGACGCAGCAGCTGCCGCCGCCGCCCGGGTTCCCGCCGCGGTAATCGTTTTCCATCGCACGTGGCTCAACTCGGGTGGAGCGCACCGCCCGAGTCGCGCCAGATGCGCCCATATCGCTGACGATTAGCCCGCATTTCTCACGTGTGAGAAATCCGCGTTAGCGCTGTGCCAGCTCGACCGCGTGCGCGCCCGAGAGCGCCGGTCCACGGCTGAAGCCTGCAAAATCCGCCTCACCGACCAAGGCTGCTTCCAGCAGCTTGTGATAGTGGCGCTGCGGCAACTCGATCGCGCCGAAGGTCGTGAGGTGGCTCGTCACGAACTGGGTGTCGAGCAGCGCAAAGCCGCTGGCCTTCAACCGCGCCACCAGATGCACCAGCGCGACCTTCGAGGCGTCGCGGGCGCGGTGGAACATGCTTTCGCCGAAGAAGGCGCGGCCGAGACAGACACCGTAGAGGCCGCCGGCGAGCTCGCCGTTCTCGTAGGCCTCGACGCTGTGGCAGTGGCCGATGTCGTAGAGCTTGCAATAGAGGTTGCGGATGCGCGCGTTGATCCAGGTGCGCGTGCGGCCGGGCGCGGGCTCCGCGCAGCCGTCGAGCACGGCCTGGAAATCGCGGTTGATGGCGATGCTGAAGCGTTCGGAGCGCACAGTGCGGGCGAGCCGCGACGGCACGTGGAACGTGTCGAGCGGAATGATGCCGCGCTTCTCGGGCTCGATCCAGTAAAGCGCCGGGTCCTCCGCGCTCTCCGCCATCGGAAAGATGCCGCAGGCATAGGCCTTCAGCAGCACTTCCGGGGTGATCTCGACGAATGCGGTTTCGCGGCTGGCCATAAATTGTGCGGCGACCTGAGCGGCAGTTGCTGCCGGGCAGTCTAGCCCGACACCGGGCCATTTATGAAGCGTTAGCCACGTTGTGGATCAATTTAGCCAACTTGCGAACAACGGCCCGCCATCCGCATTGCCTCGGTAGCCCGCGTTTTTCGGGGCACGGCACGAGGAGGGGAACGCGATGGACAAGGTCGATGGCCACGGCCTCCGGGTCCTGCTGGTGGAGGACGAGTTCCTGATCCGCATGATGATGGCGGATGCGCTCACCGAGCGCGGCTTCGAGGTCCGCACGGCGGCGAACGCCCGCGATGCGCTGGCGCATCTGACCTGCGGTGAGCCGTGCGACGTGCTGCTGACCGATCTCAATCTCGGGCCGGGCCTCGACGGATCCGGGCTCGCCAGGCTTGCCCGCGAGCTGCGGCCAGACCTGCCGGTGGTTTACGTCTCCGGCTCGGTGCGCCGCATCGAGGAGCTTCAGCCGGTGCCCGGCGCGGCGTTCATTCCCAAGCCCTATGTTCCGGAACAGGTCTGCGCGATGCTCGGCGCGATCGGGGCGTCGCGGCATTGATTGGTTTTGGCGGGAGCACCGGCCTATCCACGTCATGGCCGGGGCCCATAGCCGTCCGAAGGACGGCGTCGCTTCACTCGCCTACGGCCGTCCGAAGGACGGCGTCGCTTCACTCGCCTACGGCCGTCCGAAGGACGGCGTCGCTTCGCTCGCCTACGGCCGTCCGCAGGACGGCGTCGCTTCGCTCGCCTATGTCCCGGCCATCTCGATCAGGCTGGTACGGTGCGCCCCTCATCGAGATGCGCGGGTCAAGCCCGCGCATGACCGCGGAGAGGGCTCGTCTCAGTTCACGGTGATGTTGGCCGCCTTGATGACGTCGCGCCAGATGTCGGCTTCGCTCGCTGCCACCGATCCCGCTACGGCTCCATGCCGCCTTCGGCCAGGAACCGCTCGAGCCAGTGGATGTGATAGTTGCCGTCGATGATGTCCTGCGTGCGCACCAGCTTGCGGAACAGCGGCAGGGTGGTGTCAATGCCGTCGACCACGAACTCGTCGAGCGCGCGCTTGAGCCGCATCAGGCATTCGGTGCGGGTCTTGCCGTGCACGAT
>JAIESC010000180.1 GCA_019746355.1 Xanthobacteraceae bacterium | reverse complement strand
GGCGGCAGCGTCACGAACAGCGCCAGCACCGGATGGCGGTCGCGCGAAAGGTAGTCGGCATAGGCGCCGCGAATGACACCGATCAGAAGCTTGTCGCGCACCGGGCGTCCGTTGACGAACAGATATTGCCCGAGCGAATTGGCGCGGCTGTGGGTCGGCAGTCCGGCGAAGCCTTCGACGATCACGCCATCGCGCTCGGCATGGACCTCGACGGCGTTGGCGCGGAATTCCGCGCCCAGCACGTCGGCAAGCCTGGCCAAACGTCCCGGCGCACCGGGCAGCGCCGCGGGCCAGGTCACCGTGCGGTCGTCGCTTGTGAGCGTGAACGCCACGTCCGGCCGGCTCATCGCCAGCCGCCGCACCACCTCGCGCACCGCCTCGGCCTCGCTGCGGTCGCTCTTGAGGAACTTGAGCCGGGCCGGCGTCGCGTAGAACAGGTCCTTCACCTCGACGCGGGTGCCCTGCGACAACGCCGCAGGCTTCACCTCGGACTTCGCGCCGCCGTCGACCGCGATCGACCACGCGTGCGGCTCCGAGGCGTGCCGCGTCGTGATACCGAGCCGCGCCACCGAGCCGATCGAGGGCAGCGCCTCGCCGCGAAAGCCGAGCGTGTCGATCTGGAGCAGGTCGTCGCCGTCGAGCTTGGAGGTGGCGTGGCGCTCGACCGCAAGCTCGAGGTCGGCGCGCGTCATGCCCGCGCCGTCATCGGTGACGCGAATGAGCCGCCGCCCGCCGCCGTCGGTCGCAATCTCGATCCGGTGCGCGCCGGCATCCAGCGCGTTTTCCGCGAGCTCCTTGACCACGCTCGCCGGGCGCTCGACCACCTCGCCCGCGGCGATGCGGTTGACCAGGGTTTCGGGCAGCTGGCGGACGGGCATTTTCGCTTTCAGATTCAAAGAGATCAGGCCGGTGCGGGTGTGGCCGCGACTCAAGCTGTGAAGTCTACCGGCGTGGAACCGCCGCCGCGAGAGCCCGGCCGAACATGTGCCCGCTATCCTAGCGGAAAGCCCAGGCCGTTCCTGAACCTTCGGTCATCTCGTTGCGACCAATGCGCATGGAAACTCTCAGTCTCTCTGCCGACACCCTGTTCCTCCAGTTCGCCACCGCGTTTGCGCTGTGCGCCATCGCCTGCGGGCTGATTTTGGCGGGACGCATGACCATCCGCCGCGCCGCCGACAGCGAGAAATGGCCGGTGGCCCAAGGCGTCGTTCTCGAAACCAGCGTCACCGCCGTGCGCGAGGAAGGCCGCCAGCGGTTCCGCCCGGCCGTGCGCTACAGCTACGAGGTCGACGGCAAGCGCTACGAGTGCAACCGCATCCAGTGGGCCGCTGCAGGCTTCCGCAAATACACCCGCGCCCGGCGGCTGCTCGACCGCTACCGCTCCGGCAGCGCCGTGAAGGTGCATTACGATCCGAGCCGGCCGGGCATGGCCGTGCTGCAAACCGGTCACACCGCCGTGCTGCGCCCGATGCATATCGTCGCCTCCACCGCCGCGATCTACACGGTCTTCACCATCGGCATGGCGATCGCCGCCGGTCACTGAGCCCGGCGGCTTGGCTCAATCCCAGCTCGGCTTGCTCTGCCGCAAATTCTTGATGCCGGAGCGGCGCTTCTTGCCTTCGATGCGGCGTTCCTTCGAGGCCTTGGTCGGCTTGGTCGCGCGGCGCGGGACCGGCCGCACGGCCGCCTCCTGAACCAGCGCAACCAGGCGCTCCAGCGCCTCGGCGCGGTTGCGCTCCTGGGTGCGGTGGTTCTGCGCGATCAGCACCAGCACGCCGTCCTTGGTCATGCGCTTGCCGGCAAGCCGCATCAGCCGGATCGCCACGTCGTTGGGCAGCGACGGCGAGCGGCGTACGTCAAAGCGCAGTTGCACCGCGGTCGAGAGCTTGTTGACGTTCTGCCCGCCGGGACCGGACGAGCGTACGAAGCTCTCTTCGATCTCCGATTCGTCGATGCTGATGTGGTCGGTGATGCGGATCATGGCGCGTTCTCGCCTCAAAGGGCGACAAACGCTTCTACCCGGCCAGATACTTCTTCGCCAGCACCTTGCCTTCTTCCACCGCCGGCTGATCGAACGGATCGACGCCGAGGAGATGCGCGGCGATGATCGTTTCCAGCATGAAATGCATCAGCAGCTCGCCGACGTGGCGCTCGTCGACCTGCGGCAGATGAAAGGTGCGCACCGGGCAGCCGTTCTTCGCCAGCGTCTCGGCGGTGGCGCGGCCCTGCGCCGCGACGAGGTCGCCGATGGTTTTGCCGGCGAAATCCGGCTCGCCGCCAAGCTTCGACAATTCGGCCGTCATGCGCGGCCCCCTGCCGGCCGGCGTGCCGGTGACGACGGTGAACAGCTTGTCGCGCGGGCCCGCGATATAGAGCTGAAGCTGGCTGTGTTGATCAACAGGTCCGAGTGCGCCGATCGGCGTGGTGCCCTTGCCGTCCTTGCCGAGGCTCTCGGCCCAGAGCTGGACGTACCACTTGGTCATCAGCGCGAGCCGGTCGGAATAGGTCATCAGCACGGTG
>JAIESC010000006.1 GCA_019746355.1 Xanthobacteraceae bacterium | reverse complement strand
CCGATGACGGAGCCGGTGTAGTCCTCCGGCGTCACCACCTCGACCTTCATGATCGGCTCGAGCAGCGTCGCGCCGCCTTTCTGCAGCGCATCGCGGAGCGCCATGCGCGCCGCGATTTCGAAGGCGAGCGCCGACGAGTCGACGTCGTGGTACTTGCCGTCGATCAGCGTCACCTTGAGGTCGACCACCGGAAAGCCGGCGAGAATGCCCGCGCCCAGAACCGACTCGAGGCCCTTCTCGACGCCCGGGATGTACTCCTTCGGCACAGCGCCGCCGATGATCTCGTTCTCGAACTGGAAGCCAGTGCCAGGCGGCAGCGGCTCCACGACGATCTTGACGGCCGCGAACTGGCCGGTACCGCCGGTCTGCTTTTTGTGGGTGTAGTCGACGGTAACCGGCCTGGTGATCCGCTCGCGATAAGCCACCTGCGGCGCGCCGATATTGGCATCGACCTTGTAGGTGCGACGAAGGATGTCGACCTTGATGTCGAGATGGAGCTCGCCCATGCCCTTGATGATGGTCTGGCCGGACTCCTGATCGGTCATCACGCGGAACGACGGATCCTCGGCGACGAGCTTCGCCAGCGCCACACCCAGCTTTTCCTGGTCGGCCTTGGACTTCGGCTCGATCGCGATCTCGATGACCGGATCGGGGAATTCCATCTTCTCCAGGATCACCTCGTGCGCCGGATCGCAAAGCGTGTCGCCGGTCCGCGTATCCTTGAGGCCCGCCAGCGCAACGATGTCGCCGGCATAGGCTTCCTTGATGTCCTCGCGGTTGTTGGCGTGCATCAGCAGCATGCGGCCGATGCGCTCCTTGCGCTCCTTGGTCGAATTGATGACCCCGGTGCCGCTCGACAGGATGCCGGAATAGATGCGGCAGAACGTGATGGTGCCGACGAAGGGATCGTCCATGATCTTGAACGCCAGCAGCGACATCGGCTCCTTGTCGTCCGGCTTGCGCTCGACTTCGTTGCCCTTGGGGTCCACACCCTTGATCGCCGGAACGTCGACCGGCGACGGCAGAAAGTCGACCACGGCGTCGAGCAGCGGCTGCACGCCCTTGTTCTTGAACGCCGAGCCGCACAGCACCGGATAGAACGCGCCGGTGATAACGGCCTTCCGGATCAATTTCTTCAGCGTCGCCTCGTCGGGCATCTTGCCTTCGAGGTACGCAGTCATGGCGTCGTCATCGAGCTCGACCGCGGCCTCGACCAGCTTCTCGCGGTATTCGTTGGCCTGATCGACCATATCCGCGGGGATGTCGATGTCGTCGTACTTCGCGCCGAGCGACTCGTCGTTCCAGACGACGCCCTTCATGCGAATGAGATCGACGAGGCCCTTGAATTGGCTCTCCGCACCGATCGGCAGCTGGATCGCAACGGGCTTGGCGCCGAGGCGGTCGACGATGTCGTTCAGGCACTGGAAGAAGTCCGCGCCGATCTTGTCCATCTTGTTGGCGAAGACGATGCGCGGAACCTTGTACTTGTCGCCCTGGCGCCAAACGGTCTCGGTCTGCGGCTCGACGCCCTGATTGGAGTCGAGAACCACGACCGCGCCGTCGAGCACGCGCAGCGAGCGCTCCACCTCGATGGTGAAGTCGACGTGGCCGGGGGTGTCGATGATGTTCAGGCGCTTGCCGTTCCAGAACGCCGTGGTCGCGGCCGACGTGATGGTGATGCCGCGCTCCTGCTCCTGCTCCATCCAGTCCATCGTCGCGGCGCCTTCATGCACCTCGCCGATCTTGTGGCTCTTGCCGGTGTAAAAGAGGATCCGCTCGGTCGTCGTGGTCTTGCCGGCATCGATGTGGGCCATGATGCCGAAGTTGCGGTAGTCCTCGATGGGATGACTGCGGGGCATGGGGATCTGTGTTCCTTCGGATTCCGTTCAGACGCTGCGTTACCAGCGGTAGTGCGAGAAGGCGCGGTTGGCCTCGGCCATCCGGTGCGTGTCCTCGCGCTTCTTGACGGCGTTCCCCCTGTTGTTCGACGCATCGAGCAGCTCCGCCGAGAGCCGTTCGGTCATGGTTTTTTCGCTGCGCTCACGGGCCGCGGCGATGATCCAGCGGATGCCGAGCGCCTGACGCCGCGAGGTGCGAACCTCGACCGGCACCTGGTAGGTCGCGCCACCGACGCGGCGGGAGCGGACCTCGATCGAAGGCATGACGTTGTCGAGCGCCTGCTCGAACACCTTGAGCGGATCGCCCTTGGTCTTGCCTTCGATCGTGTCGAGGGCGCCGTAGACGATGGACTCGGCCACCGACTTCTTGCCCTGGAGCATGATCGAATTCATGAACTTGGAAATCACCAGGTTGCCGTACTTGGCGTCCGGGTTGATCTCGCGCTTTTCCGCTGAGTGGCGACGGGACATCGGGGCTCTCTGTCTCTATCTCGTTTCCTCGGCCGATCCCGGATCGCGCTCGGCTTCGCCTCGCTTGTCCGGGACGACCGTCGCTTACCTCAGGTCACATCGGACGCGTGGCGCCCGATTTAGAAAGGCGCAGCATGCGGTTAGTT
>JAIESC010000109.1 GCA_019746355.1 Xanthobacteraceae bacterium | reverse complement strand
GATAAAGCCCGAGCCAAAATCGGCCGCGCTTATCCAGACACTCCCAAAGAGTCAAAATCACTGTGACGAGCTACTAGAGCTTTTCAAGCGTCAGCCAATCCGCGCTGAATTGAAAGGCGTCGGGAAAGCCTGTATTTTGCGACTCGGGCGGGACGATCATGAGGAATCATCACATGAAGCGAATTGTTTCGGCGGCGCTCGCGCTGGCCGTGCTCGTGACCTCCATGCCGCCACAGCCCGTTGCGGCGCAGGATGCGCTCGGCGGCGCGCTTTTGGGTGGCGCGGCCGGCGCCATCATCGGTGGCGCCGCGACCGGGCGGGCCGGCGGGGCCGTGGCCGGCGGTATTATCGGTGCCGCGGCCGGCGCTGCGATCGGTGCTTCGATGGAGCCGCGCCGGTCCGGCTATTACTGGTATCAGGATGGTTGCTGGCTGCGGCGTCGCGACGGCAGCTACGTCCGGGTGAACCGCCGCAACTGCTACTGACGGAGCAGAGGCTTTGAATTCGGCGTCCTCCGCGGAGGATGTTTTTGCCTGACGCACGGCCGCACGTTAAAAATGCTTTGTTATTGAAACGGCGAGCGCGGCCCGCGGCACTCGTTTGATGGCTCTCCTCACGGGGAGCTTGTCGTCCCTCGTTTCGGGGGCAAGGAGCTTAGGACCATGAATGCTACCTATACGATTGGCCGGATCTTCCTGTCGCTGGTGTTTATCGTTGCCGGCATCCAGAAAGTGATGAACGTCGGCGGCATCGCCAAGATGCTCGAGGACAACAAGGTGCCGATCCCCGAGCAGGTCGTGCCTTATCTCGGTGCGATGCCGAAGTACGAGGCGCTCGGCTATCTCGTCGCCGGCGTCGAACTGGTGGGTGGACTGATGGTCCTGGTTGGGCTCTGGGCGCGCTGGGGTGCAGCGTTGCTGGCGATCTTCACCGTCGGCACCATCTACTTCGTCCATCACTTCTGGGACATGGAGGGCGCGGCCTATACCGGCAACATGACGCAGGCGCTGAAGAACCTGTCGATCATCGGCGGGCTGCTGCTGGTCGTGGGCGCGGGCTCCACGCCCGGCGCCGTGGATCGGCGCGGATAGCGGGCGTGACCGGTCAACCAGAAATGAAAAGGGGGCGGCGCAAGCGCCGCCCCAAAGTTTGATACGCCACGCGGGAGGAACCTCGGTGACGGTCGGGCTTTCCACGCAACGCCGCCGGACCGCGTGACTGCGAATTCAAATGTCCCTGTGGATAAGTACTGATTCGCAGCGATTCGTCACGTCAATTCTGACGCATAGCGATGTCCACAGCTCTGCTGCTGGTGTGGATATCACCGCCGCCAGAGGGTGAGCGTGAGCCCCGCCGCGGCGTCGAGATCCCGCATGGGCTCCGGCCTGAGACCGGACTGCGCCAACAGACTTTCCGGCGTCGCGGGCGGTATTCCGGGAAACACCGGGCGGCCGCCGGGGAGGCGCGCCCGGGTGGCGCAGGTCAGGTGGAAAGCGTCGTAGCGCTCGAGGAATACCCCGAAGGGCTCGGTCCCGCCGATCACCGCGAGCATGCCGCCGGAAAGACCGAGTGCATTCCAGGCTTCTTCCAAGCTGGCCGAGGCGGGATTCCAGTGCAGCGCGCGCGGGTTCTGCGGATCGGGGGCGAGGCCTGCAATCTGCCGCGTCAGGATCAATCGCCGCCGCAGTGCCGCATCGGGGCTGCCTTCGCCCGAATGGCGGCCGTGGACCAGGGCCGCGGCCCGGTCGAGATGGCGGCGGAAGTATTGCTGGTCGGCCTCGAGCCTGAGCGAGGCCGGCTGAACGCCCTGCGCATCCGCGATCATGCCGTCGGCGGAAACAATCGCGAGACCTTCGATGCGGTCGGGCAGGGCCATGCTAGGAGCTTGATAGCCGTGCTTGGGCTGCAAAAGCAAAGGGGCGGCCGTCGGGCCGCCCCTGCAATCGGCAACCGGTGCGTCGCCGTCAGTCGACGTCCTTGACCACGCTCGAGGTCGGACGCTGGCTGACGGTCGGAAGCTTGCTCTCCTTGGCCAACTCCTCGTCGTACTGCGGCAGCGTCGTAACCGCGAATTTCGGCCGCATGTGAACGACCTTGTAGCCGCCGGCCTTCAGCTCCGCGAGGAGTTGCGGCACGGCATGCGCCGTGCCCGACTGGAAGTCGTGCATCAGCACCATGCCCTTGCCGTGCTTCTGCAGCTTGCTCATCACGTTCTTGATGATCTGCTCGGGCTTGCGGACCTTGAAGTCGAAAGAGTCCATATCGGTCGAGAAGATCGCGATGTTGCGCTCACCCAGATAGGTGACCATCTCCGGCGGATGGCGCAGCGCCGGGAAGCGGAAGAACGGTGCCTCCTGGTACTGGTCGCCCAGCGCCCACTTCACCGCGCTGATGGCCTTTTCGATCTCGGCCTTGGCCTCCTCGACGGACTTCTTCGACAGGTCCTGATGCGACCAGGTGTGCGAGCCGACGCTGTGGCCGCCGGCGGCGACCATGCGCAGGATTT
>JAIESC010000254.1 GCA_019746355.1 Xanthobacteraceae bacterium | reverse complement strand
GCGTCCCCCGGGATGAGATTGTCGAGCACCAGCGCGTCCTCCGCCGGCATGTCCGTGATGTCGTCGCGCGCGTTCCAGCCGCCGAATGGGGCTTTCACCTGCTTTTGACGGCTCGTCTGCCCGCGCGACGGGTTCTGGCGTAGAGGCTGCAACGTCACGCCGGCCACTCGATCGCCGGCAGTTCCGCGATCAGAGACATGACGGTCGGCTGCGCCCGTTCTCCGGCCAGCACTCGGGCCAGCTCCGTGTGAGCATGAACCCACACAGCATCGCGCCAAGCGACGAACGCCTGCGCTTCTGCGGCCCAGCCGGGTACCGTGCTCGACACATAGCTCGCCAGCGACACCGCGTCCGCGTAGCTGTGCGACCTCGCCGCGGCGTCCACATGGGCTTGTATGGCGTCGGAGTAGTCGGTTTGCGTCAGAACCGGACCGGGCATGCCCAAAGCCTTGAGCACGTCCGTCAGCTCCTGCTCGTTCAGGATACGGGTTACGCTCCCAAGCGGGTAGTCCGTGACATACTCCCCCGCAGCGCTCGACCACGCGCGGCCTTCGTCACTGCCGACAACCCAATACCAATCGCGCGGGAATTCCGGATGGATATCGAACATCAGACGTATTGCCCCCCGTTGGTTACGCTGCCCGCAGAGTTGCCAGGCAAGAACGAAGCGCCTCCGCCGACAACCCAAATGACGGAATTGGTGTCAGCGAGATAGCGAACACCCGTTGCAGCGCCGGAATATGTTCCATCGACGCGCATCGTGCCACCGAGCGACGCATCGGCAAACCGAGTGAACGCTGGCGTGCCGGTCAGAGTGACGGCTTGCTTGCAGAAAATGTTGGCTCCGGCCGACGCCGAGAAGTGGTAAAGCGCGGCGCCAGTGATCGTATAGGCCCCGTTCGCCGCGATGGCCGCCCCACGGTTCGCATAGATGTGACGGCCTGCACCGCCACCGCCGTCCATTGCGCCGAACTCGATGCCCTGGAACTGGATCAGACTTGACCCGCCTTCCGCGAATATCGCATGCCCCGTCGTCGCCGTGGACTTCTGCAGCTTCATATTCCGCAAATCGAACCGGCCGCCCGCGATGGCCTGAAAGCAGTGGTTCACGCCTGCGGGCGGATCGATGATCGTTGTGGCGCCGGCGCCAGATACTGTGATGAAGCCGCTTCCCGCGCACGGCTTCAGCGACTGCGCTGCGTTGTAGGTTCCTGCCGCAACATTGATCGTGATGTTGTAGATCGAGGAATCGAGCGCTGACGCAACGTCGAGCGCTTTTTGAATGGTCAAGAACGCTGCGCCGCTCGTGTTGGCGCTGCCGTCGTTGCTGTCGCTACCATCGGTGCGGACGTAGTAGGTCCGGTTGGCGGTCAGGACGTCTCGGACACCGAGGTTGACACGCGCGGCCGCAGCGCTCGCGAGATCGCTCAGATTGTTCGCAGCGAGCAGGTCTCCGCCGCCGGTCAGCGCGGACCATGCTGGGTTAGCACCCGCGCCCTGTGTCTTTAGATAGTGACCGTTGGTCCCGGCCCCGAGACGGGCCCAGCCGGCGGAGCCACGGTAGAGCAAGTCTCCCTGCGCCGCAGACCCGATAAAATCCAAGATCTCTGACAGCGTGCCTTCTTCGGGTGCGCCCGCGCCCGGCGTCTTCCGGCAAATAATGCGTGACGTCGCAGATACGTTCTGCATCTTCGCATAAGTGACCGCGCCATCCGCCATCTCCGCAGTCGCCACCGTCGCCCCGACGGACCACGTATCCGTACCCGTACGTCTGGCTATCCCGGTTCCTGCGAGTCCTTCCACCGCCGCGAGATCGTTGGCGAGCACGGGTGTCGGGTTGCCAGCCACCCCGCTTGGGTTGGTCCACGTCAGCCCGGCCGCCGCGTTGGCCAAGCTGCGCACGGCCCAGGTGTTGTTGGCTGTCCGGGTTGCTAGCCCGGTACCGGAAAGAGCCGCGATCGCCGCTGTATCGGCGTCGTAGGCCTGCACGTCAGTGCCGATCACGACGCCGATTGCCGTGCGCGCCGCGGGCGCGTCTGCAATCGCCAAGAACGCCCGGCCGTAACTCGTCGTTGATAGAGCGGCAATGGCGGAAAGGTCGCTGTCGAGCGGCTGGAACCCTGCCGCTGTGTAAGCCTCCATCTCCGCATTGGTGACATATCCGGACGCGCCGCCGGCAATGTGGTCGTAGAACAACTGCGGTGTGAGGGGCACCCACGCTGCGCCTGAGTAAATCTTTGGCACGCCATTGGATTGCTCTGGCTGCGAAATGTCCAGCCAGATGGCGCCCTGCTCCGACGGCTCCACATCCTGCACACGCAGGTCGATCATCCCTGCCGCACCCATGTCGATCAACAGCTTGTTGACGGAGTAGAACTTGCGGCTTGTCTCGCCGTTCGCTTGGACGACGGTTCGATGGGTTGCTGGATCATAGGCGGTCATATCGTCGTCAGATCCTCGAGGTTGGTTCCGAGAACGCCACCGATCGTCCGCGCGCCGGGACGC
>JAIESC010000199.1 GCA_019746355.1 Xanthobacteraceae bacterium | reverse complement strand
CGAACGCAGTAGAGGATCGTGAACAGCAGCAGGATCGCCACCATTGCCTCGATCGTCATGGGAAGGATGCTGATCATGGCGCCTCCACCCGTTTGCCGGGTTCATCCGCCTTTTCGAACATGGCGAAGGTGGTCTGGGGCCGCCGCAAGGGCTTGGCGACGCACACCGCGACGCGGTCACCGACGCGGCCCATGCGTCCTTCGCTCAAGGTCACGTTGCCGCAGCGCACGCTGACCAGCGCGTCGGGCTTCAGCTCCAGCATCAGCGTATCGCCGACCTCGAGATTCATCATGCGCTTGAGCGGCAGCTTGCCTTCGTAGAGCACGGCGTCGACGCCGATCTCCGCCTGGCCGATTTCGGTCGCGAGATGGCCTTCCCAGATCGGGTCACGGCCGAACTTCTCGCCCATGAACATCTGCAGCAGGACTTCGCGGATCGGCTCGATCGTCGCGTAAGGCAGCAGCAGCTCGAGCTCGCCGCCGCGGTCCTCCATGTCGATGCGCAGCCGCACCAGGATCGCCGCGTTGGCCGGACGCGAGATCGCGGCAAAGCGCGGATTGGTCTCCATCCGGTCGATGTTGAACTTCACCGGCGACAGCGGCTTGAAGGCAAGCTCGGCGTCGGCCAGCACCACCTCGATCATGCGCTTGACGAGGTTGGATTCGATGGTCGTGTAGGGCCGGCCCTCGACCCGCACCGTGGTCTGGCCGCGGCGGCCGCCGAGCAGCACGTCGATGATCGAGTAGATCAGGCCCGAGCTGACCGTCATCAGCCCGAAGTTGTCCCACTCCTCGGCCTTGAACACCGCGAGGATGGCGGGCAGCGGTATCGAATTGAGATAATCGCCGAACCGCACCGAGGTGATGCGGTCGAGCGACACTTCGACGTTGTCGGAGGTGAAGTTGCGGAGCGAGGTCGTCATCAGCCGGACCAGCCGGTCGAAGACGATTTCCAGCATCGGCAGGCGCTCGTAGGAGACCATCGCCGAGTCGATGATCGCGCGGATGCCGGAATTGTCGTTGAGCGAGATGTCGGAGAGGCTGAAGCCGAGGAGGCTGTCGATCTCCTCCTGGCTGAGCACCCGTTCGGTGGCGCCGCCGCCCTTGCCGGCCGGCACGATCTTGGTCGCGTCCTCCGCGGCGACCGCGGCCGGCGACAGCGGCTCGTTCGCGGCGCCGCGCGAGGCGTCGTTTTCGAGCGCGCGTCCCCACTCGGCGGCGACGGCGTCCTGTTCTTTTTGCTCGTTTGCGTCTGCCATTTGCCCGTCAGGCCGTCACTGCACGACGATTTCCTTGAACAGCACCGCATTGATGCGGTTCGGCGCGATCGAGGCGTTGACGCGGCGCGTCAGCTCCTCCTTGAGCCGGTAAAGCCCCGCCGAGCCCTCAAGGTCGCTGGGGCGAAGCTCGCGGAGGTAGGTCTGAAACGCGTCCATGACCCGCGGCATGATCGGGGTGATCTGCGTGACCACCTTCTGCTCGGGCACCTCGAGCACGATCTTGATCTTGAGGTATTGCGTCCGCTCGGTGCCGGTGTTGGAGAGGTTGACCAGCACCTCCGGCAGATCGACGAACACGGTGGGCTTCACCGCCGCCTCTTCGACCTTGGGCGCGGGCGTCCTGGTGAAGAACCAGTAGCCGCCGCCTGCCGCCCCCATCAGCGCCACCAGCCCCGCGCCGGCCATGATGAGAGCCTTCATCGACGGCAGCGCAAACTTCTTCTTGCCCTGCTCGGCTGCGCCCTCGGCGCCCGCTTCGACCTCGGCCTCGTCGGCCGTCGCTGCTTTTGCATCTGCCATTGGAATGGAAGCCCCGGATACCTGTTTGCGGGAGCCGGCGGCGGCCGTCCGAAACCGGCCGCGGGCGCCGCCCCCGGCCGCCCTGGTCCTAACGGTAGGTAAGTATGGTTAACGGAACCTTTCCCGGCGGCTTCGAAAGGGAAGTTTTTGCCTAGTTGACCTCGGCAAAAGGTGAATGCTGCCGGGTCGATTTTCCGCTCATTTTGTCTAACAGACTGATTTCGTTAACCATTTTTCTTGGCATGGCGGCTGCAAAGACAAGCCCGATCCGGCCGCTTGGGAGAGCGTCCGGATCGATCGACGGAAACGCCTGCCTGGGAGGGCAAGCATCCGCCGTTGGGAGCAGCTGGATGGATACCGCTCTGCTGATCGGGCTGTCGCGCCAGACCGCGTTGCAACGCGAGCTGGATGTCGTCGCCAACAACATCGCCAACCTGAACACCGTGGGCTTCAAGGCCGACGGCGCGGTGTTCGGCGAATACCTGCAGGACAAGGCGCGCACCCAGCAGTTCGCCGGGCAGGACCGCCGGCTGAGCTTCGTGCAGGACCGCATGAGCTGGCACGACTTCAGCCAGGGCACGGTCCAGCAGACCGGCGGCCCGCTCGACGTCGCCATCGACGGCGAAGGCATGCTGGTGGTGCAGACCGCGGGCGGCGAGCGCTACACCAGGAACGGCGCGCTGCAGCTCAACAA
>JAIESC010000228.1 GCA_019746355.1 Xanthobacteraceae bacterium | reverse complement strand
CCGGCTCGGTCATCGGCGACCTGAATTCGCGGCGCGGCCAGATCCAGGGCCAGGACATGCGCGGCAATGCCAATGTGATCAACGCGATGGTGCCGCTGATGAACATGTTCGGCTACGTCAACACCTTGCGCTCCATGTCTCAGGGGCGCGCGACCTTCACCATGCAGTTCGACCATTACGCCGAGGCGCCGTCCAACGTCTCTGCGGAAGTCCAGAAGAAATTCGCCTAACCCACGCGACCCCAGCGGGCTCGCTGGAGACCGAACGGAGAAATCCATGGCCAAAGAGAAGTTTGAGCGCACGAAGCCGCACTGCAACATCGGGACGATTGGTCACGTTGACCATGGCAAGACGTCGCTGACGGCGGCGATCACCAAGGTATTGGCGGAGACGGGCGGCGCGACGTTCACGGCCTACGACCAGATCGACAAGGCTCCGGAGGAGAAGGCGCGCGGGATCACGATTTCGACGGCGCATGTGGAATACGAGACGGCGAACCGTCACTATGCGCATGTGGACTGCCCCGGGCACGCCGACTACGTGAAGAACATGATCACGGGCGCGGCGCAGATGGACGGGGCGATTTTGGTGGTATCGGCGGCGGACGGTCCGATGCCGCAGACGCGCGAGCACATTCTGCTGGCGCGGCAGGTGGGGGTTCCGGCGCTGGTAGTGTTCATGAACAAGGTCGACATGGTTGACGATCCCGAGCTGTTGGAGCTGGTGGAGCTTGAGGTGCGCGAGCTGCTGTCGAAATACGACTTCCCGGGCGACGACATCCCGATCGTGAAGGGCTCGGCGCTGTGCGCGTTGGAGAACCGCGACCCGAAGATCGGGCATGACGCGGTGCTGGAGCTGATGAAGGCGGTGGATACCTACATCCCGCAGCCGGACCGTCCGATCGACCAGCCGTTCCTAATGCCGGTTGAGGACGTGTTCTCGATTTCGGGGCGCGGCACGGTGGTGACGGGGCGGGTCGAGCGCGGGGTTGTGAAGGTGGGCGAGGAAGTGGAGATCGTCGGGCTGAAGCCGACGGTGAAGACCACGGTGACGGGCGTGGAGATGTTCCGCAAGCTGCTCGACCAGGGGCAGGCGGGGGACAATATCGGAGCGCTTTTGCGCGGTACCAAGCGCGAGGACGTGGAGCGCGGGCAGGTGCTGTGCAAGCCGGGCTCGGTGAAGCCGCACACGAAGTTCAAGGCGGAAGCCTATATTCTGACCAAGGAGGAGGGCGGCCGGCACACGCCGTTCTTCACCAATTACCGGCCGCAGTTCTACTTCCGCACCACCGACGTGACCGGGGTGGTGACGCTGCCGGAAGGCACCGAGATGGTGATGCCGGGCGACAACATCTCGATGGAGGTGACGCTGATCGTGCCGATCGCCATGGAGGAGAAGCTGCGCTTCGCCATCCGCGAAGGCGGCCGCACCGTCGGCGCCGGCGTGGTCGCAAGCATCATCGAGTAGTTAGCGCGCATTGTCCGTCATGCCCGGGACAGGCTCGGCCATGACGAGAGAGGGTGACGGGGGGGATTCCTGTCGCTATACAGACGCCCGCGCGATAGGAGTGTAGCTCAACTGGCTAGAGCACCGGTCTCCAAAACCGGGGGTTGGGGGTTCGAGTCCCTCCACTCCTGCCAAATCGCGAATTATTAAATAATTTCCGATAATTATGTCGAGTCTGGCGGCTCGCGCACGGGGGCCGGGGAGGTGGGTCGGCTTACGTTTTCGTCTTGACCGCGCGCCCTGGTCGCTATAGGAAACCGGCACGCCAGCGGCCCTTTGTTGGACTTCCGCGGCGGCC
Source organism: Xanthobacteraceae bacterium (assembly GCA_019746355.1). The sequence goes on along the minus strand of JAIESC010000228.1, from coordinate 677 downwards.
TTTTTCCCAAAAATGGCCCGGTTCGGCCGCCTCCTCGGAACTGAGGTCGGGTGACGACGGGCCACGTTCGGATTCGAGCATCAGACGATGGCCAAGAGCCCGTTCAAGTTCCTGCAGGAAGTGCGCACGGAGACCGAGAAGGTCACCTGGCCGACGCGACGCGAGACCGTTATCACCACCGCGATGGTGTTCGTGATGGCGAGCCTGGCGGCGATCTTCTTCCTGGCGGCGGACCAGGTCATCCGTCTGTTCGTGACCACCATTCTCGGCATCGCCGGCTGATCGGCAGGACAAGCGGCACCATGGCCAAACGCTGGTACATCGTTCACGCCTATTCGAACTTCGAGAACAAGGTCGCGGATTCGATCCGCGAGCAGGCCAAGCAGCGCGGGCTCGCCGACCATTTCGAAGAGGTGATGGTTCCCAAGGAGAAGGTCACCGAGGTGCGGCGCGGCCGCAAGGTCGATGCGGAACGCAAGTTTTTCCCGGGTTATGTGCTGGTGAAGATGGATTTGACCGACGAGGTCTTCCATCTGATCAAGAATACTCCGAAGGTGACCGGCTTCCTCGGCTCCGACAACAAGCCGATGCCGATCTCGGAGGCCGAGGCCAACCGCATCATCCACCAGGTGCAGGAGGGCATCGAGCGGCCTAAGCCCTCGGTATCGTTCGAGATT
>JAIESC010000238.1 GCA_019746355.1 Xanthobacteraceae bacterium | reverse complement strand
TGTTATTCGGCGTGCAATTTTGACCCCCTGAGCCAGGGGATCGGCGTCCAAAATTGACCCCCTACAAGTTGGCCTGATGCTGCCTGCTTTCAGTCAAAGCAGGCGGTGGGGGAATGCTGACGGTGGAGACGATCGGTCGGATTCGGCGTGAGCATTTTCTCAAGGGCAAGACGATCAAGGAGATCGCCCGGGATCTGAAGGTGTCCCGGAATACGGTCCGCAAGGTGCTGCGGTCGGGCGTGACGTCGTTCGAATACGAGCGTGAGATCCAGCCGCGACCGAAGCTCGGACGATGGACAGCAGCGATCGACGAGTTGCTGGCGAGCAATGCGGCGAAGGCTGCACGCGAGCAATTGACGCTGATCCGGATCTTCGAAGAACTGCGCGGGCGCGGCTATGACGGCGGCTACGATGCTGTGCGGCGTTACGCCAGACGGTGGAGCAAGGCGCGCGGGCAAGCAACGGCCGCTGCTTACGTCCCACTGAGCTTTGCTCCGGGAGAGGCCTACCAGTTCGACTGGAGCCACGAGGTCGTCCTGCTGAACGGCACGACGGTGATCGTGAAGGTCGCTCATGTCCGGCTCTGTCATAGCCGGATGTTGTTTGTGCGGGCCTACCCGCGCGAGACGCAGGAGATGGTGTTCGACGCCCACGACCGGGCGTTCGCCCTGTTCAAAGGCGCCTGCGTGCGCGGCATCTACGACAACATGAAGACGGCGGTGGATACGATCTTCGCCGGCAAGGACCGCCTCTACAATCGCCGCTTCCTGCAGATGTGCAGCCACTACCTCGTCGATCCGGTTGCCTGCACGCCGGCCTCGGGTTGGGAGAAGGGCCAGGTCGAGAACCAAGTCGGGCTTGTCCGCGAGCGGTTCTTCACGCCGCGATTGCGGTTCAAGAGCTACGACGAGATGAACGCCTGGCTCACCGACCGGTGCATTGCCTACGCCAAGGCGCATCGCCATCCGGAGCTGACCGAGCAGACAGTCTGGGAGGTGTTTGAGGCGGAGCGGCCGAAGCTCGTCCCTTATGCAGGCCGGTTCAATGGCTTCCATGCGGTGCCGGCATCGGTCTCGAAGACCTGCTTGGTGCGCTTCGACAACAATCGATACTCGGTGATGGCCAGCGCCGTCGGCCGTCCGGTCGAAGTCCATGCCTATGCCGACCGCATCGTAATCCGCCAGGACGGCCGGATCGTTGCCGAGCATTCCCGCTCGTTCGGTCGCGGCGAGACCGTCTACGACCCCTGGCATTACGTCCCCGTGCTCGCCCGCAAGCCCGGCGCCTTGCGTAACGGGGCACCCTTCAAGGACTGGGTGTTGCCAGCCGCCATAGAACGCGTGCGGCGCAAGCTCGCCGGCACCGATGATGGCAACCGCCAGATGGTCGGCATCCTCACCGCGGTGCTCACCGATGGTCTGCAGGCAGTCGAGGCCGCGTGTGCCGAGGCGATCGGTCACGGCGTTCATTCCGCCGACGTCGTCCTCAACATCCTCGCCCGCCAGCGCGATCCAGGCCCGCCGGAGACAATCCTCACCCCGGCGGCGCTGACGCTGCGTCACGCACCTGTCGCCGATTGCGCCCGTTACGACAACCTCAGGAGAACCATCTAATGGAACGCACAGAACTCTTCGATCTCATGGGCGAGCTCAAGCTCTACGGCATGAAGGACGCCTTCGATGAGATCATGGCCACCGCCGTCAAACGCCAGCATGAGCCCCAGCGCATCGTCGGCGACCTGCTCAAGGCCGAGATCAGCGAGAAGCAGGCGCGCTCGATCAAATACCAGCTCACCATCGCCAAGCTGCCACTTGCAAAGGACCTCGACGACTTCCAGTTCGATGGCACACCGATCAATGAGACGCTGGTCAACGACCTGGCAGGCGGGGGCTTCTTCGCTCAGCAACGCAACGTCGTGCTGGTCGGCGGGACCGGCACCGGCAAGTCCCATCTGGCCATCGCCATTGCCAGGAGCTGCATTCGATCCGGGGCCCGCGGCCGGTTCTACAACGTCGTTGATCTCGTCAACCGGCTCGAGACCGAGACCCGCAACGGGCGACAAGGCCGGCTCGCCGACCACCTGACCCGAATGGACTTCATCGTCCTCGATGAACTCGGCTATCTGCCGTTCGCTCAATCGGGCGGCCAACTTCTATTCCATCTCGTTAGCAGGCTCTACGAGCGCACCTCGATTATTGTCACCACCAACCTGGCTTTCGGTGAATGGCCGAGCGTGTTCGGCGACGCCAAGATGACCACTGCGCTGCTCGATCGCCTGACCCATCACTGCGATATCATCGAGACCGGCAACGACAGTTGGCGCTTCAAGAGCCGCGACGACGATCACACAGCCCGCGCTCACGCCGTCTCCGCAACCCCGGCCAGCTCCGACGGCGCGAGCGCTACCGCCAAATCCCGTCGCTCAAAGGGGTCAAAATTGGACGCCGATACGGGGTCAAAATTGGGAGCCGATTGACAA
>JAIESC010000256.1 GCA_019746355.1 Xanthobacteraceae bacterium | reverse complement strand
GGTAACCGTCCGGTAGAGGCCGTCTTGCGCGTGTGAGGTCTCGCGGCAAGTCATAGGACTATTGCTAGGAACAGTCCTATGACGAACGGTGCGGTCGAAGTGATCACGTCGCGGGAGCCGCGGCGGCGGTGGTCCTTGGAGGAGAAACGGCGGATCGTTGCGGCGGCGATCGAGCCTGGCGCTGTGGTGTCGGAGGTGGCACGCGCAGCGGGGATTCCCGTGAGCCAGTTGTTCCATTGGCGCAAGCAGCTGTGCGGGCCGGTGCGCGAGAAGCCGGGGTTTGCCGCGGTGACGGTCGCGTCCGCTGCGGTGGCTTCGAGCCTGATCGAGGTGGAGTTTGCGAACGGCGCGCGGCTGCGGATTACGGGCGGTGCGGATGCGGTGCTGGTGTCGACGGTGATCCAGACGCTGGCCAAGAGCACTGGCCGGCGATGATCGGGGTCCCGAGCGGTGTGCAGGTGTGGCTTGCGGCCGGCCACACCGACATGCGCAAAGGGTTCGACGGGCTGGCGTTGCAGGTCCAGGAGGTGCTCAAGCGCAATCCGCACGGTGGGCATCTGTTCGTGTTCCGCGGCCGACGCGGCGATCTGATCAAGGTTCTGTGGCACGACGGTCAGGGGATGTGCCTGTTTGCAAAACGATTGGAGCGCGGGCGGTTCATCTGGCCCTCGACCACCGGCCGCGACGGCGCGGACATGACGGTGACGCTCACGCCGGCGCAGCTCGGCTATCTTCTGGAAGGGATCGATTGGCGGTTGCCACAGCACACATGGCGGCCGCAGGCGGCAGGCTGAAGCGCGCGATTCACAAGCACGTCGTCTTGTGATTCCCTGCTGGTGATGGACGACGACGATTCTCTGCCCGACGACATCGAGGGTTTGAAGCAACTGGTCCGGGCTCAGCAGGCCGAGCTGACGCGGACGCGCGCCGAGGCCTCGAGCGCCGAAGCCCTGATCGCGCATCTGCGGCTCGCCATCGCGAAGATGCGGCGAGAACTCTATGGACCGCGCAGCGAACGGACCGCGCGGCTCATTGATCAGATGGAGCTCGAACTCGAGGAACTGGAAGCGGCTGCCTCGGAAGACGAGATTGCCGCCGGGAAGACCGCGGCTGCCGCCGGCACGCCGGTCGCGGCATACGCGCGCAAGCGGCCCTCGCGGAAACCGTTCCCGGCCGATCTGGCGCGCGAGCGGGTGATCGTGCCTGGTCCGACGGCATGCGGCTGCTGCGGCTCGACCAGACTTGCCAAGCTTGGCGAGGACGTCACCGAGACGCTGGAGGTGGTGCCGCGGCAATGGAAGGTCGTTCAGCTCGTGCGCGAGAAGTTCACCTGCCGGGACTGCGAGAAGATCAGTCAGGCGCCGGCCCCGTTCCACGTGCTGCCGCGCGGCTTTGCCGGGCCGAGCCTTCTTGCCATGGTCCTGTTCGAGAAGTACGGCCAGCACCAGCCGCTCAACCGGCAATCCGAGCGCTATGCGCGCGAGGGCATTGATCTGAGCGTCTCCACGCTGGCCGATCAGGTTGGCGGTTGCGCAGCCGTTCTGCGCCCGATCTACGATCTGATCCGCGCCTATGTTTTTGCCGCCGATCGCGTGCACGGCGACGACACGCCGGTGCCGGTGCTGGCCAAGCACCAGACGCGCACCGGCCGGCTGTGGACCTATGTGCGCGACGATCGCCCCTTTGCAGGCCCTGATCCACCGGCGGCGGTGTTCTTCTATTCCCGCGATCGGGCGGGCGAGCATCCCGAGCGTCATCTCGCCGGCTATGTGGGGATCCTGCAGGCCGACGCCTATGCCGGCTTCAACCGGCTCTATGAGGCCGACCGCAAGCCTGGGCCGATCACGGAAGCGGCGTGCTGGGCGCACAGCCGACGCAAGTTCTTCGTGCTGGCCGACGTCACTGCCAAGGCGCGTGGCAGGCTGCCGGTGATCGCGCCGCTCGCGTTCGAGGCGGTGAAGCGCATCGATGCGATCTTCGACGTCGAGCGCGAGAGCAACGGACTTGGTGCTGACGAACGTCTGGCGCTTCGCCGCGCTCGTTCAGGGCCGTTGGTCGCGGGTCTCGAACAATGGATGCGAGCCGAACGCGCCAGGCTCTCGCGTCATTCCGACGTGGCGAAGGCCATGGACTACATGCTCAAGCGCTGGGCGGCGTTCACCCGCTTCCTCGACGACGGGCGCATCTGCATCACCAACAACGCCGCCGAGCGCGAGCTGCGCGGCATTGCGCTCGGTCGCAAGTCGTGGCTGTTCGCCGGCTCCGACCGTGGCGGCGAGCGTGCCGCCGTGACGTACACGCTGATCCAGACCGCCCGGTTGAACGGCGTCGACCCACAGGCCTGGCTCGCGGATGCCCTCGCCAGGATCAACGATCACCGCATTCGGGATCTCGATCAGCTGTTACCCTGGAACTGGCGGCCTATTCGCGACAAGCTCGCCGCCTGAGCCTCCGCGGCCTTCGCCGGACGGTTACAG
>JAIESC010000295.1 GCA_019746355.1 Xanthobacteraceae bacterium | reverse complement strand
GCAATCCACGGCGCAGTGTTTGCCTTTCCGTAACGAATCCTCATTAGGTTTTAACGATTAGCGGCAGAGCGCGCGCGGGGAACCGCGGCGCGCTGCAGGTGCTGCGGGCGGCATGCCTGCGGCGGAAAAGCAGGGCAGGCCAATGTCCAAGACGGTCCTGATCGTGGAAGACAACGAGCTCAACATGAAGCTCTTCCACGATTTGCTGGAGGCCCATGGCTATCAGATCGTCGGCACGCGCAACGGCATCGAGGCGCTCGATCTCGCGCGCAAGCACAAGCCCGATCTGGTGCTGATGGACATCCAGCTTCCCGAGGTCTCCGGGCTCGAAGTCACCAAGTGGCTGAAGGACGATCCGCAGCTCAAGGCGATCCCGGTGGTGGCCGTCACCGCGTTCGCCATGAAGGGCGACGAGGAGCGCATCCGCCAGGGCGGCTGCGAAGCGTACCTGTCGAAGCCGATCTCGGTCGGCAAGTTCATCGAGACCATCCGGCATTTTCTTGGGTAAGGCCTGAGGGGGAGTTTTAGTCCGTGACTGCCCGCGTTCTCGTCGTCGACGACGTTCCGGCCAATGTGAAGCTTCTGGAAGCCCGGCTGTCGGCCGAGTATTTCGACGTCGTCACGGCGATGAACGGGGCCGAGGCGCTGGCGATCTGCGACAAGGCCGAATGCGACATCGTCCTGCTCGACGTGATGATGCCGGACATGGACGGCTTCGAGGTTTGCCGGCGGATCAAGGCGAACCGCAAGACCCACCACATCCCGGTGGTGATGGTGACCGCGCTCGACCATCCCTCCGACCGCGTGAAGGGGCTCGATGCGGGGGCCGACGATTTCCTCACCAAGCCGGTGTCGGACGTGGCGCTGATCGCCCGCGTGCGCTCGCTGTCGCGGCTGAAGATGATGACCGACGAGCTGCGGATGCGCGCGGCCACCTCGCGCGAGATCGGCATCCAGGACCCGGATCATCAGGCGCTGGCGGACGCCGGCCGGTCCGGCAGGGTGATGATCATCGATGACCGCAAGTCGTCGGCCGATCGCCTTGCGGCGATTCTGGCCGAGCACGAGGTCAAGGTCGAATACAATCCGGCCGATGCGGTGTTCGCGGCCGCGGAGGGCAACTTCGATCTGGTGATCGTCTCGCTCGCGCTCGAGGGCATCGACGCGCTGCGATTGTGCAGCCAGCTCCGCTCGCTCGAGCGCACCCGCAGCATTCCGGTGCTGGCGATCACCGACGGCGAGGACAACGCCCGCATGATCCGCGGGCTCGAGATCGGCGTGAACGACTACCTGATGCGACCGATCGACAAGAACGAGCTGCAGGCGCGGGCGCGGACCCAGATCCGCAAGAAGCGCTATGCCGACCGGCTGCGCGACAACGTCCAGCAGTCGATCGAGATGGCGATCACCGACGGGCTCACCGGCCTCTACAACCGCCGTTACATGGAAACCCATCTCGGCTCGCTCGTGGAGCAGGCGGCCTCGCGCGGCAAGCCGCTGACGATCCTGGTGCTCGACATCGACTACTTCAAGGCGATCAACGACACCCACGGCCACGACGCCGGCGACGACGTGCTGCGCGAGTTCGCCACCCGCATCCGCAAGTCGATCCGCGGCATCGATCTCGCCTGCCGGCTCGGCGGCGAGGAGTTCGTGATCGTGATGCCGGAGACCGACATGGCGGTGGCGGCGATCGTCGCCGAGCGGCTGCGCCGGCGCATTGCGTCCGAGCCGTTTGCGATCGCGCAGGGCGCGAAAGCGATCGGCGTGACGATCTCGATCGGCATTGCCACGCTCGACACCGCCGACGACAACGCGTCAACCATTCTCAAGCGCGCCGACCAGGCGCTCTATCGCGCCAAGCGCGACGGCCGCAACCGCGTGGTCGCCGACGCGGCGTGATTTTTTCCGCATTTTTCACCTGAATTCGCCTGCATCTGTGGGCATCGCGCGCGCGTAAACCATAACCGTTTAGGTTGACGTTTGATTGACGGCGAATCCAGCGTTTATGCGGCTTTTGAAGATTGCTTTCACGGCTCGATGAAGTAGCGTGACGCTCACTTAAGGGCGGGCGCTGGAAGTCAACAGAGGCGTTGGTTTCCGTTTTTGAACACAGCCTCCGCTCTCGGAATAACCCTGCGGGTTGCTCAGGTCCGCCGCATCTCCTGAGTCCGTGGGGTTCGGCCGGCCTGGGAGCGATGCGAGTGGCCTCCTCATGACATCGCTCCCGGCCGGCCACCTCTTTCTCCAGAGATTCGAACCGGTGACACGCTGACGCGTTCTGCGCGCGTGCCTGTGCGACGACATCGGCAACAAAAAGGGCGCCCGAGAGCGCCCTTCGTCCATTCGTGTCCGGATCGCGAAGGCTTACTTGATCTTGCCCTCGACGAACTCGACGTGCTTCTTCGCGATCGGGTCGTACTTCTTCATCTTCAGCTTCTCGGTCATCGTGCGCGAGTTCTTCTTGGTGACGTA
>JAIESC010000237.1 GCA_019746355.1 Xanthobacteraceae bacterium | reverse complement strand
AATCCGCGCGCCGGCGAAGGCCGGATCGTGTTCGACGGCCGCGACATCACGCACGTGCCGTCGCACGAGATCGCCAAGCTTCGGATCGCGCAGTCGCCGGAAGGCCGGCGCATTTTTCCGCGCATGACGGTGCTGGAAAATCTGCAGATGGGCGCAACCGTTGCCGATCCCACGCATTTTGCCGACGACATCAAGCGGGTCTGCGCGCTGTTTCCGCTCCTGCAGCGGCGCATGGGCCAGCGCGGCGGCACCTTGTCCGGCGGCGAGCAGCAGATGCTGGCCATTGCCCGCGCGCTGATGAGCCGCCCTCGCCTGCTGCTTCTGGACGAGCCGTCGCTGGGGCTTGCCCCCATGCTCGCAAAGCAGATCTTCCGCGCCATCCGCGAGTTGAACGAGCGCGACCGGCTGACCGTGCTGCTGGTCGAGCAGAACGCCTTCCATGCGCTGAAGCTCGCCCACCGCGGCTATGTGCTGGTCAACGGCGAGATCACGCTGTCGGGCAGCGGCCGTGAGCTCCTGGAGCGGCCCGAGGTGCGCGCCGCCTATCTCGAAGGCGGGCGGCACGAGGCGAAAACCGCGTAGACTTGACGCTTAGACATTCCCCCGCGCGGCGACTACCCTCGCAGCAATCCGGTCGGGAGGAACCCTATGAGCCTGCGTCACTTCCTGCGTCTTGTGCTGCTTGGTGCAGCATGCGTTACAACAAGCGCTGCGGCATCGGCGCAAAGCGGCACCATCCGGTTCATCGTCGGGCTGGTTCCCGGCGGCGCGGTCGATCCCTATGCCCGGATCATCGCCGAGCACATGTCCAAGACGCTCGGGCAGACGATCATTGTCGAGAACAAGCCGGGCGCCGGCGGCAACCTCTCCGCCCAGATGATGACCGAAGCGCCGGCCAACGGGCAGATGGTCTGGGTGAGCACCCAGGCGCTGACCGAGATCAACCCCAACGCCTACAGCAATCTGCGCTGGTCGATCGACGATTTCCTGCCGATCATCAAGGGCGTCCAGGCGCCACTCGTGTTCGTCGCGCACCCGAGCGTTCCGGCGACAAATTTGGCGGAGTTCGTCACCTGGGCCAAGGCGAACCGCGGCAAGCTCAGTTACGCCTCATACACCGCCGGCACGCCGTCGCATTTCCTGGGGTATCTGCTGAACGAGAAATTCGATCTCGATCTGACGCACGTGCCCTATCGCGGCTCCGGCCTGCAGGTGAACGGGCTCATCGCCGGCCATTCGCTGTTCGGCTTCGCGCAGGTCAACTCAACGTTGCCGCAGAAACGCGCCGGCGCACTCAAGGTGTTTGCCGTGACCGGTCCCGAACGCGACCGGTCGATGCCGGACGTTCCGGCCTTCGCCGAGCTGGGCCATCCGGAATTCACCGCGCGGGTCTGGTTCGGACTGCTGGTGAAGGCCGGCACGCCGCCAGACATCGTCAACCGGCTGACTGAGGCGGCCAAGGCCGCGCATGCCGACCCGGAGGTGCGAGGCAAGCTCGAAGCCCAAGGCTACGATGTGACCGCAGAAACCGGGCCGCAACTGCTGCCGAACATCAAGGAGCAGATCGTGCGCTGGGGCAAGCTCGTGAAGGCGTCAGGCTTCTCGGCCGAAGATCGCGGCAGCACGCGATAAGCGCCTCAAGTAATCACCGCACCGTTCAACCAGGCAGTGGCGGTCACCGCGGCGACCGTGGTCACACCGAGCAGCAGGCTGCCGAGAACGAGGCCCCACACCGCCAAAGTGCCGTTGCCGTTGCGGGCAGGGCTGAAACCGGGGGCCTCGTTGGTCAATGCATCAGCAGAAACCGTGAAATGAGCAGACATGACAAATCCCTTTGGCTTGGGTGTCATCATCCGCCGATTTCGCCAGATCTGAAGTGCGAAAGGTCACACCTCGAAAGGACAGGGTTGCCGGCGATCGTCAGGCCCGCCGGGTCGGCAGCGGCACCCGGTCGATGTGCTCGATTTCGGTGAGCAGGAGCTTCTCGGTCATCCGCGCCCGCGTCTTGGCGTGCGCCGGATCGTCCCAGAGATTCTCGAACTCGCCCGGATCGTCCACGAGATCGTAGAGCTCGCCCCAGCCGGTGCCGTGGAACACGCTCAGCCGGTAGCGACCGTCGATCAGGCTGTGGACCCGCGCCGGCACATTCGTGCCGGCACTCGACGCCTGATGGTCGTACTGGATGAACACGCTGTCGCGCACGGCCTGGCCGTCAAAGACCGGGAGCAGGTTTTTCGCCTGCATGCCGCTCGCGGGCTCGACCTTGGCGCGCTCGAGCACCGTCATGCCGATGTCCATCGTCGAGCCGAGCGCGTCGGTGCGCTTGGGCTGGCTTTTCGCCTGCGGGTCCGACCAGATGAACGGCACCCGCACGATGCTCTGATACTGCTCGGCGCCCTTGAGCATCAGGCGGTGGTCGCCGAGGTGGTCGCCATGATCGCTGGTGAAGATC
>JAIESC010000084.1 GCA_019746355.1 Xanthobacteraceae bacterium | reverse complement strand
AAAATCCAGCCGCGCCGGCCCCTCGTGTCGCTTCGCTCCACTCGGCGGCGCGAACCACAAAATCCAGCCGCGCCGGCCCCTCGTGTCGCTTCGCTCCACTCGGCGGCGCGAACCACAAAATCCAGCCGCGCCGGCTCCTCGTGTCGCTTCGCTCCACTCGGCGGCGCGGCAGCGCGCCAACGCTAGCAAGTTGCAAGTTCGAACACCATGTTCTAACAGACCGTCCGGCGTTGGCCCGCCAAGCGCAGACGCCCTGGAAAAATGACGCTTACCTGCATTCGTAGGCAGCGAGTGAGCAAAAGGAGAATGGAATGGTCGCGCTGACCTTTCCCGACGGCGCGCGTCGGGAGTTTCCCAACGGCACAACCGGTCTCGACATCGCCAAGGGCATCTCGCCGTCGCTTGCCAAGCGCACGGTGGCGATGGCGCTCGACGGCGTGGTGTCCGATCTCGCCGATCCGATCGAGAAAGACGCGAAAATCGAATTCCTGACGCGCGAGGATCCGCGTGCGCTGGAGCTGATCCGGCACGACGCCGCCCACGTCATGGCGGAGGCGGTGCAGTCGCTCTGGCCCGGCACCCAGGTGACCATCGGCCCGGTGATCGACAACGGCTTCTTTTACGACTTCTACCGCAACCAGCCGTTCACGCCGGAAGACCTGCCGGTGATCGAAAAGAAGATGCGCGAGATCATCGCCAGGGACAAACCCTTCACCAAGGAGGTCTGGCCGCGCGACGAAGCCAAGCGGGTGTTCAAGGAGAAGGGCGAGAGCTTCAAGGTCGAGCTGGTGGACGCCATCCCGCCTGGCGAACAGCTCAAGATCTACAAGCAGGGCGACTGGTTCGACCTGTGCCGGGGTCCGCACATGACCTCGACCGGCAAGATCGGCAACGCGATCAAGCTGCAGAAGGTCGCTGGCGCCTACTGGCGCGGCGATTCAAACAACCCGATGCTGACGCGCATCTATGGCACCGCGTTCGCGAAGCAGGAGGAGCTCGACGCCTATCTGCATCAGCTCGAAGAGGCCGAGAAGCGCGACCACAGAAAGCTCGGCCGCGAGATGGACCTGTTCCACTTCCAGGAGGAAGGCCCCGGCTCGGTGTTCTGGCACGCCAACGGCTGGACCATCTTCCAGGAGATGGTCGCCTACATGCGCCGCCGGCTCAAAGGCGACTACCGCGAGGTGAACGCGCCGCAGCTGCTCGACAAGTCGCTGTGGGAGACCTCGGGCCACTGGGGCTGGTTCCGCGAGAACATGTTCATGGCGCAGTCGGCCGGCGATGAGACCGAGGACGAGCGCGTGTTCGCGATCAAGCCGATGAACTGCCCGGGCCATGTCCAGATCTTCAAGCACGGGCTGCGCTCGTATCGCGAGCTGCCGCTGCGCATGGCCGAGTTCGGCATCGTGCATCGCTACGAGCCGTCCGGCGCGCTGCACGGTCTGATGCGCGTGCGCGCCTTCACGCAGGACGACGCGCATGTGTTCTGCACCCAGGAGCAGATGGCCGACGAGTGCCTGAAGATCAACGACCTGATCCTGTCCACCTATGCCGACTTCGGCTTCGAGGGCGATCTCACGGTGAAGCTGTCGACCCGGCCGGAGAAGCGCGTCGGCTCCGACGCGGCGTGGGATCACGCCGAGGGCGTGATGCAGGACGTGCTGCAGCGCATCGCGCAGAGCAACAACCGCATCAAGACCGCGATCAATCCGGGCGAAGGCGCGTTCTACGGACCGAAGTTCGAGTACGTGCTGCGCGACGCGATCGGCCGCGACTGGCAGTGCGGCACGACGCAGGTGGACTTCAACCTGCCGGAGCGCTTCCAGGCGTTCTACATCGCCGCCGACGGCTCCAAGGTGCCGCCGGTGATGATCCACCGCGCGATCTGCGGCTCGATGGAGCGCTTCCTCGGCGTGGTGCTGGAGCACTATGCCGGCCACCTGCCGCTGTGGCTGTCGCCGGTGCAGGCGGTGGTGGCGACGATCACCTCGGACGCCGACGACTTCGCCCGCGAGGCGACCGCGCTCGCGCTTCAGGCGGGGCTGCGCGCTGAGAACGACCTTCGCAACGAGAAGATCAACTACAAGGTCCGCGAACACTCGCTGGCCAAGGTCCCGGTGCTGCTGGTGCTCGGCAAGAAAGAGGCCGCCGACCGCACCGTGTCGATCCGCCGCCTCGGCAAGGAGGGCCAGCAGGTGATGCCGCTCGACCAGGCGCTGAAGATGCTGGCCGACGAAGCCACGCCGCCGGACATCAAGCGGGCAAGAGTTACGGCGCGGCCGGCAGCCTAGCGGTCCGCCGGCTCTTCACCGACGCGCGTATCCCGCCTTCGCTCGCCATAGCGCGTCGAAGACGCGCGTGAACGCGCTGGTGGCGCGTCAAAGACGCGCGTGAACGCGCTGGTGGCGCGTCAAAGACGCGCGTGA
>JAIESC010000274.1 GCA_019746355.1 Xanthobacteraceae bacterium | reverse complement strand
GGTGCCGCGCCCGGCCCATCGCGCGCCGCCGCCGCCGAACAGGGCCGCGGCGACCGCGGCGGCCGCCGTGGTGTTGCCGATGCCCATTTCGCCGAGACACAGCAGATCGGCTTCGGGCCGCACCGCGGCGTAGCCGGTGCTGACCGCCGCGACAAACGCCGGCTCGTCCATCGCGGGTTCAACCGTAAAATCGGCGGTCGGCGCCTCGAGATCGAGCGGGATCACGCGAAGCGTCGCGGACACGGCGTCCGCCAACTGGTTGATCGCAGCGCCGCCGGCGGAGAAATTCGCCACCATCTGCGCCGTGACCGCGGAAGGATACGGCGAGACGCCGTGCGCGGTCACGCCGTGGTTGCCGGCGAACACCAGCACGTCGACCGTGCCGAGCCGCGGCGGATTGCGGCCCCAGCGCGCAAGCCAGGCGGCCAGCTCCTCCAGGCGGCCGAGGCTGCCCGGCGGCTTGGTCAGCTCGGCCTGCCGCGCGTTTACCGCGTCAGCCCCGGCGCCGTCGCCGGCGGGAAGATCGAGACAGGTTGCGCGCAGCTCGGCCAGCGACCGGAAAGGCGCGGTCTTCTCGGTGCTTTCGGTCAGCGGCGCTGTGGTCATGCGGGTGGCGGCCGTCCTTGTCAGGTTCGCCATACCTAGCAGGTACGCGGCCAACAATTCTATAATTGCCGGCCATGACCGACGACCTCTGGCTGCAGCGGCGCCTGATCGAGCTCAAGATCGGCCTCATTTTCCTGACGCGGCTGCCGCTCACCCACAACGAGCCGATGGCGAAGGGCGAGCTGGCGCGGGCGCTCTGGACCGCGCCGGTGTTCGGTGTCGCGGTCGCGCTCGCCGGCGCTGCGGTCTATGCCGTTACCACGGCCTTTGATGTGCCACAGCTTGCCGCCGCGGCGCTTGCGATCGCGGCGACGCTCCTGCTCACCGGCGCCCTGCACGAGGACGGGCTTGCCGATGTGGCCGATGGCTTTGGCGGCGGCGGTACGCGCGAACGCAAGCTCGAGATCATGCGCGACAGCCGGATCGGCACCTATGGCGTCTGTGCGCTGATCCTGTCGTTCGTTCTGCGGATCGGCGCGGTGGCCTATCTCGGCGATCCCGCGCTCGTGGCGCTCGGGCTGATCGCCGCCCATGCCGGCGGCCGGGCGGCGATCCCGGCGTTCATGCAGTTCGTGCCGCCGGCGCGCGCCGACGGCTTGAGCGCGGACGCAGGCACGCCGCCCGGCGAGGCGTCGCTCGCCGCGGCGTTGATCGGCGCCGTGGCTGTGGTTGCCTGTCTTGGCTTCTCGACCGGCCTTGTCGCGATTGTGCTGCTTGTCGGCGCATGCGTGTTTCTGAGCTGGCTCTGCCGGCGGCAGATCGACGGCCAGACCGGCGACGTGCTCGGCGCGCTGGAGCAGGCGGGCGAGGTGATCGTGCTGCTCGTCGCAAGCGCGGCGATGCAAAGCCTGCGCTGAGGGCGCCTGCCGGCGCCGCAGCGGGACGCGCGGCGCCGTTGCCGGACAACACCAGAAGTTGAAATAACGAAAGCGTCCGCAACCTTGAATTGCGAGCAGAAAAATCGAACCCATTTGGCCGGCCGGATCGTGACGACCGCTCAAGTTGGAAACTGCTCTACGTCTTGCGCAACAGATACGTGTCCATGATCCAGCCGTGCCGCGCCCGCGCTTCGGCGCGCACGCGCTCGATCTCCGCACTGCGTTCGGCAAGCCGGCCCGAGACGAGGATTTCGTTGGCGGTGCCGACATAGGCGCCCCAGTAGATGTCGACGTTGCTCTCCTGCACCGTCTTGAAGGTGCATTCGCCGTCGAGCATCACCACCACGTCGTCGCCGGGCATTCCCTTGGCGAGCTGTCGTCCGGTGGTGATGTGAACCGGCCCGCCGATCCGGTTGAGCGCGATCCGGTGCCGCGCCGCGAGCGCCTGCACGCTGGTGATGCCGGGAATGACGTCGAGCTCGAACGCGACGGTCTTCATCGCCGCCACCTGATCGACGATCCGCAGCGTGCTGTCATAGAGCGACGGATCGCCCCAGACGAGAAACGCGCCGTGCTGCCCGTCGGCCAGCTCCTCGCGGATCATCGCCTCGTAGATCGCCGCGCGCTTGTCGTGCCACGCCGTCACCGCCGCACCATAGTTGTCCGGCGTGCGGTCGCGCTCCGGATCGCGCGCCTCGACTGCCTTGTACTGCTTTTTGATGTAGCGCCCGCAGATCTCGCGGCGGAGTTCGGCGAGATCGTCCTTCGCCGCGCCCTTGTCGATCAGGAACACGACATCGACCGTCTCCAGCGCCTTGATCGCCTGCACGGTGATGTGGTCGGGATTGCCCGCGCCGATGCCGATGATGGAAAGCCTTCTCATCGTCCAAGTCCCACTGCTTGAAGTCCCACTGCTTGAAGTCCC
>JAIESC010000131.1 GCA_019746355.1 Xanthobacteraceae bacterium | reverse complement strand
GCGGGTACGGTCGCGCCGGCGAAGGCGCTTGAGACGAGCGATCTGGTCGGCTGGTGGATCGCGCTCGACGACACGCTGCCGAAGCTGTGGAAGCAGGGCGCGATCAAGGCGCAGGACCAGGTCGTCCAGATCAACGCCGACGGCACGGTCTCCGACCGCGTGATGAATTTCTGGGCCGGCGGCGTGCAGGCCTGCCTGGAAGGCAAGGTGTGCAGCGACCTTCCGGCGCTCGCCACCGCCAACATCGCGGTCAACAGCAACCGCGTCAGCTTCAGCAATGTGGTGCCGACCCAGACGCGGGTCGATTCGGTGGCCGGCAATCTCCTGATCCGGCAGGAGTCGGTGACCGCGATCCCGGAATGGACCGCGACGCTCGACGGCCAGCGCCTCACGCTCCGCGCGACCAGCGTGACCAAGGTCCGCACGCTGGTGCGGATCGATCCCGACCGGCTGCGCCGGCTGCACGCCGCCATGCGTATCTCGAACTGGCCGGCGGAGGATCACTGGCGCTGCTTCGTCGGCAACGCCACCGCGGGCGACAGCGCATTCGCGCCGCTGCGGGCCGGCCGCTCGGTCCGCGCGCCGGAATTTCTCGAGCGCTATCTGAAGCTCGCGTCCTACATGGCGGCGCTCCGCTCGGCGGCGCTGCCGGGTGAGGCGATCGACGAGACCGTCAAGGCGGCGCTCGCCGCGACGCCGCCGGAAGAGCTGATGCCGCTGGGCTTCGAGGGCGTGTCGCGCACGCCTTCGGCCGAAGAGAAGCAGCGTTACGCGAGCGTGCTGGCCTATATCGACCAGCACACCAAGGCGACCATGCTGCTGAATGCGACGACCGCGACCGCGACGGCGGCGCGGGCGCGTGCGACGGGCGCGGCCCGCGAAGCCGCGGGCAAGGAAGCCGCGGCGAAGACCGCCGGCAACGCCGCAAGCGCAGCAGAGGCCAGGGTCGCGGCGCTGACCGCCGAGCACGAGCGCATCAAGGCACTGGTCGCGCAGCAGGCCCAGGGGACCAGGGATGGGGCTGCGGCGGCGACGACCGCCGCGACCGTGGCGGCGCTGAAGGAGAACACCAGCAACGCCGCCGCAAGCTCGGCGGAGGCGATCCGCCGCGTGGCGCTGGCGCAGCAGCGCAAGGCGCGCGCCGCGCGAACCTACGCGGCCGACCAGCAGCAGCGGCACCAGGATTCGATCCGCGAGGCGGCCGAGCAGAAGCAGGCCGCCGAGCAGGCGTCGGCCGCGATCGAGCCGCAGAAGCAGAAGGCGGCGGAAGCCGCGTCGGCCGCGGCCGAGCAGCAGAAGAAGGCCGACGAGGCGCGCTTCGCCGCCGACACGCTGCGGCGCAAGTACGAGGCGGTGCGGCTCGCGGCGGTGCAGCAGCAGCAGAAGGGCAACCTGATCGCCGCTTCGGCGCAGGCGTTCGCCGACTCGGTCGCCGACGCGCAGAAGGCGTCGGAGGCGACCGCGGCGCTGATCGAGAAGAGCAAGGCGCGCACCGCGGCCGGCATCGCCGCCGCCGATGTGCCGCTGATCGACGAGATCACGCGCGAGGCGTCGGGCACCGCGGCGGCGCTGGCCGAGACGCTGAAGGCGGCGATTGCCGCCCGCAACAAGGCCAACGACGACGCGCAGGTCGCGACCGCGAAGACCGCGGAGAT
Organism: Xanthobacteraceae bacterium; assembly: GCA_019746355.1. The sequence continues at coordinate 751 of JAIESC010000131.1, read as the reverse complement.
GGTCGGCGCGGCGCAGGCGATGGAGAAGCATGCGGCGGAGGCGATCGAAGCCGCGATGACGGCGCAGAAGCTCGCCGACGAGGCCAAGGCCGAGGCCGACACCGCGGCGCGCGAGGGGGTCCGCCTCACGCAGCTCGCGCGCAACGCCGAGATCCGCGCCGCCGAAGGCGCGGAGGCGACCAAGGCCGCCGAGGCGGCCTATCACGCGAGCGAGCTCGAGGCCGAAGCCGAGGAGAAGCAGGCGGCCGAGCTCAGCAGCGCATCGGAGGCGATCGCCAGGAAGGCGCGCGACGCGCTCGCGGCGTCGCAAGCCGCGGTCACGTCGCGCCTGCGCGCCGCGCGCGCCTCGGAGGACGCGGTGGCGGAGGTCGGGCGCACGACCGACGCGCTGAACAAGACCGCGGCTGCGGTCGCCGCGGCGCAGGCCGCGGCACAGCAGGCCGCCGCGGTGGCGCAGGAAGGCAACGCCCAGCTCGAGGCGGCGGCGAAGGCATCGGCTTCGGCCGCGGCCGAAGCCAAGGCCGCGAGCGACGCCGAGAGCGCCTCGGCCGACGCGGTGCGGGCGGCATCGGCGGCCCAGCCCAAGGGGCCGGGCCTGATGACGATCGCCAGCGCCGAGATCGCCGCGCTGGCGCAGGTGATCGGCGAGAGCGACGAGGGCAAGCGCCTGTTCTGCCGCGGCCAGATCGCGGCCGCGGCTCCGGCGATTGCCGCGCCGCCGGCGCTGCCGCTCCGGCCGCAGCCGGCCGCC
>JAIESC010000280.1 GCA_019746355.1 Xanthobacteraceae bacterium | reverse complement strand
TTGGCGGCGCGGTTGGGGGCGTGGTCGAGCAGCGGGGTGTCGATGAAGCCGGGCATCAGCGAGCGGACCTCGATCCCGTCCTGGGCCCATTCGGCGTCCAGGCTCTCGGTGATCGCGCGCACCCCGAACTTGGTGGCGGAATAGACGCTCGCTCCCGGCGTGCCGTAGATGCCGGCCGCGCTGGCGGTGTTGAGCAGGCACGATCCCGGAGCGGTCTGCTTCAGCCACGCATGGGCCGCCTGCGCCCCGAACAGCACGCCCTTCAGATTGATGTCGAGACAGCGTTCGATCTCGGCCGGGGTGTTGTCGACCAGCGCGCCGCCGAGCGGCACCCCGGCGTTGTTGGCGACCACGTCGATCCGTCCGCCCGCCGCGGTGGCGAAGCCGTCGAGCGCCTCGTCCCACGCGTCCCGGTCGCGCACGTCGAAGCGGTGCGCGAAGCTGAACCCGCCGGGCAGCAGGTCCTCGGTCGCCGCCATGCCGACCTCGTCGAGATCGCCCAGTCCCACGAACCAGCCCGCCCGGCCGAACCGCAGCGCGATCGCGCGTCCGATGCCAGAGGCGCCGCCGGTCACGAAAATGGCCTTGCGCTGCGTCATCCGCTCACCCGTGACATGGTGGAACCGCGCGAGGCCTCCCCCGCGCGGCCCGATCCATCGTCCCGCCGCCGCGGCGCGTCAACCGCCGGTTTGCGCCGCGAGGCCTTTCACATGCTCGCCGCCGGTGACGATCTGCGCGCTCGACTTGCTCAGCGCATCGCCGATGGGTTCGGCACGGCCGCCCAGGCAGGGAGCGAGAAAGTTCTCGGTCACCGCGTTGAAGGCGATCCGGTTGGTGGGCTTGGCGAAACCGTGGCCTTCGTCGGGGAACAGCACATAGGTGACCGGAATATTGGCCTTCCGCATCGCGGCGACGATCTGATCGCTCTCCGCCTTGTTGACGCGCGGATCGTTGGCGCCCTGGCCGATCAGCAAGGGCTTGCTGATCTTGTCCGCGGCATAAAGCGGGCTCATCTCCTTGAGCGCGGCGAGGCCCTCGGGCGTGTTGGGATTGCCCATCCGGTCGTGGAACTGGCGCACGATCGGCACCCAATAGGGCGGGATGGTCTTGAGCAGAGTCTCGAGGTTCGAGGGGCCGACAATGTCCACCCCGCAGGCGAAGCGGTCGGGGTAGAAGGCGAGGTTGGCGAGCACGGCATAGCCGCCGTAGCTGCCGCCCATGATCGCCGCCTTGTCCTGCGTGGTGATGCCCTGCCGCACGGCCCAGTTCAGCGCATCGGCGAGGTCGTCCTGCATGGTGGTGCGCCACATCTTGTCGCCGGCGCCGATGAACTTCTTGCCGAAGCCGGTGGAGCCGCGGAAGTTGACTCCCATCACGGCATAGCCGCGGTTCGCCAGCCATTGATGCGTGGGGCTGAAGCCGTAGGAATCGCGCGCCCAGGGCCCGCCGTGAACCACCATGACCAGCGGCACCGGCCGGTTGGGCACGCCGTCGGCGTTGCTGTCGCTGCCCGGGGGAAGCGTCAGATAGCTGGTCAGCGTCAGCCCGTCGCGCGCTCTGATCTCGCGCGTGTGCATCGGCTGGAGCGCGGCCCCTTTCAGATCAGGGCGGCTGACGTAGAACGGGGTCAGCGTGCCCGCCTTGCGGTCGTAGAGATAGGACGCAGTGGGCGCGGTGACGGGATCGTTCCACACGATCCACCTGGTGTCGTCGTCGGTGCCCGATTGGACGCCCCAGTCGCCTTCGAGCCGGCTGTCGAGGAAGTCGAACGAGGCCTTCACCTGCGGATCGAGCGCGGTCCATTCGTTCTTCAGATAGTTGACCGAATAGGCTTTCACCTCGCCGGTGACCGGATCGCGGAGCGTGCCGCCGAGGTCGGCGCGGGCGTTCTCGGCGATCAGCCTGCGCTTTCCGGTCGCGACGTCCTGGGCATAGAGCGCGGCGGTGTCGCGCCCGCGGCTGTCGATCCAGTAGAGCGTCCTGCCGTCGGTGGTGAAGCCGGCCGGTCGGGCGGTCAGCGCATCCTCCAGCGTGGTGCTTTCGATCGGCTTGTCGGCCACCTTGCCGTTCAAGATCGGGAAGAAGTCGGTGCCGCCCTGCTCGTTCGGCCGGGTCGCCATCCGCAGCACCAGATTGTTGTCGGCCAGGAAGCCGGCATAGCTGTCGTTCTTCATCACCAGCGTCGTCTTGCCGGTGTTGAGATCGAGCAAATGGACGTCGTGGTAGCGGGCGTCGCGGTTATTGAGCCCGATCAGCACCTTGTCCTTCTGGATCGTCGAAGCGCCGACGAGCTGGACGCGGGTCTTCTCGAACGGCGTCAACGTGGTCTCGGCGCCGCTGGCGACGTTCACTCCATAGAGCAGGAAGTTCTCGTCGCCGCCCTTGTCGCGGATGTAC
>JAIESC010000267.1 GCA_019746355.1 Xanthobacteraceae bacterium | reverse complement strand
ACCTTCAAGAAGCGCTTCATGTACATGTCCGGCATCACCGACGAGGCCGAGTTCGACAAGATGCGCCAGGGCATGACTTGGGAGGGCCACGCCGACAAGGTGAAGTGCCCGTATCTCTGCGTCGCCGGCGAGTGGGACGAGCTGTCGCCGGTCGCGCACTCGCACCGGCTGGTCGCGGCGGTGAAGGGACCGAAGCGTATGGTGGTGTACCAGGAGTCGCGCCACTCGGTCGGCAACGTGCCGGCGGCCAACCTCGGACCGTTCCCGCCGATCCTGGTCGCCGACTGGCTCGCCGAGCGTGTCGCCGGCAAGCCGTTCCCGAGCGAGCAGTGGTACGTGCGCGGAAACGGCGCGATCGAGAAGAAGCCCCTGTAAGGCCCACGGCGACCGCAGCTTGCTCCGACGTCATCGCCGGGCTTAGCCGTCCGAAGGACGGCGTCGCTTCGCTCGCCTATGACCCGGCGATCCATGAGCGAGCGCAACGAGTCGAAATCGTAGGATTGGTAATGGCCGACCCATCGCATGGACCCGCGGGTCAAGCCCGCGGGTGACGGTCGGTGGGCGTGGCGATAGCGTGCGCTCAGCCGCATACGCGGCCGGGCGTGTGACGGCCGTCTGCCTTACTTCTCCGTCCACTCGATGTGAGCCTTGATCGCCTTCTTCTGCTCGTCGATCCAGCCGTGCGGCCTGGCCTTCTCGATCATGGTGCCGAGATTGCCCTGCCACGCGGCGTCGTTTGCAACCTCCGGACGCTCCCGCAGTGCCTTCTCAAAAATCCATGCGGTGGACTGGTCGGGCAGTTCGGCCGTGACGGCGAGCGCGCGCCGCGCCTGATCGAGCCGTGCAGGCCCGCCTTCGACCACGAGCTTGAAGGCACGGAAGTTGTCACGGTCCTCGAGCGACACGCTGCCGTCGGCAGCTACTTTGACGAACATCGTCTATTTCCTCTTCAGAACGGGTTTTCGCCGCTCAGCGTCGGCACGTCGAAGGCGTTTAGCACCGTCGATACCATGCTGTAGAGGCCCGCGATTGAGACGATCTCGATCGTGTGCTCGACCCCGAACTGTTTCAGGAGCCGGTCGTAGGTCGCCTGGCTCAGCGGTTTGCGTTCGAGGAGCTCGGTCACGGCCTCATAAACCAGCCGTTCGTCGTCGGCCTTCAGGTCCGGCTTGCGCCGATGCCGGATCGCATCGATCACGTCCGGCGAAAGCCCCGCGGCGGCCGCCGCGCGCTCGTGCTGCGCCCAGGCGTACTGTGCCGACCAATACCGCGTCACGATCAGCACGATCAACTCGTAGAGGCGCTTGCTGATCGAGCCGTTCTCGCGCAATGCCAGCGTCAGCTGATTGGCGGCGTCGCAGACCGCCGGCGTGTGCAGCCAGATCGCGAAGGGCCCGCTCACCCGGCCGTTGCGGGTGCTGGCGAGCATGTCATGCAGTGCCTTCTGCTCGGGCGAAAGCTTCTCCAGCGGCAGTGGATCGAGGCGGGCCACGGCGTTCCTCCATCAGCAGGCCGTCATTCCGGGGCGCTCGCCACCAGCGCGTCTACGCGCGTCTTCGACGCGCTTTGGCGGGCGAGCCCGGAATCCAGTCGAGCAGGGACTTTCTCCTGAACTGGAATCCGGGTTCGCGCCCATAGCGCGTCAAGGACGCGCGTGAACGCGCTGGCGGGCGCGCCCCGGAATGACGGGGGTAGATAGCTAGACATTGAGCGGCGCGAGCGTCGGCTTGCTGCGGATCATGTCGGCGGCCTTCTCGGCGATCATCATCACCGGTGCATTGATGTTGCCGCTGATGAGATCGGGCATGACCGAGGCGTCGATCACGCGCAGGCTTTCCACGCCGCGCACGCGAAGATGCGGATCGACCACCGCGGTCTCGTCGTTGTCGCGGCCCATCTTGCAGGTCCCGGCGGGGTGATGCAGCGTGATCGCGGTGTTGCGGATGTGGTCGTCGAGCTCGGCGTCCGAGCGGGCCGGCGTGAGCTCGCCGGCGTTGAACGGCGCGACCTGCGGCCGGTTCATGATGTCCTGCATCAGCCGCATTCCGGCGCGCAGCGTTCTCCATTCGCGCTCGGTCGACATGAAGTTCTGCCTGATGCGGATCGGCGCCGCCGGATCGGCCGACGTCAGCAGCAGCTCGCCGCGGCTTTCCGGATGCAGCATGATCACCCGGCCGCCGAACGCATCCTGATAGGGCTGTCGGAACGGCTGCAGATAGGGATGCGCCGTCAGCGGCGCGCCGGCGAGCAGGAGCTGCACGTCCGGCACGGCGGAATCCGAATACAGGCGCGCGAACGCCGCCATGCCGCCCGGGATGTCGCTGGCGACGCTGGTGCCGCCGAAGAGA
>JAIESC010000215.1 GCA_019746355.1 Xanthobacteraceae bacterium | reverse complement strand
CGCACGACCATCGTGGTGCGGCCGCCGTCGCGCAGTTTCGCAATGGCGGCTACCATGGCCTCGCCCAGCGGCGCGATGCCGTCGGCGCCGAACATCTCGGCCTTTCCGATCCAGACCGGTTTGCCCTCAAGCGTTGCGGTCACCCCACGTCCGGTGAGGCTCTTGAGATCCTGCGCCTCCGCGACGTCGCGTCCACCCAACCGCTCACGGCCGTCGCGCGCGATCGCCTCCGCAAGCGGATGGTCGCTGAGTTGCTCGACGGCCACGGCGACCCTAAGCAGTTCGTCTTCCGAAACACCCTCGGCCGGGACGATGTCGGTGATGCGCGGACGGCCCTCCGTCAGCGTGCCGGTCTTGTCGAAGGCGATCGCGCTCAGCGAGCCGAGATTTTCCAGTGGGGCACCGCCTTTTACGAGAACGCCGCCCCGCGCCGCTCGCGCCACGCCCGACAGCACAGCGCTGGGCGTGGCGATCGCCAACGCACAGGGACTGGCTGCCACCAGCACCGCCATGGCGCGATAAAAGCTCGCGCTGAACGGCTCATCGATCACCATCCAGGCGAACAGCAGAATGACGGCGAGCGCCAGCACCGCCGGCACAAAAATGCGCTCGAACTTATCGGTGAAACGCTGGGTCGGTGATTTCTGGGTCTCGGCCTCACTCACCATTTGCACGACCTTGGCGAGCGCGGTTTCTGTGGAAAGACGCGTCACTTCGATCTCGATGGCGCCCGCGCCGTTAATGGTCCCGGCAAACACGCGCGATGACGCCTCCACGGCGTTGGGCTTGGCTCTCGCCCTCGTAACGTCCTCGACCGGCCGCTTATCGACCGGGATGCTTTCGCCGGTCACCGGCGCCTGGTTCACGCTCGATTCGCCCTTGACTAGGAATCCGTCGGCCGGCAGCCGCTCGTTGGGTCGCACGATGACCACATCGCCAACCACGAGGTCCTCTACGGGGACCTCGCGCGTCTCGCCGTCGCGGCGCACCGTGGCCGTCCGAGGAGCCAATTCGGCGAGCGCTTCAATCGCCTGCTTGGCCCGCCCCATCGCATAGTGCTCGAGCGCGTGGCCGAGGCTGAACAAGAACAACAGCAACGCGCCTTCCGCAAGGGCGCCAAGCGCCGCGGCGCCCGCCGCCGCGACGAGCATCAGCGTGTCGATCTCGAACTTCCTGAGGCGCAGATTGTCGATCGCCTCACGCAGCGTATAGAAGCCGCCGAAGAAATAGGCGGCGATATAGCAGGCGGTCGGCAGCCAGCCAGGAGCCGCAGGCAGGAGCTTCTCGATCGCGACGCCAACGCCAAGCAAAGCGCCACAGGTGAGCGAGAAGATCAGTTCGGTGTTGGTCCCCAGAAGGCCCCCATGCGCATGATCGTGATCTTTTTCGCCCCTGCCGCCCTTGTCTTCGCCGTGATCGTGGCCGGCATGATCGGGACCGGCATGATTATGGCCCCCATGCTCGTCAGCCGCCTCGTCCTTCCCGGAACGCCGTGGCTCCGGCGCAGGCGCCCGGGCGACGACCTGCTCACGCACCGTGACACCCATCCCGGCGAGCGCATCGCGGATGGCCTTCTCGGAGCCTTGGCTCTGGTCGAATTCGACGCGCACCACCCCGCCGGCGCTCGCTTCCGCCTCCAGTACGCCCGGCACTGTACGCAGACCATCGGCAACCGTGCGTGCCCGGCGTTGGTGGGCGATCCCTTCGACCTGCCACAGCAGATGGCCGAACCGTTCGCTGATCCTGGCGCCGGCGCTCGCCGCGAGCTCGCGGATCCGCGGTAGTGGTATGATCTCCGGGTCGTAGTGCACGCAAAGCTGGGCCGGCTCGCCCGGGCCGGTGCCCCGCACGTGCACCTCCTCGACGCCCGCGCGCCCGCCGATCTCCGAGGTGAGCCGCGCGACGCAGGCATCGTCGGCGTCCGGCACGTCAGGCAGCAGGATCGGAATATCCAGACGAAGTTTTTCGGTCATCTCACACCTCTTTGCCTCAAGCCACTGACGACGATGGGAGAGCGCTGCCAGCCTGTGCTGGCCGGTTCCTCATCATTTCTCCGAGATGGAGACGGGGCTGACCGGACTGTTCTCACGATTGCATAAATGCCGCGATAGTCCAATCTTCGTATAGCCTCAATGGTAGAAACGCTTTTCGTACTGACGCCCGCAGCGCATGCCATGATCACCGCAATGTTCGCCGCTCCTCTTCCGGTTGAGCGGACCGGCAATCGGTCGGATCGGGCGATCCTTGATGCAATGAATAGCTAGATTAATGTTTGTTCTCTCGGCCAGATTGTTGAGCGAGATCAACCCCTGCAAGCGCAAGATGCGATAACAATTGGCTGAGCCA
>JAIESC010000269.1 GCA_019746355.1 Xanthobacteraceae bacterium | reverse complement strand
GGCTGTCCGGCCTGCCCGAGCCGCCGCCGCCCAAGCCCGATCCGGAGCCGGTCGCGGCAACGCAGCCGCCGCGCCGCGGCGGCACGACCGCGCAGGCGAAGCCGGAAACCAAGCCGCAAGCGCCCGCACAGGCCAAGGCGAAGTCAAAGCCGCAGAAAGGCAGCGCCAAGCGCAGGCGGCAGTGATCCGGAAAGTCCTTCTGTCATCATTCTGTGTTCGTGAGCGTCAGCGGGCTCCCGCGCACGAAAGGTACGGCTGGGCCTACTGTGCTGCAGGGTGGATGAGCGGTAGCGGCGCCCGGCCGTGTCTTCGATAGACCAAGAAATCGGAATCCAGCGTGAGGACGCTATGCCGATCGTGGATTTCCGACATGCGAACGATGCAAGCATCAGCTAGCGACATCGGCGTGTCTTTGTATTTCTGAAGCAATTTGCGCAACGCCCCGATGTGCTCGTCGATCCGGAATGCCAGGCTTAATGCTCCATCCTGGATGAGCTCCAAGACGGCGTCCTGCGCTCTCGGATAAGCGTGCGAGCAAATACATCGCCTCGGCAAGCACCGGCTCACAGACGAGGAGAGGTGCGTCGAGCTCCTCGAAGCGTTCCACAACCCAACGGTGGTGCTGCTCCGCCCGATCAAACAAGGCGACAAGCGGTCCTGTATCAACGATGGCGACGGTCATTGCGGCCGAAGCCCGCGAGATGCTTGGGATTCGAAGCGAGGTCCGAAACTCCGGAATCGATCATGCCCCGTGCGCCCCGGGTTAGCTCGGCAAGGCTGGGATGGCTTGGCCTCTTGCGCGGAACTGCCAGGACAAGCCGCAACCCTTCCTCGACCAGATCCCGGAGCCTGCGGCCGCGCAGCGCCGCCTCCGCTTTGGCCCGACGGTAGAGCTCGTCAGGGACTTCGACCGTGGTCTTCATTGACGCCCTCTGACCGTATAACCATAAAGCCATATTCATGGTTTGTGCAGAAAGAAATCAATGCGCGTCAGCTATCTGCTCGTGAGCTACCGCGCGATCTGGTCCTTCAGCCAGGCGGCGATGGTCTCGGCGATCTCGTGCGGGTCCTGGCCCGGCGTGCGGCCCATGTGATGGCCTTCGGGATAGACCCGCGCCGATTTCGGGTTGCCGTGCTCCATCAGCAGATAGATGTCGCCGACCGGCGCCTGGTCGTCGAGCTTGCCGTTGACGCCGAGCAAAGGCGCGGACGGCTTGTCGAGCAGGCCCATGGTCTTCAGCGACAGCGGCGCGACCGCCTCCAGGAACTCGTCGACGGTTTTGACGCCCATCGCCCGGCCGCGCGCGTCGAGCAGGCTCTGCGCGCCGAACAGATAAGTCGCGCCGCCGGTGGTGAAGGCCGGGATGAGCCATTCCTTCTGGAAGCCGTGGTGCACGTTGCCGCCGTGGAACACGGCGCCCTTGATCCGGTCCTTGGCGGTGAAGGCGAGCCGCGCGGCCCAGTAGCCGCCGAAGCTGCCGCCCCAGACGCCGACCCTGCGGCCGTCGATGTCGCTGCGCGTCGGCAGGTGGTCGAGCCAGGCGAAGTAGGTGCGTTCGGCCGCCGGATCGCCGTACCGCACCGGGTTCTCGCCGCTGCCCGGCATGTCGATGGTGAACGACGCCATGCCCTGCTTCATGATTTCGGCGGCGATCTTCAGCCGGTCTTCCTTCCAGCCGTCGACGCCGCCCCAGTGCATGATCACCGCGGGCTTGGTCATGCCCGGCGGCTTCTGCAGGTAGCCGACGAGTTTCTTGCCCTCGAACGGGATCTCGACCACCTCGAGCGGCGGATCGAAGTATCGCGCCGCCTTGCTGAACATGCGCAGCGAATAGTGATAGGCGGCGAGCTTGCCGGGCGACACCGGCGACGGATAGCGCCCGACGCGGCAGGCGTCGAACGCGTGCATGTAAAGCTCGCGGAGATGCTCGCGGCTGCCGTCGGTCTTGGCGAGCGCATCCGCCTTGGCCTCATAGGCCAGGCCGACCTTGCACCACTCCTCGGCCCAGTGATCCTTGTCGAGGCTCGTGAGCGCGTTCATCACCTTTTCGGCGTCTTCGCGCTTGATGTCCTCGAACGGGTTGAGCTTGCCCGCGCGCCGCATGAACTCGGCCTTGACCTCGTCCAGCGTGCGCTCGCGTGAGCCTTTGGGCGTGTCCTGGACGTTCATGGAGCGCTCCTTTGCTCTGCCACACGGACGATGTCATGCGCGGGCTTGGCCGTTCGAAGAACGGCGTCGCTTCGCTCGCCTAGCCCGGATATCTCACAGAGATAAGCGCATCGGGGCGCCAAATCAGCGAAAGTGGTTGTGCAGCAACACCTTT
>JAIESC010000222.1 GCA_019746355.1 Xanthobacteraceae bacterium | reverse complement strand
ATCATCACCGGCGACATGCCGCCGATCTGCTCGCAGATGTATTTCCAGGTCCAGCCCTTCTCGCGCTTGATGTCGAGGAGCTTCTCGGTGAGGTCGGAACGCTTCATAGGGTTTCTCCCGGCAGTTGTGACGATCTAAGTGCAGTTGAGCGTGCCCTCACCGCGTTCGTCCCCGCGGACGCGGGGACCCAGGACCGCACGGTCCTGCGCTGCAACTCTGGGTTCCCGCTTGCGCGGGAACGAACGGTGGAGAGAGCTCGGTCCAACGAACATGGTTCAATGCCCATGGCTGGCGAGGCGGATCACGGTGGAGTCCGGATCGACCGGCGGGCCGTCGACGCCGGGCCGCACCACCGGCACACGGCGCGGATCGAAGTCCGGCGTCTGGCTGACGAAGGTGCGGCTGCGCGCGACCAGGAAGTCGATGATGTGGTTGCGCAGCGGATAATAGAGCGGATGCTTGTGAATGCCGACGCGCTCGCGGCTCTTCGGCAGCGGGTTCTCGACGATCTCCGCCATCACCGCGCCGGGACCGTTGGTCATCAGCACGATCCTGTCGGCCAGATAAATCGCCTCGTCGACGTCGTGGGTGATCATGAAGGTGGTCTGGCCGGTCTCCTGGCAGATGCGGCGCACCTCGTCCTGCAGGGTGCCGCGGGTCAGCGCATCGAGCGCGGAGAACGGCTCGTCCATCAGCATCATCTTCGGCTGGATCGACAGCGCACGGGCGATGCCGACGCGCTGCTTCATGCCGCCGGAGAGCTCGGACGGCCGCTTGTGCTCGGAGCCGGTGAGGCCGACGAGATCGATGAACTTCTGCGCCTGGGCGCGGACCTGCGCGGCGCTCCAGCGCCGCCACTTCGACGACACCGCATAGGCGACGTTGCCCATGACCGTGCGCCAGGGCAGCAGCGAATGACCCTGGAAGATCACCGCGCGGTCGAGGCTCGGCCCCTCGATGGCGAGATTGTCGACGATCACCGTGCCCTCGGTCGGCTGGTCGAGGCCGGCGAGGATGTTGAGCACCGTGGTCTTGCCGCAGCCGGAATGGCCGATGACGCAGGTGAACTCGCCGCGGTTCATCGAAAGCCACAGGTTCTCGAAAATCGTCGTCGTGCCGCCGCTCGGCGCCGGATAGCGCCGGGAGATGGCCTCGAGCGAGATGAATTTCTCCGCCATCGCGCTACTCCGGGAAGGTGACCATGCGCGCCGCGAAGGCGAGGATCTGGTCGAGCACCATGCCGACCAGCCCGATCAGCAGGATCGCATTGATGACGTTGGTGATGGAGAGGTTGTTCCACTCGTTCCAGACGAAGTAGCCGATGCCGGTGCCGCCGACGAGCATCTCGGCCGCCACGATCACCAGCCAGGCGATGCCGATGGAGATGCGCATGCCGGTGACGATGGTCGGGGCTGCGGCCGGCAGGATCACCGTGAAGGCGCGGCGGAACACGCCGACCTCGAGGGTGCGGGCGACGTTGAGCCATTCCTTGCGCACGGACGCCACGCCGAACGCGGTGTTGATCAGCATCGGCCAGAGCGAGCAGATGAAGATCACGAAGATCGCGGAAAGGCCGGAGTCCTTGATGGTGTAGAGCGCGAGCGGCATCCAGGCGAGCGGCGAGATCGGCTTCAGCACCTGGATGAACGGATCGAGCGCACGGCTCATCACCGGCGACATACCGATCAGGAAGCCGATCGGAATTGCCACGAGAACAGCCAGGAGATAGCCGATGCCGACGCGGGCGATGGAGAAGGCGAGCTGGATGCCGACGCCCTTGTCGTTCGGGCCCTTGTCGTAGAACGGCTGGCGCAGGTGCTCCCAGAGCTTTAAGCCGACGTCGAGCGGGCCCGGCATCGCCGATTTACCCTGGGTCGCGGTGAGGCCCATGAGCTTGGCGTATTCCGGGTCCATCTGCTGGACGGTCCCGGTGCCGCGGGTGGCGAGGTGCCACGCCAGGATGAACGCCGCGAAGATCATGAAAGAAACCAGCGCGGCACGGAAGGTGAGCGAGCGGGTCATGGTCGCGCTCTCCCGGCAAGCGTGAGCAATCGTAGGGTGGGCAAAGCCGCGCCAGCGGCGTGCCCACGTCTTTGCCTTGAGCAAGAACGCGTGGGCACGGCGCTATAGCGCGTCGAAGACGCGCGTGAACGCGCTGGTGGCGCCTTTGCCCACCCTTGTATGAGGAAGGTCAAGAGGCGGC
>JAIESC010000183.1 GCA_019746355.1 Xanthobacteraceae bacterium | reverse complement strand
GAGTGCCTCGCCATGACATGGACGCTCCGGGCAGTTTGGCGGCGTTGCGCTTCGCGCAAAGTGCGTTGCGCCCGGCGCCAGTACTATACCGGGCCGCTCACGAGGGCGTCTGTGGCGCGGTGCCCAGGGCGTTCAAGATCGTCAAGGCAAGCTCCCTGGCGTCGGCCGCGGCCATCATCACCGCGGCTCGATAGTGCGCCTTCCCGTCAGCAGTGAGGGCCTCAGCAAATGCCATTCGGACAAGCGCTCCGGGGAAAGCTGTGATCTGAAATCGATCCACGTAAGGCGCGGGAACGGCCAGCGCTTCTGGATCAATTGGCGTGCTCTCAACCGTCATATCGCCTCCCCTGCTGCGCCCGAGTATCGTTTGCCGCTATGCCGCAGCAAATCGGCAAATAGCTAATAGGCAGCGGATACGAGCGCATGGTCGATAGTATTGGAGTCGATGTACGATAACGTTGACGTGATGATCATACACGACGACCTCTTCTTAAATACTTTCTCGATTGCTGCAATTACCGCTAAACGTGTGCCTGTGGGAATGTCGGCCCAAGCGCCCCACGCTGGTGGCCGACAGGGTGTGTATCTCTCAGCCAAAGCCAAGAGGTAGCCGACGGAGGTCGCTTCAATGCGGCCTCCGTTTCGATCGTGCCCCGAGGCGTGGTGTAGCTGACGGTTGGTCAGTACGTCGATTCCGAGCCAGAGCCGGATCGATCAGGCGGCCACGGCGGGCAACCCGATGATGGGATCATCGCTGACGGGAGCGATGCTTTCCAGTGTGATGTATCTGGCGCGCTGGACGGCCCATTCGTCGTTCTGTTCGAGCAGAATGGCACCGACGAGCCGGATGATGGCGGCTTCGTTGGGGAAGATGCCGACGACCTCGGTGCGACGCTTGATCTCGCCGTTGAGGCGTTCGATGGGGTTGGTGGAGTGCAGCTTGGCCCGATGCTGGGCGGGGAAGCTCATGTAGGCGAGCACGTCGGTCTCGGCTTCGTCCATCAAGGCAGCGAGCTTTGGGACCTTGGGTCTGAGCTGATCGGCGACGCGACGCCACTGTTGCTTGGCCGCCTTGGCGTCGTCTTGGGCGAAGGCGGTGGCGATGAAGGCCGAGACGACCCGACGACCGCTCCTGCCGGCGTGGGCCAGGGCGTTGCGCATGAAGTGGACGCGGCAGCGCTGCCAGGTGGCGGTGAGGATCTTGGAGACGGCTGCCTTGATGCCCTCGTGAGCATCGGAGATCACCAGCTTGACGCCGCGCAGGCCGCGCCGCGCCAGCTTCCTGAGGAAGGCGGTCCAGAAGGTCTCGGCCTCGGAAGGGCCGATATCCATGCCCAACACTTCACGCCGGCCATCGCTATTGGCACCGACGGCGACAATCACGGCGACCGAGACGATGCGGCCGGCCTGGCGCACCTTCACGTAGGTGGCGTCGATCCACAGATACGGCCAGTCGCCCTCGATCGGCCGGTCGAGGAAGGCTTTGACCCGCTGGTCGATGTCCTCGCACAGCCGGCTCACCTGGCTCTTGGAGATGCCGCTCATGCCCATGGCCTTGACCAGATCGTCGACCGACCGGGTCGAGATGCCCTGGATGTAGGCCTCCTGGATCACCGCCGTCAGTGCCTTCTCGGCCATGCGCCGGGGCTCCAGAAACCCCGGGAAGTAGCTGCCGCGGCGCAGCTTGGGAATGCGCAGCTCGACCGTGCCGGCCCGCGTCTCCCAGTCCCGGTCGCGGTAGCCGTTGCGCTGGACCAGCCGGTTCGGGCTCTTCTCGCCGTGGCCCGCTCCGGTCAGCGCACCGACCTCGAGCTCCATCAGCCGCTCGGCGGCAAAGGCGATCATGTCACGCAAAAGGTCGGCGTCGGGGGTCTTCTCCACGAGCGTGCGCAGGTTCATCATCTCATCGGTCATCGGTGGCTTCCTTGGATCTAGAGTTGGTCTTCGCAACCCGACCCTAACCCGGAAAATCGCCGATGACCGCCGCAAGGCCGCTCCCTCGCTACGGCGCTTGTGGAAAGCGCGCTCGCTCGCGGCCTTGCTCCCGCCAATTACACCACTGACCGGGACACGATCCCATTACCTCTCAGTGATGTTCGGTCGGCGGCGAATTTTGGATTCAACCACTTGATCCTTCTGGTTCATTCATTGTCTTCGCGTCGCGGTCGGGATCGAGATCAGGATATTGACGG
>JAIESC010000119.1 GCA_019746355.1 Xanthobacteraceae bacterium | reverse complement strand
TCGACGTCGTCGTCATCGGCGGCGGCAGCGCCGGCAGCGCGGTCGCCGGACGGCTGGCGCGCGCCGGCCGGAGCGTATGCCTGCTCGAAGCGGGCGGCCGTAACGACAATCTCCTGATCAAGACGCCGGGCTTCATGCCCTTCCTGCGCAACGCCTCCAACTACCGCTACGAGACGGTGCCGCAGCAGGGGCTCAACGGGCGCACCGGCTATCAGCCGCGCGGGCGCGGTCTGGGCGGTTCCTCCGCCATCAACGCCATGCTCTACATCCGCGGCAACCGCTGGGACTACGACAACTGGGCCGCGCTCGGCTGCACCGGCTGGAGCTACGAGGATGTGCTGCCCTATTTCAAGCGCTCGGAAAAGAACGTCCGCGGCGCGGACGAGTATCACGGTGCAGAGGGGCCGCTGTGGGTCAGCGACCAGCGTTGGCCCAACAAGGGCAGCCTCGCCTTCGTCGAGGCCGCCGCCCAGCTCCAGCTGCCGCGCAACCGCGACTTCAATGGCGAGAAGCAGGACGGCTTCGGCCTTTACCAGGTTACCCAGCGCAACGGCGAGCGCTGGTCGGCGGCGCGCGCGTATGTCGAGCCCTTGCGCGGCGACCGGCGGCTCGATGTGCGCATCGGCGTCACCGTCCAGCAGATCGTGATCGAGGGTGCGCGCGCGACGGGCGTGATCTACGCGGTCGGCAAGAAGCACCGCACGGTCAAGGCGCGCGGCGCGGTGGTGCTGAGCGCGGGCGCGTTCAACTCGCCGCAGGTGCTGATGCTGTCGGGGATCGGCCCCGCCGCGCATCTCGCCGAGCACGGGGTTTCGGTGGTGCGCGACTGCCCCGCGGTCGGCTCGGACCTTCAGGACCACATCGACTACGTCTCGAGTTGGGAGACCAGGAGCCGCGACTTCATCGGCGACAGCCTCGCCGGCACGCTCGCCATGGCCAAGGCGGTGATCGAGCACCGCCGCCGCCGCACCGGCCCGATGACCACCCCTTATGCCGAAACCGGCGGCTTCTGGCGCGTGATGCCCGATGCTCCCGCACCCGACGTGCAATGGCACTTCGTCCCCGCGATGCTCGAGGATCACGGCCGCACCAAGGTGAAAGGCCACGGCTTCTCGCTCCACGCCTGCGTGCTGCGCCCCGAAAGCCGCGGCACGGTGCGGCTGGCGAGCCCGCGCGCCGCTGATGCGCCGCTGATCGACCCCAATTTTCTCGCCGACGAGCGTGACCTGGCGGTGCTGCGCGAGGGTGTACGGCTGTCGCAGCGCATCGCCGCCTCGCCCGCACTCGCGATCTATGAGCCGAAGGACCGCTATCCCATCGACCTCGCCGACGACGCCGCGCTCGACCATTTGATTCGCAGCCGCGCGGACACGGTCTATCACCCCGTAGGCACTTGCCGGATGGGAAATGACGAGAGCAGCGTGGTCGATCCGACGCTCAAGGCGCGCGGCATGGATGGGCTTTGGATCGCGGACGCCAGCGTGATGCCGAGGCTGATATCGGGCAACACCAATGCGCCGAGCATCATGATCGGCGAGCGCTGCGCAGACTTTGTCGAGGCCTCGCTCAAGGCGTAGGTTCCTGTGCCGAGCCCACAGGGCTCGCAAGGCCGAACGGCCGCCCGCAGCCGCTCCGCAGTGAAGCGGAGGAAACAGCGGCGAGGACGAGCGCGCCGAGGCGTGCTCGCAAAAAAAGGGCCGAGGCAATGCCCCGGCCCACAAGTCTGGTGTTCGCAGGAGGAACAAGGGTTGGCGGGACGGAGAGGAGAGAGAACCCGCCCCGCCAATTCGACGATGTCAGTAGTTGTAGGCGCGCTCCCCGTGTTCGCGCAGGTCGAGGCCCTCGCGTTCGGCGTCGGCGTCGACCCTGAGGCCGATGGTGTATTTGAGCGCCAGGAACAGTACGGCGGAGACCACGCCCGTCCACAAGACCGTCGTTCCCACGGCCCAAAGCTGCGTCACGATCTGGCCGCCCATGTCGTATACGCCCGCTTTCGCAACCGGCGCGGTGTAGTCGATCCAGCCCTGGCCGCCGAGGCGCGGGTCGGCGACGATGCCGGTGCCGATCGCACCGATTACGCCCCCGACCGCGTGGACGCCGAAGACGTCGAGGCTGTCGTCGTAGCGCAGCTTGTTCTTCACCGTGG
>JAIESC010000061.1 GCA_019746355.1 Xanthobacteraceae bacterium | reverse complement strand
CCGAAATCCGCATCGACGACGGCACCGTCGACGTGAGCGACCCGGCCCGGGGCCTCGCCGAGACCTTCACCAAGGTCGAGCTGGCGCTGGCCTGGCCGTCGATCTCCAAGAGCTTCGCCGCCACCGGCCGCTTCGAGTGGCACGGCCAGGGCGTCGACACCACGGTTTCGCTGACGGATTTCGCCGCTGCGCTGGTCGGCGAGCGTTCCGGGCTGAAGGTCCGCCTGACCGCTGCAGCAGTGAAGCTCGCGTTCGAGGGCAATGTCAGCACGGCGCCGACGCTGAAGGTCGAGGGTACGCTTGCCGCCGACGCCGCGGCGCTGCGTGATGCGCTGCGCTGGGCCGGCTATCAGCCGATCACCGGCGGCGGCTTCGGGCGGTTCGCGCTCAAGGCCAGGACCAGCGTCACGAGCGGCGCCATCGCGCTCAGCACCGTCAATGTCGAGCTCGACGGCAATGTCGCCGAGGGCGTGCTGACCTTCTCGACCGACGGACGCCGCAGCGTGCAGGGCACGCTTGCCGCCGACGAGCTCAACCTCACGCCCTACATCTCCACCGTCCGCCTGCTCACCGTCAACGAGCGCGACTGGAACGAGGGGCTGCTGTCGATCGAAAATCTCAGCGGCATCGACCTCGACCTGCGGCTGTCGGCGGCGCGCATCACCGTCGCCCGCGCCAAGCTCGGCCGCACCGCGGTCGCCGCGAACCTCCGCGGCGGCAAGCTCAACATCACCATCGGCGAGTCGCAGGCGTTCAACGGCGTGCTGAAGGGCACGCTCGCGCTCGCGCCGTCGGACTCAGGCGCCGACTTCAAATCGCAGTTGCAGCTCATCGACGTCGATCTCGAGAAATGCCTCGGCGAGGTGTTCCAGTTCCGGCGGCTCGAAGGCCGCGGCGACATCGAGCTGGCACTCGACACGTCTGGCAACAGCGTGCTGGCGATGACCCGCACGGTGAACGGATCGGCCAAGCTTGCCGGCCGCCAGGGCGCGATGGTCGGCCTCAATGTCGAGCAGCTGCTGCGCCGCCTGGAGCGGCGGCCGCTGTCGGGCGCCGGCGACTTCCGCAACGGCCGCACGCCCTACGAGAAGCTCACGGTGGATATCAAGATGGCGGACGGCGTCGCGACCATCGACACCGTGCATCTCGAAGGCTCCAAGGTCCGGCTCGGCCTCGCCGGCACGGCGTCGATCCCGGCCCGCGAGTTCGATCTGCGCGGCGTCGCCGCCCTCGCCTCGTCCAGTGCGGCCGACGCGCCGCCGGCGTTCGAGCTGCCGTTCATGGTGCAGGGACCGTGGGACGACCCGATGATGCTGCCGGACACCCAGGCGCTGATGTCGCGCTCGCCGGCGGCGAGCCCGCTCTTGAACGCGGTGAGGAACCGCAACACCCGCGACACCGTCCGCAACGCCATCGAGCGCCTCACGGGCGCGCCGGTGACCCCGCCGGGCGGGGCGGCGCAGCCGACCGAGCAGCGCTAGGTCCACCCGGTCCATTGCAGGACCGGCCGGGACGCCCGAAACCGGGCGGAATGACGCCGTTTCGACTATGATTGCCGCGACGAATCACTTCGCCGGAGGGCTGCCGGCGATGAGGCCTGGATGTTTCATCCCCTGATCCGCACGCTGGTCAAGGTCGCCGTGGCCTCGCTGATCGTCGGCACAATTCTCACGCATTTCGGCATCACGCCGGAAAAGCTGATCAAGGAATTCGGCCTGTCCTACGAGCGGATCGAGGACCTGGCGCGGCGAGGGCTCGCCTGGGCCGGCCCCAATTTCCTGGTCGGCGCGATGGTGATCCTGCCGGTGTGGTTTTTGTTCTACCTGTTCCGGCCGCCCGGCGGCAGCAGCCAGAAGCAGGACTAAAGCGGGATGACTTTTCTTCGAATCGTCATCCCGCTTTAGCTTCTTGTTTGAGCATGATCTTTTCCGAAAACCGCTTCACACTTTTCGGGATCATGCTCTAAAGCGGGATGACTTTTCTTCGAATCGTCATCCCGCTTTAGCTTCTTGTTTGAGCATGATCTTTTCCGAAAACCGCTTCACACTTTTCGGGATCATGCTCTAAAGCGGGATGACTTTTCTTCGAATCGTCATCCCGCTTTAGCTTCTTGTTTGAGCATGATCTTTTCCGAAAACC
>JAIESC010000052.1 GCA_019746355.1 Xanthobacteraceae bacterium | reverse complement strand
GCGCTATCCTCTCCCGCAAGGGGAGAGGAGTTGGGAGAGATCATGGCCAAGGAGCATTTTGAGCGCCACAAGCAGCCCTGGAACGGCGAGGAAGCCGGCCAGCTCCGCATGCTCGCGGGCAAGGGCAAGGGACTCAGGGAAATCGCCAAGGCGCTGAACCGCAGCGAGGAATCGACCAAGGACTTCGCCAAGAAGAACAAGATCGAGATTCAGAAGAAGCGGTAGCTATTCCGACGTCAGGACAATAGACCGAGCCTCGCCACCAGCCACCCGGACCTTTTGCATCAGGTTCCCACCTTGGTTAGAAAGGCCATATGTGCTTGGAGCTTGCCAAGTGACTTGAACGTTGACGAAATATTCGCCGTCAGGAAGCTTGTCGAAGACGAAGTTTCCTTGGGAGTCGCAAACCGTTGTTCTGATAAATCGCAGCAGTGCGTCAGGGGCGGGCACTATCTGGCGAACATCATTGTATCCACGGTCCGTTCCGCCATAAAGATGAGCCATACGCTCACTCGTATACGTGGATACTGGGCTCAGAGCAGCAGTGAACCCGGCACAGGTCTTAACATCTCCTCCGCGTGTCCGCAGAACCGCATTGCCCTTAATCGAGTTGGTGCCCTGTCCCGCCGACCAAGCGACCTCTTGCTCATCAAATTGCGAGATTGGTTGAAATGCTGCGGGAACGGTGGGCATGACGGCGCAGCCTGACAGGCCCACAAAAAGGACGGCGGGCAATAAGCGATTTTTCATGTTGTTCCCCCTGCACGAATCGACGCGATGGGACGGCTTTTCAGATTATTAGGGAGGTAACGCAAGCGCCTACCGCCCCCAGTCCAGCCCGATCTCCTCGAACACCTCGCGGTTCTCGGACCAGTTCTCCTCCACCCTGACGTGCAGGAACAAGTGCACCTTTACGCCTAGTAGCTCGCTCAGCTCTATCCGCGCCGCCTCGCCTATCGCCTTGATCTTGCTGCCGCCCTTGCCGAGCACGATCGCGCGCTGGTTGTCGCGGACGACGACGATCTGCTGGTGGATTTCGAGGCTGCCGTCGGGGCGGTGCTTGTAGAGCTCGGGACGCACGGCGCTGTCGTAGGGGAGCTCCTCGTGGAGCTGGCGGTAGAGCTGCTCGCGGGTGATCTCGGCGGCGAGGAGGCGTTCGCTGGCGTCGCTGACCTGGTCCTCGGGATACATCCACTCCGCCGCCGGCATCATCGCGGCGAGGCGGTCTTTCAGCTCGGACACCCCGTCGCCGGTGAGCGAGGAGATGAAGAACACCTCCGAAAACTCGACCTTGGCCGTAAGCTCCTGCGCCAGCGCCAGCAGCGGCTCCTTCTTCGCGATGTCGACCTTGTTGAGCACCAGGATCCTGCGTTCGGGACGGTTCGCCAGCGCCTCCAGCAGCGGCTCGAGCTCGTGACGGCGCTGCTTGATCGGATCGACCATCAGCAGCACCGCATCGGCCGCCTCGGTGCCCTCCCAGGCCGCGCTCACCATCGCGCGGTCGAGCCGGCGTTTGGGCGCGAAGATGCCGGGGGTATCGACCAGAATCATCTGCGTCTGCTCGTGCAGTGCGATCCCCAGCAGCCGCGCCCGCGTGGTCTGCGCCTTGGCGCTGACGATCGCGACCTTCTGGCCGACCAGCGCATTGACGAGCGTGGATTTGCCCGCATTTGGTGCGCCAATCACCGCGACGAGGCCGCAGCGGGTTTCTTGGTCAGTCATGAAAAATTCCGTTCGCCCTAAGCTTGTCGAAGGGCTTGGTCGAGCGAAGCCGAGACCGATCCGAGCGAAGGGCTCTCGGCTTCGCTCGAGCCAGTCCCTCGACTTCGCTCGGGACGAACGGAGATATGCAGGAAAAATCAGCGATCACCCAAACTTCTCCATGAATTCCGCCGCCGCGACCTTCTCGGCCTCCTGCTTGCTCGAGGCTGTGCCCTCGGCCTCGCCCACTTTGTGCACCTTCACGCGCACGGTGAAGCGCGCGTTGTGGTCGGGGCCGGCGCGCTCGACGACCTCGTATTCGGGGGGGCGGCGCTGGTTGCCCGCGGCCCATTCCTGGAGCGCGCTCTTGGGATGCTTGGCCTTGCCTTCGCCGCTCTCGAGGGCCGGGCGCCAGAGGA
>JAIESC010000165.1 GCA_019746355.1 Xanthobacteraceae bacterium | reverse complement strand
GTCTTTATTTACATATATATGTAATTTGACGAAGGGACATCAGCGCGATGGTGCGTATGGTCTAGCCCGCATTTCTCACACGGCCAATTGCTGTGCGACGAGGGATGGGAGGATTTTGCGAAGACGACGAGGAGCGGTGGCGCTGAAGGCGCGGCGGGCGATTTGGTTTTGAGTGTCTGCGTTGGGGTTTGCTGATGATGCCACCGATTGGGCGCGAGGCGGCGGCGCGTGTCAGATCGGCGAGGCGCGGGCCTTGGCGGCTTCGGCCAGGCGGCGAGCCGCGCACCCCCATTCTTCAGCGGCTGGGCAGGCCGAGGCCATGGCGATTTTGATGCGGCGACAGGAGATGCGGACCAACGCCCCGATCTTCAAGAGCTTAAGCCTGATGGTGCCGCAGGTGGCGTCCGCAAAGGTGGTTTCAGCAAGGCCGATGCGCCGCAGGGCGCAGATGAGCACATAGGCCATCGAGGCGAACCAGAGCCGCAGTTGGTTGGCGCGCATGGTCTGAGCCGAGGTGCGGTCGGCGTAGAGGTCGAGCTGGCATTCCTTGATGCGGTTCTCCATCTCGCCGCGGGCGCAGTAGATGTCCTCATAGAGCTGCCGCGCCCCCGCCTCGGCCCGCTTGAGCGAGGTCACGACGAAGCGCGGATTGGCCTCGCCTTGCGTCCACTCCGCCTTGGCGACGACGCGGCGCCTGCGGCTCCAGGTGTCGAGCGTCGTCCACTGGAAGTCCTTGAAGCGGCGCGCCGGGCGGCTGGTCTTCTCGGCCGTAGCTCTCGCCGCGGCAAGCTCCTCTGCGATCATGGCGACCAGGCGGGTGTTGCGGGCGAGCCCGAACAGGTAATCCACGCGGTTCTGTTCGCACCAGGCCATCAGCGCCTCGCGCGCAAAGCCACTGTCCGCCCGCAGCACGATGCGCACGAACGGCCAGCGGGCGCGGATTTGCAGGACAATCCGCTCGACCTCCGCGACGCTGCCCGCGCTGGCGTCGATATCGGAGGGGCGCAGCTTGGCCGCCAACAGATGCCGGCCGCAGAACACGTACAGCGGCAGATAGCAGTAGCAGTCGTAATAGCCGTGGAAGAAGCGCCCCTCCTGATGCCCGTGCAGCGGGTCGTCGGTGGCGTCCAGATCGAGGATGATCCGCTCCGGAGGCCGCTTGTGCGCCTCCAGGAATAGCGTCACCGGCAGCGCCTCGATCGCCGCCGCGTCATAGGCGATCTTGTGGTAGCGCGACGGTTCCTCCCGGCTCAGTTCCAGCCGGTTCAGCGTTGACTTGCCGGCCACCGGCGCACAGTCCTCGCGCCGGGCCGCAAGCTTGCCCGCCAGCACCGCCATCAGCGGATCGTGCCGCAGCTCGTCATGGTCGTTGAGATCTTCATAGCCGAGCGCGATGCCAAAGACCCGCTGGCCGATCAACGTGCCGACCGCATGCTCGATCAGATCCTGACGGCGATGATCGCGAAAGCAATTTGCAAAGCGCCCCACCAGATCGATCGCCCGATCGGTCGCGCCCAGAAGCAGCGCGCCGGCATCCGACGTCACCAGTCCAGCATCAAAGGCCGCTTCCACGATGCGGCCTTCCACCCTTCCAAAATCAAACCGTTCTGCGCTACACTCTGTCGGCATCGGGGCACTCCTTGAATCAACGCAAAGTCCTTCTCGCAAAAGAACTTTCGCTGATTCGCGCCCCGATGCGCCTCAACACTGTGAGAAATGCGGGCTAGGTACCCGCTGCCGCTGATGGACGCGGGTAAGCTTGTCGAGGATATCACGGTGATTGGCATAGATGGCGTTACGACCGACCCGCGCTTCCCGAGCGAGGGCTGCGACGGTCAACCGCCGGTCGGCCATTGGAGAACCATCAGAACCGGTGACTAGGCGGTCAAGGGCGGCATGCAGCTTCTCGGCCGTCGCCTGCATACGTTGGTCATGTGGATTTGCGGCCGTCGTCTTCGGCACGGGCTTCTCCTGTGGCGGAAAGATCGGAAAGGATACGCTCGCACTCGGCGATACGTGTCCTGGCGAGCGCGAGACTCGATCCGTCAAGCCGTTCGTCGGCGATCAGAGTGAGGTTGCGG
>JAIESC010000170.1 GCA_019746355.1 Xanthobacteraceae bacterium | reverse complement strand
GCCGATCGTCGCCGGCCTGCTGACCCGCTCCGTCGTCGTGCGCTTCGTCCGCGGGGAGACCGGCGGATGATCTATCTGGTCGACGGCCTGCTCTGGATCATTGCGCTCGGGCTCGGGCTGATCGCCGCCTCGCGCAGCCGGAAGCTCGCCCGCGACAGCATCAAGGAGGGCGCCATCGACTGCGTGCGGCTCATTCCGCGCATCATGCTCGGCGTGGTCGGCTCGGGCTACATCGCCGCGCTCTTGCCGCAGGAGGTGGTCGGCCGCTGGCTCGGCGCAGACTCCGGGTTGGTCGGACTCTGCATCGCCGTGTTCGGCGGCGCGTTCACGCCCGGCGGTCCGGTGATCGGCTTCTCGATCGGTGCCGCGGCGCTGAAGGGCGGCGCGGGCACGCCGCAGGTGATCGCCTACACGGTGGCCTGGGCGCTGTTTGCGTTTCAGCGGCTGTTCCTCTGGGAAATCCCGGTGATGCCGCAGCGGCTGGTGTGGCTGCGCATCATCGCCTCGCTGCCGCTGCCGTTCCTGGCGGCCGCCGGCGCGATGCTGCTCGGCAAGCCCTGACGCCGATACTTGGAACTGGTCGCTTCGGATTGGAGCAATGGCGCGGCATCGGCGGCCTCGTCCCTCCCCGCGAGGGGAGGGTGGCGAGCGCGTCGAAGCGAAGCGAGACGCGCGAGCCGGGTGGGGGGAGATGGTGCGCTCGTCGCAGGCTTCTCCCCACCCGGCCGCTCGCTGCGCTCGCGTCCGCCTTCCCCTCGCGGGGAGGGACAGCACCGCCCGTGCCGCCGGCGATACAATATCGCTCGGTGATGCTCGGCTGGTCGGCAGGCGGGTGCTAGGATCGCACCGAAAAAAGCCGGGAGGAGACGTCATGCTCGCAAGATATCGGCATGTGCTGCCCTGCGTTCTGGTGGCGCTGACCGTTGCGGTTTTCACAAGCCCCGCGCCCGCGCAGGACGACTATCCGAACAAGACCATCCGGCTGATCGTGGCATCCGCGGCCGGCGGCCCGAGCGATGTGCCGGCCCGCCTTGCGTCGCAGATTCTCTCCGCCAGGTTCGGCCAGCCGGTGGTGGTCGAGAACCGGGCCGGCGCCGGCGGTGCGATCGGCGCGCGCTCCGTCGCGACCTCTCCCGCCGACGGCTATACGCTGCTCATCGGCAACACCAGCACGCTCGCCGTCATCCCCGCGGTGTCGGCCGGCGCCGGCTACGATCCGATCAGGGATTTCGTGCCGATCGCCCGCATCACCGAGGGCTTCCAGATCCTGGTGGTGCATCCGTCGTCGCCGTGGAAATCGGTCAAGGACTTCGTCGCCGATGCCAGGGCCAATCCCGGCAAGATCAACTACGCACACACCGGCGCGGGCGGCCTGCCCAATCTCGCCGGCGAGCTGTTCGCGCTGCGCAGCGGCGCGAAGCTGACCGGCGTGTCCTATCGCAGCGGCGGCGAGTCGAACACCGCGGTGCTGAGCCAGAACGTGCAGGCCACCTTCGAGAACATCGCGATCCTGCGAACCCTGATCGGCGAGGGCAAGCTGCGCGGCCTTGCCGCGCAGAACAAGACCCGCACCCAGCTCCTGCCGGACCTGCCGACGATGGCCGAAGCCGGCGTCGCCGACTGCGAGGCCAACACCTTCTTCGGGGTCGTCGCGCCGGCCGGAACGCCGCCGGCCATCGTTGCAAAGCTCAATGCGGCGCTCAACGAGGGCCTCGCCTCCGCCGAGATGCAGAAGACGATCGCGGCGCTGGGCAGCGAAGCCACGCCCAACGCGTCCGCCGAGTTTGCCGCCTACATCGCCGCCCAGCACCGGAAATGGATCGAGGTCGGCAAGGCTGCGGGCGTTCAGATCAATTAGGCAAGGCTGGTTGACATTGAATCACTTGCGGCATCGGCGGTGCCATCCCTCCCCGCGAGGGGAGGGTCCGCGCGGAGCGCGGGGGTGGGGAGAGGCCTGCGATAAACGCACCTTCTCCCCACCCGGCCGCTCGCTTGCGCTCGCGTCCACCCTCCCCTCGCGGGCTACGAGATTCACACATTTCGGAGTCTCCAGCCATGCTTGATGGCGTGGAACTGAGTAA
>JAIESC010000231.1 GCA_019746355.1 Xanthobacteraceae bacterium | reverse complement strand
AAAGCGCGCCGGATGGAACACAGATTTCCTCCTCCAGGTCCTGCAAATCACCCGTTAACCTGGATTCCTTGCCGTGCATCAAGCCGGAGTAGCTTTTCCCGCCCGGCGTGCTTGTCATCGGCCGCCGGGTCGAGACACAATCGATGCGGTTGTGGCTTGAGAGGCGTAGGGGCGATGCCGGGTATCTCCATCCATGTGGTCGACGTTTCGCGCGGGGTCGTTGCGAGCGGCATGCGCGTGGAGCTGTTCGCGGTTTCCGGCGATTCGCCCCGGCTGATCGCCGCGGGCAACGTCTCGAAGACCGGCGTGCTATCGGACGCTACGCTCGACCGCCGCTTCGAGCCGGGCTTCTACGAGGCGCGGTTTCACATCGCCGACTATTATCGGACCGCGACCGGCGCCGCGGCGGGCGTGCCGTTTCTCGACGTCGTCTCCTATCGCTTCGGCTTGGCCGAGCCCGAGGCGCACTATCACCTGCCGATGAAATGCACGCCGTGGGGATACTCCTGCTTCCGGGGCGGCGCCTGACATGTTCAGGCCTGCATCTTGCATGGCTCCGCGCAAACCAGACACGTTGCAATTGCCAAGGGAGGCCATGATGAAAGCCAGAGTTCAGATCGCCGCGCTGGCGCTTGCGGCCGCGGCCCTGTGGGCCACGCCCGCGTTCGCGCAGGACTATCCGAGCAAGCCGGTCCGCATCGTGGTGACGTTCCCGCCGGGCGGTTCGAGCGACGTGACGGCGCGCGCGCTGTCGGTCCCGCTGCAGAAGGCTCTCGGCCAGCCGGTGGTCGTCGACAACAAGCCCGGCGCGGGCGGCACCATCGCCGCGACCGAGATCTTCCGCGCCGCGCCCGACGGCTACAACCTTCTGATGTCGAACACGACGCCAATCTCGCTCGCGCCGTTCATGCTCAACCCGCAGCCCTACGACTCGATCAAGGGCTTCACGCATGTTGCGCTGGTGGCAACTGTCCCCGACGTGGTGATGGTGCACCCTTCCGTGACCGCGAAGACCATCCCCGAGCTGGTCGAATGGATCAAGGCGCAGAACAAGAAGGTGTTCTTCGGCTCGGGCGGCGTCGGCTCGATCGGCCACATCCTCGGCGAGCTGTTCAAGAAGCAGACCGGGCTCAACATCGAGCACGTCGGCTACCGCGGCAGCGCACCGATGATCACCGATCTGATCGCCGGGCGGCTCAGCTTCTCCTTCGACACGCTGCCGCAGAACGTGCCGCACATCAAAGCCGAGAAGCTGCGGCCTCTGGCGGTGACATCGCGAACCCGCTCGCATATCGCGCCCGACATTCCGACCGTGGTCGAGGCCGGCCTGCCCTATCTCGTTTCGGAGAACTTCATCGGCGTGTCGGCACCGGCCAACCTGCCCGCTCCGGTCGCGGCGAAGCTGCACGGGGCGATCCAGACCTCGCTTGACGATCCGCAGCTCGTGGCGCGGCTCAACGATCTTGGCCTGACGGTCCGCAAGATGCCGCAGGGCGAGTTTGCGGCCTTCGTGCGGCAACAGGTGGAAGGCTGGGCCGAGCCGGTGAAGGCCTCCGGCGCGACCCTCAACTGACCCCACGGGCGGAGGACGCGAGGCAGCGCCCTCCACGCACACGATGCATATCCGCAATCCGCGCGACTTCTGGGCCGGCGTCATTTATCTGGCGCTGGCTGCCGTGGTGCTGTGGATCGGCCGCAACTACTCGCTCGGCAGCAGCGCGCGGATGGGGCCGGGATACTTCCCGGCAGCGCTGGGCGCGATCCTTGCGGTGTTCGGCGTCGTATCGGTCGGCCGCTCGCTGCTGCGTCCCGGCGAAGCGATCACCGCCTTTGCCTTTCGCCCTCTGGTGCTGGTGCTCGGCTCCGTGGTGCTGTTCGGATGGCTGCTCGACCGCGTGGGCGTGCTGATCGCCCTGCCCTGTCTCATCATCGTCAGCGCCCTTGCAAGTCGCTATTCGCGGATCAACGTCACCTCGGTCTCGGCGCTGGTCGGGCTCGTCGCGTTCTGCGTCATCGTCTTCGTCAAAGGCCTCGGCGTGCCGATGCCGCTGATCGGCACCTGGTT
>JAIESC010000272.1 GCA_019746355.1 Xanthobacteraceae bacterium | reverse complement strand
AACGACGTCGAGTTCGGCTGCCTGAGCCACGAGGAGTTCGCGATGCTCACCCGCGTCGTCGACCGCCTGATCGAAAGCGGTGCGCGCGCGGTGGCGCTGCAGAGCTATCTCCTGGCCGAGTTCGGCGAGGGATAGAGCATTTTCCGGCGAAGTGTGAAGCGGTTCGCCGCAGAAAATGCGACCAACAAAAAAAGCTAGAGCCGTTTCCGATTCCGAAGGAACGGAAACGGCTCTAGTCCGGAAAGCGGAAGGAGGCCCCAGCATGTCGCAATGCATCTCGCCGGATACCCGACGCTTCCGGAATGCGCTTGGTCAGTTCCCGACCGGTGTGACCGTCATCACGACGGTGACGGCCGAGCGCGAGCGGCTCGGCATGACCGTCAGCTCGTTCAATTCGCTGTCGCTCGATCCGCCGCTGGTCCTGTTCAGTATCCGCAAGCAATCCGGCAGCATCGACGCGTGGCGGGAGGTCGCGCACTACGCCATCAACGTCCTCAGTGAGGAGCAGGAGGACCTGTCAGCGCGGTTCGCGCGCCCCGGGGGCGAGAAATGGGCCGGGCCGGGCATCGGCACGGGCCGGACCGGTGTTCCGCTGCTGCCGAATGCAGCGGTGATCTTCGAATGCGAGGCATTTGCCCGGCACGACGGGGGCGACCACGAAATATTCGTCGGTCGGGTGGTCGAGCTGCACGAGAACGCCGCGAAACACGGACGGCCGCTGGTGTTCGCCGGCGGGCGGTATCGCCGGCTTCACTCCGGCGAAGTCCACGCGCTGCCGATCGAAGTCTACTATCCGCACGGATGGTAGCTACGTCTTGGTCCCGCTGACACCGGCCAGCGCGCGGGCGCGGGCCTTCTTGTCCTCGATCTTCATGCCGCGTGCGATCTGGATGCGCTGCGCCTGCGGCGAACCCGCGCCGTGCAGGCTTTCGGTGAGATAGCCCACCGCATTGCGGCCGATCGTCATGTTCTCGATCAGCCGAAGCACCCGCAGCCGGTCGACTGTGTCCACGCCGTCGCGGCCTTGCAGGAATTTGCGGATCAGCGGGCCGATCTCGTTGTTCTGCAGGTCCTTCTCCGATGGCATCGTCACCACGAGCCCGCCGGCGATGTCCTGTGCCAGCCTTGCGATCTCGAACGGAAAGCGCGTGACATTGTGCTTGGCGACGTTCGACAGCATCTCGTCGTTGAGATATGCGCCGGATGCCATCGGCTTGGAGCGGTAGGCCGCGGCCATGCAGCTTGAATAGATCGTCTCGTTGAGATGCGTCATCTCCACGAGCTTGTCCTTGATGTGCGACACGCCCTCGACGCCGTTGTGCGAGGCGGCCTCGGCCGCGGCGCCGATCAGCACGTCGCCGAGGCCGGTTTTGCAAACGTAAGAGGAGCGGTGATAGGTCGTGAAACGCTCGACCAGGGTCGCCGCGTACAGCCACTCGCCGTCCATGAACACGTGCTCGTACGGCACGAACACGTTGTCGAACACGATCAGCGATTCCTGCCCGGCAAAGCGGGCATTGCCGGCGTCGAGCTCGCCGCCGTCCACCGCGCGGGTGTCGTTGGTCTGCCGGCCGACGATGTAGGTGAGCCCCGGCGCGTCGACCCGCACCGCGCCGACCACCGACCAGTCCTTGTCGGCCTCGGTCATGCGCATGGTCGGCATGAAGATCAGCCAGTGCGAGTTGACCGCGCCGGTCTGGTGCAGCTTCGCCCCCGAGACGGTGATGCCCTTGTCGTCGCGCTTGACGACCCGGAGGAACATGTCCGGATCCTTCTGCTGGTGCGGCGCCTTGGAGCGGTCGCCCTTCGGATCGGTCATCGCCCCGCCGATCACGATGTTGGCGTTTTGCGCGCGCTTGAGAAACGCGAGGAACCGCTGGTGATAGGAGGTGCCGCGCTCGGCATCGATGTCGAAGGTGACCGAATGGCACGCGCCGATGGCGTCGAGGCCGACGCAGCGCTGGAAGCAGGTTCCGGTGCGCCGCCCGAGCTCGCGCTGCATCTCGTGCTTGGCGACGAGCTGTTCCGGGCCGGTCGGCACGTGCAGGAAGCGGT
>JAIESC010000014.1 GCA_019746355.1 Xanthobacteraceae bacterium | reverse complement strand
TCAACGCCGGATGATTCGAGGTTGATCACCTCGGAGACTACGCCACCCTCATTTCCAACCAACCCCGCGACGGCACCCGCCGTTGCAGTCGAACAGTTCTATGGCACGATCTACAGGCTAACGCCCGCCCATACGGATGAAATCCATGCGGCCATCATCGAGAATCCTGATCTCGAGGTGACCACCGAGGGCGGCGGCGAGCGCCGGAAACCAAATACAATCAGGGCAGGCGATACGCTCCGTATGAAACAACAGCGAACCTTTTTTCCAATATTCTTCGGCGCGAACAAGAAGACTTAGTGGCAATTTGCCTCGGCATATGGCTCTGCCTCCAATCTACGGAATCTGAAACACCGCCATCTTGTCACTGACGCCGCGCAGCGCCGCGAGCTGCTCGGTCGGTGTGAGCTGGTTCTGCTCGATGAGCCTGGCGGCCTGCGGATGGTCCACCACTGACTTCGTCGCAAAGATCGCCCTCTCGTCGGCCAGCCCCTGCACCCGCGCGGCGATGTTGACGGTCTGGCCGAAATAGTCGAGCCGGTCGTTCAGCGTCACCGCGAGACACGGGCCTTCATGGATGCCGATCTTGATCAGCAGATCGCCATCCCTGATGTCGCGCACCGATGCGCGCATCCGCAGCGCTGCGGCCAGCGCCCGGTCCGGCGTCGGGAACGTCGCCATCACCGCATCGCCGATGGTCTTGACCACCGCGCCTGCCTCCGACGCCACGATCTCGTTCAGCACGCGGAAGTGCTCGCGCACGAGATCATAGGCGGCGAGATCGCCGACCCGGTCATAGAGCGCGGTCGAGCCCTTCAGGTCGGTGAACAGAAACGTCAGGCTCGTGATCTTCAGGCCCTGGTCCACGTCGAGCGTGTCGGTGCGGTAGATGTCGCGGAACGTCTGGTTGGTCAGCATGCGCTTGGCGGTGAGGAACGGCCGCCGCTTGCCGAGCAGGTCATGCAGCGTGTGTCCGGCGATCCACACCGACGGCAGCACGCGCACGTCGGTGCGGTTCTCGAATGACAGCCGCAGCGGCCCAGGCTGCATCTCCGTGGTCCCGGTCGGCGCCCGGGCCTTGTTGAAGACCATCGCCAGGCTCTGGCGCTCGCGCGTCGGCTCGCCTTTCACGTCGATGAAATGGGCGGCATGCGTGACCGGCTCGAACACGATCACGAAGTCGGCCGGCAGTTGCAGCGACATTTGCGCCTTTTCGCCCGGCGCAAGCTCGATGGCGTCGAGCGTGACCTCTTCCAGCACCTCCTCGAAACCGGTCTCGGGCAGATCGACCCCGGAGCCCCAGAATATCTGCCGGAAATACTCCGACGGCGGCAGCGATTGCGGGTCGTGCGCGGCGATGCGGCGGACCCGCGGATTGACGGTAAAGACCACCTCGACCATCTCGTCCAGCGTCGGCTCGTAGCCGCAGGCGCAGAGCGCGCAGTTATAGGCCTCCTTGTGCACGGCCCGGAGCTGCTGGTTGGCGTCGAGCACGCCGCCGCAGCCCGGACACAGCACGTTCCAGTTCAGCTCGAACAGGCCGATCCGCGCGGCATGCAGGAAGCCCGAGATCGCCTTCTCCTCGTCGAGCCCGCGCCTGGTGGCGAAATCGAGGACGTTGACGCGGCAGAGCGCGCGGTCCTCGCCGTCGCGGACCAGCGTCTCGATGGCGTCGCATATCGCGGGATCGGCCGCGCCGCGCAGGGCGCCGAACAGGGCCTGAATCTGGGCCTGGGACTGGGCATCGCTCATGCCGCAAACCTAGTCCAAAAAAGGCGGGCCGCCAGTGGGCAGCCCGCACAAAGTGACCACAACGTCATGCCGGGGCGCTCGCGTCAGCGAGCGAACCCGGAATCCAGCGGCAAGTTCGGTGGTTGGCTCTGGATTCCGGGCCCGCCGCTTCGCGGCGTCCCGGAATGACCGTGGAGGTCGTCCGCCGGTTACTCTTCCTTGTACCCGTACGCCTGTGCGTTGCCGGTCGCGCCGTAATACTTGAACGGCAGGAACTTGCCCGACATCGTGATCTTGACCCGGTCGCCCTTGGG
>JAIESC010000177.1 GCA_019746355.1 Xanthobacteraceae bacterium | reverse complement strand
AGCACTGTCTCGCTCGGCGGCTCGTAAATCCGATAGGTCAGCTTGCCTTCGAGAACGTGGATCAACGCCCATGTCCCCGCCTTCGTGCTGTGTTGTTTCCGAAGCGCCGCCGGCAGGGTGTCCTGATCGAACTCCGGAGAGCGGCTATAGGCTTCGACGTCTGCAGGAAGGTCATTCATGGCAGCATGATCCCGACGCTAGAAGCCATATCGCTCGTCGGCCCAACGCAGCAGCACCTTCGCATCATGATCCGGCAGGCGCACGCGCGCCTCGCGCAGGCCTTGCGCGATCGTCTCGCCGACTTCGGGAGAGACTTTGTTGCCATGCGTCATCAGGAAAAACCACGCGAACGGCAGGCCCATCTCCCGGTCGATCGCCTCGATGCGATCCATGAGCATGTGGACGGATGAATCGCCCGCCTCCAGGCGCTCGTCCGGCAGACGCAGTGGACGGGGGATGAACGCGACCTCGCGTTCATCCTTGTGTTCGTAATCCCTGATGTCGAGCGCCCAATGCTCGTAAACGCGGCTCGCCCGCGCGCTCGACTGCTCCCAGTCCTGAAAGAAGCGGACCTCTCGCGGCGTGAAATCGAAGTAGTTGGGCTGCAAGTCGAGAAACGGCGTCCGCGTGCCGTCGGAGCTGACCCACGCGCTCCGCTCCAATTCCGGCCGTCGCGCCTCCCGCTTGTCGCGTTCGAGACGCGCGCAGCGCGCGAGAAAAGTACGGACATACACGACGCTGCTGGCGCGATTCAGCCTGTAAAGCGGACCAGCAAGCACCTTGTCGTCTGACATTTCGTCGTGCGTGATCCATGACGGATCGAGCAGTTCCTCTTTGCCCCAAGGCCGACGTGATGGGTTGACGATTGGACCCGCACACCATTCGGTCTCACGACCGAGCGCAATCTGCACATAGTCAGCCGCGCCCGATCCTGTCGGCGCGAAGGCGTAGACGCTGTTGCCGTGCCATTCCGAGATCTGGAGATCAGTGTCCTGCAACCGTCGCCAGACCATCGCGATGTCTCCATTGTCCTTCGCAAGCTCGGCTTCCATCCAGGGCCGATACTCAGCGATATGTGTTCCGTCGGCGGCCAGCACCGAGCGCGTGTCCCGCCAATACTGGTCGTCAACGCTCGCGGCCAAGAACAAAAACCCTGGGAAGGCCTCGCTCAATGCCCGCGCCAAAGCGGTCTCGTCGGCGCCCGCCGGCAGACGCGCCAGAATCGCCTCGACAGAAGCGCGATCAGGCAGCCTGGCAGGTCCGTTCTCCGAAATCTCAGCCATGTGGCCACCTTATCATTTTGGCCCCGCCGGGTCCTTGCCCGGCTCCGCCGATCAGGAAGTAGATGTGGGCCAGGCCCCAGATCCACCATGCGAGCGCGCCGCGCAGCTTGATGCGGCCGAAGTCGATGACGGCGAGGCGCTTACCGATCCGAACGCCGGCGCCGGCAAGCCGATGCACGGTGTCAAGGCCGCCGAAGCCGGTCGGCGCGTTCGTCATGCCTCACTCGGCCCGGCATCCGCCGCGTTGAGATGATGTTCGAGCGCTTCGATGCTGGCGATCACGTCGGCGAAGGCCGGCGGCGTGCCGAAGATCATCTCCGTCATACGCTGATAATCGGCCGCGAGCTTTGCTCGCATGTCCGGCGTCGGGACGAGGCGATAGCTGCCCGGCACGGCGCGGTCGTATCGGTGATCCGGCGCGCGAAACATCAGCTCCTTGTGCTGCCGGCAGGCTTCTGCGAGATCGCGCAGCGAGGCGGTCGCGACGCCATAGTCCGGATGCGCCCAGATCTGATGGACGTCGTAGTAGTGACGTGAGTACCGATTGAGATCGGGCACGGGCCGTTCGGGATTGGCCTCCTCACGCCGCTTCTCCGTCATCTCCGTCATCGCATGCAGGATCAGCACCTTCTCCCAGAAGGTCCGCTCCGGCTTCACCGTCGTCACGTTGCGAACGGCGAGGTCCATC
>JAIESC010000181.1 GCA_019746355.1 Xanthobacteraceae bacterium | reverse complement strand
ACGCGCAAAGAAGAATTGCGAGGCGCCTGATGATTCAGATGCAAACCAATCTCGACGTGGCGGACAACTCCGGCGCGCGCCGCGTCATGTGCATCAAGGTGCTGGGCGGGTCGAAGCGCAAGTACGCCACCATCGGCGACGTCATCGTCGTCTCGGTGAAGGAAGCGATCCCGCGCGGCCGCGTCAAGAAGGGCGAGGTCATGAAGGCCGTGGTCGTGCGCGTCCGCAAGGACATCAAGCGCCCGGACGGCTCGGTGATCCGCTTCGACCGGAACGCCGCGGTGCTGATCAATCCGCAGATGGAGCCGGTCGGGACCCGTATCTTCGGGCCGGTGCCGCGCGAGCTGCGCGCCAAGAACCACATGAAGATCATTTCGCTCGCCCCGGAGGTGCTGTGATGGCCGCCAAGATCAGGAAGGGCGACAAGGTCGTGATGCTCACCGGCCGTGACAAGGGCCGGACCGGCGAGGTGATCGAGGTGCGTCCCACCGACGATCGCGTGGTGGTGCGCGGCATCAACATGGTCAAGCGCCACCAGAAGCAGACGGCGCAGCAGGAAGGCGGCATCGTCTCCAAGGAGCTCGCCGTCCACCTGTCCAACGTGGCGATCGCCGATCCGAAGGACGGCAAGCCCACCCGCGTCGGATTCAAGTTCGTCGGCACTGGCGAAGACCGCAAGAAGGTCCGTGTCGCCAAGCGCTCGGGAGTCGAGATCGATGGCTAAGAAACCCGAAGACGGCAAGGCTGAGAAGCCCGCGCCGAAGCAGGACAAGTCGCCGGAGGCCGCCGCCCGGGCCGAGAAGGCCCAGGCTGCGAAGGACAAGGCCGCCGCGAAGAAGAAGGCCGCCGAGGGCGGCGAGAAGAAGCAGCGTGAGCCCGAGGAGCGGGTGACGCCGCGGCTGCGCACGCAGTTCGACGAGGTCATTCGCAAGGCGATGATCGAGAAGTTCGGCTACAAGAACCCGATGCAGGTGCCGCGCGTCGCCAAGATCGTCCTCAACATGGGCGTGGGCGAGGGCGTCGCCGACCGCAAGAAGGTCGAGCAGGCGGCCGAGGCGCTGACCGCGATCGTCGGCCAGAAGGCGGTCATCACCCGCTCGCGCAAGTCGATCGCGACCTACAAGCTGCGCGACGGCCAGGCGATCGGCTGCAAGGTCACGCTGCGCAAGGCGCGGATGTACGAGTTCCTCGACCGCCTCGTGAATATCGCGCTGCCGCGCGTGCGCGACTTCCGCGGCCTCAACCCGAAGAGCTTCGACGGCCGCGGCAACTACTCGCTCGGCATCAAGGAGCACATCGTTTTCCCGGAGATCGATTACGACAAGATCGACGACGTCTGGGGCATGGACATCACGGTCTGCACCACCGCGCGCACCGACGATGAGGCACGCGCGCTGCTGACCGCTTTCAACTTCCCGTTCCGGCAGTGAGGCCAAGGTCCTCAAACGCGGATAGCCAGGAGACTTTCTAGATGGCGAAGAAGAGTTCGATCGAGAAGAACAATCGGCGTCGCAAGCGGACGAAGATGGCGCGTGGCCGTAGAGACCGCCTGAAGGCGATCGTCATGGACAAGACCAAGCCGATGGAAGAGCGCTTCGCGGCGAGCCTGAAGCTTGCCGAGATGCCGCGCAACGCCAACGCCACCCGCATCCGCAACCGCTGCGAGGTGACGGGCCGGCCGCGCGCGTTCTACCGCAAGCACAAGCTCAGCCGTATCGCGCTGCGCGAGCTCGGTTCCAAGGGCCTGATCCCGGGCCTGGTGAAGTCGAGCTGGTAAGGAGGCGCGCATGCAGCTCAACGATCCGATCGGCGACCTGATCGCCCGTATCACCAACGCGCAGATGCGCAAGAAGCCGAAGGTGTCCACGCCCGGCTCGCGGCTGCGCGTCAGCGTGCTCGACGTGCTCAAGAACGAGGGCTTCATCCGCGGCTACGCCAAGGTCGA
>JAIESC010000281.1 GCA_019746355.1 Xanthobacteraceae bacterium | reverse complement strand
CAGCCGCAAGGGACTCGCGGCTTACGCCGAGATCCCGCTACTGCGGACAGTGAGCCTCGACCGCACCTTCTATACGCCGATCTCGACCGCCGACTACGCCCGGTACGCGAGTCAGGTCCCGGAACATTTCAGCTTCGTCGTGAAGGCGCCGGCGCTCGTCTGCGATGCGGTGATGCGTGACGAGGAGGGGCGGGGGAAAGTGCCCAACCCGTATTTCCTCGATGCCGCCGTGGCGACCCGCGAGTTCGTCGTGCCGTGTCTCGAGGGACTGAAGGCCAAGGCCGGCCCGCTCGTGTTCCAGGTCTCGCCGCTGCCGCGCAGTCTGGTGGAAGATGCCACGTTGCTGGTCGAGCGGCTGGAGGCGTTTTTCGCCGCTCTCCCGCAGGTGCTGGGCGGCCTCCAGCCTCTTTACGCACTGGAACTGCGAAATCCGGAACTGCTGACGCCCCGCCTGATGCGGATGCTGGCCCGTGCCGGAGTGCGATATTGCGTTGGCCTGCACGACCGGATGCCGGAGATCGAGCGACAGGAGACCGCCCTCCGGGCCCTGGACGGGGACCAGCCCGGGCCGCTGGTAGTCAGGTGGAACCTGCATCGCGGGTTCCTGTACCAGGCCGCCAAGCAGCGCTACGAGCCGTTCGACCGGCTGGTCGATGAGGATGCCGAGACTCGCCGGGTCCTCGCGAGGATGGCCGCGGCCGCCCACAAGGCCGGCAGGAAGGTGTGGATCACGGCCAACAACAAGGCCGAGGGGAGCGCACCGCTCTCGATCCTCAAGCTGGCCCGGGAAATTGACAATCTGCTCGGCTAAGCCATTGATTTCGTTGGCGCTTGCAATTTCGGGCCCAACCCACTAGAAACGCGCCACTTCGCACGCGGGTTTGCGGTCGACGGGGAGACATCCCGGCGCTCGCTCCGGTGTTCCCATTCCGGGAACGACGCCCGCGGAGGTTCAACCGGAAAAGGAGAACGGCATGACCATGCCGACATTCACGATGCGCCAGCTGCTGGAAGCCGGCGTCCACTTCGGCCATCACACGCGCCGCTGGAACCCCAAGATGAAGCCGTACCTGTTCGGGGTGCGCAACGGGGTTCACATCATCGATCTCACCAAGACCGTGCCGCTGCTGGAGCAGGCGCTGAAGCAGGTTCGCGACGTCGTGGCGAGCGGCGGGCGCGTCCTGTTCGTCGGTACCAAGCCGGCGGCCGCCGAGCGCGTCGCGGACGCGGCCAAGCGCTGCGGCCAGTACTATGTGAATCACCGCTGGCTGGGCGGCATGATCACGAACTGGAACACGATCTCGGCGTCGATCAAGCGCCTGCGCGAGCTCGACGAGCGCCTGAAGGGCGATGTCGTCGGCCTCACCAAGAAGGAACAGCTCGACCTGACGCGCGAGCGCGACAAGCTCGAGCGCTCGCTGGGCGGCATCAAGGAAATGGGCGGCACGCCCGACCTGCTGTTCATCATCGACACCAACAAGGAGGCGATCGCCGTCCTGGAAGCCCGCAAGCGCGGCATTCCGATCGTTGCGGTGGTCGACAGCAACTCCGATCCGGACGGCATCGATTTCCCGATCCCGGGCAACGACGACGCAATCCGCGCCGTGTCGCTCTATTGCGACCTGCTGGCCGGCTCGGTGCTCGATGGCATCCGGGCCGAGATCGCGGCCACCGGTGGTGACGTCGGCGAGCTGAGCGAACAGCCTGTCGAGGAAATTCCCGCGGCCGAGGCCCAGGCCGAGGCGGCACCGGCAGAGTAATCCGGTCCCTCATTCAGGAAAACAGACGGGGCCGGTCGGAAGACCGGCCCTTGTTGTACCAAACGGAGCAAGAGATGGCTGAGATCACTGCATCGCTCGTCAAGGAACTGCGCGAGAAGACCGGCGCGGGCATGATGGATTGCAAGAA
>JAIESC010000292.1 GCA_019746355.1 Xanthobacteraceae bacterium | reverse complement strand
GGGTGTCCAGTGTCAGCCGATCACAACGCCGCGGCCCCTCATGGCGAAATCCAAAGTCGAAAAATCGCTGCCGGAACAGGCTTCGAAGCAGTCCGCATCCGGCCCTGCGCCGGTCAACATGCGCGGGCTGAAATGTCCGCTGCCGGCGCTGAAGACCCGCAAGCTCCTGGCGAAAATGTCGCCCGGCGAGCTGCTGACGATCGAATGCACCGATCCGATGACGACGATCGACATTCCCAATCTGGTGCGCGAGACCGGAGACAAGATCGAGGACAGTTCGAAGAGCGGCCGGGTGCTGACGTTCCGGATCAGGAAGGCGTGACGGGATCGATCGGCCCCCGTCGCAAGGGCTACCGTATTTGATGCAACTCGGGTGGTGCGCCTTCTTGCATGCCAGTGCGTAGATTCTATGGGGCGGTGAGCGTGATCGGAATCGTCACCGCGCAGCCCAGTCCCGCGATGAACGCGCGTCGGTTCATTCGATCATCTTGCCGGCGACGCGCGTCCTTCCGGGCAAGAGTCTAAAAAACTATGCAGTCGCATGCTCGCCCCAAGAGCAGTGGACTCATGTTGCCGACTGTCCGGTGCTGACGGTAGGGCGGAAAGCGCCGAACGGGCACCGGATCTGGCGCTCGCCACATGTGGAGGTTGGCGACCGGGTCGTTATCCAGCATTGTTGACGGTCGCCAGAGACAAGGTCGACGCCTGGAGCAATCCGTGGAATTTCGCGAAATTCGCTATGCGCTTTCCGTCGCCAAGGAGCGAAGCTTCACCAAGGCGGCGGCGCGGCTCAACATTTCGCAGTCGGCGGTGAGCGAGCAGGTCCGCCTGCTCGAGGAGGAGATCGGCTTTGCCCTGTTCCGCCGCACCTCGCGCGGCATCGAGCTGACCGAGCAGGGCCGCACCTTCCTGTACGAGGCCGAGCGCGTCGTCGGCGACGTGCTGAGCCTGTCCGACACCGCGCGCCGGCTGCGCGGCGCGCCGTCGGACACGCTGACCATCGGCATGGGCTCGGGCATGGCGCAGATGTTCATGCCGCGCCTGTTCGGCGACCTGAGAAAGATACTTCCCGGCGTCCGCCTGGAAATCCTCACCGCGCCCACCAAATCGATTTTCGACGACCTGCATGAGGAGCGCCTCGACGCCGGCATCGCCATCGAGTCCGATCCCGACCGTGTGCCCGCGGGCCTGGTGTTCGACCGTCTGACCGACGCCGAAATGGCGCTGATCGTGCATCCGAAGCACCATCTCGCCCGCTCGCGCCAGCCGGTGGACGTCGGCAAGCTGATGGCCGAGCCGATCGTGATGAGCGAGCTCACCGTCGGCTATGGCCAGGTGGTGCTGTCGCTGTTCGCCGATCTCGGCATCCGGCCGAACGTGCTGGCGGTCGCCGACAACATCGAGACCATGAAGGTCATCGTGCAGTCCGGCGGCGGCATCGCCATCGTGCCGCGGCGGTCGGTCGGCAACGAGGCGGCGCTCGGCGTGCTCAAGCTGCTGCGCATTGCGCCGGCCCGCACGGTGGCGCTGAGCCTGTTCCGCCGCCGCCAGCCGCTGACGCGCCGCAAGGAGGGGTATCTCGCAGCGCTCCGCGATGCTTTGAAGGACTAGGTTCCGGCACAGCGCATGGGCTTGGCGGCAACAGCGTGTCCTTGGAATGGGCTCGCGAACCGATTAAGGTCCGCGTCTCTTCATCGACAGGCCGGGAGAAGCTATGAGCCGGATCGCCCGATTCCGTATGTGTCTGTCGCGCGCCGTCACCGCGTGCGTGGTTATGGCCGCCGCGGGCGCGCTTGCAACGCCCGCTGCCGCGCAGGATGGCTATCCGGCCCGGCCGGTCACGATGATCGTGCCGTTCGCCGCGGGCGGTGCTTCCGACGTGATCGCCCGCCTGATCGC
>JAIESC010000032.1 GCA_019746355.1 Xanthobacteraceae bacterium | reverse complement strand
TCCGGGAGATGGAGCCGATCCTGCGCAGCACGGTCGGGGCGCATGTGCGCCTGGAGTTCGCCCTCGCCCGCGATCTGGGGCTGGTCCGCGTCGACAGCAGCGAGTTCGAGCTGGCGCTGCTGAACATCGTGTTGAACGCGCGCGATGCCATCCGGCAGGAAGGCGTCGTGACGATCTCCGCAGAGAACAGGCAGCTCGACGCCGGACGCGCGCCGGATGGCCTCAGCGGCGCCTTCGTGGTGATCGCGGTGCGCGACAGCGGGCACGGGATGACACCGGACGTCCTGTCGCGCGTGTTCGATCCTTTCTTCACGACCAAGTCGCCGGGCAAGGGCACGGGGCTTGGCCTGTCGCAGGTCCACGGCTTCAGCCACCAGTCGGGTGGCACGGTCATGATCGACAGCGCGCCGGAACGCGGCACCGTCGTCACGCTCTACCTGCCGCGCTCGGCCGATTCGCGGCCCAACACCCGCGACGACGAGGCCTCGCCCGACAAGGCCGCCGGCAAGGTCCTGCTGGTCGAGGACAATGCCGACGTGGCCGACGTCAGCCAGGCCATGCTCGAGGAGATCGGCTACACGGTGCGGCTCGCGGCCGATGCACGGCAGGCGCTGGTGATGTTCGAGGCGGAGGAGTTCGATCTCGTCGTCAGCGATATCGTCATGCCGGGCGGCATGAACGGCATCGAGCTCGCCGAGGAGCTGCGCCATCGCCGTCCCAAGCTGCCGATCGTGCTGGTGAGCGGCTACGCCGCCTCGGCCAGTGCCGCGCCCGCGCAGTTCCCGGTATTGCGCAAGCCGTTCCGCATGGAGCAGCTCGCCCAGGCGATCACCCGGGTGTCGAGCTGAGCCGCCGCGTCTAGCGCGCTTTCCAGTTCAGTGGACCCGACCCGCGACGGGGCGTTGCATGCTCGGCCGCGAGGCGGAGCTCCTCGAGCCAGCGCCGCGCCTGGTGCAGGCTGTGGAACAGCCTGACCGGCCGATCGCCTTCGGTGATTCCGGCAAAGGCGTGGGCGAAGCCCTCGTCCTCGGGTCTGACGATGAAAGCGACGGGGCCGCGCATGTCGCTGTTGGGATCGCCGCGAAGGGTTCCGGCGATGGCGTCGATCTGTTGCTTGGTCAGCACCCAGTGCGACGCCGAGACATCGATGATCTTGGCATAGTGCGCGACCTTGGCCGCGATCAGGTCTTTGACGTTGTTGGCGAGATCGTCGGCCGTGACCTCGCCACGGGCGACGATCACGACCAGACGTTGGATCGGTACGATATCCATGTGCAGCGGCATGGCGTCCTCCGGCCTTGCCTCCAATCTACGGGACGCGGAGGACGCCCGTCAGCCGTAATAGGGTTCAAAATGGAGCGGATCGCTACGGAACCCCGTCGTCAGCGCACCGTTGCGGCAATCTTCTGGTCCAGCTGGGCAATCGCCTCGTTGGTCATCTGCTGCATGCCGGCATGCATTGCCGGATAGCCCAGCGTGAACTGCGCACGGCCGTTCAGCTTCGATACCGGCTTCATCGCCGAGTTGAAGAAATAGAGGTCGATGTCCATCACCGAGGTGCGATCGCCATAGGGTTGGGCGTATTTCATGCGCAGGTCGACCAGGATCACCGAGCGCATGCCCTTCTGCACGGCTTCGTTGAAGTCATGGACTGGGGTGGCGCTCGGGAAATTCCGCTTCAGCAGTTCGAGAATCTTGCCGGAGAAATAAAGCGGGTTGGTGTCCGCCATTACCACCGTGTTGGTGAGCGAGGCGGGCACGACCTTGCCCCAGTACTCGTTGGCATCTTTCACCGCGCCGATATGGGCCTCGACGTTCTCGCTGAAGATCAGGCCGACCGGCGGCGTCACCGTCACCGGCGCATTGGCCGGCACCGA
>JAIESC010000255.1 GCA_019746355.1 Xanthobacteraceae bacterium | reverse complement strand
AGCGCGAAGATGTTGCGTGCGTCGTCGTC
This sequence comes from Xanthobacteraceae bacterium, assembly GCA_019746355.1. The sequence continues at coordinate 1,824 of JAIESC010000255.1, read as the reverse complement.
GACCAGCAGCGCGGTCCGGCCGACCAGATCCTCGTCGGAGCTGTTCAGGCGCTCCAGCATCCGCTGCTTCTCCGGCGGCAGATCGGTGACGATCCGGTGCAGGAACAGTGACGTTTCGTCGAGCAGGCGCTCCGGCGACTCGACGCCCTTCACGACGATGCTGCGCGCCATGGTGTGCAGCTGCGCGTCTTCTTCGGCCGAAAGCTCCTTGCCGGTGAACACCACGACCGGCACCTCGGACAGCGAATTGTCCTCGCGGATACGCTCGAGCACGTCGAAACCCGACATGTCGGGCAGGCGCAGGTCGAGCACGACGCAATCGCAAGGATGCTCGCGCAGGATCGTCAGCGCGTCTCTGCCCGATCCGGCGGTGACGATCTCGATGTCGTCGTAGCCGAGCAGCTCACGGATGCCCATCCGCTCGGCTTCATTGTCCTCGACGACGAGCAGGCGCTTGCGCCGAGGCGCTGCATACTCCTTGATGCGTGTCAGGGCGGCGTCGACGCCCTCCGTGGTGGTCGGCTTGGTCACGAACGAGAACGCGCCGCGCGCGAGAGCGTGCTGCCGGTCCTCGTCGAGCGTGATGATCTGCACCGGAATGTGCCGGGTCAGCGGATTCTGCTTGAGCTGGCTCAACACGGTCCAGCCCAGCATGTCGGGCAGGAACACGTCGAGCGACACCGCCGACGGCTGGAACTGCTTGGCGAGGTCGAGCGCATCGCCGCCCCGCATCGCCACCAGCACCTTGAAGCCCTTGTCGCGGGCGAGATCCATGATCACCCGCGCGTAGTGCGGATCGTCTTCCACGATCAGAAGGATCTGATCGCCTGGCTCGATCGCGAGCCGGTCGTCGGGAATCTGCTCGACCGGGCGGTCCGCGGTCGTCGCGGCCGCCAGCACGTGCTGGCTCTGCGCGATCTGGGTGGCGCTGACGTGGGTCGCGGGCGCCTGGGTGAGGATGGTCGACGGTCCGACATACCGGAGCGGCAGGTAGAGAACGAACGTGCTGCCCTTGCCGGGCGTGCTGCGAAGCTGGATTTCGCCGCCCAGGAGGTTTGCCAGCTCGCGGCTGATCGCGAGCCCGAGACCGGTGCCGCCGTATTTGCGGCTGGTCGAGGCGTCGGCCTGCTGGAACGCCTCGAAGATGATCTTCTGCTTCTCCAGCGGGATGCCGATGCCGGTGTCCGACACTTCGAACGCCACCACGGCCGGCGCCTGGTTGAGCACCGGATGCTCCGGGCTCCAGCCGCCGACGGCGGCGGAGACGGACAGCCGGACGCCGCCGTGCTCGGTGAACTTGAAGGCGTTCGACAACAGGTTCTTCAGCACCTGCTGCAGGCGCTTGGAGTCGGTGGTGATGCTGCGGCCGAGATGCGGATCGATCTCGACGTCGAACGACAGTTGCCGGTTGTCGGCCTCGTGCCGGAACGGCCGGGCGATCGCCTCGCTCAGGTTGGCGACGAGAACCTCCTGCGCGTCCACCGTGACGGTGCCGGACTCGATCTTGGACAGGTCGAGAATGTCGCTGATCAGATTGAGCAGGTCGGTGCCGGCGCCATGAATGGTGCGGGCGAATTCCACCTGCTTGCCGGTCAGGTTTCCGTCCGGGTTGTCGCTGAGCTGCTGGCCGAGGATCAGGATCGAGTTCAGCGGCGTCCGCAATTCGTGCGACATGTTGGCGAGGAACTCGGACTTGTACTTCGAGGTGAGGGCAAGTTCGGAGGCTTTCTCTTCCAGCGCGCGGCGGGCCTGCTCGATTTCCTGGTTCTTGCGCTCCACCTCGACGTTGCGTTCGGCGAGCTGCTGCGCCTTCTGCTCGAGCTG
>JAIESC010000085.1 GCA_019746355.1 Xanthobacteraceae bacterium | reverse complement strand
TGTGGATCTGCAGGCGCTTGAAAAAGCCATTGCGCAGGAAACCAGCCGCTTCGTTGAGCGCGTTCTCGCATTCCTGCGGATCACCGACCAGCACGGAGAAGAAGACCTTCGCGTGAGCGTAATCCGGCGTGACCTCCACCGCATGCAGCGTGACCATGCCAATGCGTGGGTCCTTCAGATCGCGGATCAGCACGGCGACATCGCGCTGGATCTGGTCGGCAACCCGAAAGCCGCGGTTGGGTATTGAGCGCTTGTGTTTCATGGTGATGCTCCGCAGCCGAATGGGCGCGCTGTAAATGCAAACCCCGCCCTCTTTTGAAGGGCGGGGTTCGGGGTAGAGATTCCCCGCCGCCCTACAGCGTTCGCGCGACTTCCTTCACTTCGAAGAATTCCAACTGATCGCCCTCGGCGATGTCGTTGTAGTTCTTGAGCTTGATGCCGCACTCGAAGCCGGCCGCCACTTCCTTGACGTCGTCCTTCAGGCGCCGCACCGATTCGATCTCGCCGGTGTAGACCACGACGTTCTCGCGCAGCAGGCGGAAACGCGCGCCTCGCCTCACCAGGCCGGCAGTGACCATCGAGCCTGCGACGGTACCGATCTTCGAGGCAACGAACACCGTGCGGATCTCGGCCGTGCCGATCACCTCTTCGCGCTGCTCCGGCGCCAGCATGCCGGTCATCGCCGCCTTGATCTCGTCGACTGCGTCGTAGATGATGTTGTAGTAGCGGATGTCGACTCCGTTGTGCTCGGCCAGCTTGCGTGCGCCGGCATCGGCACGTACGTTGAAGCCGATGATCACAGCCTTCGAGGCAATTGCGAGGTTCACATCGCTCTCGCTGATGCCACCCACGGCGCCGTGCACCACCTGCACCTTGACCTCGGCCGTGCTGAGCTTGAGCAGCGACTGAGCCAGCGCTTCCTGCGAGCCCTGCACATCGGCCTTGATGATCAGCGGCAGCGACTGGGCGGCGCCTTCGCCGACGTTCTCGAACATGTTCTCGAGCTTGGCGGCCTGCTGCTTGGCCAGCTTGACATCACGGTACTTGCCCGAACGGAAGGTGGCGATTTCGCGGGCACGTCGCTCGTCAGCCAGCACCATGAACTCGTCGCCGGCCTGCGGCACCTCGGTCAGGCCCTGGATTTCAACCGGTATCGAAGGGCCGGCTTCGATGATGGGCTTTCCGTTCTCGTCGAGCATGGCCCGCACGCGACCGTAGGTCGATCCGGCCAGCACCACATCGCCCCGCCTGAGCGTTCCGGACTGCACCAGCACGGTGGCCACCGGACCCCGGCCCTTGTCGAGCTTGGCCTCGATGACCAGGCCCTTGGCCATGCTGTCCTTGGGTGCCATCAACTCCAGCACTTCCGCCTGGAGCAACACCTGCTCGAGAAGGTCATCGATGCCTTGCCCGGTCTTGGCAGACACGGGAACGAAAGGAGACGATCCACCGAATTCCTCGGGCACGACCTCTTCGGCAACCAGTTCGCTCTTCAGTCGCTCAAGGTTGGCCCCGGGCTTGTCAATCTTGTTCATCGCAACGACCAGGGGCACACCGGCCGCCTTTGCATGCGAGATGGCCTCCCGGGTTTGCGGCATGACGCCGTCATCGGCCGCCACGACCAGGATGACCAGATCGGTGGCCTTGGCTCCGCGCGCACGCATCGCCGTGAAGGCGGCGTGACCCGGGGTGTCGAGGAAGGTGATCATTCCGCGCGGCGTATCGACGTGGTAGGCGCCGATGTGCTGCGTAATGCCGCCAGCCTCGCCCGCCGCCACACGCGCGGTGCGGATGTAGTCGAGCAACGATGTCTTGCCATGGTCGACGTGACCCATGACGGTGACCACC
>JAIESC010000216.1 GCA_019746355.1 Xanthobacteraceae bacterium | reverse complement strand
GAAGGCGAGTTCGATTGGGGTGAAGTCGGGCGAGTAGGCCGGCTGGTAGAGCAGCCGCGCACCCGCCGCCTCGATACGCTCGCGGATGCCGCTGACCTTGTGAGCGGGCAGGGTGTCGAGCACGACCGTGTAGCCGCGCCTCAGAGCCGGCACCAGGGTCTCTTCGACATCGGCGCGGAAGCGGGCCCCGGTCATCGGCCCGTCGAGGAGCGCGGTGGCCGTCAGGCCGCTGGCGCGCAGGGCGGCCGTGACGGTGATGGTTGTCCAATGCCCGAACGGCACGGCCACCCGGCAGCGCTCGCCGCGTGGCGCACGCCCCTAGCGCCGGATCATCTTCGTGGTCGTGGCGGTCTCGTTGATGAACACGAGCCGGTCTGGATCGAGATCGAGCTGGCCCTCGAACCAGGACAGGCGGGCTGCCTTCACGTCTTCTCGATCCTGCTCCGCCGCATGACCCGTGTTGTTTTGCGCGTGATGCCGTGTCGCTTGAAGAAGCGCGACAAGCTGCTCACCCCCATCCGCAGGCCGCGCTCGGCCAGTTGGGTGCGCAACTCGCGCAGGAACAAACCGGGCTGCGCCTCGTCGATCTGCCGGATCAGGTCGGCCCGGGCCTCAAGCGCATGTGAGCGCTGATCGCCGCCCATCGGCTTGGCGCGCGTGCGGCCCTCCCGCACGAAGGCTTCGTGCCAGCGCACCGCGCTGGCTGGGCTGACCGCGAAGCGCCGCGCCGCCTCCCGGCGCGAGGCTCCACCCTCGATCAGGGTGACGACCCGCTCGCGCAGATCGGCGGATAGGGCTGAGGGCATTCGGCTCTCCCCATCGAGAAGCCGCGCATCGAATCACATCCCGGTCCGCCCCGTAACCCCAGCCAATTCAAGCTGATCGGACACCGCTCTAGGCGCGATCTATGGCGACCCTGGAGTATCACAGCAGCTTGAGCGCGGCAGGTTGTCAGCCGTCACGCTGCCGCCGCTATTGAGTGGTCATCCGTTCGATCGCGCTTCCGAGCTGAAGAAGATGATGTCGACTGGCACCGCAACCTTCTGGATCATCATCGCCACGATCAGCGCTGCGTTCGGAGCCCTGCATGGTGTTCTGTTCCATGACGGGCCGACAGGCGTCGGCATCCTCTACGGCATGTGCATCGGCCTCCTGACTATCGCGTATGAACGCGGCGTTTTCCTCGCCGGATACAGCAGTCGCCTGCGATGCCTGCCCACGCTCGCCTACCTCGCCGCTGCCGAGATCAGCCTGCTGCTCGTGATCGTCGTCGCGACGATGGTGACCGGCTCGGTCTTGTGGACGCTCGGCATCACGGACAAGACCCTGATGGAAGCTGCGACGCCCAAGCTGTCCTCCATCCCCTACGCGCTGGCGGTTTCCGCGCTACTCGTCTCCGCTCTGCGCGTCCGTGACTTGATCGGCGGCGAGACCTTCACGAACCTCCTGCTTGGACGCTATCACCGCCCGGTCAGCGAGGAGCGCATCTTCCTGTTCCTCGATCTCGTCGGATCGACGGCTTACGCCGAAGAACACGGCGACTTGGCCGCACAGGAGCTGCTGAAGGCCGTCTTCGCGGCGATCGCGGAGCCGGTTCGCCGGTACCGCGGGCAGGTCGACGATTACGTGGGCGATCAAGTCATCATTTCCTGGCCGCTCGCAAGAGGCATCGAGAAGGCACGGTGCGTCGCCTGCATCTTCGCGATCCGCCGGACATTCAGCGACGAGCGGGACGGCTGGTTAACCCGCTTCGGCCTCGTTCCCGAGTTGCGCGCCGCGCTTCACGGCGGCAGCGTCGTGACGGCGGAGGTCGGCGTCGATCGCCACAAGATCGCGTATTTCGGCGAC
>JAIESC010000009.1 GCA_019746355.1 Xanthobacteraceae bacterium | reverse complement strand
CCCACCAGGAATGCGGCTATCGCTATCGCCTGAACGGGAACTACTACGGGACCACGACCGATTCCGATCGCAGCGCCCCCGTTCGCAATCCGCTCGTGCCGTACCAGGTGAGAAAGTAGGAGCGCGCGACGCGGCTCAACGCCGCTCGGGCATCGATCAGAGCCGGGTCACGTCGAGCACGGCCTGGGCAAAAGCCTGGGGTGCTTCCTGCGGCAGATTGTGACCGATGCCGCCGGCGATCAGCCGGTGCCTGTACTTGCCTGTGAACTTGCTTGCGTAGGACTTCGGATCGGGATGCGGTGCTCCGTTGGCATCGCCTTCCAAGGTGATGGTCGGCACGCCGATGGTCGGGAAGGCCGCCAGCTTTCGTTCCACTTCGTCGAATCGCGGCTCGCCGGTCGCGAGACCGAGCCGCCAACGATAATTGTGGATCGAGATGGCGACATGGTCCGGATTTTCAAAGGCCGCGGCGGAACGCTCGAAGGTGGCGTCAGCGAACGACCATTTCGGCGACGCGAGCTGCCAGATCAGCCGGGCGAAATCGCGCGTGTACTTTCGATAGCCTTCCACGCCGCGCTCGGTCGCGAAATAGTACTGGTACCACCATTGCAGCTCGGCCTGCGGCGGCAATGGAGTGCGGTTGGCTTCCTGGCTACCGATGAGATAGCCGCTGACCGAGACCAGGCCGCTGCAACGTTCAGGCCACAATGCCGCGACAATGTCTGCGGTCCGTGCGCCCCAATCAAAGCCGGCGACGATCGCCTGGTCGAGCTTCAGCGCATCCATCAGGTCGATGGTGTCCGCCGCCAGCGCCGCCTGCTGCCCATTGCGCGGCGTGTCGGCCGAGAGAAAGCGCGTCGCGCCATAGCCGCGCAGGTAGGGGACGATTGCCCGATAGCCCGCGCTGGCGAGGATCTGCGCCACATCGACGTAGGCGTGAATGTCGTACGGCCACCCGTGAAGCAGCACGACGGGAATGCCCGATGCTGGCCCGGCCTCGGCATAGGCGACGTCGAGCACGCCGGCCGAAACCCTCTTCAGCGAGGGGAATGTTGCCCCTTGCTGCGCCAAACTGCGCCTGCCGAACATCAACGCAGCAGGACCGAAAACTGCCGCTCCAAGTGCTGCGCCCCGCAAAAGCCGGCGCCGCTGAAGATTGATCCGTGTCGTCATCGATGCTTTCCATTTGTCGTGCGTTGTGTGCGCGCGACAGTGCCATCGCACCTTCCAGGCCACCATTCATACAAAGGTTCAGTCGACCGGGTGGTCGACATCCGATCGTTCTCAACGACTCAAGCGGGAATATTCGGAGCGTCGAGCGTCACTTGTCGGCGGCCGCGCCGGACCATGGCGATCAGTCGAGTTGCGGCGATGGCCAGTACCAGGACCGCCATCGGCCAGTAGAAGCTGTCGAGCGGCACGCGCTTGCCCACGGCGACGGCGAAGCTGATCCAGATGTACCAGCCGCCGATCAGGTGCAGCAGGCGCCATTTGCGTGGGCCGAGCTAGGCGGCGGTGCGGTTGAACGAAGTCGCCGTCATCGCGGCGATGAACAGGTAGGCGGTGCCGGCAAGGACGATGGTGGTGACGTTGGTGAGCTTCCAGAACAGCTCGCGGTCGAGGGCGGCCAGCGCGAGGATCGCACCGAGATGGATGAAATGCGAGACGGCGAAGGAGACGCCGAGGTAGCGCCGGTTGCGGCGCTGCCAGCGTGTCGCTTCGGTCGGTATCAGCTCAGCCAAAGCGCTGGCGGTGAAGGCGAGCGCGAACAGGACCAGGGACGTGCGCGCGGTGGCGCGGATGGCGAGGCGCACGCCCT
>JAIESC010000293.1 GCA_019746355.1 Xanthobacteraceae bacterium | reverse complement strand
AATGCTGTCCGCAATCGATCGGAACCACTGGCCGCCTTCAATCGGAATGGCTGGCCGCTTTCATCGGAATCCGCATCGATGGCGCGCATAACGGCGCGCAGGGCCCATGCAATGCATGTCGGGCCCGCACCGCGACGCGCGCAGAAGAGGCCACGGAAGCTACGCTAATACCCTTGGCATATAATTGCAATCTTGTATCATTATGCTATTAAAATCCGACCTGCCACACGAACAACAAAACCTCGCCGTGGCGCGGGACAGTGGGGGGGTACGATCCAGGAGCCGTTCCGCGTTCTGGACGAGCTCCCGCGCACGATCTTGCTCAAGATCGACCGGCGCACTGCGCAACAGATCCGACAGATCCGACAGATCGGGCAGCGGTCGTACTGTGGAATGAAGAGGAGCCCATACCGGATCGACGCACCATCATCGCAACTGCGCGAGTGCCCGAAGAAGCTCGAGGACATCGCGGAGCTGGGTGAGGTGGCGGCGGGCAGGCCGCACCAGCCCGAATCAGCTCACCTATCACAACAACAATAACGGCACCGGCGCCGCGGGCTTCGCGGTGACGATGCTGACGTACCGGCAGGCCCGCGCGCTTGGCCGCACAATGGAAGTCGCGGTCTGACGCGGGGAAATTTCGAAGCGAGTTTGCAGAACAAAAGGAAGGAGCGTTCCGATGACTAACCCCAAGGCAAGACTTTCGCTGGGAAGACTGAGATCGGCATGCCTGTGGCTGCCGCTCTTCGCGTTGGCCGCCGGCACGGCCTCCGCCCAGCCAGCCTCGCAATGGCCCGACCGTCCGGTCCGGCTCATCGTACCGCTCGGCGCCGGCGGCGCCTCCGACACGCTGGCGCGCCACCTGGCGAACGGATTCTCGCAGTTCGCCAACGGCCAGCCGCTGGTCGTGGAGAACCGGCCCGGCGGCGGCGGTACCATCGGCGCGGCGGCCGCGGCGCGCGAGAAGCCGAACGGCTATACGTTGTTCCTCACCGACGTCACGCCCAACGCCGCGGCGCACGTGCTGATGCCCAAGCTCAGCTACGACCCCCACACCGCGTTCACACCGATCATCCACGTGGCCGAATTCCCGGGCGTGTTCCTGGTCCGGCCGGCGCTGCCCTACAAGACGCTGGCCGAATACATCGACGCAGCGAAGCAGCAGCCGGACAAGTTCACCTACGCGACGGCCGGGGTCGGCAACTGGACGCACCTGTTCATGGAAGACTTCAACAACCGCGTCGGCATCAAGCAGGTCACCGTCCCCTATCGGTCCGGCGCCGACATCGTGACGGCGCTGCTGCGCAACGAGGCGGACGCGGCCATCATGACCGTGTCGACCTCGGTGGGCCAGCTCAGGGATGGCAAGCTCCGCGCCCTCGCGGTCACCTCGACGCGCCCGGTGCCGCTGCTGCCGGACATGCCGCTGGTCTCTCAGACGGTCCCCGGCTTCAGCGCCGGCGTCTGGCACGGCATCGCGGGCCCGGCGGGCATGGAGCCCGAGCTCGTCGCGCGCATCAACAGCATCTTCAATCAGGTGCTGCAGGTGCCTGCGGTTCGCACCGGGATAGCGGAAGGTCAGGGCGCCGAGATCATCGGCGGCACCCCGCAGCAGTTCAGCGCCTTCCTCAAGAGCGAGCTGAAGCGCTGGCCGGAGGTCGTCAAAGCCTCCAAGATCACGTTGGAATAGCGACGTCTCCCACCTCTCCCCGCAAGCTACGAGATTCACACATTTCGGAGTCTCCAGCCATGCTTGATGGCGTGGAACTGAGTAAGGCCTCTGACCATGA
>JAIESC010000297.1 GCA_019746355.1 Xanthobacteraceae bacterium | reverse complement strand
TTCTGGAAGATTCGCCAATGTCTTAGGCTCATCGATCTCGCCAACGGCGTCGCGATAAGTCCTGCGGTAGGAGAAGAGCTTCGGCAGGCCTTCGGCGTTGGCGTAATTGTCGACCATGCGATCGACGGCGCCCTTGCCCCAGTAGGCTTTGAAGCGCTGCCACATGCTGGGCTTGGCGGCAGGCGTGCCGGCGGCATCGCTGTCGGGCTGCTCGGGCGGCAGGTCGAGTGCTGCGGCGGCGAGCGAGACCTTCAGCGTCTCCTTGACCTTGTCCCACTCGATCTTGTCGGCGAGATAGGCCGCATCGCCTGACTTTACGGCTTCGCGGATCTGCCAGGCGGTGACGAACGGCGAGCCCACATAGGCCGCCACGGCCACGATGAGGATGAAGGCTTTAAGCAGAGGTCGCAGCATTCTCGACGAAGCTCCCCAAGGCTACGGGTACGGAAACTTTCCGCAACGTGACGTAGCCAGCGGAATGCGGCCAAGGTCGGGCTGGAAGGCCAGTATAAGGCTTGTTCAGCCCACGCCGTTGGTGAAAGAGTTTTCGGCAGGACCAGGGAATGGCCGGAGCGCGCATCAAATCTTTCCCTCGGACAGGCAGATGGCACGCAAATCCAACCAGTCAGCAGCGGACAAGGCAGGCGTCGATTTGTAGGGCGGCTGGTTGGCAACGATTGCCGCGCGCTCTGCCGACTGCGGGTGCGTGCGGAGCACGTCGAACGCCGACGACGTCTTGCCCCTATCCTTCTGCTTGTCCTTGACCTCCGGTGAAGCCTTGCCGCCGCCTTCCAACTTGTCGATGCGCGTGAAAAAGTTCGCCAGCCCCTTGGGCGAGATCGCGGCCTCGCGCAGAATCCGAATGGCGTGCGCGTCTGCGTGGCGTTCCGCGCTGCGGGTGTAGGAGAGTTGCGCGAGGACCAAGCCGATGTTGGCCAGCGTGCCGCCGGATCCGCCGAGCATCAGATCCATGGCGGCCGAAAGGCCGATCGCGCGGACGATCCCCGACTCGGGGTGCATTTCGATCCCATGGCCCATTTCATGTGAGAGTACGCCGGCAACCTCATCCGGGCTCTCGGATTTTTCCAGAAGCCCGCGCGTCAGCACGATCTGCTCGCCGGGAGCCGCGAAGGCGTTCACAAGCCCCCAGTCGACCACCACAATCTTGAACGGCGTGTTCCCGCCGGCCGCCTTTGATAGCCGGCCCGCGAGTTGGTCCAGCGCTCGGCGACCCGGCGCGGCATCGCACATTTTCTTGCCCGAAGTCATCGATCCGATAACCCTGGCACCGAGCGCCGCGCGCGTCGAATCTGGCAGCATCTGCGCGATGGTACGGGCCGGCGAGAGTTCCATAAGCCAGATCACGCCCACCAGACTGGCGATGGCCGCCGCAGCCCACAGCCAGGGCGTCGCGTGGCGGAGGCGGGTCGCGCGCACCGACAGATGTGGCGCATGGTCCTGCAGCTGGCGAGCGAACGTGCCGTCACCGACGAACAAGGTGGTGTCGGAAGCGAATTTGTAGCCGAGCAGCGCGTCGATGCTATGCCTGCCGAGCGGCGTCGCCGACGTCAAGGCACCGTAGGGCCAAAGCAACACGTCGGTGGTCCCGGTCCGCCGGATCTCGACGCCGCGCTCGGTCAGTCGCACCTCGGCCGTCACCGCAGCCGCAGAGCGGCCATCACTGAAACGGCCGGAAAAGATGGGGCTGAAATCGTCAGAACGCATCGACATCGAACGCCTGTGCCAAACCTTCGCCCTTGGTGATGT
>JAIESC010000278.1 GCA_019746355.1 Xanthobacteraceae bacterium | reverse complement strand
CAATGCGTCGGGCTGCGGCACCACCGTGAAGGACTACGGCGCCATGTTCGCCAACGATCCCGTTTGGAAGGAACGGGCCGGGCAGGTGGCGCGGCTCGCCAAGGATGTCAGCGAGGTCATGCTGGAGGTCGGTCTCGCGAACGTGACCGCCCGTCCACTCATCGTGGCCTATCATTCGGCCTGTTCCATGCAGCACGGCCAGAAGGTGATCGAGCAGCCCAAGAAGCTTTTGGCGGACGCCGGGTTCGTCGTGAAGGACGTGCCCGAGGGCCATCTCTGCTGCGGCTGGGCCGGCACCTACCAGGTGCTGCAGCCCGAGCTGTCGCGCCGCCTGCGCGACGCCAAGGTCGCCAACATCGAGAGCGTCCGGCCCGACGTCATCGCCGCCGGCAACTTCGGCTGCATCGGCAACATCGCCTCGGGCACCGGCATCCCGATCGCCCACACCGTCGAGCTGCTCGACTGGGCGACGGGCGGGCCGAAGCCGTCCGCCCTGCAATGACCCTTCTTCGCACTTGCCTTGCCGCACTGCTCGGCCTGATGCTGGGGGCCAACGCGCTGGCGCAGAACGGCGGGAGCACCACCATGCTCGACACCTTGTTTGCCAAGCTACAGACCGCGACCGACCCGATGGCGATCCAGTCGCTCGAGGGGGCGATCTGGGAGCAATGGGTCCTGGTGCCGGACGGCCCGCAGCGCGAGCTGATGATGCGCGGCATCGCCGAGATGCAGCAGCGCCAGCTGAAGCAGTCGGTCGAGACGTTCAGCAAGCTGATCGAGATCGCACCGGAACTCTCCGAAGCCTGGAACAAGCGGGCGACGGCCTATTGGCTGCTCGGCAACTTCCCGGCCTCGCTCAACGACATCTGCGAGACGGTGAAGCGCGAGCCGCGCCATTTCGGAGCCTATTCCGGTCTTGGCATGATCCGCGCGGAAATGGGTGAGTATCCGCGCGCCGTCGCCGCCTTCGAGCTGGCCAAGAAGCACAATCCGCACATCGTGGGAATCGACGACGAGATCGCGCGCCTGAAGGCGATGGGCGGCGATGCGCCGGCCGATCCGCTGGGCTGCTCACAACGCACCGCAGGCCGCTAGTTCTGATCCTTGCCGCGCGGCAGGCGCGCGGGCAGACTTCTAGCAAGTTTCAACTCCAAGGATGGGTCAATGACCACGTTGTATGTCGGCGGTCGCGTATTCGACGGTGAGAAGGTTCTGGATGGGCAGGCGGTGCTGGAGGAGGACGGCAAGGTCAAGCGCGTCGCTCCCGCCGCCGAGTTCACGGGTTTCTCCGGCGACAAGGTCGACACGGCGGGTGGCACCTTGATCCCGGGCATCATCGACTGCCATGTCCATTCGCTGAGCGGCGCCGAGGGCAATCCCGGCGCGGTCCAGGACCGCATGACCGCGGCGCAGATCGCCGTGCGCGGCATGGAGCTCATGCGCGACACGCTGGAAGGCGGCATCACCGCCGTGCGCGACTGCGGCGGCAAGGACTACATCGAGTTCGCCCTGCGTGATGCGTTCAACACCGGCCGTTTCCTCGGCCCGACCATGCGCTGTGCCGGCCGCATGATCTGCATGACGGGCGGCCACGGCAACCGCACCGGCCGCGTCGCCGACGGCGTCGACGAGGTGGTCAAGGCGGTGCGCGAGCAGGTCCATGCCGGCTCCGACCTGATCAAGATCATGGCGACCGGCGGCGTGATGACCCCGGGCGTCA
>JAIESC010000223.1 GCA_019746355.1 Xanthobacteraceae bacterium | reverse complement strand
CGCTGGTTCGACGCGACGCTCTACGACAAGAAGGACGTGCGGCAGAAGGACACCATCAAGGCGATGATGGTGTTCGGGCACGGCGGCAACACCGTGACGCGCATGCCGCTGGCGCAGAAGGGCATCGAGGCGCTCGATCTGCTGGTCGTCGCCGACCCGCATCCGACCACCTGGGCGGCGCTGGCGCCGGCACGGAAGAACAACACCTACCTGCTGCCGATCGGGACCAGCTACGAAACCAATGGCTCGCGCACGTCGTCCAACCGCGCGATCCAGTGGGGCGAGCAGATCGTCAAGCCGATCTTCGAGGCGAAAGACGACAACGAGGTGATGTATCTCCTCGCCAAGAAGCTCGGCTTCGCCGAGCTGATGTTCAAGAACATCAAAGTCGAGAACAACCTGCCGGTGGCCGAGGACATCCTCCGCGAGATCAACCGCGGCGGCTGGTCGACCGGCTACTGCGGCCAGTCGCCGGAGCGGCTGAAGTCGCACATGGCGCATCAGGCCGACTTCGACATGCTGACGCAGAGAGCGACGACCGGCCCGAACAAGGGCGACTACTACGGCCTGCCGTGGCCGTGCTGGGGCACGCCGGAGTTCAAGCATCCCGGCACGCCGCTGCTCTACAACACCAACCTGTCCATCAAGGACGGCGGCGGCACGTTCCGGCCGCGCTTCGGCCTGGAGCGCGAGGAGACCTTGCCGGACGGCACCAAGCGCAAGGTCAGCCTGCTCGGCAACGGCTACTACTCCAAGGACTCGGAGATCAAGGACGGCTATCCGGAGTTCACGCTCGGCGTGCTGAAGAAGCTCGGCTGGGACAAGGACCTCACCGAGGCCGAGCTCGCGGTGATCAACAAGATCAACGCGGCCAACCCCGACTCCGTGTCGTGGGCGATCGACCTGTCGGGCGGCATCCAGCGCGTCGCGATCGAGCACGGCTGCACGCCCTACGGCAACGGCAAGGCGCGGGCCAATGCGTTCGGCCTGCCGGATGCGATCCCGACCCACCGCGAGCCGATCTACACGCCCAAGCCCGAGCTCGTCGCCAAGTATCCGACGCTGCCGAACGCGGTCCAGTTCCGCGTGCCGAACATCGGCTTCGACGTGCAGAAGGCGGCCGTGGACAAGGGCATCGCCAAGAACTTCCCGCTGATCCTTACCTCGGGCCGTATCGTCGAATTCGAAGGCGGCGGCGAAGAGACGCGATCCAACAAGTGGCTCGCCGAGCTTCAGCAGGACATGTTCATCGAGATCAACCCGGCGGACGCGGCCGAGCGGGGCATCAAGGACGGTGGCTGGGTCTGGGTCACGGGCGCCGAGCTCGACTCCAAGGCGCGCATGAAGGCGCTCGTCACGGAGCGGGTCGGCAAGGGCGTGACCTGGTGTCCGTTCCACTTCGCCGGCTGGTTCCAGGGCGTCGATCAGCGCGGCAACTATCCGAAAGGCACCGATCCGGTCGTGCTGGGCGAGAGCGTCAACGTGCTCACCACCTACGGCTTCGACCCGGTGACCGGTATGCAGGAACCCAAAGCGACCCTCTGTCAGGTCCGCGCGGCATAACGCTTTAGGAGCAACGCATTTTCTGCGGCGAACCGCTGCACACTTCGCGGAAAATGCTCTGAGGAGCAACAACCATGGCCCGTATGAAATTCCTCTGCGACGCCGACCGTTGCATCGAATGCAACGCCTGCGTCACCGCCTGCAAGAA
>JAIESC010000025.1 GCA_019746355.1 Xanthobacteraceae bacterium | reverse complement strand
AGGGCCGGCCTTTTTCATGTCGCGCGCCGGCGCCGCGCAAACGCTGCACGAGAATTGCGCAAATAGAAAATGAATCGACGTGAAGCGCCCATCGCGGCCCGTCGCGGCTTTCGGTCCATGCTCCGGCCCGCGCGGCAGCGCAACGGCTGCGCCGTCCTCCACTGACGTTCCGGTCCGGCGTCTAAGGCGTCACGCCGCACATTGTCATGACCGGATGCGCGGCCCCGCGGACCTCCGCCGCGGACCGCCGTGACGGGCCGCGATGGGCGCGGCCTCCAAACGGAGGTTCGAATCATGAGCCGGAAGGAAACCAAGCCCCGCGCCGATATCTATGCGCGGATCACCGATCGCATCGTCGCCGACCTCGAACGCGGCGTGCGACCCTGGGTCCAGCCTTGGAACGCGGCCAACACGGCCGGACGCATCACGCGCCCGCTGCGCCACAACGGCATGCCTTATCAGGGGATCAACGTCGTGCTGCTCTGGTCGGAGGCCGTTGCGCGCGGCTTCACGTCGCCGATCTGGATGACATTCAAGCAGGCGGTCGAGCTCGGCGGCCATGTCCGCAAGGGCGAGCACGGCACGATGGTCGTGTATGCCAATCGGATCACGAAAACCGAGACCGATGAGCGTGGCGATGAGGTCGAGCGCGCGATTCCATTCCTGCGCGCCTATGTCGTCTTTTGCGTCGACCAGATCGACAACCTGCCGGATCATTATTACGGGCGTCCGGCACCGACCGTCGCGCCAGCCCGGCGTATCGCACACGCCGACGCGTTTTTCGCCAATACCGGCGCGACCATCCGACACGGCGGCGACAAGGCGTTCTTTGCGCCGTCGCTCGACATCATTCAGATGCCGCCGTTCGAAAGCTTTCGCGACGCCGAGAGCTACACGGCGACGCTCGCGCATGAAAGCGTGCATTGGACCGCGCCAGCGCACCGCGTCAATCGCGACCTCAGCCGCTACGCGAAGGATCGCAGCGAGCGCGCCCGCGAAGAACTGGTCGCCGAGCTCGGCGCATGCTTCCTTTGCGCCGATCTCGACATCGTGCCTGAGCTCGAGCCGCGCCCCGACCATGCGAGCTACCTCGCTTCGTGGCTGGACGTGCTATCCAACGACAAGCGCTTCATCTTCTCGGCGGCGGCGCACGCGCAACGCGCGGTCGCCTATCTTCACGGACTTCAGCCCGACTCTGGCATGGTGCGGGAGGCGGCATGATGTGTCCCGCCCCGTCGATTGCGGGGCAGGCCAGGCGCGCCACCTTGCACATGATCGTTCTCCTTGTCTGGATATAAACGAAGGCCCCGCCGCGCGGCGGGGCCTTCGTGCGTGTTTCGTCATACGTGCGCCGGCGACCGGAGAGGAGCGGTCCTTCTGCCGTCCCGACCGAGCCGTGCCGATGAGATGGGGCAGCGGCAGTTCGCCTGGCTGTCCGAGACGTCGGCATGTCCCCGTCTGGACCCACTTCTCGCGGCGATCGCCGGTCGCATCGCGGATTCGGCTGCCCGGGGCCTCGTGGTGTTTGCCGGCGCGAGACCTTGTGCGGTGTGCGGGAGGGTCTTTCGTCAGGTGCCCGGACATCGTTGTCGTTCGGGGTGGTGTGCCGGCCGCTTTGTCGTGTCCCCATCGTTCGGTCTGACGCGCCCACTGCGTCCTCGATTTGGCTTGTCTGACCGAAGGCCGTCGTCGCT
>JAIESC010000197.1 GCA_019746355.1 Xanthobacteraceae bacterium | reverse complement strand
GAGCGAAGTCGAGAGGCGGATAAGCGCAGGTGTCTCGACTTCGCTCGACACGAACGGAGTTCTGGTTTGATGGATAATTTCGAAATCCAGGACCGCGCCGCGCGTGAGGCAGCCGAGAAGGCGGCGGACTACGAATACGGCTGGTCGGCGGACATCGAGACCGAATTCGCGCCCAAGGGACTGAGCGAAGACACCGTCCGCTTCATCAGCGCCAAGAAGGCCGAGCCCGATTGGATGCTCGAATGGCGGCTCAAGGCCTTCCGCATGTGGCAGGATATGGTCGAGCCCGACTGGGCCAAGCTCGGTTATCCGGCGATCGATTATCAGGACGCGTTCTATTACGCCGCGCCCAAGAAGAAGATCGAGCTCGACAGCCTCGACGCGCTCGATCCCGACATCAAGGCGGTCTACGACAAGCTCGGCATCCCGCTCGCCGAGCAGGAGGTGCTCGCGGGCGTCAAGGGCGCGAAGAAGGTCGCGGTCGACGCGGTGTTCGATTCGGTCAGCGTCGCCACCACCTTCAGGAAGGAGCTGGAGTCGGCGGGGGTCATCTTCCGCAGCATTTCCGAGGCGATCCGCGAATATCCCGACCTCGTCCGCAAATGGCTCGGCAGAGTGGTGCCGCAGCAGGACAATTTCTTCGCCACGCTCAACAGCGCGGTCTTCTCCGACGGCACCTTCGTCTATGTGCCCGAGGGCGTGCGCTGCCCGATGGAGCTCAGCACCTATTTCCGCATCAATGCCGAGAACACCGGCCAGTTCGAACGCACGCTGATCGTCGCCGAAAAAGGAAGTTACGTCAGCTATCTCGAAGGCTGCACCGCGCCGATGCGCGACGAGAACCAGCTCCACGCCGCGGTGGTCGAGCTGGTGGCGCTCGAGGATGCCGAGATCAAATATTCGACCGTGCAGAACTGGTATCCCGGCAATGCCGAGGGCGTGGGCGGGATCTACAATTTCGTCACCAAGCGCGGGCTGTGCCAGGGCGCGCGCAGCAAGATTTCCTGGACGCAGGTCGAGACCGGCAGCGCGGTGACGTGGAAGTACCCGAGCTGCGTGCTCAATGGGCAGGACAGCGTGGGCGAGTTCTACTCGGTCGCGGTCACGAACAATTACCAGCAGGCCGACACCGGCACCAAGATGATCCACAACGCGCGCGGCAGCCGCTCGACGATCGTCTCCAAGGGGATCAGCGCGGGCAAGTCGAACAACACCTACCGCGGGCTGGTGCGCGTCGCCGCCAATGCCGACGGGGTGCGCAACTTCACCCAATGCGATTCGCTGCTGCTGGGCGATCAGTGCGGTGCGCACACCGTGCCCTATATCGAGGTCAAGAACCCCAGCGCGCAGATCGAGCACGAGGCGACCACCAGCAAGATTTCCGACGACCAGCTGTTCTACGCCATGCAGCGCGGGCTCGGGCAGGAGGAAGCGGTGGCGCTGATCGTCAACGGCTTCGCCAAGGACGTGATGAAGCAGCTCCCGATGGAGTTTGCGGTCGAGGCGCAGAAGTTGCTGGCGATTTCGTTGGAAGGAAGCGTCGGATGAGGACAACCCCCACCCCAACCCCTCCCCTGAAGGGGAGGGGCTATGACAAAGGCTGGACTAAAAAAGCCCCTCCCCTTCAGGGGAGGGGTTTGGGGTGGGGCCTGTCGCAAGAGCAAATCGACTGGCTGCATCAACGCG
>JAIESC010000069.1 GCA_019746355.1 Xanthobacteraceae bacterium | reverse complement strand
GCCGCATCGCAGTTGCCGGGCATCTCAATGGCCGCCTCGTGAATGAGTTCGTCTTTGCGTTGGCAGTGAATGGGCTGGTGTGGGGGCTGATCATCGCCCTGATTGCACTGGGCCTGTCGATCATTTTCGGCCTGCTCGACATCATCAACGTCGCCCACGGCGATTTCTTCATGCTGGGAACGGTCGGCGGCCTCGTCGTGGCCGTCGGCACCGGATCGTTCTGGCTCGCGCTCGCCATCGTTCCGCTGATCGGACTTCTGCTCGGCGCCGTCATCGAACGGCTGGTCATCCGGCCGACGCTGCGGCAGGCGGCGCTGACCATCGTCACCACCTTCGGCCTCTCGATGATCATCCAGGAGATGGTGCGCGCAACCTACGGGCCGCAGCCGCGCCGCATGGCCCCGCCGATCGAGGGCACCGTGCCGGTGTTCGGCATCGACTATGAGATCTACCGGTTGGCCGCAGCCGCCTTCGCCGCATTCTGCCTGCTCGCCTTCTTCCTGTTCCTCAACCACACCAGGCTCGGCACCTGGATCCGCGCGGTGCGCCACGATCCGGAAACCGCCACCGCGCTCGGCGTGCCGGTCGCCATGGTCTCGGCGTTTACGTTTGCGCTCGGCACGGCGATGGCGCTGCTCGGCGGCGTGATCGCCGCGCCGATCACCACGGTCGAATTCCGCACCGGCGTCGACGTGCTGCCGTTCTGCTTCATGGCGGTCATCATCGGCGGCCTCGGCAACCTGCAGGGGACCGTTGCAGCGGCCATCATGCTCGCGGTGCTGGAAGGTCTCGTCGCCAGCGTGGTCGAGCCGACCACGGCGCGGATCGTGTCGCTCGCTTTCATGAGCGCGGTGCTGCTGTTGCGGCCGCACGGGCTGTTCGCGGGAGCGACCCGATGACGCTCGCCCGCGCCCGCATGATCGGCACGCTCGGCCTCCTCGCCGCGCTTGTCGCCGTGCCCCACGTCCTGCCGGCGCTGGGCGCGACGTTCTGGGTCAATATCGTCGCCGAAATCCTGATCTGGTCGCTGCTCGCCGCGAGCGTCAACCTCCTGTTCGGCTTCGTCGGACTGCTGTCGTTCGGTCAGGCGCTGTACTTCGGCTTCGGGATGTACGGCGTTGCGATCTCCATCAACACCTGGGGCTTCGGCTTCTGGCCGGCGCTTGCGGTCGGCATTGCGGCCGCGAGCGGCATGGCGCTGGTCGCGGGCGTGCTCGCGGTGCGGCTGACGTGGCACTACTTCGCCATCATCACCGTCGTGTTCTCGCTGATCTTCTATTTCGCCGCCATGAGCATGAAATGGCTCACCGGCGGCGACGACGGCCTTTCGTTTTCGCCGCCCCCGGTCTTCAAGTTCGGCGACCACACGCTGTCGCTCGGCGACGCTACAGTGCAGTACTACGTCATCCTGGCGATCGTCGGGGCCTGCTTCGGGCTCACGGCGCTGCTCGTGAACAGCCCGCTCGGACTTGCCTTCAAGGCGATCCGCGAGAACGACCGGCGCGCCGGCCTGATCGGCATCAATGTCTATCGCACCCGGCTGATCGCATTCGTGATCGCCGGCGCGCTCGCCGGCGTGTCGGGTGCGCTGTTCGCCCTGTTCGGGCGCTACGCCTCCGCATCCTACATGTTCTATCACGTGTCCGGCGAAGCGGTCGTCTGGGCGATCGTCGGCGGCTCCG
>JAIESC010000054.1 GCA_019746355.1 Xanthobacteraceae bacterium | reverse complement strand
CAGCGGGTCCGATCCCCCGCGCAGGCGGGGGTCTCGGTCGGCCAGGCACCGCCATGCCGAGGGAGGTCCCCGCCTTCGCGGGGACGCAGGGAGATCTAACAGGCTGTTGAAGAAGTCCATTTTTGGGCGATGAAGGCATATTCGTCGCCATGGCGGTATTCGATTTCGCCGTGGAGGGAGCCGTCTGGCTGGAGTTCGGCCGAGCCGTCACCGCTCACTTCGGTCATTTCGTCGCTGCCGTCCCAGGAGAAGTGGATGCTTGTTGCCTCGGTGCTGCTCGCTGCCCAGAGGTGTCCGGTGCAGCACCCGAAGGCGAACTCTCCCGAGCCCTCGCCCTCGAACAGGATATAGGCCGGCTCGACCAGGTCGGGATAATCAGCCTCGAAGTCGGGCATCTCGACGATGCGCCATTTGCCCTTGAGGCTCATGCCGGTGCTCCCAGGAGCTTGGGCAGACGGATCAGATTATAGGCGGCCAAGGCGAGGGTAAAAACCGCATCGACCTTGGCCCGTCCTCGCAGCTTGACCTTGGCGAGGCGAGCGGAACCCTTGATCCAGCCGAACACCTCCTCGATGCGCTTGCGGCAGCATTGGCTGATCGCATAGCCGGGATGACGCGTGGTCCGCCGGTCGAGGGCGGTTGCACGCGGCTTGCCGTTCTTCGAGAGATGCCCGTCGATAGCGATGTGCGCAGTGACCGAGCGCTCGCGCAAATCCTCGACGAACTGCCGCACGTCATAGGCCTTGTCGGCGCCGAGCGTGATGCGGCGGCGACGCGTCCGGCGGTCCAGCATCGCAAGCGCGGCTTCCCGCTCGGCGGTGCCGCTGGCCTGGGTGATGCCGCCGTCCACCGCCAGACCGTTACGGTTCTCCATCAGGGCGTGGCCGATATAGCAAAGCCTGGCGGGCTGGCCGTCGCCCTTCTTGTAAAGACGAGCCTCGGGATCGGTCGTGCTCCGGTGTGTCTCGTTGGAGCGCTTCTCCTTGTGGAATTTGCGCTCGGCATTGCGGCCCGGACCCCGGCGGTCATCGTCGCTCCCATCCTTGCGACGAAAGCTCTTGATCGACGCCCATGCCTCGATCAGCGTGCCGTCCACCGAGAAATGGTCGCTCGAGATCAGCCGCTTCACCTTGGGCTGCGCGAGGATCGCACGCAGAAACTTGGCAGCGATCTCGCCGTCCAGAAGCCGATCCCGGTTGGTGCTGAAGCTCGAATGGTCCCACACCGCCTCATCGACGCCCAACCCGACGAACCAGCGAAACAGAAGGTCGAACTCGATCCGCTCCATCAACTGGCGCTCCGAACGGATCCCGTAAAACACCTGCAGCAGCATCGCCCGCAGCAACCGCTCCGGCGGAATCGAGGGCCGGCCAAGCCGACGCGGATAGAGCACCTCGAAATCCTCATCCAGCGCCGCCAGCGCCGCATTGGCGATCTCCCGGATCCGCCGAAGCGGATGATCCCGCCGTATCCGCGACTCCACATCGACATAGGAAAATAACGCTCCCGTGCGTTCGTCTGATCCGCGCATCCAACCCTCCAGTCGGATCAGTGAATCACGATCAACCCGCTCACACCAGAGACTTCTTCAACAGCCTGCTAAATCAGTCGAACAGGCTCGACACCGAGCTCTCGTCCGCGATGCGCCGCACCGCCTCGCCGATCAGCGGGGCGATGG
>JAIESC010000127.1 GCA_019746355.1 Xanthobacteraceae bacterium | reverse complement strand
CTCAACATTGCCGATGGCTGGGCCGATGTCGACGCCGCCGGAGCCGTGACGGCTGATGGCATCGTTGTCATCAACTGGAAGAAGCTCACGTAACGCCCGCTCGCCGCTGGCGCAGTCTTTCCCAGAGTTCGCAAGGAACCCATTAATGATCATCGAATGCGTCCTGAAACGCGCGGAGCCGGTTGTCGTGCCGATCGGCAACGAAACCTACAGTTTCGCGGACGACGGCACCGGCCGCAAGGTCGCGGAGGTCTGGCTCGAAAGCCACATCGAAAGCTTCCTGGCCGTGCCGCACCTCTATCGCGAGGTCTCGTCCGCCGAGAAGCCGGCAACGGGCGAGCAGCAAAAGCAGCCCGCACCGCCTGCACCGAAACCCGCAGCCGCGAGCACCGCGCGCAAGCCCGCCAAATCGGCGGCGTAACGCCCGCACGGTAAGATCGGAGACGGCCATGACGACGAAGATTCCGCGCAACCCGACCACGCTGGTGGATGACGAAGGCGTGCCGGTGCCGCTCACGTCGCTGCCGGCCTTGGGCGCGCTCACCAACACCAAGGTCACCGACCCCGATGCGGCCAGCGCCACCATCCCGGCACTGCTGCGCGGCATCTTGGCCGAGTTGAAGGCGCAGACGCTCCTCCTCACCGACATCAAGACCAACACGACGCCGACCTGATGACCGGCGCCGAGCTTCTGACCCGCGCTGCCACCATCCTGCAGGATAGCGCGCATGATCGCTGGCCGCTGCCGGAGCTGGTCAACTGGATCAACGACGGGCAGCGCGTCATCGTGCTCGCCAAGCCCTCGGCCAATTCCGGCAGCGTGGCGCTCATGCTTGCGGCCGGGACGCTGCAAAGCCTGTCAAACCCGGCCCACCTGGCGCTGCTGCGGATCACCCGCAATCTCAAGGCCGCCGGGCCTCCGGCCGTGGGTGGGCGCATCGTGCGGCCGACCAACCGTGACGCGCTCGATGCGGCGGAGCCGTCATGGCACGACCCGCGCGTCGTCAAATATGCCCGCGACGTGCGCCAGTACGTGTTCGACGAGGGCAACCCGCGCGAGTTCTCGGTCTATCCCGGCAATGACGGCACCGGCATCGTCGAAGCCGTGGTGTCGCTGCTGCCGACCGCCCTGGCCGCATCCGGAGATCCCGCAGCGATCGAGTCCTACGGCGCCACGCTGGCGCTGCCGGAGCCCTACAGCGTGATCCTGTTGGATTATATTTTGTATCGAGCGTTCTCGAAGGATGACATAGCGGCGGAAGCCAGCCGCGCGCGGCTGCACTACCAGGCATTCGCGCAATCGCTCGGCATCAAGATTCAGGCCGAGGGCGCCACCAGCCCCAACGCCGCCGCCCGCTCCGGGCCGGCCTAGCGAGCTCGCCCCATGAAGGACCTGGATGCACTCATGCCGCGGGTCATGGAGTGGGCCTCGGCCTGTCCGGAGCCGACGGCGCTGCGGCATTTGCGCGACAAGGCCATCGAGTTCTGCCAACGCACGCGCATCTGGCGCGAGAGCGACAGCTTTACGCTCGGCGCCGACGACGGCAGCGAAGTGGTTGCACTCGAACCCAATACGGCGCTGTTCGAGATCAGCCACGCCCGCTTCGAGGACACCGACCTTGAGCCGCGCACCATCGACTGGCTCGACCAGTATGAGCCC
>JAIESC010000104.1 GCA_019746355.1 Xanthobacteraceae bacterium | reverse complement strand
GCGCTACGCCTCCGCATCCTACATGTTCTATCACGTGTCCGGCGAAGCGGTCGTCTGGGCGATCGTCGGCGGCTCCGCGACCCTGCTCGGTCCGCTGTTCGGCACCGGCGCGCTGATCATATTCCGCGAACTCGTCTCCAACGTCTGGGAGCACTACCTGCTCGCGGTCGGGGCCGTCACCATTCTGGTGGTGATGTTCGCGCCCCGCGGCATCGCCGGCGCCTGGAACGACCTGCTGAACCTGGCGCTGACGCGCCGCAAGCCGAGGGCCCCGGCAACCGAAAAGCGCGGCGCGCCGGCCGGCGGCAAGGCCACGGCCGCGACTGAGGAAAGCTGATGCCCGCGAACGGACCAGCGCTGAGCCTGGCCGGCGTGACCAAGCGCTTCGGCGGCCTCGTCGCGGTCGACGGCATCTCCATCGATCTCGAGCGCGGCAAGCTCAACGCCATCATCGGTCCGAACGGCGCGGGCAAGACCACGCTGTTCAACCTGATCAGCGGCGAAATCCCGGCAGACGCCGGCCGCGTCGTCTTCGGCGGCCAGGACATCGCCGGCCTCAAGCCGCACGACATCGTGCGCCGCGGCATCTCGCGCACCTTGCAGATCAAGAGCGTGTTCGGCGGTTTGAGCGTCGCCGACAACGTTCTGATCGCGGTGCTCACGCACGAGCGGATCATGTCGCCGCTCCGCCCCGCAGCCTCGTTCCGGGCCGCCGCGTCCCGCGCCAACGATATCCTGGAGGACGTCGGCCTCGCCACGCATCGCGACGAGCTCGCGTCCACGCTGTCGTACGGCGACGTCGCGCTCCTGGAAATGGCGCTGGCGCTGGCCGGCCAGCCGAAGCTGCTGCTGCTCGACGAACCGGTGTGCGGCATGGGCCCGCAGGAGACCGAACGCGCGGTCACCATGATCAAGGACATCTCCAAACGCATCGACGTGATCCTGATCGAGCACGACATGGAGGTGGTGTTCGATATCGCCGACTTCATCATGGTGATGGCCCAGGGCGCGATCCTCGCCACCGGGACGGCGGCCGAGATCGCCGGCGACCCCAAAGTGCAGGAAGCCTATCTCGGCTCTCCCGAGGACGATTGACCATGCTGACCGTCAACGGGCTGACCGCGCAGATCGGAAAAATTCCCGTGCTTCGGGGCGTCAATCTGACGGTGAACGAAGGCGACACCGTCGCGCTGCTCGGCCGCAACGGCGTGGGCAAGACGTCGACGCTGCGGGCGATCCTCGGCCTGCTTCGCCGCACCGGAGGCAGCGTCGTCTACGACGGGCAGTCGCTGCACGACGTCGCGCCGCACCGCCTCGCGGCCATGGGCGTCGGTTACGTGCCGCAGGGGCGCGGCATCTTCCCGCTGCTGACGGTCGAGGAGAACCTGACGCTCGGCATCAAGCATCCGCCGAAGCCCGGCACGCGCGAGGAGGTGTTTGCCCGCTTTCCGCGCATCGAGGAGCGGCTGCGCCAGCCGGCCGGAACGCTGTCGGGCGGCGAGCAGCAGATGCTCGCCATCGCCCGTTGCCTTCTCATGGAGCCCAAGCTCATCATCCTCGACGAGCCGACCGAAGGCATCATGCCGAAGCTTGTTTCGCAGATCCGGCACGAAATCGCCGAGAT
>JAIESC010000102.1 GCA_019746355.1 Xanthobacteraceae bacterium | reverse complement strand
AGCGCCTGTTGCCCGCGCTCGACCGGCTCAACCGCGCGGTTAAGGCCAAATCCGACGCGTGGCGTGATATTGTGAAGATCGGCCGCACGCATTTGCAGGACGCGACGCCGCTGACGCTGGGGCAGGAATTCTCGGGCTATGCGGTGCAATTGTACCGCTGCTATCACCGCATCGAACCGGCGATTACCCACAATATGCTGTTGCTCGCGCAAGGCGGCACGGCGGTGGGCACCGGGCTCAATGCTCCGGCGGGCTTCGCCGAAGCGTTTGCGGCCGAGGTGGCGGCGATTACGGGCCTTGCCTTCGAAACCATGCCCAACAAGTTCGAGGCGCTCGCCTCGAACGATCCGATCGTGCATGTGTCGGGCACGCTCAACACGCTGGCGGTGGCGCTGACCAAGATCGCCAACGACATTCGCTTGCTGGGCTCGGGCCCGCGTTCGGGGCTTGGCGAACTGCATTTGCCGGAGAATGAGCCGGGCAGCTCGATCATGCCGGGCAAGGTCAACCCGACGCAGTGCGAGATGCTGACGATGGTGGCGGCGCAAGTCATCGGCAATCATCAGGCGATCACGATCGGGGGGCTGCAAGGGCATCTCGAACTCAACGTGTTCAAGCCGATGCTGGGCGCGGCGCTGCTGCGCTCGATTGATTTGCTGAGCGTCGGCATGGCGAGTTTCGCCGAGCGCTGCGTCGAGGGACTCGAACCCAATCGCGCGCGGATCGCCGAACTGGTCGAGCGTTCGCTGATGCTGGTGACCGCGCTTGCGCCCGAAATCGGCTATGACAATGCCGCCAAGATCGCCAAGCACGCGCACCACGAAGGCCTAACGCTGAAGGAGGCCGGGCTCGCCCTGGGACTGGTCGACTCCGCGACATTCGATCGCCTCGTCCGCCCCGAAACGATGGTCTAAAGCGCCGCAGGCTTCCTCTATCTTCTTCTTCTCCGCGTCCTCCGCGCCTCTGCGCGAATCATTCTTCTTTTTTGTTCGCGCAGAGGCGCAGAGGACGCAGAGAGGGCGCACTCCGGGTAGGGGCCGTATCTCCCGGACGGGAGCATGGGGGCCCGCTTCGCGGGATTTGTGCAGGAACCATATCGCCAGTCGCGCGCTCAAGCGGCGAATGGGAGACGACGGATGAGTTTCACGACCCTGATTGGCGCGGCGATCGGCAGTGCGATTGATGGCGCGAGCGGTGATGACAGCAGCATCGATGGTGCGATCGAAGGCGCGATTGCCGCCAATGTCGTGAAAGCGGTGATTCCGCTGGCTTTGACCTTCGCGACCGGCTGGCTGGTGCTGCGCGGGATCGGTAAAGTGAAGGATCAGGTGTTCGGGAGCAGCACTGCCGAACGCTGATCGGCGACTCGATGCCTTGACGGGACGGCCATGCCCGCGCCAAAGGCGCGCATGGTCGACCATCGCGCTTCTCAACCCAAGAACTTCAAACGCCGCGGGCTGATGTTCGTTTTGTCCTCTCCCTCGGGGGCGGGCAAGTCGACAATCGCCAACCGGCTGCTGAAGGAAGAGCGCAACAAGCTCAAAATGTCGGTGTCCTACACCACCCGCGCGCCGCGCAAGGGCGAGGTCGAGGG
>JAIESC010000150.1 GCA_019746355.1 Xanthobacteraceae bacterium | reverse complement strand
GCTCGTCGAGATTGGCAGCAAATTCCGGGTCGGAAATCCGCAAGGACCGGGTCGCATCGTAGAGCCGGGCGCCGTAGATCATGCCGTTCTTCGAATAATTGAGATCACCCGGCAAGCCGAACACCACCTCTGCCGAGCCCGTCAGATAGTCGCCGACCTGGCTGGTGAAGCTCGCCATCAAGGCGAGGCCCAGCGGGACGTTGCTGACATTGGCCGGGGCGAGGCTCGGGTTGAGCCGATCGGTCACATGGACATCGAGCCGCGGCACCATGAGGCAGGAATAGATGAGCGTTGCGCCAAGGAACCAGTTGATCCAGGCGCGCCAGTCCTGATTGAACGCAAGGGTGATGGCGGACAGGCCAAGCCCCATCACCATCACCACCTGGAGCAGGCTCTTGTAGCCGCCGTTGCCGGTCCACGCGGCAACCGCCTGGAAGACGTTGACCAGATAGTCCCCGCCGCCGACCGTGAAAATCTCGACCATGTCTGTTGTCCCGCCTCGGTTTGGTTGGCTCGGTCAGTGGGTGAGGGCGCGGCTCTGGACGCCGCGCGACCAGTCTAGCGATGCGGCCATTCCGGGCGACATCGAGGCGGCCAGCACGTTCTCGATGAACGCCGTTTTCTCGATGATCTGCAGCACCGCATTGACCTTGAGATGCGTGTTGGCCTGCCGGTCAGCGAGCGCCTGACGCACGACATTGACCTGGTTCTGCCACATCGCGATCTTGGCTTCGTCGGCGCCGATGAAGCTCGACATCGAGCGGCCCGCCTCGCTGACGATCCGGTCGAGCACGGCAAAGAGCAGGTCGACACTGGCGATCTCCGCCAGGGTTTCGCGGTCGTCGGTCGGCATGCCCCGGCCATAGGCCGCCTGGACGGTAAGGATCTTGTAGAGCGGGATGGACGCCACCTGCAGCAGCTCCTTTTGCTCTTCGCTGATCGCGGTGTCGTCGCGGATGGCCTGAACCATGCCGCCGATAAGCGCCGCTACGCGCGGCCGCAGCGCTTTCGACGCCGGCAGGCTCAGCGACTTGAAGCCCGGGTTGAGGCACTTTTCCGTTTCGTCGCAGTCGAAAATGAGGACGTTGCCGTTCGTCGTGCCATCAAGCAGCGAGGTGACAAGCGTGGACGAGGCTTCGCCGACAATCGGCACGAACTTGCCCGGTTCATCATCCTTGGGGGGCACGTAGATGATCGTGCCCAGCAGCGTCATGGCGTATTCGGCGAGCTCTTCGTCAAATCGGCCGCCCGGCGAGAAGAACGCCGACTTCTTGAGGATCGTCCAGGTGTAGTTTCGCGGCACGCCCGGATTGACGTCGTCATACTTGCCCGACCCTTGCGCGGTTGTGCTCGAGCGCTGCCCCCGGGTGCCGCAGCCATGCTTGGCTGCGGCATAGTCGGTGAAGATGCCTTCGGAGTTGCCGATCGCTTCGCAGATCGCCTTGTCTGCAAGATCGCCCTTCGGCCAGATTCCGCCCACCAAACCCTGCGCCATCTCGCAGGAGTTGATGTTGAGATTGTTCATGAGCTGAGCCTTCTGGCTGAACTCCTGCATGATCTTCGAGCATTCCGGGCAGACCGTGTCGATCGCCAG
>JAIESC010000046.1 GCA_019746355.1 Xanthobacteraceae bacterium | reverse complement strand
TCATTCCGGGGCACGCGCGAAGCGCGTGAGCCCGGAATCCAGAGCGACGAGTAGAGCGTTTGCAATACCACGTTTACATGCTCGCCAGCCAAACGGCACTCTCTACATCGGAGTGACCCGCGATCTTGTGCGCCGCGTCTGCCAGCACAGAACAAAGACCACACCGGGATTCACGTCACAGTACAGCGTTCAGCGTCTGGTATGGTTCGAGACGTACGATGATCTGACCAATGCAATAACGCGCGAGAAAGATATCAAGAAATGGCGGCGGGCATGGAAACTGCGGTTGATTGAAGAATCAAACACGCAATGGCGCGATCTATATGACGAGATCGCAAGCTAACGTGCTCGTGGCCCTGGATTCCGGGCTCGCGGGCTTCGCCCGCGCCCCGGAATGACCGGGGACAGACTGCGCGCGAAAACGATCTACTCCGCCGCTGTTTGCGCTGCCGTGAGCACCGCCTGCTCCTCGGCATAGAGCTTGGCGACGATCCGGCGGGCCTGGATGCCGCCGGAATCCGCGTTGATGTCGACCTGCGGCGCCTCGGGATCGAGATCGATGTTCTCCTGCTGCGCGGTGAACACCGACACGTCCTCCAGGAACGCGGTCTTGATCTGCGCGAACACGCGCTCGGTCATGTCCTTGCTGTGCGGCTCGAAGTCGTGCGCCTGGCCCCAGAAGTAGTGCGTCGTGGTCTCGGTCTCCGGCGTCATGGCGTTGAGGTTGCGCATCTGGATGCCGCCGACCCGGCGGCCCTCCGGCGCGCCGGTCCCGGTCGGCGTCGCGCCGACGTCGAGGCGGATGAACGACGGCGGCGTGTAGTCGATGATCTGCCAGCGGTCGACGTTGCCGGTAAAGCCGCCGATCCTGACGAAGGCCGGCGGCGCGGGCTGGTCGATGATCCAGCGCGTCACCTGCACGCCGGTCGGCGTGCGCTGCACCCGCACCGCGGCGTGCTCGACCAGCGCCATGTTGCCGATCGTGGTCTCGTGCACGAAGGCGAGATGGGTGAGATCGAGCAGGTTGTCGTTGACGAGCTGCCAATTGCACCTGGCGTAGAGGTAATCCGACTTCGCGCCCCAGTTCGGATCGTCGAACCAATGATAGTCGGGAATCGTCGCGGGATCGGCCTGCGCCGGATCGCCCATCCAGATCCACAGCCACTTGTAGCGCTCGACCAGCGGATAGCTTTTGATCCGCGCCGTCGCCGGGATCATGTCCTGGCCCGGCACGCGCACGCACGCGCCGGTGCGGTCGAAGCGCAAGCCGTGATAGTGGCATTGCAGCACGTCGTCGCCGACCAGCTTGCCCATCGACAGCGGCAGGCGGCGGTGCGGGCAGCGGTCCTCGAGCGCGATCGGCGTGCCGCCCTCGGTGCGGTACATCACCACCGGCTCGTTCATGATGACACGGCGGAACGGCTTGCGGCCGATCTCAGGGGCTGCGGCTGCGACGTACCAGTAATTCCTGAGGAACATGGCGGCCTCCTGCAACTACAACATCTCCTTGATCGCGCGGATCAGGTTACGATCCACGCTGATCATGTCACCCTCGCGCGGCAGCGACAGCGTGTC
>JAIESC010000289.1 GCA_019746355.1 Xanthobacteraceae bacterium | reverse complement strand
GGCACCGACACCGGCGGCTCGGTGCGCAATCCCGCGACCTGCTGCGGCATCATCGGGCTGAAGCCGACCTATGGCGCGGTCAGCCTCAACGGCGTGTTCCCGCTGACCCATTCGCTCGACCATGTCGGGCCGATGACGCGCACGGTCGAGGACAACGCGATCTTCTTTCACACCATCGCCGGCCACGATCCGCAGGACCCGACCAGCGCGACGCGCGCGGCCGGCGACGGCCTGAGGGATCTGAAGGCGGGGATCAAAGGGCTGCGCGTCGGCCTGATCGAGCATTTCTACACCGAGGACGCCGCGGCCGACCCGGAGCAGGTGGCGGCGATTGCCGCCGCGGCCGAGGTGCTGCGAACGCTGGGCGCCGAGGTGAAGCCGATCCGGCTGTCGCCGCTGTCGCTGTGGACCGACTGCAACCGCACGATTCACATGGCCGAGGCCTACGCGATCCACGAGCGCGACATCCAGGAGCGGCCGGAGGACTTCGCGCTGCTGACGCGCAATCGCATCCTGCCGGGCGCGTTCGTGTCGGCGTCGAAATACATCAAGGCGCAGCAGTTGCGCGCGGCGCTATGCCGCGAATTCGCCGACGCGATGCAGGGTCTCGACGCGGTGATCACGCTGTCGAGCCTGTTCCTGCCCTGCCAGATCGACGATCCGGCGGCGGTCGCCAGGACCTACGACCAGCAATGCCGGCTGGTGTTCAACGTCACCGGCTCGCCGGCGATCTCGGTGCCGACCGGCCGCAGCAGGGACGGCCTGCCGCTCGCGATGCAGATCGCCGCCCGCGCCTTCGACGAGCCGCTGGTGTTCCGCATCGCCGAGGCCTATTGCGCAGCGGCCAGGACCTGCATCGGCGCGGATGCGGCGACGCAGCCGCCGTTGCCGCAGGCGACGCGCACCGCCGCGGAATAGCTACCGCATAGCTACTGCGCCGCAAGCCCGAGCCGCCGGATCAGTTCGCCCTTGAACTTGTAATCGGCGCGCGTCTGCGCTTCGAACCGGGCGCTGTCCAGGTAGACGATGGTCTGCCCGGTGTTGCCGGTGACGCGCAGCACGGTCTCGCTCTTGACGGCATTGGCGCAGCCGCGCTCGAGCGCCGACTTCACCTCGGCGGGCAGACCCCTGGGCGCGAACACGCCGTTGTGGCCCGGCGGCACCGACGTCGTCACACCCAGTTCCTTCGCGGTCGGCACCTCCGGATAGGCCGGATGACGCTTGTCGGAGAACATCACCAGCGGCCGGATGCTGTCGTTGCCGCGGATCGAAGACACGGCGACGACGCCGAAATCCAGATCGCCCTTCAGCAGGACCGGCAGCATCGCGCCGTCGCCGCGGAACGGCAGGTGCTGAACCTTGATCGTCATGGCATCGGCGAAGTTCTCGCCGGACAGATGCGGGATCGAGCCGAGGCCCGAATGACCGAACGTCAGCCCGTCCGGCCTGCTTTTCGCGACATCGAGCAGGTCTTTCGCCGACTTGAATTTCGAGTTCGGCCCGACCGCGATGGTGAAGACGTTCTCGAACACCTGGCAGATGTATTCGAACGAATCGG
>JAIESC010000155.1 GCA_019746355.1 Xanthobacteraceae bacterium | reverse complement strand
CCGATTCGTTCGAATACATCTGCCAGGTGTTCGAGAACGTCTTCACCATCGCGGTCGGGCCGAACTCGAAATTCAAGGCGGCGAAAGACCTGCTCGACGCGGCCAAGGGCAAGCCGGACGGGCTCACGTTCGGCCACTCGGGCCTCGGCTCGATCCCGCACCTGTCCGGGGAGAACTTCGCCGACGCCATGAAGATCAAGGTTCAGCACCTGCCGTTCCGCGGCGACGGCGCGATGCTGCCGGTCCTGCTCAAGGGCGATCTCGACTTCGGCGTCGCCGCGGTGTCCTCGATCCGCGGCAACGACAGCATCAGGCCGCTGGTGATGTTCTCCGACAAGCGCCATCCGGCCTATCCGAACGTGCCGACCGCGAAGGAGCTGGGCGTGACGACGTCGGTGCCGCCGGGCCACAACGGCGTGTTCGCGCCCAGGGGCCTGCCGGCCGCGGTGAAATCGGCGCTCGAGCGCGGCTGCGCCAACGCCGTCAAAAGTGAAACCGTGCTGCGCGTCACCGGCAACACCGGGCAGGCCATCGTGTATCTCGACAGCGCGCAGTTCGAGGCGCAGACCCGCGCCGACTACAAGTTCAAGGGCGAGTTGATCCAGCGGCTCGGGCTTGCCGCGCAGTAGCCATGCAGTAGCTATTCTGCGGCGGTGCGCGTGGCCTGCGGCAACGGCGGCTGCGTCGCCGCATCCGCGCCGATGCAGGTCCTGGCCGCCGCGCAATAGGCCTCGGCGATGCGGAACACCACCGGCTCGTCGAACGCGCGGGCGGCGATCTGCATCGCCAGCGGCAGGCCGTCCTTGCTGCGGCCGGTCGGCACCGAGATCGCCGGCGTTCCGGTGACGTTGAACACCAGCCGGCATTGCTGGTCGTAGGTCCTGGCGACCGCCGCCGGATCGTCGATCTGGCAAGGAAGCCACAGGCTCGACAGCGTGATCACCGCGTCGAGGCCCTGCATCGCCTCGGCGAATTCGCGGCTGAGCGCCGCGCGCAGCTGCTGCGCCTTGATGTATTTCGACGCCGACACGAACGCGCCCGGCATGATGCGGTTGCGCGTCAGCAACGCGAAGTCCTCCGGCCGCTCCTGGATGTCGCGCTCGTGGATCGCGTAGGCCTCGGCCGCGTGAATGGTGCGGTTGCAGTCGGTCCACAGCGACAGCGGCGACAGCCGGACCGGCTTCACCTGCGCGCCCAGCGTCCGCAGCACCTCGGTCGCGGCCGCAATCGCCGCCACCTGCTCCGGGTCGGCCGCGGCGTCCTCGGCGTAGAAATGCTCGATCAGGCCGATGCGCAGCCCCTTGATCCCGCTCTTGAGGTCTTTCAGGCAGTCGCCGGCCGCCCGCGTCGTGCTGGTCGGGTCGTCCGGATCGTGGCCGGCGATGGTGTGAAAGAAGATCGCGTTGTCCTCGACCGTGCGCGTCATCGGCCCGACGTGATCGAGCGAATGGGTCAGCGGGAACACGCCGTTGAGGCTGATGGCGCCATAGGTCGGCTTCAGCCCGATGATGCCGCAGCAGGTCGCGGGATTGCGCACCGAGCCGCCGGTGTCGGTGCC